>JANMRZ010000082.1:0-89614 GCA_031388805.1 Chryseolinea sp.
GCCCCAGGCACTTACATTTTTATCGGTAAATGTGACGTGTAATTCTTTCACCTTTTGGGTTATAATTGTGCCCTCTACAAAGCTAATAATATCAATCAGTTACAAAAGATAACAATGCTCTATTGCATTATCTGGGTTAAACTAACATCGAATTGGGGTCAGACGACCGAAGTGGAGGAAATCAAAATCATGTAAAAAGGGGAGGCCATCTCTGTGGAAGTTTAGTTTATTTGTATAAGATGGAGAATTTAAAACCCATGGAATCATACACCTGTTCGATGGTAACGAAGTACGCTTCGTTGCTCCTTGGTTTCGTTCTGTTTTTTTCATCTCAAACTCATGCACAAGAGATAGTCATAGACAGCCTTCAACAGGCCTTTCGTTCAGCAAAAGAAGATACTGTTAAGGTGATGATCCTCTATCAGATAGGTGAACAATTTGAGGAGGTAAATCCTGATACGGCTCTATGGTATTTCGAAAAAGCAAAAATGAAGTCGGAACAGATAAATTTTTTGAAGGGTAGAGCCGAGTATGCCAGTAACGCTATTGTCATTCTTAATAATCGAGGAAAATTTAAAGAAGCCTTAGCATTCTGTAAAGAATCGCTTGCGCTTTATAAGCAAAAGGGTACGCAGAAAGAGTTAGCCGTTGCGTACATTAATATTGGAAGTGAGTGGGAATATTTATCAGACCTGCAACTTGCCGCAGAAAATTACTTTGAAGCTAAAAAGCTGACAGAGGCAATAGATGATAAACGACTGCAGCGCATTGTAAATAATAACCTCTCTTCCATTTTTATAAATCTTCAGCAGTACGAAAAGGGAAAGGCATATGCAGAAAAATCGTTGCAGCTGGCCGTAGCGTTAAAAAATGACTATGCGATTGCCTCATCAACTTTTAATATTGCCAACGCAGAACTGTGGCTCAAAAATTATGATAAAGCACTGAACCGTTTTAAAGATATTGAAGCGATAGGCGTTCGAACGGATGATTACATTGTAATACTGGATGGCTGGTTGGGAAGTGCCGATGTTTATAGCGCTATGGAAAAGTATGGAGATGCTGAATTGTTTTACAAAAAAGTAATCTCTTTCTCCAAAGAAAAGAATGCGCCCGAATATGAAATGTATGCCTACATGGGTATTTCGGATGTATACATAAAAACGGAACGAAATGCGTTAGCGGAACAATTCATATTAAAAGGAATCACGTTGGCACAGGAGCTTGGCTCTAACAATGAATTAAAGGATCTGTATCGAAAGGCTTCTATCGTAGAAGAAAAGACTGGAGATTTTTTAAAGGCTTTGGATTTCAGGAAGCAGTTCGAAGTGTTAAATGATTCTATCGTAGGGGAGAAGAGCAGAGCCAATATCAATTTATTGGAAGCTCGCTTTGAATCGGAAAAGAAAGAACAACAGATTAAACAACTGGAGCAAGAGACTTACATCAAAGACTTGTCCCTGAAGCAAAACAGATTCGTCATTTTTATTCTTATTGGATCACTGCTGGCCGTTATTGCTATTTTATTCCTGGCAAGACGAACGTATCATCAGAAAAAGAAAATTTTAGAAAACGAAAATGCTTTAAACCAAAGTCAGATTGCAGAATTGGAAAAGGAAAAGCAGTTGATGGCAAGTGAAGCGGTGATTAGAGGACAAGAAGAAGAACGCGGTCGCTTAGCAAAAGACTTACATGATGGCTTGGGTGGATTATTATCGGGTGTGAAATTTTCACTCACGAACATGAAATCAAATGTGATGCTCAATGCGGAAAATGCGCTGATGTTTGAGCGATCACTTGATATGCTTGATCATTCCATATCGGAACTAAGACGCGTGGCACATAACATGATGCCTGAAGTGTTAGTTAAATTCGGATTGAAAGAAGCGTTGAAAAGTTATTGTGATGCACTCATTCAAGCTCAGATCCTCACCATCAATTATCAGGTTATTGGATTGGAAGAAAGACTTCCTTCAAATGTAGAAATCATTCTATATCGCATTGTCCAGGAATTACTAAATAACACGGTGAAGCATGCCAAGGCTACTCAGGTGCTGTTGCAATTGGCTCAGCATGAAAAAGAGTTGAACATTACTCTTGAGGACAACGGAATCGGATTTGATATGAGCGACCTTTCGAAATATTCAGGTTCAGGACTTGCGAATATCCGTTCGCGGGTTGAGTATCTGAAGGGAAAACTGGATATTCAATCTTCTGCCGGAAAAGGAACGTCAGTACTTATTACCTTTGCCATTACATGAAGCGCGTATTAATTGTTGATGATCACCCCATGGTGATTGAAGGCATCCGGATGATGCTCACTCAATTGGAGGATGTAGAGGTGTGTGGACACGCTATGAATGCAGCATCCTGTCTTGGATACTTTATTAAGAATACGGCCGATGTGGTTTTGCTGGATATTAGTTTGCCTGACCAAAGTGGAATAGATGTTTGTAAAACCCTAACGAAGAAATTTCCTGACTTAAAAATTATTGCGTTAACCAATTTTGAACAGATCAGTTATGTTCAAAGCATGAAAGATGCTGGAGCACATGGCTACTTATTAAAAAATTCGACTCTTGACGAAATCAGAATTGCAATTGATAGAGTTACTTCAGGTAAAGAGTATTGGTTGGGCAGAGAAAATGTTCGGGAAAGTATACTGGAGCACAACCAGCCCATGATAACCCGAAGAGAAATTGAAGTGTTGAAGTTAATAGCAGCCGGCATGACGAACCAGGAAATTGCCGATAAACTTTTTGTAAGCGTGAGCACGGTAGACTCGCATCGTAAAAATCTGATTTCAAAGTTGCAGGTGAAGAATACAGCAGCATTGGTGCGAGCGGCTATTGAATCAAAAATTATTTGAGATCGTGCTATTTAGTAGGCTTGAATTAAAACGTCAGTCGGAATATTTAATTTCTCGTGCAGTTGTCTAATCATGTCCAACGATAACTTTCTCTTCTTACTCAAAATTTCACTTGCCCTGCTTTTTAGCCCAACTACTTTTGCTAAGTCCGTTTGAGTATAACCAAGTTGCTCCATTCTGAATTTAATCGCCTCTATTGGGTCTGGTAGGTCAATGGGGAAATGCTCGTTTTCGTATTGGTCAATCAATATGCCCAATATCTCAAGTTCGTCTCCTTCCTTGCTTCCTTTTTTAGCATCAAAAATTAGTTCAAGTCTGTCCAAGGCTTGTTGGTAGTCCTTTTTAGTCTTTATTGGTTTTAAGTTCATAGTCTTCAAATTTTGTTGACATTAGATTGATTTCATAATATAATCATTGTTGTTGGGATAACTTTTGCGATAAGTAAATTATCATTTCGACCATGATCATCTTCAGTGGTAGGCATTCGGTACTGAAGCCACATTTAAGGGTGGGAGTAACAGGGAGTAACAGACGAGTAACAGAGCAGTAAGAGAGCAGTAACAGGAAAAAGATTAAATCAGCCCGTTACTATGAAAATAATCGACCAACTCCACCGAATTCCGCACACCTGTTTTTTCCAGTAACCGACTGCGGTATATTTCAATTGTTTTTTGGGTGACTCCTAAAGAAAGTGAAATGTCTTTGCTGGTGTTGCCCTTAGAGAGTAACAGCATTAAATCGTTTTCCCGCTTTGTGAAAGTAAGAGGTAATGGGTTCTTTTTACTAAAACCTGATTCCCGTTGCATACGATCTTCAAGGAGTTTATCCAGATAGATTTCCCCAGTGAGCACTTTATTTAAGGCCAATCGAATTTCCGCTATATCCGTGGTCTTCGATAAAAAACCGCGCACACCCAGGTTTAATACGTTTGCGATCAGATCAGATTCAGAAAATGCTGTGATGATTATAATTTTCGTTTTAGGATTTCGGGCAAGCAATATTTTAGCAACGTCATAACCACCCATCTCAGGCATTCGATAATCCAGAATGAAGAGATCGATTTGGTGCTGACGCGAGAGTTCAATGACTCGCTTTCCATTATCTGCCTCCAGAATTTCAGCTACAGGATCTAACGTTTCGATAATGGATTTCAAACCCTGACGGATTAACGGGTAATCATCTGCTAACAGAATTTTTAGTTTGCCCATAACATTATTACATCAATATTAAAACCGAATAGCGCTAACTGATTTATTACACGCAGATGTAACAAATCATTTATAATAGCAATAAAATAAATCCTACAACCTTATTTATAGCCTGTAATAATAGTTAATGTAGGGTTTATACTACAAATAAAGTGAAGTAATTATTTCACAGATATAAAAAATTGTATGTCGATGAATCTACACAAATTGCAGACGAAAATCATTTTACCTAAGAGCCCAGGTGATTTTCAAGGAGCCCTAACTACTAAACCTTACATAATGCAACGTTTCCTTCTTGGAATAGGAGTGCTGAATTTGCTTGGCATAATTATACTATCCGTTTTTTTCTTTAATGCTAATAATCAGAAGGTTGTCTATGTAGACTCAGGCCAGTTAACCAACAATTTTAAAGGAATGTTAGACGCCCGTGCTGTCTACCAAAAGAAAGCCACTGCCTGGAAAGCCAACATTGATACACTGGCCAGCGAAGTGCAGCAGCAGATTTTTAAATATGAAAAGGAGAGTCCTAAAATGACCGTGAAAGAGCGCCAGCTCTCACAGGAACTGACTGATTCGTGCAAAACAAAAGCAGTTTACGGATTACCAGCAAGCGATGAATACACAAGCCCAGCAGGAAGATGCTAAAATGACGGGTGATGTGATTACACAGATCAATGCCTACCTCAAGAAATACGGAGAGGCAAAAGGATATAAAATAATCCTTGCAGCAACCGACTATGGCAACCTCGCCTATGCAGATGAAGGGCTGAACATCACGAAGGAAGTACTGGAAGGACTCAACAAAGAATACGGAGGACAGTAATCTATGACACGACTTTACCTGGCCGTTATCCTGTTATTTGCCATCACCGCCTGCCAGCCTGAGTTTCTTACAAAAGAAGAACTGAGTGCATACGTTTCCGATGAGGAGAATGGGTTGAAGAAATCGGTTGACTTAGGTAATTCAAGAGTTGAAGTATTATACAGGCCTACTGATTTAATGGTTCAGCAAGAGCTGGGCAGCGAACCGGCTGATACTTCTATATTACGAACGATGCGAGGGAAGTACGATGGCTACTACTATTTCGTACTTAGTCTTTCCAACAACAACAAAGAAGCCCTTCATCAAACCGGAGGCGCGCAATACAGCGACCTGGTGCAAACCTTATCGTTCCGCATGAATGATTATGTCTCGCTTACAACATCAGCCCAGGATACCATACCCGTTGGTGATTTTATTCTGAACAGAACGTATGGATTAGGGAGTTCGACTGACTTGCTTTTTGTATTTAATAAAGAGAGAGCGCTGGATAAAGAGTGGGTGCAATTTAATTTGAATGAACTGGGGCTTGGCATTGGCAACCAGCGCTTCCGGTTCAGGGTAAAAGATTTACAAAAAGTGCCAAAAATAAAATTCAATACGCCTAAGACCAGTTGAGATTATATCGCTGCAAAGAAATTTATTGTAAAAAACATTTGAATTAAAAACGTTATGAGATTGCTTCGAAACCAGATACTTTTAAAATCCTTCGCAGTTTTTTTTGCTGTTGAATTTCTGGCGAGTGCTGTTTTACCTTCAGTTTCGTATGCGTTTACAGCAGGGCCAACCGCCCCCGAATCTACAAGTTTTGAGCCAGTGGATACTACTGACATGGTTGATCTCAAGACTGGAGATTTCACCTATAACGTTCCGTTAATTGAAGTTCCCGGACCGGCAGGAGGATATCCGTTATCGCTTTCGTATCATGCCGGTATTCAACCCGAATTAGATGCTTCATGGGTAGGGCTTGGTTTCACGCTCAATCCTGGTAGTATTTCTCGCTTGGTCAACGGATACCCTGATGATCATAATAATATTACAGATTTAGACCATTCTTTTTGGGAAGGTGGAGAAGGAAGCACAACAACTGTTGGCGCGTCCATTGGAATTGCGAATATCGCAACTGTGAGTGCAGGTATGACATTTGCCCAGGATACTTATAGGGGTAATGGCGTTGGAGGATATGTTGGCGTAGGAATTGGATATGGCGGAGTAGGTATAAATGCGCAAGTAGGAATGTCACCATACGGAAGCTCATATGGAAGCATAGGTCTAAGTGTAGGAGTTGGAGAGGGAACTAACGCAGGTTTGAACATAGGAGCATCGGTAGGAGTAAGCCTTAATTCAGATGCTAAATTGAACGCAAATGCTGGAGCACAGGTTGGAGTTGCTGGTACTTCATTGATGGGTGTATCAATAGGTTCGGGTAATAGTAAAGTTTCAGTATCTCTTGGTGGTGGTGTTGCCGGAGTATACAACAGCAAAGCGAATAACGTTACGATAAATGCAAAAAGCTTTCAAATTGATATTCCAGTTTATTACGGTGTCAACCTGCGGTTAGGTCGTGACTACCAGCGATATTTTATCGATGAGACGGTTGGGATACATACATTTGGTTCTTTATATATGGATGATGTTCCTCCTAATTTTTCATCTGCCTTTGATACATACGATCTATTGGACAATAGTCTTGATATATCTATTCACAATGATCCGGAGAAAGTATTAGGCGGAAGTTTTCCTGATACCGATTTTTATACTGTTGCAGCCCAGGGTGTTTATGGTAATATCAGGCCATACAGTTTTCAACAGCATCTTTATCGACAAGACAAACTGGACGAAAAAAATGATAATAACATACTCTCCAAAGGATATATTTTGGACGATGAACCTAATTCAAAACAAGTTGAGTTCCGATTTGAAAATGATTTCTCGAATAGGTATGAATATGAGCCAGGTAATTTTCAAGTAGCAAATGATAAAGTTTCATTTGATTTTGCCGGAAATCCCACCACAGGTGAAGCAGGAAACAACGGTATTAGTAACAATCATCTTGCAGGCTCAAACCATATTGAGTGGTTTACAAATAATGAAATTCTACTTTCTTCCTTAGGGAATGGAGCTTTCAAGGAAGGTTTTCTTAACTGTGTATCCAAAGACTTTAACCGAAATTCAAACTCACAGGTTGGTGCATTTACTATAACCAATGGCAGCGGGGTAACTTATAACTTCTCTTTACCTGTTTATAGTTTTAATGAAGTTGTTAAGACCGAAAATTCAGCTACAAAGCAGGATGCTAATGGTTTATCTTATAGTGAACTTAAGAAGCCGGAAAGATATGCTTACACCTGGCTACTGACATCCGTAACCGGGCCTGACTACATTGATAAAAATTCAAATGGAATAGCCGACCACGGGGATTGGGGTTATTGGGTAAATTTTGAATACAGTAAATGGCTCAACGACTATAACTGGAGAAATCCTGGTGAGGGAACCAACCGCGATCTCGATGGAGAATTTGAATTTTACTCTTCAGGGCAAAAAGAGATTTACTATTTGGACAAAATATTGACAGAAACGCATGTGGCAGTCTTTGAAAAATCGATTAGAAATGACGGACGAGAAGTAGCCGATCGGGAAACAGGAGGCTTTGACCGTGCGCCTATAATGGGAGACTCGGGACCTGAACACCAGTGTAAAGTTACTTGCGCCAGTATCACTAATGGCCCGACCGAATATGCTAACTGTATCGATAATTGCGATAAATCCTATGAGGATGTTACTGTGGGTTACACCTACACGAGAAATCTATTGAAGCTCGACCGGATTAAGCTGTTCAATTATAGCGACTTCGCGGCTTCCCGAAACAGTGACGAATATACTTTACGATCAATTGATTTGAACTACGACTATGCTTTAGCACCTGACACCCCAAATAGTTTTGAAGGTCGGAATTACAGTACAAAACTCGGAAAATTGACTCTTAGAAAGCTTGAATTTTTTGGTAAGAGCAAATTAATGTCAATTCCCCCAATGAGCTTCGACTATAAAAATGCGTCTTACGAAAAGGATAAGTTTGATAGCTGGGGTTTTTATAAAAAGGACTTTGATTCTGATTATCGGGATGCAACGAATGAAATTATAGGGAGATCAACAACAGAAATCTCTGCATTAGATGTGGATGCATGGTCACTGAACGAAATAGTGACTTCATTAGGTGTAGTTATTAAAATCAAATACGAAAGTGATCAATATCACGAAGTAGCGTTAGTTAATAACCACATTCTTCGAACAAAAGAGGTAATTGATTATGCCCCGAATAAACTAAAGATATCGTTTTGGGAACAAGGTATAAATTTAAATACCTATTTCGCAGAAGGGCAACCTACATCGATTGATTTTTCAACTGTGTATAACGTAAACAATGAGAATCAACGAACAATAGATTGTAGTTGTGATGATTATGAAGACTTTGAAGATGATAAGAACATTGCAGCGCATTTTGTTAAGGCCTATAATGGGGAGGTGATCGTTAACGAAATACACAATCAGAATGGAAGCACAGAAGCTTATATAATTGTTACTGGAAATGAGCTATATGATGAACTTAAAGTTAAACCTAAAATATGGTCGTTTAAATATGACCGTGTGAGAAACCAACCGTGTTATGCATCGTCCTTGCCTTCAGGTATTATTAGCTGTAAATATATTTATAGTGGTGTCAATGCATGGCCACATTACTTTGTTGGTGGAGTGATCTCAGCCAATAATTCCCCAGTAAGATATGGAGGTGGTTTGCGCGTTAATTCCGTTTCCCTTACAGATGATTCTGAAAGTAGAAAACCCTATCGAGTAACCTCCTATGAATATACCCACGGAGTTACATCATATGAACCCTCACAAATACTTGTTCCTAAGATTAATCCTGACTTTAAAGATGAAGTTGCAGATACTAAAACGCTACCAAAGGCAAAAGCCGTGATTCAACGCGCAATGCTAAAGCGGCTGTATAAGCAAATGATAAACGCGAGGGTAGTCCCTGGACCTGGAGTTATATACGAATTTGTTACAGTACGAGAGAAAAACGTCACTCCAGATGGCGTTGAGCATACGATACCGAATTACTCAAAGTTTGAGTTTGAGACATTCAATTCAGGGATGGTAGATATTTTTAAAGAGGAAAGTTACCAACGGATTGACGGGATGTCTGGTAATCATGATGGAGTAAATTTTGATAAATCATTCCTGAATAAAATGGTATTAAAAAATTTCTCGTCAAGAGTCGGAAACCTAAAGAGCATAACTTTATACGATGCATCCAATGATAGTCCAATATCCAAAACAACGAATCATTATTTACATGATGGGCTTGATGGCAGTTTCGAGCAAAACCGAACGGTTTATGAAACTGATGTTGCGGAGCAATTTTTGAATCAAGGAGTCACGGAGGAATCGTTTACACGTGCCCGAATTGCTTTTTATAAAAAGAATGATTCAATTCCTTATTTTAATGAAGGTGAAGAGTCTCGGTTCGATAAAGATTCCCGACATCTTTTGGCAACGATAAGTAAAAGAGAAAATTTCCCCTCAATATCAACTGGCCAGACCAACATAAATTTCAAAACTGGCATTACCAGTAGAACTGAGAATCTGGCATTTGATTTTTATTCTGGCGAACCTGTCGAGATATTGACTACTGATAGTTATGGCAATAGATACAAATCAGTATCTGTTCCGGCTTATAAAAATTATAGTGGCATGGGGTTGAAGGTGGGTAACAAAACCAACCGGAATATGTTGACACAAACATCACAACAATACTCTTATGTTGTTAATAGCGAAAACAATCCTATTGGTCTTTTATCGGCATCCATTCAGACCTGGAGTGACCAGGTGGACGTTTTAAATTTGACCACACCTCAAACAAATATCTGGCGGCTGCAATCTTCTTTTGTTTGGAATGGAAAGGCCGCGTTAAACAGCGATGGATCATATAAATACGATGATCTTGTTAATGCCGATGAGCATGACGATTTTATTGAACATCCGTTTAATTTCAACCTGGAAGATGAGAATCCTACTAAAAATGATCACTGGATTAAAACATCAGAGCTTATGTTGTACGACATTTATTCTCATGGACTTGAGGCGAAGGATGTTAATGGTGATTTCGCATCGACTCGAATGAATATTGACCAAAATAAGGTCATTGCGAGCGCCTCAAATGCGCGATATGATGAAATAGCTTACGCTGGCGCGGAATACCTCACAGGCAATACTGAAAAAGAAGGTGGTGTTAGCCGTGGTCAAGGAGATCCGTCACGGGCGTTTAAACATACAGGGGAATATAGTCTATCAGTAGGCCCACAAGAACAAGGTTTTAGATATACCATTGTTAAGCCTTCTGTTGATGTTCCCAAAAAATATCGGGCCAGCGTTTGGGTATACGCAGCGGGTGCAGCGGAGACTCAAAGCGACTTAGATAAACTACAGCTTTACTACATCATTAATGGTAGTGAGAAGTCGGTGCATCCTGTTCTTCAAAAGAGCAAATCTAAAAGTTGGTATCTATTAAACATTGATATCGAGCCCGATGGAGCCAATGATATTTTTATTGGCGTTAGAAACAATACCCAGCGCGGTGTCTACTTTGACGATTTCAGGGTGCATCCGCTGAATGCATCACTCAGTTCATTTGTGTACGATCAATTTACGGGTGAGCTGAATTACATATTAGACGCTAACAATTTTTACACCCGCTTTGAGTACGATGCCTTGGGACGGTTAGTGCGGACCAGCAAGGAGCTTTTGAATTTTGACTATGGTGAGGGTAAAGAAAGCGCTAGGCTCAAAGATGCCGTTATGAAAGAAATTAAATACAACTATGGTAAAGGCAACTAGAATGAAGAACATGATCTTGCATTTTAAAACTCTATTTACCGTTCTGATTTTAGCGCAATTGCTTATGGTTGGTTTGCCTATATTTTGTGAGGCTCAGACCCAAGGCAACCCTCTGTTGCGTTACTCTTGTGCTGAAGAAACAACCTCAACCTTTGTCTACGATAAAATACGGGCAAGCATGTCAGATTCTTATTGTGATACAGGAACAAGAATAGAGATCGTGGTAACAGGATCTTCAACACTTGGTACCGCAACCGTTACCAGATTGGATCAAAGTTCGGATCATAGGGCGCAGGTAAACGTTGTTTGGAAACCAGGCCAAACCGGGTACCTTACCGTAGATGTATATTATAATAAAAGGATATATCGTGGTTTTCCTAAGCTGACCTGTAAGTGGACGGGATTGAGGTATATGTACACGTATAAGATATACCACGGTGACTCACCTCCTGGTGGCGCTATTACATTGGCTGATAGACCTTCAAATGAAATCAAGGTTCCAAATGATGAAACAGAGGTTCAGGTTAACCTTGAATACAATCCTGCTAATGCTTCAGTTAACTTTGGCAATGGATTACAAGTAAAACAGATTAAATATTATAATGGGAGGGATGCCGATCCAGTTTTTGTGAACGATTACACTTCTATTCCAATTCAATACTATGTCAAAGGAAGGGGGCTTCACACGCTACAAATTGAAGCTTTGGTGCAAACAAAGGATGCAAATAGTACCTGTACTAAGTGGTTGGTTGGACCATCATTTGACGTGAAACTAACATCGAGTTGTTATCAAGATGACGTCTCTGCTGTTCAGGTATGGCCTACAAAAGTAAGTGATGGTGAAAGGCCTGTGCCTGACGAGGAAGGAGGTTTTCCTCTTGAAATGAATGTTGACTATAAGTTAAACGTAACAGGAATAGCCGATTTTGTCAATAATTATACATGGTCGAGTAACAACGGAGGGGGGGATGTAATATTAAATGGTGACGTTTTTTCGGTCAATAAAAATATCGGAAGTTATACCATTGATATTAATTCAAAGACTGCCGGATGTAATAATCCAGACGGACTGAAATTCTATATAGGTAAAACGGCTCAGTCTGTTTTTCAGCAAACCTGCACCATTACCCTTCCGAAACTAATCCAGGATAACCTCGGTATTGTTAATATAAATGACTTGGTATTAAAACATTTTACGTCAACGGTTAAAAGTAAACGGTCTATAATTGCTATGCCCGGCATTACGCTTGAGATGGGAGCAGAGCTAATCATTGAAGATGAGCCGGGCGTTGCCGTGGATGAGCTCAATCTCAATTACATAGAAGAGACCAGTTTTGATGAATATGGTACCGTGTTATCGGCCAGTCGTTCTTATTTTGATGATCGTGGCCAACCCTTGCAATCGCAATACAAAAACCTGAGTTCAGAAGTAGTTTTAGCAACTGCTGTACTCTATGACGCTCAAGGCCGCCAGGCCATTACTACGCTCCCGGCTCCTATAGTCGCGGGAACGAATGACGATGAGGAATGTCCGATAGATGATCAAACGGGAAGTAAAATTCAGTTTCGTTACAAACCTGATTTCGTAACGGCAGCTCCAACTGTAAATTACAACTTCACCCATTTTGACATCATTCTTGAGGATGATGTGAATACTCCGACAAACGAATTTTCAACCAACGAATTAACACCCGCACCGCTTGATGCGACCACCGAGGGAACTTTGGGTTGGTACTACAGTTCTAATAACGGTAGTAGTGCCAACGCCAATATGAATGAACCCTTCGTGGCGACATCGCAATACCCCTATAGCCGTACACTATTTAAGCACGATGGTAGTGGTGAGGTAAAGGGTGTAACGAAACCAGGCGATACCTTCAAAGCGGGTAGCCTGTATCTGGCCACTGCCGATCTGGAAGAAGTAGTAGCTGGAGATGTTTATTTAGATGGCGGAGCAATAGGTACAGCTAGTTATAACATAGCCTACCTAACCATCCGCGAACGCGACCTTGGTTTGCCGAGACCTACAACACCAATTGCAGGTGAGTTTTTTAAATCCACAGCCATTGATGAAACGGGTAAGAAATCAGTCGCCTATACCGATAAATCGGGGAAGACGATCATCTCCTTATATTTTGGAAATGGAACAACTCCAATCACCAAGAGCTATCAGTTTTATGATTATGCAGGTAGGTTACTCGCTAGCATATCTCCTAATGGATTAGCGCAGTACACGCTTGATACTAATGGTTACAGTAACTTTGATGACATCGACAAGACCCGCTATTTCTACGATGGAAAGGGTAGATTAATCTCAACCGAGGAAAAAATTGCGACGAGTGATGCGTTGAATGGAATCAGTACAACAAAATATGTTTACCGTGAAGACGGTAAGATACGGTTCTCACAAAACCAAGAGCAGGCAAATGCGACACCAAATCGATACTCCTACACCAACTACGATGTTTCCGGGCGACCAATCGAATCAGGTGAGTATAGTGTTGGTGTTAGCGGCATTGCTTTCAAGAGTGCTGAGATGACTGCCATTCTCGAAAACGAGAATATCGATGGTGGCCTACCCGATGCCAGCGGAACCAAAAGTGAAAGAAATTTTACCTATTACGATGAACCAGATCCAAATTTCCCGGCTGGCATAAAAAGGACACAGCATTTTGTATATGGTGCTGTATCCTCTTCGAGGAAAGAAGATATCATCACCACATATTATAGTTATGATGAGCTAGGTAGAGTTGAGTGGATGGTTCAGGATATTGCGGGTCTCGGAATTAAGACGTTGGATTATCGCTATGGGCCTACGGGCCAAGTGCAGGAAGTAGTCTATCAGAAAGATGCCACGTATCCGGAAGGAACTTCCGACGGTATTAAGGAGTATTTTACACATTTCTATGAATACGATATCAACGGTCGTTTAAACAAAGTTTATACGACACGCGAATTATTAACCTATGATAAAGATGGTTTTCTCAGCAACCCGAGCATTACCTATCCCGAAGAGCGCAAATCGACAAGCAGAATTATCGACCCCGGCGTGCTCGAACATCAGGCAACGTATAGCTATTATTTGCACGGACCGTTAAAGCGGGTTGAATTCGGTTATTATAAAGATGACAAAGGCGTAACGAAAGCACTTCAAGGAACTGATTTTACCTATACCATTGATGGTAAATTAAAATCCATCAACCATGCCAATATCGATGACGATCCGGGTGGCGATGGACTATCAAATCCAAATGTGGGACGGGATGTATTCGGCATGACATTGGAGTATTATGCCAATGATTACGCCAGTGCAAAGAACGGCGCAGAATCCATTACGATACCGGCTGACTATGAAAATCAATATAGTGGTTTGATCAAGGCTGCACGCTGGCATGGCCCCACAGAAGCGGATAAGCAATTTGCTTATGCGTACCAATATGATCAACGCAATCAATTCACGAAAGGCGACTGGGGAAATGTTGTCGGTACTACGTTTGCTCCCAATGTATTAAAACCCTACCACGAGGCCATTGGCGGGTACGATGCCAACGGAAATATTACTTCCCTTCAACGCAATGCGAATGTGCTGGCGCCTGCTGATTATTTTAATTACAACCTGAAATATAATTACAAGGCGAACTCGAACATGCTGATGAGCATCGAGCAGAATCAGTCCACTTCATCTACATTTCGTACCTACAACTACAATGATTTAGGTCAAACCATCAAAGAGACAGAAGGTGATAAATCAAAATTCATTACCTACGATGTTACCGGAAAAGTAACGGGAGTATATGCTGATGCGCTATATACTAAACCAATTGTAACCTTTGTATATGATGGAGGAGGTTTTCGGTTAAATAAAACGAGTTATGATACTAAAAATGAATATGCGGCTGCGCTCCGAACCTGGTATGTACGGGATGCGTCTGGCAGCGTTGTGTGTACCCATGAGGAAGACTTGGATTTAGGAACTGCGCCTTATCCCGTTGAGATGCCCGTATACGGTAGTGGTAGAATTGGCTTGTATAAGCCGCAAACGGGGTATACACTGTACGAATTAACAGATCATTTAGGTAATGTGCGTGCTGTGATTGGAGGATCGTTTTCGAAGGAGTATGTGGCTACCATGGAGCCTGAACGTGATAATGTTGAAACCTATGATCCCATTACTGGTGAAGGATTCTTTAATAGAAACCCGGTTATGTCAGAAACCTATAATCACACGCCTAATCACATCGTAATACATAAAGAAGCATTTGATTTTGACGATGCGCATAAAGTTATCCGAATCAACAATTTGCCAAATGGTGAACCTCCGGACGTACAAGAGCCTATTGGTGCTGGCATTATGTTATTGGTTCATCCAGGAGATGTTATTGAAGCGGATGTGTTTGCCAAGTATGCAGATTTCAGTTCCATAAATTCTGATATTGTTAGCAATCTTGCTCCCTTCCTTACCACAACGTTTGGTGCAGCTGCTGTAGTAGATGGAGTTTCAATTTTTGACGTCTCTAATATTGGAGATATAAGTGCTTTACCCGTAAAAACGGGAACACTGAACACCAATCAACCTCGCGCTTTTTTAAATTATATCGTATTCGACAAGAATTATAAGGTACAGGAATACGATTTTGTCCAGGTGTCGGAAGATGCAGAAATTCCTGAAGTGGATCCACATCTGAAACTTCATGAGCATTTGATATTGGATGATATTAAAATACAGAAGGAAGGTTACATCTACGTGTATGTATCGAACCAGAGCGATCAGAACATGGAGGTTTACTTCGATGATTTAAGAGTAAATCATAATTATTCCAACATAGTGGCCGGCAGTGATTTCTACCCTTTTGGTTTAGCCATTAAAGACCGTGAGATAACGCGTGAAAGTTACCGGCATGGTTACCAGGGAAAGTTTGCTGAGAAGGATGAAGAAACGGGATGGAATCATTTTGAATTGAGGGAGTATGATCCGATGATTGGAAGGTGGATGGCTAAAGACCCGGCTGGTCAGTACTTCTCTCCATATGTTGGCATGGGTAATAATCCTGTAAACGGAGTAGATCAGGATGGAGGATTTTTTGGCGATTATTTCAATGAATATGGGGAACGTGTAGGTAACGATGGAATTATCGATGATAAAGCTTATTCAACAACAAATGCAGCTATAGCCGGAAATACAGTTAATGGTGTCACAAACTGGAGCGGAGTAAGAGCTTCTTCTGAAACTGAGTTTCGTGGTTTCATTACTGAACTTTCAAGGGATGAAAGGAGCTTAGCTTTTGATGCGTTGCTTTCTGAAATGGAGAATTATTTTGCAGCGCAGGGGGCAATATACAATACTCCGGGGGTTTCAAGAAGTGTTCAAGCGAATCAAAGATTTTCTGACCTCATAGGTACTGGTGCCCCATATGATTTGAAGAACAGAAAGGGTACTAAATGGGACGAAATTGCGTACCCTGGTTATGCCATTTGGAATGGTCGACTTATGAGAGCTGATGATTGGGGAAATTTCGGTTTTGGTGTTGCTGCTAAGGCATATGGTTTTTCATTGGGATGGTCGCGGTTTGGAGCAGGTTTGGCGCAATTTAAGAGCTCAGTTAGAGTTAAATTTGGAATTGTTCCTGGACGTATGGTTCCAACTCTTATACCCTACACGATCAGACCCATGGGCGGGATAGGAACTTGGTTTGATGGCCCGCGGGATTACAATTTAATTGGCGCTGGATACAATTATTAAATTTATGCTTATACATTCTAGAAGGTTTTGTTCTTTTTGGTTTTTGGTTTTAATAGCTGCTTCCTGCATTAGTGAATCTGATAGGGTAATTACCAAAATCACTTATTCCGATAATGAGCTTAGTAATATCAAAGAACATTTACTTGTTTTGGAGGATGTATTTAGCAAGCTACGAGACTCACTTCCTTCGAGCCCATTAGGATATGTATTATTTGATAGTACAATTCGTTATCGTCATTGTTTTGATTCGTTAGGTAATGACATAGACACAAATGATTGTAACCTTAGTGCATTACTGAATGACATTGAACATGCGAAACTATTACGTGCTATCGCTTATTTGAAAGTAGAAAAAATTTCCGGATCTATTTTTTCCTCTTCGTTGGATTCCCATCTTTTAATTCTTGACGTAAATTATAAACAATTTGGAGATAACAGATATCTATTTCTAACTAGGGAAAATGATTTGAAAATTTCGAAAGCTCCCTATGAGATTTTGGACAGAAAAAATAATTTCTATTTACTAAAAGATAAATTGTAAAGGTTATTTTCATCTCCATAAAGTCTCACGCCTCACCTCAGTGACTCTGAATCAAGCAGCGGATAAGATGGAACTAGAAGTCAGTAGTGAAGAGATAGATAGTTTAAAAAAGGATGTAAATCATTGAGCATGTTTTTGAAGAAATCGTTTTGTCGGAGTCTGTTCATTACGTTGGCATTGGCCGTTGGATCTATGGCGTGCAATCAGGATGAGGACGAGATTGTCGAAATGCTTCCCTTGCAGGTTGTTGAAATGGAAGAACAGTTTGATGTAGAGGGCAATGTACATGGTAAAACCAGCTTTACCACCAAATAAACTACTAGGAGTAATAAAATTAGATAATAGTCTATTTCAGAAGATATGATAACAAACGTATTTCTTTTCCTGAGCCTTATGTGGTTCGGTATAACGAGTAAGAATGAATCAACGACAATAGAAGACCGCATTCAATTGCTAACGAATGGTTCACAAAAGTCGTGGTATCTGCATTCGATTACTCCCAATAATGAAACGGGTTCTTGTGCGCTATCGCATCCCATGGCAATGGATAATGCTTACATTTTCTTTGCAGATGGAACTTTTGAATTTGACCATGGATCGATCACGGATGATCCCACCTGTAAGGGAGACAATTGTTGTTCCGATTTAATTAATCTCGTGGGCACGTGGAAATTTACAAATAGTCAAAAGAATTTGCGCATTGTAACAGCACATGAAAAAAATAATGACTCTAACGTACTTCAACAGGTGTTGTGCAGTGGCTCGATTGATCAGCTTACGGAAGAAGTATTGAAAGTCAGCCAAACCAGCAGTGAAACCAATATCCGTTTCACTCTTGAGTTTAGAAAAACGATTACCTATTAATTATAGAAAAGACTGAAAATAGATAGTGAAAATCAGGTTCACCATATTGATTGTTTTTGCTGCACTGCTTGAATTGAGGGCACAAGTCATTCCTCCGCAGGAAGACCCTCTGCACAAAGTATTGGATAGTGCGCGTCAAATTAATTTAGCGCCCCTTGATTCAGCGGGTAAGAAAGTGGATCACGTAGTGAACAAAATTCAATTGGGTATTGATAGTGTGAAGAATAGGGTGGATTCGGTTCAGTTGAAATTGAAGAATGCATTACAAAACAAAGTTGGTATAGTCGATTCGATTAAAGGCAAACTGGATAATGGTGTCCACCAGTTGACAGGTAAGGAGAATCAGGTTAAGGATAGTGTAACCTTACTGGTGACAAAATTCCAATCCAAACTATTTGATAACAAAGTAACAGGGAAAGTTGATAGTCTGAAAAACACGAGCTTATCCGTGGATCGATACACGGGAAAAATGGATAGCCTTCAATCTATTAATCCGCTACAAAAAGTACAAACGGGTGTAGAGGATCAACAGTCAAAAATTCAAAAGATCAGTAATGGATCAACCGGGCAGATCAATGAGAAGTTAAGTCTGTTATCGAAAGAAGCTGGGGGGAAGGGAGGCCTGCCGTCAAACGTAAATCTCCCTACCACCAATGCGGATATTCCGGAAATGAATTTGCCGGGCGCCAAACTTCCGGATTCGAATTTAAACATGCCAGCTGTAGATATGCCGGATGCTAATTTGCCTGACAGTCCATTGAACAAAACCTTTGATATTAATTTGGATTTGCCGAGTACTGACCTGAATGTAAAAGAATTGAATAAACTGAATGAACTGACCACAAGCACCGACCAAATTGCGGGTTCGGTAGATAAGGTCTCAGGATATACAGAAGATATTAAACAATTAAAGGAAGGGAATCTTGATAAGGTAGAGAATCTGGAAAAAGATGTTGTGTCACAATTGCCAATTGATAAAGAACTGGCTGAACTCCAAAAGGGAGATGCGTTGGTGAAAGAACAGGAGGCTAAAATCAAATCATATAAGAATCCAGAGGCTTATGAAAAACAAACATTGGCTAGGGCACACAAGATTGTAGCACAGCAAATGGCACTCGCCTCCAAAGAGCTGGAGAGCTCAATGAACAAAGTGGCGAAATATCAGAACACAATGGGGACTGTACTCAGCAAGAAAAGTGACTTGCCGAAGAAGCGTGATACTCTTCGTAAACTAAAAACCATTGAGCGGATGTCTCCTGGCATTACATTTCAGGTGCAAAAGCCGAGTGCGTGGCTTGTCGATATTAATCCTACCCTTCGTTATCGTTTAACGTTGTATTGGTCGATCGGTGCAGGATGGAACGAACGTATTATCCTGGGCAGCCATCCAACATCGTATAATCAAACACGAATTTATGGGGGGAGATTATTTACCGATGTATTACTATTCAAAGGTTTATCAGGACGGCTGGAGGTAGAAGATATCAACATGTTTATTCCACCTCAGCAAAAAGTAACACAAGATGTTGGCCAGCGAAATTGGATATGGTGTTATAATGTAGGGATCAAAAAAGAATTTTCATTTGCACCGAAGGTGATCGGCAATGTTCAAGTCATGTACAACCTTTATCGGTCTTCGGAATCCAACCCATACCCAAGCCGGTTTAATGTACGCTTTGGATTTGAGCCTTCCTTCAAGTCAGGATCAAAAAAGAAACAATCAGACCGAAGAATCGATAGTAAAAATAGTGTCAAAAAATAGAAAGAATTAAACGTTAATATATGAAAAAGGTAGTCTTTATCTCGTCCTTCCTGTTGTTTGCATTGCAGGCCCTGACCACGATGGCCCAGTTGAGTCAGTGGAAGCTTAATAACAATGCTAATGATGCCATTGGTACTGTAAACGGGACAGCGGTTGGTACTCCTACCTACAGCACGAGTAGTGTTGAGGGGAGTCATACATTGACTCTTAACGGAACGAGTCAATACATTAACTTAGGGAATCCATCCAGTTTTCCTGCCGGATCTTCGGCAAGAACAATATCGGCATGGGCCAAACCCACAAACACAAGTGCAGGAGCAAGAATAATTTTTGGATATGGAAACACAACAACAGGACAAGGAATGGTTATGTTTCAGAGTGGAACATCTTTATCTGCTGGTGGTTATGGAGACAATTTGACGGTCACCAATTTTTGGACCTCGGGAGTATGGCATCACATCTGTTTTACCTATGATGGGACTACTGCAAAACTGTATGCAGATGGTGCTTTGGTTTCATCCGCTGCCAAAAGTTGGTTTTTGATTTTGAATAAAGCGTTTATCGGACTTAATCTTAATAGCACAGGTTATTGGAACGGCTCAATTGATGATGTCAGAATTTATAATACGGCACTAACAGCAGCTCAGGTTCTTGCCATTGCAACGGCACCACCATCCGTTCCAACAGGATTAGCGGTAACTCCTGTCTCATCATCCTCGGTTAATTTAAGTTGGACAGATGCCTCAACCAATGAGACTGGATTTCAAATTGAGAGATCTCTTACTTTGGGTAGTGGATATTCGCCGGTCGACACTACCGCTGCTAATGCTGTAACTTCCTCAGATGCCGGACTAACGGCCAGTACTGCTTACTATTATCGCATTCGTGCAATCAATGCAGGAGGGATGTCTTCCTATACTTCAGAGGTTTCTGTAACTACTCCAGCCGCAATACCAGCGATTCCTTCCGGACTTACTGCTACTGCAGCATCACCAACCTCCATTAATTTAAGTTGGACAGATGCCTCCAGCAATGAAACCGGATTTGAAATTGAACGATCTCTTACAACGGCTACTGGTTTTAGTTTAATTGACACCACTGCAGCCAATGCTGTTTCATACTCCGACATTAACCTCACAGGAAGCACAGCCTATTACTACAGAATTCGGGCAATTAATACTGGTGGGAGCTCAGCCTATACCACTGAGGTAACGGCCACCACCCCGGCGGCTACACCCAATCCGCCTACCGGACTTGTTGTAACAACAATATCTCCCACCACCATTAACCTGAGCTGGAGTGATGCCTCGAATAATGAAACGGGTTTTCATATTGTCCGTTCCTCGCAGACCGGAACCGAATTTAGTTTAATCGCGACCAGACCCCCGGGAGCTGTTTCGTACTCAGATGCAACTTTGATTTTTGGAACTACCTACTTCTATAAAGTGAGAGCTGTTAATGCCAGTGGATACTCAGCCTTCACTTCTGAGGCTAGTGCTACGACAACACAAACAATATTAACAGCACCTTCAAACCTTACGGCAACTGCGGTATCGGCTACGTCAATCAATTTAAGCTGGACTGATCTATCCAACAACGAGACCGAATTTAAAATTGAAAGGGCATTAAGTGAGACCGGTATTTTCAGCGTGGTTGCTACAACATCACCAAATGCTACAGCCAATGCCGATATTGGCCTTACCGCTGGAACAACTTATTTTTATCGCATACGAGCAGTCAGTACTCAAGGCAATTCTGTCTACACATCTGTTGTGAGTGCTATAACACCCCAACCTTTGCCAACAGCACCAAGTGGTTTAAGTGCTGTTGTTGTATCTCCAACATCAGCTCTATTAACGTGGCGCGATAATGCTTCGAATGAGACCGAAATGGAAATTGAACGGTCATTGACTTCAGGTAGCGGATATACCTTATTGACCACAGTACCTGCTGATACGGTTTCGTTCGTTGATTCAACTGGTCTTATTTCCGGTAACACATATTATTACCGTGTCAGATCGGTGAATGGCGGAGGTGCATCTGTCTATGCTGTTGAAGCAACAGTGCGATTACCAGTTGAAGGAGCTACAGGTACATGCGAAAATATCTTCTGCGGACCAAATGGTTCGGTGGGCATTGGAACACCTAATGTTCCGGACGGATACACGCTGGCGGTTAACGGAAAAATAATGGCGGAAGGTGTGAAGGTATTGCTTCAGGGAGATTGGCCCGATTATGTTTTTGAAAATGGATATGCGCTTAAAGGAATACCTGATTTAAAAAAGTTCATTGATGCGAATGGACATTTGCCGAACGTACCATCTGCTCAAACGATAGAGAAAGAGGGAATTGATATTGGTGAAATCAATGTAGTGCTTTTAGAAAAAATTGAAGAGTTGTCTTTGTACCTCATTCAAATGGAAGAACGAATGAAGACGTTAGAGCTGGAGAATGAAAAGCTTAAGGAAAAGAATAAGAGCAAGCGCTAATTCTTTCCATATCAAAAGAAGTTGACACTACAGATTAAAGTAATTAAAAATATGCGTCTCATTTTCGTTTTAGCAATTGTTGGTTTGGTTAGTAGCTATGAACTGAACGCTCAGTCATATCAAGTAAAATGGAGAGACCTGACTAACGTTACAGACAATAGTGGTGCTTTAACCAAGACGCCATCCGGTTTAGCTTGGAATGCTGGTGCAAATGCCTACAACGTTTTGCCTGCTGGAGCTGATGGCTGGGTGGAGTTTACAGTCGCTGATTTAACAAGTTATAGCGTTGTTGGATTTAGCATTTCAGATGCAGACCTTAACTACCCAAGTACATTATATAGTTGGTATGTGGGCCTTAATACAGGCCATTTTATGGAATCCGGCAGTTATAATCAGTTGAATATATGTGCTGTTGGCGATGTTCTTCGTGTATCGCGAGAAGGCAGTTATGTTAAGTATTATCACAATGGAGTTTTAAAACGCTCGGTAGGGATACCCAAGAGCCAGGCGTGGAGAATCAAAGGGTTGGTGGCTACGGGATCTAATCCAGTTGTCCGTTCTTCATTTGATGTGCAATTGGCATTGACAAAAACCATTACACCTGTGCAACCGAATGGAACCGGAGGTGCGATACAAGTTACAGCGTCAGGAGGGACATCTCCGTACACCTATCTTTGGTCAAGTGGAGAGACAACATCGACCATTACAAATAAGAATCTGGGTGATTATACTGTTACCGCTAGGGATGCTGCAGGAAGAACCTTAGAAGAAACCTATCACCTTGGATATCCAACTCAAATCATCTATGTGAAAAAAGGTGCCACAGGTACGGGTGACGGATCAACCTGGGCCAATGCCTATCCTGAATTACAGCAAGCCATTACTGCGGCTGCTGGATTATCGGAACACAAACAGATATGGGTTAGCCAGGGGGAATATCGACCAACGAATACTGTGGATCGAAATGTATCCTTCAATTTACCCGCCAATACATTCCTGTACGGAGGCTTTCTGGGTGGAGAAACTTCACTGGAGCTGCGCAATTGGAAAGGTAATAGAACCGTTTTGAGTGGTGATTTGGGAATGCTCTTTGATAAAAGTGATAACTCCTACCATGTAGTTGTTGCAGCGAATGTAGATGGGAATTCTGGTGTGGATGGATTCATTGTTACACAGGGCAATGCAAATAGTGCAACAGAGACTCCATCATTTTATATGTCTGGTGGTGGTATGGTTGTGAGTGCCACAACAAGTTCTGCAGGACCAAAAATCAGAAATTGTGAATTTGTTAATAATAGCGCCGGTGGCTTTGGCGGTGGTCTCGTCAATATTTCAGATGGTAGCTCGATTTCAACTGAAGTCACGAATTGTTTTTTTAATGGGAATATTTCCGTTATTGGAGGAGGAGCTAGTAACTATCTTCGTACAGGTTCAAATTCTTCAAGCTTCGTGAATTGCTCATTTTCAACTAACTATGCGAGTTATGGTGGTGCTCTGGCGAATGCTGGAGGTGACTCCGAAATCATTAATTGTACATTCACGAAAAATAGCTGCAATACGACAGGAGATGGAGGTGCTATTTACAACAACGCACAATCCACTGCGCTAATAAAAAACTCAATACTATGGGAGAATTTTAAAGGAACATCCGAAACTTCAACAAGTTATAATCAGATTGCCAACAACAACAGCACCCCTGTAGTTCAACATAATATTATTCAGGGAGGTTACGGAGTAGAGACTGATCAAAACACAAGTGAAGATCCATTATTTGTCAGAGAACCAAGTGTTGTCGGGAAATTCCCAAGAACAAACGTAATACCGATTGATCAGACTGATAAAAAGTATGAGAATGTTTTGAATTTTTCAGGACCGAAAATGCCGGGTGTTCATGTCTATTGGTGTTATTTTGACGCACCGTATAACAAATTGTACTTACATGGATCAAAGTTCCAGATCATTGATTTCGCCAACTTAACAGATGGTCTTCCAACCAGTACGGTTTATTATGATATTAATTTTGGCCGAATTCAAAGACCGGAAAAGTCCATATATACTGCAGGAAACAAATTGTTTTTGGGTACTGGGAATGGACAAACGGGTATATTTTCTATTGACAGAGCTACCGGAGTCGTTTCATCAACAAATCTCGTAGCTGGCGAGCCAGTTACCTTTACAGTTTGCAAAACTCAGGATATTGTAATCGATAATGAGAATCATCTTCTTTATACCCCGGTATTTAATACGCCATCTACTTTTTATGGTTTGCTTGAATTGAACTTGTTGACGAATACCAAACGTTGGATTACAACAACCTCCAGCCCTGTTGCGCTGCCTCCTGTGAACCCTGCTAGTGATGATGGAGCATACTGGAACGGACATCGTTTATTTCATGATGAAGTAGCCAACATACTTTACTATTCCATGGGGAATGGAGTTTGGTGGTGGAATCGAAATACGAATGCAACAGGTGTTATCAATACAGAAGGAGGTATTGCGCTACGGCCAAATAATCCCAAACTTCCATCGAACCTGGTAACCAGCATGTATATTGACCGGGCCGATGACAAATTCTATTTTGGAACGCACGCAGGTTTGTTCGTGTGGAACCGAACCGACAAGACAAGTAAAATATATAACACCACAAACTCATTGTTAACAAGCAATCTCATTAACACGATTGATAAAAACAGTGATGAAAACCTGATCTACATTGGATGTGAATTAAATGGCGGGCTTTTTACGATCAACACAATTAACGGTGAACAAAAATCATACTTGAAAGACATTGGTGATGGAGTCTATCCTCCGATGATTGATAACGAAATAGAATCAGCATTCTATTATGAGCATGATAAAAAACTCTATGTCTCTTCTGATGCGCCAAATGGAGGCGTTTGGGTTAAGGATTATAATAATTTAATACCCGACTATGGAGATTTAAATCTACAGGATGGTTCGCCTGCAATTGATAAATCAGACTCAAGTGCATTTCCTTCTTCTGTTACACTTGATATAAATGGATTAAATCGGTTTGTGAACTACGCAGTATTGGGCGAGAATAGCCTTGATCTAGGTGCGTATGAGAAGACATTAATCTGTCAGCAACTTACTTCCGATTTTCAATCAGATAGAACAGGTACAACCTATACGTTTACACCTGTATTAGGCCAGGGATCAGATGGATGCTCGATTTCGTATAGCTGGAACTTTGGAGACGGTGCAACATCAACAGAATCGAATCCAAGTCATACCTATGGTGCCATTGGCACTTACCCGGTTGTTCTTAAGCTAAAGTATATTTGTGGGGAATGCGCTGGCGTTGAGAATACAATTGAACATCCCATAACAATGGAAAGACTTTGTGAAAGTATATTCTGTAATGAAGATGGCTCGGTAAGTGTAGGTACGCCAGAATCTGCATCTGGTTATAAACTCTCCGTAAAGGGCAAGGTAATTACGGAAGGCGCGAGGGTAGCGTTGAGTTCGAGATGGCCGGATTATGTTTTTCAAAGTGGGTACAAAATTCAACCTTTACCAGAGCTCAAAAAATTTATCAAAATAAACGGTCACTTACCTGGTGTTCCTTCTTCGGCAAATGTTGAGAAGAATGGAATAGATGCTGGTAAGATGAGCGCTATTTTGTTGCAAAAAACGGAAGAATTAACATTATACTTAATTCAGCTTGATGATCGATTAAGGAAACTAGAAACAAAGCCATCTTCGGGTAAAGAATAATTGCTAAAGTTACTACCACATTATACTATTTTGAAAATAATAATTGATCAAGCGAAAGGTATTTATGCAGCATGGCTTTTGATTTTTCTCTGGCTTGCGATACAGATCATCTTGATTTTGTTTTATGGTTACCGCGATTTACATGATGCCCGAATATACCTGGGAGAGGCAGATTATATTTTGACAAATGGACATTTACCTAATCTACCATCGGCAAGAAAAATAAAGAAAGACGGAATTAATACAGGAGAAATGAGCGTTCAACTTTTAAGAAAAGTGGAAGAACTAACTGTATATGTGATTAAACTCAGCGACCGGTTAAACCATCTGGAGAAGAAGTAAATAAAACAAGCCAACTAACTTCAGAAATTTAAAACACACCAATACTATTTTCCTTTTGTGAAATTGCCTTTTAAGATGAATCGACCACAGAATTACTATCTTTCAGGATTGATCATTCTTTGGCTGTTGGTTCATACCTTCCTTATCCAGCATTATGGGTTCCGTGAATTAGAAGACGGTGTTTCACATATAAAAGGTGCTGACTATTTATTAAAATACAAAAGACTTGAAGATACTCGGCACATTTTTTATTTGACCACAATCAGCCTCATCGCAGTTTTTAGATGGATATTCCCAGGCCAAATTATGCCTTTTATTTTTGCTCAGTGTATCCTTTCTGGAGTTGCCATGGTATCGTTGTACTTTTCAAGCGTCAAGATTTTCAATACTAAACTGGCGGGGTTTATTACCGGTCTGGTGTTTTTGCTCTGGTGGGATAATATTCACTGGAACACAACGACAATGACTGAATCTTTATCGTGTAGTGTCACCTGTTTCATTATTTATTGCCTCGTGTTTTTCAAGGATACTGTTAAGGATTATGTTATCATTATTTTATTGGTTATTGTTATAACTTTTACCCGACCCACGGGTGTTATCACGTTCGTAGGAGTAGTTAGTTTTTTCCTGTATTACTATTGGCAGCAGATAATGGCCAAGCCTGTTTTAAAATTTGGAATTCCTGTCTTGTTACTGCTAATAGGATTAGGAGGTTCATACATCATGTTTTCTCGGTGGGATTTTTCGAAACAATTAAAGGCCGGAAATATTGTTACCTACATGAATCAAATTGAAGGCACACCGTTGTATGAGGAGAGTTTGCATTTGCCTTCAAACAATATTGACTTAGGAGATCCAGACAGCCATCCCATGTTAAAAATGGCTTCTTATGTTTTTTTTAACCCTGGTCATTTTGTTAAAACCGCAAGCTTGAAAATTTGGTACTTAATCTCCTTCTACAGGCCGTACTACTCAACTGCCCATAATTTCCTTACGATGAGCTGGACATTCTTGATTTACATCTTATTCTTTTTCGGATTCCGAAATACTCTTCATCCCATAAAGGTCTTTGCCGCGACCGTAATCATTGTGAATTGTGCATTGATTGGAATTGCAACTGTCGACTGGGACAATCGATTCTTTATTCCGATGGAGCCGGGAATTGTACTGTTAGTGGGAGGTGGGGGAGCCCTTCTGTATAAACGACTTATTTCATTTCTGGTGAAACTATTTTGATCTGGCGGGTAGATAAAAGGTGAATCAGATTGAAGAGTAAAAGTGACATAGAAAAAATGGGATCAGTGGAAGAAATGAAAAATGGCATACGCAATTCAAGAATGTTCTTGAATGAGGTATAGAGCTCAAAGAGTTTATAAAATTAAACGACCATTTACCTGGAGTACATTCTTCAAAAGCAATAGAAAAAGATGGAATTGATGCAGAAAAGATGAGTGCTATTATGTTACAAAAAACAGAAGAATTAACATTATACTTGATTCAGCTTGATGAGCGTTTAAGAAAACGGGAAGCCAAGTCATCCACTCAAAAAAAATAAATCTCCGATTTGAACCTCAAGCAAAAACCAATGTCAATTTTCAATTTAACAGACGAGCGAAGGAAAGACTTATTGGCAATAGTCTGCTTGGCTTTCTTATGGCTTTCAGTACATGCTGTATTAATTGCATTCTATGGCTACCGAAATCTATTTGATGCAAATGGCTATTTGGAGGGTGCCGATTTCCTTCTGGCAAACGGAAATTTAATTGATATACATCATGCATTCTACATAACCCATATCTCCATCATTGCATTTTTCCGATGGATATTTCCAAATTTAGTTTACCCTACTATTATTTTTCAATGTATTCTTTCCGGAGTCGCCCTAATATTATTATATAGGACTGGCACTAAAATTTTCAATAATCATCTCGCTGGTTTTTTATCGTGCATCATTTTTTTGTTTTGGTGGGATAACATCCATTGGAATACTACATTGATGACAGAATCTTTGGCCTGTAGCCTGATGTGTTTTTTGATTTATGTTCTAAGTCGTTTTGAAGGTACGGTAAAAGATTTTATTTCGGTTTCCGTTTTACTTATTCTTGGCTTCTTTACCAGACCCACCGGTATTATTCCAATTGTCGGAGTAGTATTTTTTTTGTTGGCCTATTATTGGGAGTCCATCAATAAAGTAAGAAGGCTGAAATTATTTTTAGTTGCTAGTATCGTAGTGTTGGGATTATTTGCAGCGGATGCAATGTTTCTCCATTGGAATCTTGCAGAGAATTATGTGCAAGGTAATATTGTGACTTACATGAGTACTATAGAAGGCACCGAGTTATATGAGCCTGGTCTACGACTTGATCCGAGTGAACTGATACTGCCTCCCGAAGACACTCGCCCCCTACTGAAGATACTCATCTTTATGTACGATAATCCCATTCATTTCTTGAAAGCCAGCACCCTTAAAGTTTGGTATTTACTGAGTGGAATACGACCTTATTACACCACACTTCATAATGTTTATACAGCGGTTTGGATGTTGATCGTGTACATTCTTTTCTTTTTTGGCTGGAAGCAATTAACAAATAATCCAATTCGGGTCTTTGTAATGATCACCATAATGGCCAACTGCCTGATTATAGCAATTTCAACAGTAGATTGGGACAACCGTTTTTACATTACTATGGAACCGGTCATTGTTTTGGTGGCAGGTAGAGGAGGAGTTTTTATTTTGGAGATGTTACAAAAGTACTTAGGATTTACAGTAGTTGATGAATGGATGTTGGGCAAGCAAACTAAAAATTGAAAGATATAAGATTGGTAGATTCAAATCTCAATTACTTTGTTGATAGTATACCTTCATTATGGTATCTGTTTATGAAATGAGCGATTACATCAGTAGATTTTAGGTGTGGACCTTTTTTGACTTCATATAGCTTTAAGTCACATTTTTGAAGCATAACAAAATAATCGGTTACTGAGTCATGAATGACATTTGGATGAAATTCTATTATCATCTGATTTATGGAGTCTATTTTTTTTCTTTCTATTAAGTCTTTTAAAATTTGCGGCTCCGATCCCTCAACATCCAGTTTCAACATTTCTACCCTCTCGTAAATAAAGTCAGATAGCCTTTTAATCTGCACCTTTTCGATATAACTATCTTGTACAGGAATGAGACTCGAATTCAATGAAACCAACGATGATTTGTTTTTATAAAGTGAAGCACTTCCATCGATATCTGCCAATGCTAAATTCAGAAGTGTTACCTGCTCTAGTTTATTTCTTTTGATATTTTGTTCTAGCAATTTAAAAGTTCGATCGTCAGGTTCGAAAGCCAGAATTTTTGAAGCAGGATAAATTGTTTTAAAATAGATAATAGACAGACCAATGTTACTTCCGCAATCCAATATAATGGGACTAGAAGTAACGCATGAAAATTTATAGATCTGATATATAAAAATTTCTTCAAACAAATTAATTAGCTCAGAATAGCTAAAGAATGAAACAGCAAATCCCATTACGGTTTCATCTATTATCTTGAAACCTGATTTGCTTGTTCTTCGTGATTTTAATTTATGATGAATTATGGAGTTGCCTACTAATCTTAAATAACATATTAGCAAGTCTGTTCTGCGATCAACATATGACGAGGATATAATTTTTATTATAACTCTACAGTAATGACTAAAATATTTCATTAAACTTTGAAGTTGTTTTTAGGTTTTTTGCACAAATGTATTTTGAAGTCACTTTCTGGCCCGAACTGTAAATTTCTTTCAATGTAATAGCACCTCTCCTTGGCATGTCCTCACGGATCAAAATTGGTGAATAGGTACTCATAAACAAAAGAACCAGTGTCCTGAATGGACTACGGGCGTTGATTTCAATTCTATAAAAAAAATCAAAAAATATTCTTAAGAAAATTCAGGCGGCAAATGGATTGCCGCCTGCCCCTGTACTTTCGTACTATCGAGCACAAACAAAGCCCCTGTCGGGCCGCGGGCTCGAGTATGAAATGTGTCACTAAAACAAAATAAATATGTCGAAAATCAAGAACAACCCCATCATGAAAGGGGCCAGCGGGATGCTGGGAGATGTAGTGGTTTACCGTGAAGTACGCGGTAATGTAATAATGAGCAACCGGCCAAAGAAGAGTGGTGTGCTAACACCCCACCAGGAAACTGCACGGTCGCGGTTTTTGCGAGCGGTGCAGTTTGCTAAAAGGCAAACGGCCAATCCGGTAACAAAAGCCGAGTATCAGCCAGACGCGAATAGTCGTTTTTTCAGCGCCTATTCCAGGGCTATGGCCGATTATCTTTCTTCACCGATTATCCACAACATCGATGCTTCACGCTATGGTGGTGTTATTGGTGATGAAGTGTTGATCAGGGCCACCGATGATTTTAAAGTGACGCTGGTGAATGTGTCGATCTTTAGCGCGGGTGGCAACTTGTTGGAGCAAGGTGATGCTGTGTTGTTGCAGGATGCCGTGGAGGATTATGTATACACGGCAACCGTTGCAAATGCAGCGCTTCCGGGAACTAAAGTGCTGGTTACGGTTCGTGATAAGCCGGGCAATCTTACTGTAGAAGAAAAAGTTCTGTAGAGCCCATATGTAGTTTATTGTTTAATTGGTTGACGTTGGCAACCGGAGCATATCCGGTTGCCTTTGTTATTTCAGTCTTTTTCAACATCGGTATTATAGCGCTTTAGGGTTTCTTCCAGATTTTTTCTTATCTGTTCTCTAAGGCTTTCAGGTTTTATTACTTTAATATCTTTACCATGACTGAGGATGGTAGATGTTAGTTCATAGTTCGGTATGACCTTTAACTGTATGTGTATCCCTGATTTATCTTCTTTAATGATTTCTTGCGAAGCGTGAAGATGTTGTGTTTTAATGTAGTTTGCCAACGAAGCACTGGCATGTAATATGATTTCTTCCGGCTCGCCTTCTGCATAGGTAATGCCAATAATGTTACTGAAATACCCTTGTGGATTAAAGTAAGTGTTCGGCAAAAAAGTATTACTGGTCACCGAAATTTTATCCATTCGATCTAATGCCAGCGTGATGGGGTTCTTACGTGAGTTTAGCAACCCTACCAAGTACCACCGGTTTTTGTATTCCTTAAGCGAATAAGGATGTACAATGTGTTTTAATGGATAGGACCTTGCGAATGTGGTGTATTTAATCTCAAGCACGGTTTGTGAATGGATAGCATTCAGTATTTCATCACGAAGATCGAGCCCTTTGTAATATGGCGCCTTTTCGAATTCAATGTAAGCTGACGATCCCGGATTCCTCAGTTGACTAAATACACCCGCCAGTTTATCAATGGCAGCTCGAAACTCCTGCATGATCTTCAGGTCCTGGAACTCGTGCAGAGCGTTGATTACAAAGTCGAATGCCTTCCATTGTTCTTCGCTGAAGTTGATGGATGAAATCGAATATTCCGGTTCAGTATAGTAATATCCCTTGTTGGTTTTGCAATAGTCGATGGGTGCATCGTATCCCAGACGTTTGTCATAGCGCATGGCATCAATATCATAGCGAAGAGTGCGGTCGTTGATGCGGATATCTTTCTCCAGCATTTTATCGATCAACTCTTTTGCTGACCAATACTTTTTTCTTTTACCACTGAGACAATGATTAATAACATGGTAACGAATGGATGTGTTTTTTGCTGCTGGCATAACTGATTTTAGTTCAAATGATAAAGATAACGGAAGAGCGATAATCTTAAAATGGCATTTTTATCTGATAGAAAGATCGCAATACCTATACTACTGCTTTACTATTTTGAAATAACTTTTGGATTGAGCCGATTGAAGTACGAGAACATAAGAACCCGATTGAAAATCGTTAAGTGAAATGGTTTGTTTACTGCTACCGTTATCTGAAAGGACAATACGCTCCCTTCCCAGCATATCAACAATGGAAATAGAATGGCTACGATTGGTGGGCATCTCAATAGTGAGTTCTTCGATTACAGGATTCGGATACAATTTTATTTTGGTATCATCTTTTTCTGTTGCCGTAATCAGGTAAACAAAATCGCCAGACAACTCAGTACAATTTCCTTGCGTGACCTCAACAGCATAAACAGCTGTTTCATATAAATTGATTTCCAGAATTTGGCCGGTAGCGTTGGCAATGGGTTGTCCAAATAAAAACCATTGATACGAACTGCCATTACTTGCAGTCAATGTATTATCGACCTGCGTAATGGTTGCCTGAACTATATCAATAGTGGCAACCACTGGAGTCCTTGTACTTTCACAAATTCCATTATTGATGCTGACGTAGTAGGTTGTAGTCAGATTGATCACAGGTGTCGTATAGGTGTTGTTGATTTGTCCTGCAATTGCGGTTCCACCTGTTGGCACTGTGTACCACCGATATTGTCCCGCAGCACCGCCAGCAGCACTAAGTGTAACAGCAGAAGAACCGCAAGCGGAGTTTCCGGTTGTTGTCGGTGTGACAGCTGGAGTATTAATAGTGGCAACCACTGGAGTCCGTGTGCTTTCACAAGTTCCATTATTGATGCTAGCATAATAGGTTGTGGTAATTGTGATCACAGGTGTCGTATAGGTGTTGTTGATTTGTCCTGCAATTGCGGTTCCACCTGTTGGCACTGTGTACCACCGATATTGTCCTGCAGTACCGCCGGCAGCACTAAGTGTAATGGCAGAAGAACCGCAAGCTGAGTTTCCGGTTGTTGTTGGTGCGACAGGCGGAGTATTAATAGTGGCAACAACGGGAGTCCTTGTGCTTACGCAAGTTCCGTTATTGATGCTAACATAGTAGGTTGTGGTAATTGTGATCACAGGCGTTGTATAGGTATTGTTGGTTTGTCCTGCAATTGCTGTTCCGGCTGTTGGCACGGTGTACCACCGATATTGTCCTGCAGTACCGCCGGCAGCACTAAGTGTAATGGCAGAAGAACCGCATGCCGCGTTGCCCGTTGTAGCGGGTGCAGAAGGTAAAGGATTTACTATTATTACTGCTGTATTCGTGAAAACATCATTCACTGCAGTTCCAGAAATCCGGCAATGGTAATTTCCAGCCCCAAAATTTCCAGTTGTGTTAATTGAAAGTGAAGCCGTTGTTGCGCCACTATACCCACCCGTGTTCGTTACATTAGTCCATACCGAAGGACTTGTTTCCCGTTGCCATTGATAACTGATTGCTGGATTATTTGTAGCGGCTGTGGTTAAGGAAAGAGTTGGTCCTGCACATGTAGTAGCGGAAGATGGCTGCGTAGTGATGCTGATGGGTGGTCTAAAGGAAACATTATCCAATCGATTGGTCGTATTCGCATCGCGGTAAAGACCTCTCAACTGGAGACTTGCCAGGTCAGTGAGAACGTTCTGTAATTGAGCTTCTGTCGCGGATGTTCCTGTGGAGCTATTTGTTGTTTTCCAAAAACTCAATGTATTATTAAGCGTTACGGAAAAAGTTGTCCAAGTCGGTGCAACTGCTGGTTGATTGGGAGTCGCGGGGAAGTAATATAAAGTAATACCTAAACTGTTGGCAATGATTACTTCTGCATATTGGTTTGGAGTACCTGTAGAGCTTTGTTGTATATCGTATTGTAGAGTTCCATTATAGTAAGCACTTCGGTTACCGAGGTAGGTTCCGGGCGCAACAAAATAAAAGGGAACGTACACCGTGCCTGCACCTAAGTTGAAAAAAAAGGGTGTCCCAAAAACAAAGCCTCCTGGGTTTCCTCCTGTTGCAGAATAGGCTATTGTGGCATCAGCATCGTTCGGAGTTGTCCAACCTTCTGCGTTAGCGTTAAACGTGCTTGTTACTTGCGCAGAGAGGTTGATGCAAGCCAACATTAACGTTAAAATCAATACATACTTTCGTGCAGTTGACCTCATGACCCAGATAATTTTGAACCCAGTAAAGTTAATGACTTAATTGATGATTTAATCTTCAGGATGTATCGTATTCAAGATGCAAATTCAAAGCGAAGAGCATTTGTTAAAGACTATGGAAAGGTCAGGACTTCTGAAGGCCACTCTGGTTGTATCAAATAGGAAAGTATGTTAAACCGAGATTATGCAATAGCCCCGACATTTATGTCGGGGAAAATGAATGGCAAAAACATTTGGCTTTAGCCAAAATTACTGGCCAAAGCCCCGTTGGTTTATTTTTATTTGTTCCCCGACATAAATGTCGGGGCTATTTTTCTAATGCGTAGTGGGGTTAAACTTTGCTTTTGCCATTCGGACTTATTCCTTTGAAATCCTCAGATTGTGTTTTGTTTGATCTTTTTGTATTTGAAGCAGATAAATACCTTTCGATAGAGCAGATAAATCAATGTGAGTTGATTTTGTTTTAACGTCTACCTGATGCACTATTTTTCCTGTGAGGTCAACAATCGATAAAGAATAAGGAGGATTAAACTCAACAGAGAGATTTTCATCACTCGGGTTAGGATATACTTTTAATTCACTGCCAAAATTTTCAATCGCGGTAATTAAATATTCAAATTCGGATGACGTAGAAGTACAACCATTGTCGGTTACCTCGACTTTGTATATTCCATATTCCAAAAGATTAAATTCAAAGGATTGATTAGTAGCACCACTAACAGCATTGTCATTTTGATACCATTGATAACTGTCTCCAACAGATGCTGTGAGTTGTGTGTCATTCGCGGTGATGATGGCAACGGGATAAGGGTTGACTACAATATTCAAGGCATCACTCAATGGACTTACACAGCCAGCACCATCCGTTACTTGAAGTGTTAATGATGACGTTGAAGCTGTAATAGTAATCGGATTGGAAGACGCCCCGTTCGACCAGGTGTAGGTTGTAAAACCGGAAGGTGCAGTTATTGTCAGTATATCGCCAGCACAAATATTTATCGTTCCGCTTACAGGTTGCACGGAAGTGGTAAGCGTTGGTTTTGCGAGGGGTGCTATGGTGGCGATCGCAGGCGTGCGTATACTTTCACACAAACCATTATTTATCGAAGCGTAATAGGTTGTTGTTGCAGCAATAACAGGTGTTGTATATGAACTGTTTACTTGTCCGGAGATGGCTGTTCCTCCCGTAGCAACATCATACCATCGATATTGTCCGTTCACTCCGCCTGATGCATTGAGTGTAATGGCTGCTGCAATACAATTGCTCGCGCCTGTCGTTGCAGGTGCAGTGGGAACAGCATTGACAGTAAGCGTTACGGTGTTTGAGAATTTATCAGTTGCTAAATCTCCTGATACTTTGCAGCGATAGTCTCCTGCACCAAAATTTCCAGTAGTATTAATTGAGAGTGTTGAACTTGTTGCTCCTGTATATCCACCTGTATTGGTGATATTGTTGAATGTTGATCCATCAAACTTTTGCCATTGATAGGTAAGGTTGTTTGCTCCCGTAGCAGTTAATATAAATGACGTTGTAGTGCCTTCACAAATAATGGTTGATGCAGGTTGAGGGTTGATAACAATGGAAGGTCCAGTAGGCACGAGATTTTCAAAAACCAATAATGAGTTGGGAGCACTCGTAATAATAATTTCAGGTTTGCCATCAAGGCTAAGATCGCCAATGGCAACGGCACGTGGAGCTGTTACAGCAAAGGTAGATGACGCTGTAAAAGAAGTAGCATCGATCACTCCGGCTGTTGTATTGTTTTTAAAAATGCGAAATACATTGGCAGCTTCGCTTGGTACAACAATTTCGGGTTTGCCATCACCATCCAAATCACCAATAGCACTTGCACCTCCATTTGATCCAATGGTAAAATCCTGACGCGTGAATGAAATTCCTCCCGATGCACTGGTGTTATGGAAGATTGAAATGATTCCGCTCGAAGCACCGCCTCCATAATACATCATTAAATCAACTTTACCATCTACATCCAGATCAGCTGTGTACACCCTGGCAGGATTTACTCCTGTGCCGATATCTCCGATGTTGGTAAAAGAAGCGGTTGAGATTCTATTGGTTTGATTATTTTTCCAAACCGTGAAATTATCGGTGGCAGAATTTGTGGCGACAATGTCTGTCCATCCATCATTATTAAAATCCGCTGCCGCAGTATAACCAAACACTGCTGGTTTTGTGAAACTAATCGCACTTGTACCAATGTCGAAGGAGCTGAAGTCAGCCTGAACACCATTAAAGAATACAAAAGCACCAGGGGTGGTCTTGTTTGTTGTCACAGTGATTTTGCTTTCTGAGAAACGTGTTCCTACAAAATCAATTTTCCCATCGTGGTCGAAGTCACCGTAGGAATGATTAAGTGAATAGAATTCAAAGCTAGGGGCGTTGGTGAAATCAATTTCCGAAGGTGTTGATAGGTTTTGGTAAATGTACCCTTCGTGAACAAGGAGGTCTGTTTTGCCATCGCCATCTAAATCTTGTAAAGAAGGAAGGATGTTAAAGCCAAATGTATCCAGGGTGTCATCAGCAATCAGTGATGATGTTGAAATGCTACCGCTACTGTGTATGTTCTTAAAAGCGTATGCGTCAAACGTACCGCCCGTTGCTACCACATCAGGTTTACCATCGCTGTTTAAATCGCCCGTCATCACTTCATAGTAAGCTGAAGTTAAATTGAAATTGATCGGTGCGCTGAATGAAGAACCATCGAACGAAACTCCTGGAGAAAAGGTAACACTGAAAGGAAGGTGATAAGTGGAAGTAAGGCGATCTCGCGTTACACTCACCGGTGCATATTGTGCTCCAGCCGGAACGGTTACCGTGAGTTGTGTTTTCGTTGCGGTAAGTACAGTGGCTTTAACAGTTCCAAAATGAACCTGATTGGCCGTTAGTGTCGTAGAGAAATAATCTCCTGTTATGGTTACGGTGCTACCAACAGCACCTGCTAAAGGCGAGACTGTAGTAAGTGAAATGTATGGCATGTGTACATTTTTATTTTCAACAATGGATAAATGGTTTGGGCTTGAATTCGTACTGCCAAAAACCATGTCGGGTTTCCCATCGCCATTCAAATCACCGGCTATGATGCTTGTAGGATAAGGCGAACCACTTGTATCACCTGGTCGCTTATAGGCTCTCGCAAATGAACTGGCAGAGAAAGCTCCGCCATCAAATACATTTTCAAACACACCAAAGTCGACTGCATCGTTCGCAATGATGTCTACTTTTCCATCACCATTTACATCTGCAAGAGATAGGCCACCATAGGTATTAATCTCGGAATTCAGTATTATATCCGTTGCAAAATCGGTTGCTGCCAATGCCCCACCCGAATTAGTGTTGATCCGGATATGAACATCATCATTTGTAGATCCGTTTTTCCATGCCAGATCATTTTTACCATCGAGATTAAAATCGCCTGCGAGAATGTCGCCACTAATACCCTGCGTGATAGAAAAGTTCGATCCAAAAGAAATGACTCCAGGTGTTGACGTGTTTTTGAATACAGTGAATATACCACCGAAACTTCGTTTCAAAATAAATTCTGGCTTACCATCATTGTCAAGATCACTAATCGTAACGCCCGAAGCAGCATCATCCAGCGTATCGCTAAAATAGAAGAGGGAATATCCGAATTCAATGTTTCCCGGAGTACTCATGTTTTGCGTGATCCAAACATTTTGCCCGCCTCCGCCTGAGCCTTCACCACCCATCAATTCGGGCAGACCATCGCCATCAATATCGGCTATTCTATAAATCGGACTTTCATCGCTTTTGCCATCCCAGTATTCAACGGTTTCAAAGATGAGGTTGCCGGGTGTGCTTATATTTCGAAAGGTTGCGAATGATCCAACAAAAGCTGACCGGCCAATGGAAGTAACCATGTCTAATTTTCCATCGCCATCCAAATCCGCAATGCGCAATCCTGATCCGTTGGTGCCGGCTCCTCCGGTAGGGAAGCTAACCTTTGCACCGAAGGAAGAAGCGGAGAGAGTACCACCCAGTCCCAAATTTCGAAACACATCTACTGCCGTGTTATTTGCATTCGCCAAAATAAGATCGTTCCAGCCATCACCATCCATATCGGCCATAGCGAGGCCTCCGGTATATACATTTGTAATGATATCAAACTTCGGTTCAAACGATGCAGGTATAATTCTTCCACCATTTGAGAAGGTAGGAATGAAGGCTTGTGTCGATTGCTTCGACATTCCCGTTGTTTTATTGATCACGGTAATTGAACCATACACGGCACCTATCGGAACTGTAACGGTTAGTGATGTAGCACTTGCAACGGTAACTGTACCAGCAATCGATCCAAAATAAACGGCATTGTTGGAAGCTATGGGATCAAAATTACTTCCGTTGATGGTAATGGAAATTCCGACATTTCCACTGAGCGGTAAGAAGGAGGAAATAGTAGGGGAGGGTAAAATCGTTCGTTGTTCTAGTCTTACATTATCCAATGAAGCACTTGCACCTGAACTTGTGGAAACAAATTTTCCATTGATTCGAAGCGATGCAAAGCCCGACAAATATTGTATGATTTGTGCTCTCGTTGCAATTGGCCCGACAGGACTACTCAAATGCCATTCTGTTGTTTCATCCAACCGTACAGTATGTGTACTCCAGGCGGGTGCTACTGCGGGTAAGGTTGGTAAAGTATGAACCAACTCCCCTCCTCCTGGAAGTCGGATAGCCACATCATATCCAAATAATCCATGTATGGTTGGCGTAACTGGATTCTGTAAATCGAAACTCAGAATTTGACCGTAACTGAAATACGCAATATTGCCATTGAATTTTGAAGGAGAAGTCCAGTAATAAACCTGACCGCCTATCGTGGATGCAACGTGACCTCCCGGGTTGCCACCTGTACTGGAATAGTTTACCGTCTGTTGATTTAAATTCTGATCAGAAAATGTCCAACCTTCTGCATCTGTATTGAAGTTGCTGGTGATTTGGGCATTTGAAAACTCAAGGATAGTGAAAAGTAGAATGGCAGTTATCGAAAACTTCAGAGTTGCCTGGGTAATGGATTTTTTAAAATCGCTTGTAACTTTTTTCATAACCGATTTTGTTTAACTCAAAAATCCACAGTTTTAAAGTATAGTAGTATTACATGATCATGTAGTACAAAGTGCAAGAGAAGAATGACAAAGTACGAATGAACGCTTTGATGCTTTATTATACTAGTCGCTCTTTCAGTGCTTTTGAAACGGCTTCGGTTTGCGAATGAACCTGTAACTTCTCATAAATTTTTTTGATGTGAGCTCTCACCGTATCAATCGTAATGAAAAATTCATCCGCCATCATTTTGTAACTATTCCCTTTCGATAAAGACGATAGAATTTCTTTTTCGCGTGCAGTGAGCTGATAGGGTTTGGCTTGTTGTGGTTTCTGCATGGAAGCAATCACCATATAGGCAATGGAAGGCGACATGGGTGCGCCACCATTCAACACTTCATGCATGGCATCAAAAAGTTTAAAAGAAAGATGTTTTTTTAATAAATAGCCGGAGGCTCCTGCGCAGATGGCATCGAATACATGTTCGGTGTCATCAAAGACAGTAAGCATAATGATGGGGGTGGTTAATCCCATCGCTCTGATTTGCTTCACCGCTTCAATCCCTGTCCGACCAGGCATGTCAATGTCCATTAATATAATATCCGGTTTGATCTCGTTAACCTGCTTTTCTGCAAGCAATACATTGTTGAAGGAGTTCGATAAAGTGTAGTGTTCATCCAATTGCATCATGCCGCCGATGCTCTCGCGCAGTATGTCGTTATCTTCATAAAGTAGAACCGATAAACTCATTTTCTTTTAAGCTGTATTAAAGGAAATAAAAAGTTTCACCAATCAATATACCCTAATCATGTAATAGGCAATACCAACTCAATGCGGGTGCCTTTGTTTTCAGCAGAAGAAAGGTTGAACTCTGCATGCATGGCGCTAGCTCTTGATTTTAGGTTGCTAAGTCCATTGCCGGTTTTTACATTTTCTTCTACAAAGCCCTTGCCGTTGTCGGATACTGTCATCATCAATTTATCTTCCGATTGTTTTAAGGTAACACTTACCTCTGTCGCCTGGCTGTATTTGGCAGCGTTGTTAATGGCTTCCTTAAAGATCAAGAATACATTTTTCCTTTTCTCTGCATCGAGGGATAAACCATTGAGAGATTCTTCCCCGAAAAAGCGGACTGTAATATTTTTAGGTTCCAATATTTCAGTGGCAAACACTTTCATCTTTACCATTACCTTTTCAATGGAGTCATTGATCGGGTTAATGGACCACACCATATCCGTCATGCTTTCCATCATCTTAGATGATTGCTCTGCAATACGGCTTAAATGATGATTGTTGCCATTGATGTTTTCACGCATCGCCAGATTGCTGATGATGTTGATGGTTGAAAGTGTAGACCCGATGTCATCGTGTAAATCACGCGCAATGGTATTGCGTACCTGTTCAATTTCAGCAAGTCGTTTTGCTCTGTTCAATACCCGATATCGATTTACTAAAAGGAGGGCAATGACAATGACTAGTAGCAAAGCAACTGCCGAGCCGATTTGTATAGCACGCTGTCTTTCCAACGCGAGGGTCTTTAGATCCTGATCTTTCGTCAGCAACGTAATCTGTGCTTCTTTTTTTTCTAACTCATACTTTGCCTGCGTTTCTTCAGCAAGCTGCCGGTTTTCAGATTGTGTTATGCTGTCTTTAAGCTGTTCGAGTTGTTGATAGATGATCAGTGCTTTTTTATAATCGCCTTTGGCTTCGTGTACGGAACTAATCGCACGGTAAGTGTCTATAAGTAAATAGGAGTTGCCAATCGCTTGGGCTGCATTTTGTGCGGAGTCTAAGTATAGCAGTGCTTCATTATTTTTTTTAAGGATAACGTAAGCCTGACCTATAGCGGAGTATGCGTAAGCGATCAGCGGTTTGACTGAAATGCTTTTTGCCAATTTCAATGACTGAAGGTAGTTTGCCAATGCTTCATTATGTTGTTCTTTTTCGAAGTAAACATTACCAATGTTTTGTAGAATCTCGGCAACACTTCGGGTGTCGCCCATCATTAAATAAATTTTTTGCCCCTCCTTATATTCCATAAGTGCACTGTCATATTTTTCTTTCTTCTTATAGATACGACCGAGAAGTTTATGAGCATACCCTATCGATGGAGTGAGTGATTTTCGTTTAGAAATGGCCATGCTTTGATAGGCATAATCAAGTGCCTGATCATAGTTACCAAGTCGATATTCGATGTTACCAATGTTGGAAAGTGCGAGACATTGACCTTTCTCATCGTTCAAAGGATTTTCATACAGTTTGGCAGCCTGAACAAAATACTCTAGCGCTTTTTGATAGCTGCTTTCTTCTAAAAAAACATTTCCGTAATTGTTATAGATGCCTGCTTCTATTCTGTAATTATTAATCTTCTTTGCTAACGTCAATCCCTTTTCCAAATAATAGCGCGAAGAGTCCATTGCGGATTTTCGCATGAAGCTGTGCCCAAGACTGGAACAAACCTCTGCTTGTCCGGATTGGTCTTCACGCTTTTCCGCTACGTTGAGTGCACGATGAAAATAGAAGACAGCAGAGTCGAACAATGCCTGAGCTTGAAAGGCTCTCCCCAGGGAAAAAGAGTTCTCGAAAATACCTTTATCAAATTCAATTCTCCTGGCAATTGTAAGCCCCGTGTGTGCACGCTCAACAGCTTCTTTAGCGTTTGACTTTGTGAGTTCATCTGCCAGAGCACTTAACAAAAGTGTTTTGGTTGAATCTGTTTTTGTTTTATTTAGAATGGCTTTAATGCTGTCAGCTTTTTGAGCCAGCCCAACGAAACACAGAAAAGAAAAGAAAAGTGAAAGAAGAATTTTCATAATGATAGAAAGGGTATCCGAAGATAGAAAGAATACACGAAGGCGTTTATATGTTTTAGACCATTTAAATAACACATCCGTTTTTTTGTTGACTTATCCAGATGAAGTCTATTAACATCGAGAGTATGTTGTGCAACCAAGGGGTTTAGTATATCTTAATTATGCGAATGAATTCAGAACGCTGGTGAAATGGAAATTGAAATTTTTATTTCAACTGGCCCCAAACATCAACAACAGACTTACATTCTTAAATAATTAAACATGAAAAATAATCCTTTTGTGATCGAGCGAACTTTCAAGGTTCTTATCCCCACAGTTTGGGAGGCTATCACCAGCAAAGAGCAAATGAAAAAATGGTATTTTGATTTTGCAGAATTCAAACCAGAAGTTGGTTTTGAATTTGATTTTTATGGCGGACCTGATGACAGACAGTATCATCATCTTTGTAAAATTATCACTGCAATTCCAATGAAGAAATTAGCCTACAGTTGGCGATACGAAGGCTATGAAGGAAATTCTTTGGTAACATTCGAATTGTTTGAGGAGGGTGATGCGACCAGATTAAAACTTACGCACGAAGGTTTGGAAACATTCTCGGTAAGCAACCCAGATCTGGCAAAAGAAAACTTTGAGGAAGGATGGAAAGAAATCATCAATACATCCCTAAAGGAATTTCTTGAGAAGTAGAAACTTGACCGGCAGTATACTTCATCCGAAATAAATTTATTGCAGTCGGAACCAAATGGGCTTTGCTCACGTAATGTTATCTTTGCACTTCGAAGCAATTCATGAGTTCCAAACAGCGCTACTATTTTATTCTTATTTTAATCCTTGGAGCGCTGGCTACTATCAGCCCATTCTCTATCGATATGTATTTGCCTGGCTTCCCTGCCATCGCAACCGATTTAAATACAACGATTGATCAGGTACAGTTTTCTCTTACAGCATATTTAGTGGGTATCGCTATCGGTCAGATTTTATATGGGCCATTGCTTGATCGGTTCGGAAGAAAAAATCCATTGTATGCTGGTCTTGCTATTTATGTTCTCGCTTCGATAGGGTGCGCATTTACGGATTCTATTTCTTCACTGATAGTCATGCGCTTTCTTCAGGCACTTGGAGGATGTGCTGGTATTGTAGCAGCACAAGCGCTCGTTCGTGATTTGTTTCCTGTTAATAAAACAGCGCAGGCATTCTCGCTTATTACCCTTGTGATTTCCGTTTCTCCAATGATCGCCCCAACTGTCGGTGGATATATGACTTCGGCATTTGGTTGGCAATATGTATTCCTGGTGTTAGGTGGAATTACGTTGTTGATTATGGCGGCTGTATATTTCCTTCTTCCGGAAGGTAAGGGTGCTGATGCTTCAATGTCGTTGAAACCGAAAGCGGTGTTGAGTAATTTTTATTTCGTTATTAAAGAGCCACAGTTTTTAGTGTATGCAGTGGCAGGCGGCTTAGCTACAGCTGCTCCGTTCGCTTACATTGCAGGTTCGGCTGATGTGTTTATGAATATATATAGAGTAAGTGAGCAACAGTACGGATGGATTTTTGCTTTTCTCGCATTCGCGATGATTGGTTCGACACAACTCAATCACTTCTTGTTAAAAAAATTCAAGAGTGAACAAATTATTAAAGTCACGCTGATGTACCAGTCGGTTGTCGGATTAATCCTGGTAATCGGTACCTATTATGGCTGGTATGATAAGTACGCGCTCATTATACTGATGTTTGTTTTTCTTACGGGCCAGGGACTTACTGGTCCAAACACTGCCGCACTTTCGTTGGCACCGTTTACCAATCATGCCGGCAGCGCTTCTGCTTTGATGGGCAGTTGGCGACTGGGTGCAGGTGGAATCATTTCTGCGATTGTAAGTTTACTTCATAATAACACCGCTGTTCCGATGGTCGGCATGATGGCTGTCTGTGCAATTGTTAGTCTTGCATTATTATACATAGGTAATATCACGGTGCTGCATCGTGCACGAAAAAGAAAAGAGACGGAGAATTCTGTTCTTGTTTAATCTTCGTTGAAAGAAATGCCCTAATCAATTTTTATTTTTACATGTGTTGTTGTTCGTGCTGATTGTATGGCAATAATATAGTTGCCTGCATTCAGTTCATGAACTGAAATTATGTTCGGTGATAATCCTTGTGTCACGGTTACTTCTTTGACTTTGCGCCCCAGTATGTCGAACATTTTTAGGGTTGCATTTTCTGATGACGTTATGAACAAATTTTTGGAGGTCACCGGATTAGGATAAACTCGTAAGCCATCAACTGTTTTTTCTGCATCGGTTACCAGATAGATAAATTCATCTGATGTTGATGTGCATCCATTATCGGTTACATCCACAACATAGGTTCCATACTCTAAAACATTGTATTCAAAAGTTTGGCTTGTGGCTCCATTAACTAAATCACTATTTTGATACCATTGATAACTATCGCCTGATGATGCCGTAAGCTGTGTGTCATTCGGGGTGATGGTGGCAACAGGATACGGGTTCACTATAATATTGAGTGGATCTGAAAGGGGACTTGTGCAACCACCATTTGCGACTTGAAGTGTCAAGGCTGTTGTTGATGCGGTGATGGTGATTGGATTTGTCGAAGCACCGTTCGACCAGGTGTACGTTGTAAATCCTGATGGAGCAGTTATCGTCAGTGCATCACCTGCGCAAATGTTTATCGTTCCACCAACAGCCTGAACAGATGAATTGAGTGTTGGTTTTGCCAATGGTTGAATGGTTGCTGTTACGGATGTCTTCGTGCTTTCGCATGAACCATTGTTAATGGCTACTGAATAGTTTGTTGTCGTGCTAATGACAGGTGTAACATAAGTACTGTTTACTTGTGCTGCAATGATAACTCCACCTGCATCATACCACCGATACTGTCCATTGGTTCCGCCCGAAGCGGTTAAGGTAATGGCAGCCGGAACACAATTGGAATTTCCGTTTGCCGTTGGTGCAGCGGGCACAACATTGACGGTAAGTGTAACGATGTTAGAAAATTTATCAGGAGCGAGATCACCTTTTATCAGACATCGATAATCACCAGCACCAAAATTACCGGTGGTGTTGATCCCTAATGTTGCTGTTGTTGTTCCTGAATATCCACCACCATTACTTACATTATTAAAAACAGAACCATCAAACTTTTGCCATTGATAGGTAAGGTTAGTAGTACCGGTTGCGGTTAAGGTAAATGAAGTTGTTACACCATCGCAAACAGCAATAGGTGATGGTTGTGGATTGATGGTGATGGTGGGGCCGGATGAAATCAGGTTTTCATAAATCAACAACAACCCCGCTGCCCGCGTGATGATGATTTCAGGTTTGCTATCCAGATTCAAATCACCTGTAGTGATTCCACGTGGTGCAGTAACCGTAGTGTTGAAGGGTGTTGTGAAAGAGGCAGCCGTCAGTGCGCCTGTTGTATGAAGATTTTTAAAGATCGAAAAACGATTACCGCTTTCGCTGGTGGTGATGATCTCAGGTTTGCCATCGCCATCCAAATCTGCAACAGTGGCTGTAGTTGTTGCACTGGGGTTGGTCAAGTCGATTCTGTTAAAAGAAATATTGCCAACCGTGCTCGCATTTTGAAATAGAATCAGCAATGTGGATGTTGTGCCCGCTCCGTGCTGTACCAACACATCTAATTTTCCATCACGGTCAAAATCGCCAGTGTAAATGAATTGGGGATTATCACCTACTGTCAGCTCAACATTGGCCGTGAACGAGGTTGCATTGGCACGCGGCCGCTGTGCATTTCTAAAAAAGCTGATGTTATCGATGGTAGGGTTGGTGGTGATCATATCCTTATAGCCATCATTGTCAAAATCACCTGTAACTAAAGTACCAGTGGCTGCGGGCCGGGGTACCACTACTCCTGGTGCGAAAGAAGAAAAGGTCCCGGTAGTAAAATTTCCCGTAAGGTTTGTTGTGCGGTTTTCGACCATAGTCACTGATAAGGATCCTGCTGTAACAACGATATCGGTTTTTCCATCGCGGTTAAAATCCGCAAAGGCAGGCAAAAAGCCGTCAACATTGGTAATACTTACACCGGCCAGAAAAGATATATTTCCTGTTGTGCTGTTGTTTTTGTGTACGGTGCCACGCGCACCCATCATATCTATCAATCCGTCACCGTCTATATCCTCCAGCCTGGGACTGTGCACACTGCTAATGGTGCCGTTCAATGTTAATGAAGTTGCACTGATCGGCCCACTGGTATGAGTGTTTCGGAATAGTGAAGTCAAACCCGAGAGTGGCGTACCTTCGGCTACCACATCAGGCAAACCATCATCGTCGAGGTCGCTAACAACTATATCGTAATCGGCATTTGTTAGGGTGAATTGTACTGGAGGTGCGAAATGAGTATTATCAAACGTAACGCCAGACGAGAAAGTAGTTTGAAAGGGAAGATGATACGTGGAGGTGAGTTCTGCTTTAGTAACACTCACAGGTGCATACCCTGCACCAGGCGGAACAGTTACCGTAAGCTGATTGGCAGTAGCAGTGAGTACCATTGCCTTTACCGAACCAAACCAAGCGATGTTCTCGGTAGTAACCGTAGAAAAATTACTTCCGGTAATAGTAACCGTACTGCCTACAGGCCCAGAGAGTGGCGATACAGTGTTAAGCGAAATGAGTGGGGCAACAATGTTTACATTTTCATAAATCGTAAACTTATCGGGGGTTCCTGCATTGGTGATACCCGCAAAGATTTCTGGTTTTCCATCTCCATTCAGATCAACCGCTATTGGGGGAGTAGGATTTGTGTTGAGCCCGGGTGCCTCGTATTGATATGCAGGAACAAGAGAATTTACATCAAACACACCTCCGGAAAATACATTTTCAAAAACACCAAAGTCCGTATTATCGCTTGCCACGATGTCGGGTTTTCCATCGCCATTCATATCGGCAATGGAAATGCCGCCTTGCCCGGAGAGATCGCCAGTGATGATTAGATTAGAGGCAAAGTCTGCAGCGGTGAGTGTGCCATCGGTATCGGAGTTAAGCCTGATGTGGAAACCTACTTCGCCACTTACTTTATAGAGCAAGTCATTTTTGCCATCTACGTTCATATCGGCAATGACCAGGGAACCATTGTACTGATTGGTAGTGAATTGAAATGCCTCAATAAATGCAGGAGCCCCAGGCGTGGATGCATTTTGCAATACATCGATCGCCTGACCTTGGCCATTGGCGATAATCAGTTCTGGTTTTCCGTCCCCGTTCAGATCTGCCACATTTGCTTCTTTGAAACCATTAAGCACCGACAAACCAAAAGGAGCGATCCAACTACCAAACTCAATATTGCCGGGCGTGCTGATGTTTTGGTTAAACCAAAAAGAACCCGGTATGGCTCCCTCGCCCGACATCATATCGGGTCGGCCATCACCATCCAGATCGGCAATAAATGAGATTGGACTTTCATCTGTTGCACCTTGCCAATATTCTGGAGCTTCGAATGAAACTGAACCTGGGGTGCTGGTATTGCGGAAGGTAACATACGTGCCAATAAACCCAGCAGTTGCTATGGAAGTGATGGCATCCAGCTTCCCGTCTCCATCGAGATCGACAAACCAAAGTCCGGTACCATTTGTATTTAAACCTGTATATGCTATACTCACTTTTGAAGCGAATGATGCAGGGGTAAGCGTTCCACCTGTACCGAGGTTTCGGTAAATATCAATCACCCGATCTGTGAAGTCGTTCGTTACGGCCAGGTCAATCCAGCCATCGCCATCTACATCGGCCGCAGAAACCGATTCTATTAAAATAGTGGGTATGTCGAATTTGGGTTTGAACGAGGCCGGAATGATTCTACCGCCACCATCAAACACCGGATTGAACGGAGCCGTTTGTGTGCTGAGGCCGGTTACGGCGTTTGTAATGGTTATCGGCCCGTAAGCTGCATTCTGCGGCACCACCACATCCAACCGCGTGGCTGTTGCGGTTTGCACCACCGCTTTTACTTTACCATAAAAACCAAACCATACGGCATTGGAAGAATTGACGGTATTAAAACCTGAACCGTTTATTGAAATGATGTCGCCTGGTTTACCCGAGTTGGCAGACACCGAGGATACAACGGGTGCCGGTGTTAATGTTCCTTGTTCAAGGACGACATTGTCAAGTCCGGAAACATTGTTGGCATTGGTAATGTAGGTGCCACGTATTTCAAGTTTTACAATGTTGGTGAGTGCCCGAAGCACATCGTTTTTGGTAGCGAGTGCACCTCCTGTGCTGCCCACTCGCCAGCCTCCGGTTTCATCTAATTTTATGGTGTACGATGACCAGGCCGGGGCCACAGCTGGTTTTACGGGTAGCGAAAACACAATGTCGAAGCCTGCGTTTCCTTCGATACGAACATCGCCTTGTCCGCTGGATGCTGTGCCGGCAAACGCCTGCTGAAGATCGAAATGCAAATTCATTCCGTAAGACCGGGCCACTTGTAGTCCTAGAAATTTAGCGGGTGCAAACCAGCCCTCAGAAGCGACCGTTGTGTTTGAATTGTATGATACCGAAACGTATCCACCGGGATTACCATTGGTTGAATTATAGTTAACCGTTACCGGTGTACCTGCATCTGAGAACGTCCATCCATCGGCATCGGCATTGAAGGTGCTGGAGATTTGTGCTTGCGCAGAAACGGCAAACAAAGCAAAGAGTATGGAAAGGAGGGTTTTCATACTTTAAAAGTACCGTGAATTGCAGCGAAATGAATCACATAATGATGTGAGGCAATTGCGTTAAAAGAAAAATCAGCATTTCACAAACTCCAGAATTAAGTGCTTTGATAACAGCACATTAAGAGAAGTGTTGAGAGCAAATATCTCTTCGTATATCGGTTGATTGGCGGGATCGTTTTTGATTTCTTTTCGTTTCACCTTCCCGTTGAAGAATAAGATGAAGGGATACAAAACCAACATTAAGATGGAGGTAGAGCTCGCCTGGCTTTTGTGCATTTTGTGGAAGCGAAGGGAATTCAAAGCCGCCAAAGTACGCAAGCGCAGGACTCCACTCAGAAATAATTTTCCAAAATACCGATCTCCATTTCCCCAATCGACAGAAGCATTGAGTTCATTCGGTGCGGGAACCGAATAGTGCTCACTCTCCATCATAAATTGTGCGAACCGGCTTCTTAATGAAGAGGTATTGGGTGTAGTGAGAATAAATCGTCCATTGGGTTTTAGTATCCGCGCTGTTTCCTGAAACAAAAAAAGTTGATTGGGCAAGTGCTCGATCGTCTCTGCACAAATAACCAGGTCGGCTGATTGGCTATCTATCGGAAAGGTTTTTTGTAAATCAATATTTTGACTTTTTGCTTTCGTGAACTGATTTTGCTCGGGAAACAAATCGAATGGACAGATCACAGCCCCAGCCTTTTCAAATAAATGTGCAATGTAGCCCGAGCCAGCTGATAGGTCCACAACCGTTTTACCAATCAGCTCATTACCGTTGGTTTCCACGTAAGTAGTAAAAAATCTCACCGTGTTATCGCGCGAGTGAGCAATGGGTGGGGACTGACTCATCAGATTAGTTTCGTTAGAATTTCTTCGGTTGCAAAATAATACATTTGGATATGGTAATACAATGATGATTTAAGATGAGTGACTTGTGATGAGAGATTTGGAGCGTGGAATTTGTACATCGTTCAAAATACGTGCACCAAATCATACGTCACTAATCGAAAATCACAAATCGTGCATTTTCGATGTGAGTCTTCACAGATCGGTATGTAATAAAACTAAGCGTAAGAACTAAATTTGAATTACATCTTTTTGTATGTATTCGTCATCGCAGAGGGAGAACAATTCCTATATCGATCATAAGGAGGAAAGTGTTCAATTAATTTTTAGCAATTCTATGGTAGGAAATGCCTTTTTCATTTTTGAGTTGAATAAAATAAATACCAGATGCAAAACAACTTAAATCAATGGATGTGCCACGTGTATTGCTGTTCATTTCTCCTACTATCATTCCAGATGCATTGATAATGGTGATGGTGTATGGAGGCTGATATTCTGTAAAGAGAATTTTTTCTACCGGGTTAGGATACAGTTTTAGCTCGCTATTAAAATGTTCAGCATCCGTGATCAGATATTCAAATGGTGCAGATGTAGAAGTGCACCCATTATCCGTTACCTCAACAAGGTATAATCCGTACTCCAGAATATTGTATTCAAAGGAGTGACTTGTTGCTCCTGTAACCTCATCTCCATTTTGATACCATTGATACGTATCTCCGGGAGAAGCAGTGAGTTGCTCGCCATTCACGGTGATGTCCGCAGCAGGAAATGCATTCACCGTAACATTGATTGGATCTGAAGCTGGACTAACACATCCGCCTGCATCTTCAACGATTACTGAATAGGTATCTGTTGTACTTACTGTAATTTGTTGCGTTGTTTCCCCAGTTGACCACGTATAGAAGGCGAAGCCGTTGGGAGCATTGAGTGTACAATTTTCACCATCACAGATATCAATACCACCACTTACGATCGGCTCGGACGAAGTCAATGCTGGTTTTGAAAGCAACGAAATAGTAGCGACAACCGGAGCCCGGGCGCTTTCACAAAAAGTATCTTCAATTGAAACGTAGTAGGTAGTGGTTGCAATAATGGAAGGTGTAGTAAACGATCCATTGACACCTAGTACCAAACCGCCAGTGGCAACATCATACCAGTTGTAGTCACCATCGGATCCTCCGGTTGCTGTTAACGTTACCGTGGAAGGAGAAACGCATCTCGTTGCACCCGTAACATCCGGTGGATCGGGTAAACCATTAATGGTTAATTGAGCATCATCTGAAAATACTTCCGGAGCCAGATCACCATTTATTCTACAGCGGTACTCACCGTTTCCACTGAAACTTGTAGCGCTTGTGTTGATGGAAAGTGTTTTTGTAGTTGTTCCGGTATATCCTGATCCTTCATTGAGATCGGTAAATACAGTTCCGTTGAATTTTTGCCAGCGATAGGTAATATTGGTTGTGCCTGCAGCATCGACTGTAAAGGTTGCGGTTGATCCTTCGCAAGCATATGTAAAAGTAGGTTGAGTAGAAATGGTTATCGTAGGGCCAGTTTGCACAGCATTTTCAAAAATCAAAAGTGAGTTGGGGGTTGAGGTAATGATAATTTCGGGCTTACCATCTGCATTCAGATCACCTGTTGTTAATCCGCGTGGATTCGTAACGGGTGTAGCAAAAGGTGCTGCAAAGGAAGAGGCATTGATTACACCAGGTGTTGATGTATTCTTCAAAATAAAAAATTGATCTGTTCCTTCACTGGTGGCAAGTAGCTCAGGCCTGCCATCGCCATCAAGGTCACTGATAGCTGCAACGGTTGCTGCGGCAGGCAAAGTAAAGTCAACGCGGTTAAATACAATGTTGCCCGGTGTGCTTTGATTATGAAAAACAATGAGTAAAGCAGTACTCGTACCAGTCCAGTGATAAACAAGTAAATCCATTTTGCCATCCACATCCAGGTCACCGGCATAAACACGATTTGGACTATCCCCGGTAGCCAGATTGCCAACCACTGCAAATTGCGAAGCAGCAATGCGATAATTTCCGGTATTTCGCCACACACTCATGTTGTCAGTAGTTGGATTGGTGGAGACGAATTCCGGAAGTCCGTCATTATCGAAATCAGCAACAGTTAATCCGCCATCAGCCGCAGGTTTGGCTATGTTAATGGCCGTTGAAACCGTTGGGTATGTTCCGGCAACGAAAGCTTCCGGTCTTGCAGAGCGGTTTTCGAAGACAGAAACAATTGCCCCTCCCGTTGACGCGATGTCGATCTTTCCATCCTGATTAAAGTCTGCCCAAGAGTGATTATATACATTAGCAGCAACACCTACATTTACATCGTAACTGATCTCGCTTGCCGTGCTGGTATTTCTGTAAATACCTTCCACAGCGAGAATGTCTGGCCTGCCATCGCTGTCGACATCCATTATCTTCAGGTTTCGTGCTGAGGTTGACGTTGTATCATCGAGAATAAAAGATGCCGCTGTTATGGCTCCAGTGGTATGCACGTTCCGATAGGATAACCCATAGCTGCGAATAATACTTGTTACTATTTGTGACTCTGCTACAATTTCGGGTTTGCCATCGCTGTTCATATCGGCCACTTCTACATCGTAGTCAGCACCCGTAAGCGGATACGTTATGGGAGGTAAAAAAGAAGTGTTATCAAACGATACTCCAGGACCAAATGTAGTGTTGAAAGGAAGATGATAAAATGAAGTGAGACCGTTACGCACAACGCTAACGCGTTCGTATCCTGCGCCTGCCGGTACTTCAGCTGTGATTTGAGTTGCTGTTGATGAGAGAACATTGGCTTCTACACCACCAAACCAAACTATGTTTTCTGAAGGCACGGTTGAGAAATTATTTCCAGTGATGGTTACCGTACTTCCAATCGCACCCTTTAACGGACTCACTGTGTTGACTGAAATTACCGGAGCATGAACATTTTTATTTTCAAAAATTGAAATGCGTTTTGTACTGGAAGTCCCAATTATTATGTCGGATTTGCTATCGCCATTAAGGTCGCCCACGAGAGGCGATGTTGGATAAAAGCCACTTCCCTGATATTGATAGGCTGGAATAAATGCCGTGGCATCAAACACACCACTTGTGTATACATTTTCAAATACACCTATATCACCATCATCGGTGGCAGCAATATCCAGTTTACCGTCACCATTGATGTCGGCAATAGACATTCCGCCATACGTTCCCAAATCACCTGTTACGATAACCTCAGTTGTAAAATCGATTAATGATAATGGCCCTCCTGCATTGGTGTTGAGCCTGATGTAAATTCCACTCCCTTTTTTCCAGACCAAATCATTTTTGCCATCGTTATTGAAATCCGCTCCTTGAAGGGTTGCATTTTGCCCTGTATTAATAGTGCCCAGGTCTGTAAGCGAAATGCTGCCCGGTGTTGAATTATTTTTAATAACTGAAAAGCGATCTCCAAAAAACCAACTTGCCAAAAGCTCTGGCTTGCCGTCATTATCCAGATCGCTGGCACTTACACCCGCAAAGCCATCTATTAAGAATGAAACATTTTGTGAAACCCCAAACTCGATATTACCGGGTGTGCTGATGTTTTGGATAATCCACATAGACTTTGCGGTGCCGCAGGAACAAGCAGAACCTTCACCGCTAATCATCTCGGGCCGTCCATCCCCATCAATATCAACAATCAAGGAAGGAGGTGATTCATCACTGTTTCCTGCCCAAGTTTCGAATGCTTCAAAGGCAATGTTTCCAGGTGTACTGATGTTTCGGTAGGTAATAAAATAAGAGCCTCCAAAGTTGACTAATACGTTGGAAGTAACAGCATCTAATTTTCCATCACCATCCAAGTCAACAAATTGTAGCCCGGTGGCGTTGTTAGATGTGCCCGGTATGGTTACAGTAGTTTTAGGAGCAAATGATGCTGCTGTTATGTCGCCACCCAAACCCAAGTTGCGGTAAATTTCAATGACCTTGAACGCACTGCTGCTGGCCACAGCAAGATCGGTAAATCCATCTCCGTCAATATCAGCCATTGATATTCCTTGGATGTCAATGGAAAGATTAATATCACTTTTCGGATCGAATGAAGCCGGAATAATTCTTCCGCCACCTTGAAATGTAGGATTGAAAGGTTGTGCTGATTGCTTCGTTAAACCAGTGGTTTTATTGATGACTTTAATGTTGCCATACTGTGCACCCAGGGGAACAGTGACTATGAGCTGCGTAGCACTCGCACTGGTTATGGTTCCGGCAGTCGACCCAAAGTAAACAGCGTTGTTTAAAGCAGTCGGATCAAAATTATTTCCATTAATGGTAATCGATGTACCCGGCCCGCCTGATGTTGGTGAAAATGATGTTACGGAAGGAGCAATTAAAGTGGGACGCTTTCCGAGCGTAACGTCATCCAATCCAACGGTATTGGCGGTGAGATTATAATTTCCCCGTATCCTGATAGAAGTAACATTTATCAGGGCAGCCTTAATTTGACCTCGTGTTGCCAATGGATCGGTTGACCAGGCTCCGGTTCGCCAGGGAGAAGTTTCATCTAATGTAACCGTGTAAGTTGTCCAGGCAGGTGTAAGTGCTGGCTTGGGACTGGTGTGATAATAAATGTTTGTTGTACCACTGGTGATGATGATGTCAGGGGAATATTGTTCATAATAATTCCCGTTGAATTCACTGTTGTTACCCGTAACCAATTGCTGCTGGCTGTACGTTAGTGTTAAGCCCAACGAGGAGTAGGTTAGATTTCCGAGAAATTTTGCTGGAGCATTCCAGAAGAAGGCGGGATCACTATCCGTAGGTAAAACGGCCGAAATGTAACCTCCGGGATTTCCGCCTGAGCCATTATGTAACAGGGTCGCAGTGATATTGTCATTAACATTCACGAGCGTCCATCCATCAGCATCCGTATCAAAGGTGCTGGTGACTTGTGCCTGCGCAGAAACGACAAGCAAAATAAAAAGTGTTGACAAGAGGTTTTTCATGCACTAAAAATACCCTCAATTGATGTGAGGTGAAATCGCATGATGATGTGAGAAGAGATTGCCACGAATGCACGAATATGAATGCATTCGTGGCAATTTAGAAGTGAACTACTTTTTTATGATCCGAAAATATTGGGTGTGGTCTTCGCTTTTGATCTTCAGAAAATAAATGCCTTTTGCTATCGAAGAAAAATCAAGTGAAGAATGGACTGATTGAGCGTTAAGATTTTGAATGACATTTCCGGTTACACCAATTACCTGAATGGTGTAAGGTAGTTTGAATTCAAGGAAAAGATTTTCTTCAACCGGATTGGGATATACTTTTAAATCTTCTCTGGTTTGCTCAAGACCCGTGATCAAATATTCGTAAGGTAATGACGTGGTGGTGCATCCATTCTTTGTTACCTCGACAACATATAGACCATATTCTAAAGAATTGAAATCAAAATTCTGGTTCGTTGCACCCGGTACAATACTTCCGTTTTGATACCATTGATATGTATCGCCAGATGATGCTGTGAGTTGTGTTTCGTCAGCAGTGATTATTGCAGCTGGAGGCGGGGTGAGGGTAAGGGTAACCGTTTCAGAAAAAACATCTACTGCCAGATCGCCTGATACTCTGCATCGATAATCTCCCGGTCCAAAATTACCAGACGTGTTAACAGATAGTGTCGATGTAGTAACCCCCGAATAACCACCAGTGTTGGAAATGTTATTGAAAACTGATCCATTAAATTTTTGCCATTGATAAGCGAGATTTGTTGTGCCACTGGCGGATAGTGTAAAGGAAGTTGTTTCACCGTTGCAGATTGCTGTTGATTGAGGTTGTGGATTAATGGTGATGGTAGCGGCTGGAACCGTGACCGTAAAGTTAGCAGCGCTGGTTGCTGTAGGAGTGCCTACTTGCACAGTGATTTTTCCGGTGGTTGCTCCAGTGGGTACAGTTGTTACGATGCTTGTCGCTGTACTTGATGCTACTGTCGCAGCTGTACCATTAAACCTGACGATATTGTTCGCAGGGGTCGTGTTGAAATTTGTACCAGTGATGGTTACCGTTGTGCCTACCAACCCGGAAACAGGAGTGAAGGATGTAATGGTTGGTACTGGAGCAGCACCTACCGTAAAATTGGTAGCCGTTTGTACAGTCATACAATTTGCGGTGACCGAAATTTTTCCCGTGGCAGAGGAGGCGGGTACAGTAGTAGTAATGCTTGTCGGTGTACTGGCGGTAACTGTGGCGGCTCTGTTATTATAAAATGTAACAAGTGGTGTTGAGCTGAAGTTGGTTCCCGTAATGGTAACCGTTGTACCGACCGGCCCTGTATCCGGTGTAAAGGAAGTAATGGTAGGATCAGGAATGGCCGTTCCGAGACTAAGTTTCCAGACATAGGCAGAATATCCACCCGCCACGTTGTAAACACATGCACTTGGATCGAAATCGACCGTGCCGGCATGCTTCCCGGCTGCGTAAATGTTTCCGGAGCCATCCGTGGTGATGCTATGCCCGAATTCCTCTCCGCTTGAACCGAGGGAGGTCGCCCAGACAAGATTTCCATCAGAGTCAAGTTTTGAAATGAAAGCATTGGGATAGCTAGTAGAGTTGGAAGTGAGTGTAAATGTTCCAGAGCCCGGATCGAAATCACCGGTTCCGGCAAACACTCCTGTCGTTAATACATTACCCAATGGGTCAATCGTAATACCATTACCTCTGTTTTCATTGCCAGAAAAAGTAGTGAACCCGGTACCACCCATTTGTTTTGACCACACAAAATCACCACCACTGGTGAGTTTAAGAACAAAGATATCACCGGGTCCCGCTGCAGAGGTCAGGTTGAAAACTCCGGTATTCGGATCAAAGTCAGTGGTGCCAACAAATTTGCCGGTAATGTATACATTGGAAGTCGCATCGAAAGCAATATCGTGACCATAGTCACCCTCAATTAATTTTGCCCAGACAAAATTGCCATCCTTGTCTAACTTTGAAACGAAAAACGCATTCTGATCTGGAGCTAGGTTGAAAACTCCAGGGCCCGGATCGAAATCGACAGGGTCGGCTGGTGTGCCATACAATCTCCCGGTTGTGTAAACATTCCCTGTGGCATCAATGGCTAAATTATAGGCTTCCTGATTATGGGTTCCATCGATTGATTTAGCCCAGATAATATTTCCATTGTTATCGTATTTGGCAATGAAGATCGCATCAAAGTCGGGCGAAGTAAGATTAGAAACACCTGCATTTGGATCAAAGTCAACGGTGTAAGCATACGAACCTGTGATGTAAATATTTCCCAATGCATCCAGGTCTATACCCATGCCTTCATCACTACCTGATCCGCCCATGGACTTAGCCCATACAAAATCTCCATTGGCGTCTAGTTTGGAAATAAACACATCGTAATATCCTGAACCATTGTTTGCAGAAAGGTTAAAAATTCCGGCTCCAGGATCAAAATCAACGGTACCATCATACCAACCTGTTGTGTATACATTGCCCGAATCATCTACGGTAATACCATAACCGAAATTGTATCGTGTGCCGCCAAATGATTTAGCCCAAACATAATCGCCATTCGCGTCATACTTTGTAATGAAGATATCATAACCGCCTAACGAGGTAAGGTTAGCGACCCCAGCACTAGGATCGAAATCAATGGTGTTCCAGAAATCTCCAACCGTATAAATATTTCCGGCAGCATCCCGGAACATGTCACGAGAAGTAGTGATGCTGGATGCTCCCACGGATTTTGCAAACTCCAGTACCGGAACTTCCTGCGCTTTTGTTGTGATTACACCAGCCGTAAGGAACAGGAAAATAAGCGTACGGCATTTCACAATTATGAAGGATATGATTTTCATAACCTAAAAGTAAAGTGAATGAATGCGAGGTAAAATCGCATAATCATGTGAGGTAAAAGCCCGACTGGGTTGTCTGTGAAGGATCGGAATCACCGGTCTCCGGGACTCCGATTGGGGAGTAGCAATGCTTTCATTGAAGGCCACCAAATCATTAGGATCTCGGTAATGAGTAGAGGTACGAAAGAGAAAAAATATTCATTGGCAGTTCTTCTGAAGATGGGATCTTCAATTTGTCCAACAAAAACGTCAGCGAAAAAATATCATCGATGCGAACAGCAACAAATGATAATACGCATGCATAACTTCTGATCATGAACTGCCGATGCAGTTTTATGTTTTTTGTTTTGATGGCTTTATAAGCGAATCCTGTAGAAAGTAATACCAGTATGCTAAGGATAAACAATGATGTGCGACACGGTATGCAATAACTAATCAAAGAAAGTCGTAAGGCAGAGATGCCAATGAGCAGAACACCTGCCATATAAATTTTACCAGACAGTCTATGCACTGACAAAAACTTGTTTCGAAATGATGACCAGAACTGAATGGGGCCAAGCAATAAGGCCAATGATCCACCAATTAAATGCTGGGTTACCCAAATCTGATTATTGAAAAATGAATCGCCAAATGTTTTGCTTCGAAATCCTGTGAGGTAACGAAGTACATTGTCATAGAAAAACCAAAGGGATAGGCTGATAATGACGATCCAGAATAGGAATAGGAAGACGTTTCGGACTATTTTCATAAGTCAAACCATTGCTTATTTACTGAATGCGTGAGACAACCCAACGGAAGGTACCCAAATCATTAGAATCTCTACGAGTAGTAAGAGGAGAATCGGTTCATACTTGAAATCATTTTTGAGTCAACCCTTTTTTAAAGAATTCATCAACTAAGTTGGGGTCAACTGAATATTTAATGGTATCAGAATATACAAGGACAAGCGCACTATATCGTTCTCCCATTTTAGTGAGGTTGGTTATTTCCCTAAAAGAATTGAGCATATCTTCATGCTTCGTAAAAAAATCGGTTGAGTATTGGTCTAACGAGGATTGGTCAATTGGGTAAGCTTGATATTCTTGAGGCTCCTCCTCCTCCTCTTTTGATAGAGTGAGTCCACAGATCGGGCATAGTGAACTTGCGATCCTTACGCTTGTGTACGCGCGTGGGCCTTCATCTTGAAACTCATTGTCAGAACTTGCAGCCAAAAGTTCCCTGTCACTGCATATGTAAATGCTACTCATGGTCGTTCGTGCCGTGTTATAGGTGCTACTGAAAGCGCAGAGTTGCCTATTCGCGTTGTAATACCAGATTTCATCTTCATTTACTTTCCCCATGCCAACAGCATCATCATGCGTATATGACATTTTTATTGTGGCATATTTTTCTTCTTTATATTGTTCTACCAGTTGAGCAAGTTTACTCACGATTTTAGTTTCCCTATTATCGCTTGAAATAGTTTGAGGGGAGAAAATGAATTCAGGAGAGGTAAGAGTTGACGAATTCATAGGAGATTCATCTACTCCGGCCTGGTCAACAACTTGCACGGTTTCAACGGAATCCTGCGCCATTGAAATGACAGTATCGATTGGTACTTGAATACTATCGGCTGTCTCCACAGTTGAGTTGTTGTGTTGGTTGCAACTAGCCGCAACGATGGGAATGATAAGCAGTAAATAAATCTTCATACTCATGAGGTTTTTATTGTTTTACCATTTTCGTTAAGTCTTATTTTGTCGATTGAGCTTTACATACCTTTAACTACCAACGACTGCTACTGCCTCCACTGCCTGAACTGCCGCCACCACCGCCACTAAAACTGTCGCCTGAACTACTACTGCTATCACTTACTGCTCTTTCTTTCATTCTGCGTAGATAGGCATCATCTGTTTCGTGGTCGAATCTGATTTCGTCTTTATCATTCATTACCGTACAAAGTAGTAATGAAACGAAGGTGCCTAAAAATGTAGGGAACAACAGGAAGTGCGGTTCCAGTGTACTGAAAAGTGACATACCAGCAGTGAGAATAATCGGAGATAACAAAAATAGGATGTTGAGTAAAAGATACTTTCGTTTTCGCGCGGGTTGGTTTTTCCATTTCCTTAATGAAAATAGGTTGACGATAAAAAACAAGACACCAATAGAGTATGAAACCGACAACGGTGTCAGTATCTTCTCAATAGGAGCAGGTGGCGTGTACTCATGTTTGCTGTAATACATCAGCTGGTCAATACCCGCATCAATGCCCTCATAGTAATTTGTTTTTTTGAATTGCGGCCCCATTTCTTCATCCTGAATTTGCCTGGTGAGTTCTGAAGGTAAAACACCTTCTAAGCCATAGCCTATCTGAATTCTGAATTGTCGATCGTTAATAAAGATCGCAATGAGTATTCCATTGTTTTTATCTTTTTGCCCTATGCCCCACGTATTAAAAATCTCTTTTGAATAATCTTCCAAATTTTTTCCATGTAGATTTTTGGCGAGGTATATAAATAATTGATTGCTTGTACTGTCTTCAAACGCACGCAGTTTGGCGTTTAATAGTTTTTTTTCTTGGTCACTTAAAACAGCTTCCTGATCTGTTACATAATTGTCTGGTTTTTTCGGGAACCCCTCCCACCAATTCTTTTGTCCGTTTGCAGAAAATGGAAACAGGAGAAGTATGATGATCAGATATTTCATGATTGCGATTTTATGTCCCATCATTATTTTATAAACTTTATTACTTCAAGCAATTGATGGTGGTGAAGACTAGTCATAGTACAGCGTTCGTTTCCTAAACAGGAAAATGCTTCAGAGGTTTTCATTGGACGTGGACACCCCACATGGGGTAACAGTGTACTTAAATGAAGTGAGTACATTTTCTTCAAACATAAATTCGATGATCCAACTTTGATTCTTGGATTCCAACGTGTAATCAAAATAGCGTTGACCATCTGTCAGGATATCACTTTTATTGAGGTTGGCGGTTTTCAAAAATGCTTCCTCCGTCATACCAATTTTGATGTTCTTGCTAAAGGAAATTTTAGGTGATTCTATATAGGCAGAACAAATTAAATCTTTGGAGTTTTCATTGACAATGATTTGAGATTCTTCAAAGTTGATCAACTGCTCACCATTAAAGATGTCATCTGTGAAATCTATCTTTTCCTTTTTTAAATAATTCGTTATGCTTGTGTAGGAGGTTAGCGTAAATGGTTTTTTAGCAAAAGCATTGAGCCAGTTTAGCCTGGAGGCATACGCCTTATAAAGTTCTTTGCTGATGGTGTACGTTTGTGAGTACGCTTTTCCTTCGGATGGTCTCTCGGGCCACTGATCGTGTTCTACAGTAGCCACAAACCCAGTGGCAGATTCAGTGGCATTTTTCCATTCTTTTCCTATTGCGCTGATCACATTGGGGAGCGTTGTAAAAAATTCACTTTCACGTTCTACCAGATCATTTTCATTTAAATAGTTCCTTACCCGACCCATACTATTATCACCAGCCTCCCTGTTGCTATCTATACCGCAGTTTGGGCATTTGGATCGGATTAGCTTGGTATGATAGGCCATGCCGATCTGACCGTCTTCATCCCAATAGTCGCTGAGCGCAATCAGAGAGTCATTTGAAAAGAGACAGATCAGTGTTTTCGTGTCACGACCTTCACCGCTCCGGAAGTATTTTCGGGCAAAGGCTCTGAGCTGATTGGATTCATTGAAAAACCAGGTTTCTGTAACTTCTTCGGTCTCGGTTTGTTCTTCATATTCTCCTTCATAATCCCGTTGCCGACTATAGTACGATTCAATCGTTCCGTACTGTTGATTGTCATACTCAGTAATCAATTGTTTCAGATCAAACATTATTTCTGATTCTGTCGGGTCCTCGGATAGTGCTGTCTCTGAGAATTCAGGAAAATTGGAGGAGGGCCTGCCAGGTGACTGATCTTGACTGGGAGCCTGCGTTTGTACATATGGGCTAGCAACCTCTGTTGACTGTATGGAAGTGCTGTCGGATGCTATTTCAGTTTGCGTATTCGATTTGCAACTCCATACCGTAAGCAGTATGAGCAAAAGAAAGTAGTTTCTCCTTTTCATTGGTGAGAGGGTTGGAAGATTTTATAATGTTAAAGCTGCCAAGAATAGAATTAATAAACCATCGCATATTGATGTGATGGGTCACGCCTGGAGTATAGGTGCTCTTACATGAGCTGCAGGTGCCAACAATTTTATTATTTTTGATCTTCTACCTGCTTTATTACTTGAACATTGACTTTCTCAATATCGGTAAGCAGATTCTCCACATTGTCATACTGCGGTTTATACCAACGCATCGCGGCATAATGACTTTTCAACGGCTCTGTTTTAAAGATGTATCCATACACAGCGAAAATTTCATTGCGCATAATTTTAAGTTCAGCCCTGGAATACCCTGCTAGACTTGCCGCATCCAAATTCCTTTCGGATATCTGTGGATACTTTCGTCCGTTGGCGAAGCTTCCGTCTCCTTCGAGTAAATAAAAGTTGATCACTTCCGTAGCAACTTCTTGCTGACTTTCTTCATCCCAATCGATAGATGAATTGGTTACAGTTAACACGTGGCGTTCGGTATCATGGTTGTAGCTGTAATCTTTTCCACCACCATCCGGACCGGATGAAGAATAGGATGAGCCAACTTCTATATCGGCGATCTTTGTTCCATCCTTGTTAAAGGAAGCTGCATGAAGTTTATACATTCCTGGACCTACCGGCATAAAGTGAACGTAGAGAACAACGTAAACAGGATTGGTTTCCAGGACACCTTTTGTGGTGGCATGTCCGATATTCTCAACCCCTAAAAAAGATTCTACAGCCCATTCGGGTAGATCTGTGTCGGGTTGGTTAAACAAGCTGATAAAAGAGGCAAACGAGCTGGTATCAATTTCAACTGAAGTTGTTGCCGGTTGATCATTTACAACATTTGTTGTTGATATACTATCAGTCGTTGCTTGACTTTCATTTGATGTTTCAGATTTACTTCCTGTTGAGCAGGAAAGAGCAATAAGCGTAGAACTTACAAGAGTAATTCGTGAGAGTAGTTTTTTCATGAAAGTGATTCTCATAGTTCCTCCAAGGTATATCTATATCAGTTTTTCATTTATCGCTTTTGAAACCGCTTCCGTCTGCGAGTGTACATGCAGCTTCTCGTAAATTTTTCGGATGTGCGTTCGCACGGTATCAATGCTGATGAATATTTCTTCTGCTATCAACTTATAACTATTGCCTTTGCTGAGCGATGTCAATACTTCTTTTTCTCTGGCCGTCAATTGATAAGGATTTTCTGGTGCGGATTTTTTATGCATAGAAGCGAGCACCAAACGCGCAATGCTTGGCGACATGGGTGAACCACCATCTAATACTTCTTCAATGGCCAAGAAAAGTTTGGACGAGATGTGCTTCTTTAATAAATAGCCTGACGCTCCTGCGCAAAGGGCATCGAACACATGTTCATTGTCATCAAATACGGTGAGCATGAGAATGGGTATTTCTCTATTGACTTTTCTGACACGCACCACTGCTTCTATCCCGTTCATGCCCGGCATGTCAATATCCATGATCAACAAATCGGGCTTTAACGTTTGAAGATGATTGTTGGCTTCTGTTGGATTTTCAAACGCACCCACCAACTTGATCTGCTTATTAAGACGAAACATGGATTGGATGCTTTCGCTCAACAGCAAATTATCTTCGTACAGCAGAATGGAATGGATCGTCATATAGGTAAGTAAATATCGTCATGCTTTCAATGCGATGGTATCGCATGTTCATGCGATGGGTAGTCGGAGTTCAATCTCAGTTCCATTACCTATACCACTTTTTAATGTAACCTTTCCATTGATCTCTTTTGCTCGCTCGCGCAGATTGCGCAGCCCGTTGCCCGTTGTGATAGTTAGCTCATCAAAACCCTGACCATTGTCTTTTATGTGCATCGCCAATGTATGGTCATACTGATGCAGATTGATTTCAATTTTACTGGCATTACTATACTTCGCAGCATTATTGATAGTCTCCTTAAAAATCAGAAAGAGATTTTTACGCTTGTCAGCATCCAGCGTGAGACTTGCCTCTACCTTTTCAGAAAAATGATAGTCAATGTTTTTAGATTCAAAAATCTCTGTAGCAAATTCGCGCATACGAATAATAACCTGGCTCATCGAATCATTGTGTGGATTGATGGACCACACAATGTCACTCATGTCTTCCATGATGCGTGCGGATTGATCGCCAATGCGCTGAAGATAACTTTGTGCATTTTCGCCCTTTTCAACAAGTCCCACCTGACTCAGAATGTTAATACTGGAAAGAGTCGACCCAATGTCATCATGAAGATCACGGGCGATGGTGTTGCGTACACGTTCAATTTCAATTAACCGTTTTGCTCTGTTCATTATGCGGTAACGGTTTACTAACAAGAGACCGATGGCAATAACCAAAATCAAGGCTATAATGATAGAGGTAATGATTAAGCGCTGCCGGCTCAAGGCAAATGTCTGCAACGTCTGAGCAGATTTTAACAATTCAATCTCTGTTATTTTTTTTTCATTTTGGTATTTCATTTCAAGTTCTTGCATCTCACTTTTGTTTCCGGCTTCATTCAAGCTGTCTTTTAAGTCGGAAAATTGTTGATAATAATCAAGTGCTGCTTTATACTGATGTTGATCTTCGGAAATTTCGGCAAGTATTTCGTAAGCATCCATCACGGTATATTGATCATTTATTCGTTTGCCGATAATGCGGGCAGAATCGCCAAAGGAAAGTGCCCGGTCATATTGTTTTAATTCACGGCAAGAGGATCCCATGGCTGAATAGACGATTCCCATCAGTTGATCATTGTAGGTTTTCTTACATATTCTTAATGCGAAGGTGTACTGGTTTTGAGCTTCCTTTAAATCAGACACGTCAAAATAAATGTTACCAATTCCCAGGTAAGTTTCGGCTGCGTGTTTCTGCATTCCCATTCGAAGGTATGCGGCCAAGGCTTTTTTATATTCTACAAGTGCTTCATTAAACTTTTTTTGTTTTCGATAAATCCGCCCAAGTTGTTGTGAAGTATAAGCAAGAACTTTTCCAAAATCATTTTTAAGCGCTAACAATTGTGCCTCTTGGGTATAGCGAATGGCTTTATCCATGTTTCCCATTTTGTATTGAATGTTTCCAATATTTGCTAGTGCGGTAGCTTGTTTTATTGGATCATGTACTAAGCTGTCTTGAAGTTGGGCACTCAAGATATATTGTTTTAATGCTTCTGCATTATTGCCTTCTTGAACGAATATATTTCCTCGATAATTGTAAATGGTGGCAAGTCCTGCGAAGTCATTGTTTTTTTCTGATATCGCTTGCGCCTTGGCTAAGTAAAGTTTGGCAGAATCAAATTTCGCCCGCCAAAGCATAATCGATGAGATACCTTGATAAGCATCGGACACTTGATGGCTGTCGTTAATGGTGAGGCCGAGGGTAATAGCTTGTCGATGAAAAATAAGCGAGGAGTCATAATTGCCCAGTTCCTGATGTAGCTGGCCTAAATTATTATAGAGTAATGGGATTTTTTTTCGATACTGAATATGCTCGGATAATTGAAGCGCTTCCCGAAAATACCGAAACGACAGGCGAGAATCTTTTTTAAAAGAATAATTAGCCAACCAGATAAGCGTTTTTACTTCCATGGAATCACGCGTGTGCCGTTGCACAATTTGAAGTGCACTATCGTACTTCGCCTGATGCGCCAAACTATCAACCATTGCTGTTTGCGACAGGCCAACCGTAATAATAAAGGATAATACGGTCAGAGCAATTCCTCTTCTAACAAAAGTGTTTAGCGGATAATCATGAAGAGTGAAAGTACTCAATAGCTTGTGAGGGGTAATGGAGAGATTCAAGCGATGGTGTTTGGGAAGTTATCAGAGTTGATGGAAACGGTCAAATTAAAAAACTCATTCAAATACCCAATGTATTTGAATGAGTAAAGCACTGTAAGCAGTGTACTCCTAAGTGAAGGTGGATACACTTTAATTAAGAGCAATGGAAATCAATTAGCGTCACTGAAATTATTTGATGGATCGGAACAGGATAATCCGATTTTATGTGTTCATTTTATACCAATCATCCATTCCAGTATTAGTAGGTTGGATAGTTTCTTCCTGACATGAGGATGCAATTACGGAAGTAGCAAGTAAGAGAATGAATAGAATGGGCTTTATGTATTTTTTCATGGTAATATGTTGATGTGTATACTAAATATAAAACTCTATTTTAAAATTACAATTCAAAACTGAGGAAATGATAACGCTCAAGCGATATCTACAACGATATCGGCAACGAATCAATCACTAGGTTTTGTGTCACTACACAAGCTTTTCATTAATGGCTTTCGACACCGCTTCGGTTTGAGAATGTACATGAAGCTTTTCATAAATTTTCTTAATGTGCGTGCGTACTGTATCAATACTGATATCAAATTGAGCAGCGATAAGTTTGTAACTGTTGCCTTTGCTGAGAGAAGTAAGAATTTCTTTTTCGCGAGAAGTAAGTTGATAGGTATTTTCCTGAACTGGTTTTTGATGCATGGCGTTGATTACCATCCTTGCAATACTGGGCGACATGGGTGCTCCACCGGATTGTACTTCCTCTATTGCATCAAACAATTTGTTTGAAATATGTTTTTTCAATAAATAACCAGAAGCTCCTGCGCAAATGGCATCGAATACATGTTGGTTGTCATCAAAGACGGTGAGCATGAGAATCGAGACATTCGGGTTAAAGGTTCTTATTTTTTTAACGGCCTCAATGCCAGTCATGCCCGGCATATCAATATCCATTAAGATCAGTTCGGGGCTATGTTGCTTAACCTGTTCTTCAATATTTAAAACATGACCAAACTCTCCGGCAAGTTTCAATGCGCTGTTTTGCACGATCATGCTGCTCAGGCTCTCACGGAGTAAATCATTGTCTTCGTAGATGAGAACCGAAACAGCCATTTTAAAAGTAAAGATTATGTCTATAAAGTTGACCTCTCAGGAAACGGATTGCAATACCTCAATCATGTGATGGGAATATTCAACTCTACTTGCATACCTGCAGAAGGTGAACTTCTCAAATCCAACGTAGCGTCAATGCTCTTTGCGCGTTCGCGGATGTTTCGCAATCCATTTCCTGGTTTTATATTCGCAAAATCAAATCCCTTTCCGTTGTCTGAAATGAGAAGATGAAGGATATTATTTCTGGCTTCAAGTTGAATCGTAACGAGATTTGCCTCACTGTATTTGGCGGTGTTGTTAATGGTCTCTTTGAAGATCAGAAATATATTTTTTCTAATCTGGATATCGAGCGATGCCCCATTAAGAGATTCTTCACCTTGAAAAGTATAGGTAATGTTTCTGGGTTCCAGAATTTCAGCTGCAAACTCTTTCATCTTCACCATCATTTGCTCCAACGAATCATTGTTTGGATTGATGGACCACACAATATCACTCATACTTTCCATCATTTTGGCAGAGTGTTCGCCAATGCGTTGAAGGTGCCGGTTTGTATTGCCATTACTTTCGTTCATCGCGAGTTTACTGATGATGTTAATACTGGAAAGCGTAGATCCGATATCATCATGAAGATCACGTGCCACTTTGCTTCTGATTTGTTCTTCGATAAAGTAACGTCCTATTTTCACACTGCATATCGCGGCAATTTCTTTCAGCATGTAAAGATGCCAGCGCGAGAATTTTTTTTTCCGTGAATGTTTGACATCAATAATTCCAAATGTTTTTCCTTCAATAAGGATAGGTATCGTGCAAGCAGAACTCAAGGAGTTATGATTAGAACCATACGTTGCTTTTTGAATAGGTGCATCTTTTGCCTCCTTAAGATAAACCACACACGATTCTAGGTCTAATAATTCTACACAATTTTTAGCGACTGATCTAAATACATCTTCAATGGTATATCGATTGTAAAGAGAAGTCGCCACATGATTTAGAATTTTCTGTGATTGGATTTTTCTTTGCAAACTCATAATCCATAATGAGAGAGAAGAACCTGCCACAACAAAAAGTAATACAATGAACCAACTCTCTTTCCAGAATGGTGGGTAGATAGTGAATGAAATAGAAGCCATGTTTTGTGATGACTTTCCGGCATAATCGACAGCCTTGACGGAGAAAGTATAATTACCATCACTTAGGTTAGTGTAACGAGCCTGATGATTGTTGCCTGCAGTAATCCAGTGGTCATCATATCCTTCTAATTGGTAATAATAGGTAATGTGTTGAGGGAGGGAATAGGTAAGCGCGGAAAACTGAAAGTTGAATTCGTTTTCATTATATCGAAATGAACTTCCGGAATGAATGAGTGAATCACCTTGATGTGCAGCAGTAATGACAACGGGGAAATCAGCAGACGTCAGGGCGAGACTGTCAGGATGGAATTTTAGAAAACCATTTGAGAGTCCAATCATGATCTCGTTTTTGGAATTTGTAGAGAATGGGGTAGTAAAATTGGTAAACGATAGACCGCTGTTGGCATCATAGTGTTGAATAATTTCTCCGGTAGGCTTCATGCACGTCAGTCCTTTACTTGTGGCCAACCAGATATTTCCATTGACATCTGATTGAACAGAATATATCGTGTTTTCGGGCAATCCATTTTTCATCGAGTAGGTTGTGATCGATTTAGTTTTTTGCGAATATTTGCTTACACCTCCTGAGGTAGTGGCTATCCAGATGTCACCTTGTTTATCAATGGTCAGTGAATTGATTAATGATGATTGAATGGCGCCAGGATTTCTTGTGTCTGCTTGAAAGTATGTATACTCTTTGGTTTTCAGGTCATGTCGAAAAACACCAAAACTAAAATCGGCAATCCAAACTGCGTTATGTTCAGGATCAGAAAGTAAGGTCGTTACACGATCGACAAATAAGGCGTTGGGATCTTTTGGTAACGCTTTCCAAGTATTGTTTTTTGGGTTGTAATGAAAGACACCTTGACGGAGCGCGGCAAACCAAAAATTACCTTCTGCATCTTCAATCATATCAACGAAACGGTAATTGTTTGAAGTGCCCGGGTATGGAAATAGAGAGAAGTCTTTTTGATGCTCGTCCGAAACAAAAATCGATTCGGCACTCAATACCCATAAACGTTGACGACTGTCTTTTATAATCTTGGTGCAAAATAACAGCGGCTTTCCGGCTATGCTTGAAATTTCCTGACGCTCGCCCGTTTGCCGATTCATTCTGATCAAACTATTTTTAGAATACGAGCTTATATAATAGGTGTTGCTCTGTTCATGATCTAACACATAGAAAACAGTGCCTGCAATAGATCGGGATGTGTCTGGAAAAACCCGAACGAATGGAAAAATATCCAGGTGACGATCGTACATACTCACGCCTGAAGAAGCTCCTATCCACGCAACACCATTGTCCTGAAAGACCGCACTTACTTTTTCATGCTGAAGTGTAAATGTATTTTTTTCGTCTTGCGGAAGAACGTTTGCTTCCTCTTTAAGTTTGTCGACTAACCACAACCCCTTGAGCGAAGGCAAGAGCACGGTTGAGATCGATTTTAAATTCGGTGGTATTGAATTTATGTTTTGTTTTATCGGACGAAGATTCTGTTTTAAAACATCGTAAACATATAATTTCCTTTGTCCGAAATAGACTCGTTGCAGGATGCTATCATAGTGCATTCCAATAAAGTCTTCAGCGATGTCGCCACCATGATAGCGAAATGTTTTTGTACTGATGTCAAAGCTGAACAATCCCAATGTACTGCCGAGCCAAAGTTCATGGTCAGATTTACGAATGATCTTTTGTATGGATTTATATGAAGCTTGGTGCTGGGGCAGTATGGTTTCTACAAAGTCACGCCATGGAAAATAGGTAAACTCTTTTTGAAATGGATCGTAGTAACATAAATCCCGCACATCAAGCGCCAGCCATACCTTTCCTTTTTGGTCGATATGCGAATCCCAAATCAGACTACTCGCTATTCTTGATTTATTCTGACCGGCTCCATCTTCATCTGGTGAAAAGACGTAAAGACTATCATTGTTGGGGTTGATAACATTTAAACCACTCCAGGTAGAAACCCATAACCGACCGTTTGAATCTTCCTCAATGTCATTGATGTGTTCGTGCGAAAGCGAATGTATGGTTTGTCCGGGTCGATAAATCTGAAAGGTATGTCCATCGTATCGATTCAATCCGTTTTCTGTCCCAATCCACATAAAGCCCGTATGATCTTTCATGAAGCACGTCACCCGATTATCCGAGAGGCCATGAAACTCCGACAGCTTTTCGGAATGATAGGTCTGGGCGCTGCTTGTTGCCGGCAGTAGACACCATATCAATACCAAGTTTCGTAAGGCAGACTTCATCGTTTTTCAAGATAGCAATAATTAGAAAGAGATAAATCAACTTGGTATATTGATGTACTAAGGTTTCAATGTTTTCCTTAGTTTTGCGTTAATCAGTTCAATGGCACAAAATACCTATAAGTCAAATACATTCAAGAAACCTGAGAAGGAGAAGAAGAGCAAGGCAAGTGGCTCAGGCAAAACCAACTTTAGTTTAGCATTCCTGAAAGATCCGCGCTTTAAGTTGGCGTCCGGTTTTTTTCTCATGATCGTTTCAGTCTATTTATTTCTGGCGCTATTCTCCTACCTGTTCAATGGCAAGGCCGATCAAAGTGTGATGGAAGCATTGGGTGATTCATCCATGTCTGATTCTGGAAGAGAAGTTGATAACTGGTTGGGTCTCTATGGTGCTATTACCTCTCACTATTTCATTTTCAGATGGTTTGGAATAGCAGCCTTTTTTATTCCGCCTTTGTTGTTTGTTATCGGATTTAAAATTGTTTTTAATCGCGAACTGTTTAGGATATTTTCATTTTCAATATTCTCTATTTTTTCGGGTGTATGGCTCTGCTTGTTGCTTGGCTACATGACCATGATTAACGAAGGTGTAAGCGAGTGGAGTTTTCTCGGAGGCGGGTTCGGATATCAACTGGCCGTATTAAGTGACGCTATGTTTGGCTGGGGAACATTCTTGATTTTAATTTTATCACTCTTCATCTTTATTGTCTTCTACTTCAATGTTACCTCTATACCAGCCTTTAGTATCCGTGATCCTAAACCAATGGGTAATGATGCACTTGCAACAGATGAGCAAGTTGATGGAGATGGAATAGTTCCTACCTATACTGATGACAAAGACAACTGGCCAATCGAAACGACAGAAGGAAATTTAGTTCCTGAAGAAGTTGTATTGATAAAGCCACCGGTTGAACAAGTGAAACCACCGGTTCATGAATTGAAATTAGAAGTTCAAAAACAGGATGTAAAACCAGAACCTGCTTTCACAGTAGAAGAATCGCTTGATACCGATAAACTTGCCGAACAATTGGTTGAAGAAAGTGGGCTCTATGATCCAACACTCGACTTGAGCGGTTATAAATTTCCAACACTGGAATTACTGAATGAATACGATACAGGTAAGGCAGGTGTATCGCAGGAAGAACTCAATCAGAATAAAGATAAAATTGTTGAAACGCTGGTTAACTTCAAGATCGGCATACAAAGTATCAAGGCCACGATAGGTCCGACTGTAACGCTCTATGAAATTGTTCCGGATGCTGGTATTAAAATTTCACGAATAAAAAATCTGGAGGATGATATAGCATTGAGTTTATCTGCCCTGGGTATACGTATTATCGCACCAATCCCTGGAAAGGGAACAATAGGTATTGAAGTACCGAATAAAAACCGGGAGATGGTGAGCATTCGCTCAGTGTTTGCATCAGCGGCCTTTGCGAAGAGCGATAAGGAACTTCCAGTAGTGATGGGTAAAACCATTTCCAATGAAGTACTAGTAATTGATTTGGCTAAGATGCCTCACTTACTTGTAGCGGGTGCAACCGGACAAGGTAAATCAGTGGGGCTGAATGTGATTTTAGCTTCTCTATTATATAAGCGTCATCCATCGCAATTAAAATTTGTGCTGGTCGATCCGAAGAAAGTAGAGATGTCATTGTTCAGTAAGATCGAACGACATTACCTAGCGAAGCTTCCCAACAGTGAAGAAGCCATTATTACGGATACAAAGAAAGTAGTGCATACCCTCAATTCCCTTTGTATCGAGATGGAAAACCGCTACGAGATTTTGAAAGATGCCGGAGCGAGAAATCTGAAAGAATACAACACGAAATTCATTTCGCGCAAGCTCAATCCAAAAGAAGGTCATCGTTTTCTACCGTACATTGTTTTAGTAATTGATGAGTTAGCCGACTTGATGATGACCGCTGGTAAAGAGGTAGAAACTCCAATCGCTCGTCTCGCTCAGCTTGCTCGTGCGATCGGTATACATTTAGTAGTGGCGACACAACGTCCATCGGTAAACGTTATTACAGGTGTCATCAAAGCAAACTTCCCGGCTCGTTTGTCATTTAGAGTTACATCCAAGGTAGACTCACGCACTATTTTGGATGCGGGGGGAGCAGATCAATTAGTTGGACAAGGGGATATGTTGCTTTCGAATGGCTCGGAAGTTATGCGAATACAATGTCCCTTTGTGGATACACCTGAGATTGAGAAAATCTGTGAATTTATTGGCTCACAACGGGGATATGATTCCGCATACATGTTGCCTGAATATGAAGGCGATGATGAGGGTGCAAAGAATGATATTGATTTGTCTGATCGCGATGCTTTATTTGAAGATGCAGCCCGATTAATTGTGATGCATCAACAAGGAAGTACATCCCTGATCCAGCGGAAGCTGAAATTGGGATACAATAGAGCAGGCAGATTGATCGACCAATTAGAGGCGGCCGGAATTGTAGGACCATTTGAGGGCAGCAAAGCCCGGGAAGTTTTGATAAAAGACGAAATGAGTTTGGAACAATTATTGACTTCCTTGAAAGAAAGACACAACCAATCTTAACTTTGCGCCAATTTTAAGCCTAAACCTAATGAAGAATTTGATTTTTGCCTTTCTAGGCCTTTTTATCACCCTTTCAGCGTCTGCTCAATACGACCCAAAAGCGCTTACCATATTGGAAGCAATGAGCAAAAAATACAAAGCCATTCCCGCTTTTGAGGCCAATATCGCTTATACGCTGACAAACGATGTAGAAAAAATCAATGAAGAATTTAAGGGTAAGATTACTGTGAAGGGCGATAAGTTCCGCCTTGTACTACCTGAACAGGAAGTGATTAATAATGGTGCTACTATCTGGACTTACTTACCAGAAGCAAAGGAAGTGAATATCGATAATTACGATCCTACATCAGAAGATGTAAACCCTTCTAAAATCTATGAAATTTACAAGAAGAACTTTAAATACCTCTACATTCAGGACAAAACCGAAGCGGGGGTATTGTGCGAAGAAATTGATTTAGTACCAGAGAAAAAGGATGCACAGTATTTCAAGATCAAGATGTTCATCAACAAAAAGGACAAAAGCATTTTAAGCTGGACCATGTTCGACAAAGGTGGCAACAAGTTTAAATACAGCATCACCAAGTTTAACCCCACAGTTAAAGTAGAAGATACCTTCTTTACCTTCGATCCAAAGAAGTATCCAGGGGTTGAAGTGATTGACCTCAGGTAGTTAATGGTTGTTCGTTGTTGGTGGTTGGTAGTTGAATCGATTTACCTGAAAATAACGAACAACGAACAACGAACAACTATTGATTGATTCATGAACCGTGCACAGCTCTTTGAACAAATCCAAAAGAAAGATTCTTACCTCTGTGTAGGACTGGATACGGATATTGAAAAAATACCAAAGCACCTTTTAAGTACTCCCGATCCTGTATTTGAATTCAACAAACAGATCATTGATGCTACACATCAATATTGCGTAGCGTACAAACCCAACATTGCTTTTTATGAAGCCTTAGGCCCAAAGGGTTGGGAGAGTTTACAAAAGACACTCGATTACATTCCAAAAGATATTTTCACTATTGCCGATGCGAAACGAGGTGACATTGGTAACACCTCCTCATTGTATGCGAAAGCATTTTTTCAGCATATGAATTTTGATTCGATCACGGTTGCTCCCTACATGGGTGAAGATTCGGTAAAACCTTTTCTGAAATTCAAAGACAAGTGGGTGATCTTGCTAGCTCACACATCCAATCCGGGTTCAAGCGATTTTCAATTGATTGAATCCGTTGTAACGGGAAGGAAGTTATACGAGGAAGTTATTCTGAAAGCGCAACAGTGGTCAACACCTGATCAATTAATGTATGTTGTAGGCGCTACTCAAACTGAGAAATTACAAAGCATTCGCGCACTGGCTCCCGAACATTTCTTTCTGGTTCCCGGCATTGGCGCACAGGGTGGCGATTTAGAACTCGTCTCCAAATATGGCATGAACAAGCAATGCGGTTTGCTGGTCAACTCAGCCCGCTCTATTATATATGCATCATCCGAAGTTGATTTTGCCAAACGAGCAGGCGAGGAAGCATTGAAAGTTCAGCAGGAGATGAAGGTGTATTTGGATGGGATGTAGTTGTGAGATATTTCCAGTTCAACCCTCAGTCTTTTCTTGATTGATAAGAGTTTCTTCTTTAAGAACATAATGATACTTTTTGATTAATTTTAAATTAAAAAGGAAATGGTAATAGAACGGACAACCAAAAATAAGTTGACCATTACACTTTCGTCTTCAGTCGATAGTTATGGGTTGCAGAGACTTATTGATTATGTAAAGTATCTTGAGGCTACTTCAAAAAGCAAAGCAAAGCAATCGGATGCCGACAAACTCGCTGATGAAGTGAATGCTTCGTGGTGGACTAAAAACAAGAAACGATTTATTAAGTGAAGGTAATTGTTGACGCCAATATGGTATTTAGTGGAATACTGAATACAAAAGGAAAAATTGGTGATATTTTAATCAACTCATCAGGTCTCATAGATTTTATCGCTCCTGATTTCTTGCGAAAGGAGATTCATAAACATTACAATCGACTAGGAACTATTTCAAAATTATCCGTTGAACAAATTGTTGAATCCGAGTTTCAGATTTGTAAAGACATGAAATTTATTTCTGAAGAGCTTATTCTTGAATCGAATTGGAGAATTGCATTTGATTTAGTAAAGAATGTTGACGAAAATGATATTCACTACGTGGCTTTCTCCAAACAATTTCAATTAAAGATATGGTCTGGTGACAAGAAGCTAGTGAGAGGATTGAAGAAGAAGGGTTTTGAAAGTTTCATCACTACAGACGAGCTTTTTATATTCAGGGAAGATTTAAAACGAAGAAAGCAAAAGGGTAAGTAAAAGATAATCCCAAACCAGTTATTAGATCAATTTTTCGGGCCTGAGATTGTTGACTTTCGATTCTAAAATTCGTAAATAGAATCATCTAAATTCTATTACCGATGTCTGAATCTTTTATCCACTACCTCTGGCAATTCCAGTATTTTTCCAAACACAACTTACGAACAACTCAAGGCGAAGATATTGTTGTCTTTCATCCGGGTTTTAAGAATACACATGCTGGTCCTGATTTTTATCAATCGCGCCTAAAGATTGGCGATCTCGAATGGGTTGGCAGTGTTGAGATTCACATTCATTCTTCTTCGTGGCAAACGCACAATCATAATGTAGATGAATCATACGAAAACGTTGTACTGCATGTTGTGTGGAGTGATGACAAACCAGTGAAACGAATTGATGGAAGTATCATACCTACCTTAGAATTAAAAAGTAGAGTTGATGATGTACTTCATCTTGCCTATAAAAAATTGGTAAATAGTCCGGAGGAAATTCCGTGTGCTTCTTCTTTTGAAAAGGTATCGGATATCACTAAGCTCTCCATGTTGGATCGTACTTTATCTGAGCGATTGGAAACAAAAACAGAAGTGGTGAACCAACTTCTTCTTCGCAATAATAATGATTGGGAAGAAACGGTATATCAGGTGCTGGCAAAGAATTTTGGTTTTCATGTTAATGCAGATCCTTTTCTTCAGCTTGCGCAAAACCTGCCTTACAAAATTATAATGAAGCACAGCGACAAGCTTGTTCAGATTGAAGCCTTGTTGTTTGGTCAGGCCGGTTTTTTGGAAGAGTCAAAAGAAGATGAGTATACTTCTATCTTGAAGCGTGAATATAATTTACTCAGCAGAAAGTACAATTTAAGCAGTGGCAGGTTAAACAAAGTGCAATGGAAATTTCTCCGACTGCGACCTGCTAATTTCCCCATCATCAGATTAGCGCAGTTTGCCAAGCTTCTATTCATCCATCGTAATTTGTTTTCCAATATGGTCGAGGCCAGTACGGACATGAGGTGGAAAACATTCTTCAGCCTTCAGCAATCGGAATATTGGCTTCGCCATTACCAATTTCAAAAAAGGACAGAGGAGGAAATTCCGGCCTTCGGACAAATGAGTATGGATAATATTTTAATCAATTCGTTGGTTCCCGTTTTGGTGGCGTATGGAAAATCAAAAGACGACCAGATGTTGGTAGACCGTGCAATCACTATATTGCAACAGGTTAAAAGCGAGTCAAACAAGATCACACGGCTCTGGAATTCGCTGGAACTGAAAAGTAAAAATGCATTCGATTCGCAAGCGATGATTGAACTCCATAATAATTTTTGTTTAAGGCGAAGGTGTTTGGAATGTATGATTGGTGCATCTTTGATTAAACCAGTTTCGTGATGCAAATTATTGTTGCACTTGTTCACCTTATTCTTCTAGCGGCATTTTTCTATTGGTTATGGAAACGGGAATCTTCTTCGTTGAGAATTTACTTTTGGCCAGCTTTAATACTAAAAGTATTGACTGGAATTACGTTGGGTCTATTGTACAGTCATTATTATTCTGTTGGCGATACCTTTCAATATTTTGAAGATGGAACGAAGCTGGCTGCGCTGGCTCAAAATGAACTAAAAACCTATTTCACATTCCTTTGGTCCGGCAATGAATCATTTGATATATGGACAACACTTGTTCTGAGAGAACCGCGGGCATTGTTCTTGATAAAAATAGTGAGCTTGTTGTCTTTGATCACTCTGAATAATTACTGGATTATCTCCATCTACTTTTCAATGACATCATTTCTTGGTGCATGGTTGTTGGTAAAGCAAGTCATTGTTCTGAGCCAATCGTATAAACAGGCAGCAGTTGCAGCTTTTCTTTTTTTTCCTTCTGTTGTTTTTTGGAGCTCGGGTCTAATCAAAGAAAGTCTGGCGATGGCGTGCTTGTTTTTTCTCTCTTCACTCTTCGTAAAGACATGGATAAAACAAAGGTTGGCCTTAATCGAGTGGGTGTTTTTGATATTTACTTTGTGGATGTTGTGGAATCTGAAATATTATTACCTCGCTGTTTTTCTCCCCATTGTTTTTACAAGCCTGATTGTTAAGACTTTTATTACTCCTATCCTGAATACAAAGAAGGTTTTTATTCGGATAATGGTTTGGTTTATTGTTTTAGTTGTTCCCGTTGTAGCGATTAGTTTTGCTCGTCCGAATTTTTATCCGGAACGATTTCTTCATGTGATCGTGTCGAATAACCAGGCTTTCCTTGAACGATCAGATCCAAACGATGCTATTCATTATTTAAATCTTCAGCCAACGGTAAAGAGTACTTTGATGAATTCCCCATGGGCTTTAATCTCAGGTTTGTTTCGTCCGTTTGTTTGGGAAAGCCGTACTGTTTTTCAATTTCTTGCTGCGGTTGAAAATGCATTTGTATTCCTACTGACTCTTGGTGCTCTTTTCCGATCCAGAAGGATTGTTCAATCGCCCCATCGTCTGCTGGTCTTTTCAATCGTTAGCTATACTATCATGCTATGTATTTTTCTAGCACTGTCCACACCTAACTTTGGGACACTCGCCCGATACAAAGTAGGATTTATGCCTTTCTTTTTGGTGGTTATTCTTATTGACAACCCAGTACTATCTCGTATTTCTTCTTTTTATCAAAGATCAATTTCGAACCTTGTTCCGTAGAACGAGGCGATCTACCTTTGTTTCTTTACTTCAACTATGGAAAATCCGGTTATCATTTTTGGCGCAAATTCATTGGGCCGTTCAGCAAAAGAAATTTTCGAAAGCAATGGAAACGTGGTCTATTGTTTTTTAGACGACAACAAAAAGACACACAATACGGAGATTGACACGGTGACTGTATTGGGGAGTACTGATGATGACGGTTTTTTGAAATTGATCGGAAAGAAGTGTGAAGCCTTTGTGGCAATTGATGATAATAAATTAAGAAAGAGCATCGTGCAAATGTTGCAGGAAGTTAGACATGTGCAGCCCGTTAATGCATTTCATAAATCGACCATAGTTCCGGAGTCGGCAGAAATTGGACATGGAAATTTTTTCGATATGGGTGTGAAGGTGGGAGTGGGTGCTAAGATTAAGAATCAGTGCCTCGTTCATGCCGGTGCTATCATTGGTGCAGAATCTTCTTTAGGTGATTTTGTACAGGTGGGAGCAGGAACCATTATTGGTGCAGGTGTTGAAATTGAAGACGAAGTTTTTATAGGATCAGGCGTGACGATCGTGGGTGGACTTACAATTGGTAAAGGTGCAAGGGTAGGAGCAGGCTCAGTTGTGGTGGCGCCAATTAAGACAGGTGAAACTGTCTTTGGAAATCCGGCACAAAAAATAAAGAGTTAAAAAAATCCGTTAACCGAATGGCAAAAATCTCTGAAACCGATTTGATCTTGAATGAAGATGGTAGTGTTTACCATCTTAATTTATTGCCAAAGCATATTAGTGACACAATTATTACGGTAGGAGATCCCAGTCGTGTTTATCGGGTGAGCCAATATTTTGATGATGTAGAATTTGAAATGAACAAACGTGAGTTCATCACACACGTAGGAACATTCAATGGAAAAAAAGTTACGGTTATCAGTACCGGCATGGGCACAGATAACATTGAAATATTCTTCACCGAGTTAGATGCCTTAATTAACATCGATCTGAAAACTCGGGAACCAAAAAGCAGAAAGAAAAAAATAAAAGTAATTCGAATAGGTACCTCTGGAGCCTTGCAAGAGGATATACCATTAGATTCTCATCTCGTTACTGATTATGCTGTTGGTCTCGACAACCTCATGAATTTTTATGATCTGAAAATGGATGAGTTCGAGCAGGGTATTTCAGCCGATATAAAAAAGAAAACCAGCTTAATAAGTGCGCCTTATGTTGTGAAGGGCTCTGAAATATTAAAAGAGCAATTCGCTTTTGATATGGTATCTGGCAATACAGTAACAACACCAGGTTTCTATGCTCCTCAAGGACGTGAGTTACGTATTCCAATAAAATTTCCGAAGTTGTTGGAAGAATTGAATTATTATCACAACAAGAGCAGCGATTTCTGGCTTACCAATTTTGAAATGGAAACAGCTGGCTATTATGCAATGGCCCGTTTATTAGGACACGAAGCCTTGAGCGTGAACGCCATCATCGCGAATCGCGTAAAAAATAAATTCTCCAAAGATCCCAATAAGGTTGTAGATAGTCTAATCAAGAAAGTGCTGGAGCGAATTTAAAAATGTTCAAAGTTCCATCACTACGTGATGTGCAATCTAAAACATTGAACTTTAAATTCGAAACCCGATACTATTGTCCCACTTCCATCTTCATAATATGCTTACCAGCATTCAATGGATCAGAATGATAGAAGCCCGAAAGAATGCGATGTGCAATTTGCTCGATTACTAATTCGTCATCTTTTTTACCTTCCTTACCTCTCCAGAAAACGCGTTGAGGGTGACGTTTCATGTCTTCCACATAAGCGAAGGCATTTTGGTATTGTTCGTCAGTGAAGGTAATGGTGAAGCAGGTTTTTACTTTTTGAGTGCTCATAGTGCGTGCTTATGGTTCTACATGGTTTGCAAGAGTTGTGCCACTTGCTAATCACTATAATTTTACAAAAAATCCAGAAGGTGAGCCATGGTCCTGACCGATGGCGGTCGAAAGTGTCCGTGGGCGGGAAATGGCAATGGCAGAAATTAAAGGATTAGAGTTTATCTTCGCACCCAAATGAGAAACTGTACAATCTTTACGCTATCAAACGGCATTCGTGTCGTACATCAATACATACCCACTACCCACATTGTTCATTGTGGAATTTTCCTGGGCATAGGGAGTCGAGATGAGACCTTGGCGAATCAAGGTATTGCTCACTTCTGGGAACACATGGCCTTTAAGGGAACAAAGAAAAGAAGCTCACTTGATATCATTACCAGCCTTGATTCGATTGGCGGAGAGTTAAATGCTTTTACGGACAAAGAGAAAGTAGTTTTTTATGCCTCTGTTCGGAACAACTATTTTGAACTTGCGGTAGATGTGTTGACGGACATCACATTTCAGTCTGTCTTTCCTGAAAAGGAACTGGATAAGGAACGTGGTGTGATCCTCGAGGAGATGGGAATGTATTTCGACAATCCCGATGATTCTATCCAGGATGAACTGGAAGCCTTGATTTTCAAAAATCATCCTATGGGCATGAACATTCTCGGTCGTGAGGAAACCATACAGACACTAAAGAAAAAAGATTTCCAGGCGTTTTTCCATAACCATGCTGACAACCGAAAGATTGTTTTTAGCTGTGTTGGAAATATTACCCTTGAGCAGGTTGAAAAGTTGGCCAAGAAATATTTAGAGAAAAGACCTGCACAGAAATCAAGCGCAAAGCGTAAGAAATTCAATACCTACAAACAACGTGAGCTTACCTTGCAACGTGGCGTGAAACAATCGCGCTATGCCATCGGTTGTGAAGCATATCCATTGCTTCATCCGAATCGCATTCCATTTTATCTTTTAACAAACATATTAGGCGGACCTGGAATGAATTCAAAACTGAATTTAGCCGTGCGCGAAAAACACGGATTGGTTTATTCAATCGATGCCCAATACCTATCGTATGCAGACACCGGGATGTTCGCGATTTATTTTGGCACCGAACCGAAGCAAGGGAAAAAATGTCTCGCACTTGTTCGCAGAGAATTAGATAAGCTGAGTGACAAACGAATTGGTGAAAAGGAATTTTTGTCAACTAAAGAGCAGATCAAAGGACAACTGGCTATGTCGGAAGAAAATAATTTAGGACTCATGATCATGATGGGCCGTGCTGTTATTGATCTTGATCGCGTGCCTTTGTTGCAAGAGGTATATGACAAGATTGATGCAGTGAGCGCTAAAACAGTTCAGAAGGTAGCGCAGGAAATGTTTGATGAGAAAATGCTGAGTTACCTGGTGATGGAACCAGTCGTTTCTTAAAGTTAAAAGTTAATGGTTAATCGTGGGTGTGGGTTTTGAGTTTGATCAACATCCCTCAAATAGCAAGACAATTAACAATTAACCTTGCATTCAGGAAATGGAAATAATAAATAAAGACATTGATCAATATGCTGCTCAACACAGCTCCGATGAGAGTGATTTGCTAAAACAAATCAATCGCGATACCCATGCCAAGGTAATGATGCCTCGCATGTTGTCCGGTCATCTTCAGGGCAGGGTGTTGTCTATGATCAGCAATATGATCAGGCCCAAAAGAATTTTGGAGATTGGAACCTACACGGGATATTCAGCTCTTTGTTTAGCAGAGAGCCTTCAATCAGATGGAAAGCTCATCACCATCGATGTGAATGAAGAATTGGAATCGCGTGTGAGAGGATATTTTGAGGCGGCACACCTTGATGGTAAAATTGAATACTTAATTGGCAATGCTGCCACGATCATTCCAACGCTGACGGGCGGGTTTGATCTTGTCTTCATCGATGCCGATAAGGAACAATACAGCATATACTACGATCTTGTGATCGATAAAGTAAAACCTGGTGGAATTATTCTGGCGGATAATGTATTGTGGAGTGGAAAGGTATTGGATACGAAACCCGATAAAGACACACGAGCAATATTGGAGTTCAATAACAAGATTCAGGCCGATGAACGCGTTGAAAATGTATTGCTTCCCATTCGGGATGGTATAATGATGATAAGAAAGCTATCTTTGTAGAACGAATATTTTATGAGATTACTCCTGGCGCTATTTTTTGCTACCACATTAAAGGCAGCAGCGCAACCACCACAGGTTCCGCACAAAATGAATTTTGCAGGCATTACGCTTACTATTCGTGATGATGCCCGGAAAGAAATTCAAAAGGATGTCGATGCACTAACGCAATCGCCCAAGCACTTTAACATTAAAGTAGAGCGTGCTAAGACCTATTTCCCCATCATCGAAAAGATTTTTGAGGAAGAGCGTGTGCCGGATGACTTTAAGTTTCTCGTACTTCAGGAGAGTGCCCTGATATCCGATGCTGTTTCAGTTTCAAATGCTGTTGGATATTGGCAGTTCAAAGATTTTACGGCCATGGAAATGGGCATGCGTGTCGATAAGGAAATTGATGAACGTATGAATATCTCATCGGCATCACGTGGTGCAGCACGATACATCAAGAAAAATAATTTCTATTTCAATAACTGGGTCTATGCATTGCAAGCTTATCAGATGGGAGCCGGAGCGGTGTTGAAATCGGTAAAGGATAGTGAGAGTGGTGCGAAGCACATGGAAATAACCAGCAGAACCTATTGGTATGTAAAAAAATATCTCGCACACAAAATTGCTTTTGAAGGTGCTGTAAAGGGCGCGGGACAAATTCAGGTTATTACCTATGAAAATCGAAGTAAAAAAGCACTGGCCGACTTGGCAAAAGAGGTTTCATTACCAGAGGCTGATCTGCGATTATATAATAAGTGGGCAAAAAACGGAACCATTCCAGATGATAGACCTTATACTGTCCTCATTCCCGTCATTGGTGATGTAAAAGATATCAAGCTTCCAACAACTATTGCCTCTACTATACCATCCGCGAAAGCGGAACCAGGAAAATCAAATATTTTAATTTCGGGAAGTTCAGATGAGCGAATTAAGATCAATGGCATTTCAGCCATCAAAGCGCGAGAAGGTGAAAATGCCAACCGGTTGGCAGAACGGGCTCAAGCAGACCTTTCAGAATTTTTAAAGTGGAATGACATCTCCATCAGCGATCGCATTCAGCCCGGTAAGTATTATTTGCTTGGAAAAAAAAGAGCGAGAGCGTCTGAGTCGTATCATAAAGTAACATCAGGTGAAAGCCTCTGGCAGATTAGTCAGCTGTATGGTGTGCAGTTACGCAAACTTAAAAAGTATAATAAGATCGATTCCGATCGTGATCTTAAACCCGATATGATGTTATGGTTGTCGGCTACAAAACCAAAAGATGGTGATCAGATTGTAACCGCTACAGAGATAGTTCAGGTAGATAAAAGCCAAACTTTTGCGTGGGCCGTAAATCCAGAACAAAGTGAAGAAGCACCTTTGATCAATCAGAAAGTCAGCGAGCCAAAATTGGAAAACGTCAAGTCTGTTCCAATGGTCGTTGAAGCGCCTCCAGTAGCCCAACAGCAAGCAAAACCAGATTCATCATCACTTAAATCAATTGTGAGTAATGAATCCATACCTGTAAGTAGTGAACCGATAACTAAAAATGAGCACACTGTCCAGGCTGGCGAGACACTTTATGCCATTGCACAGAAGTATCAGGTCTCTGTCATGGATCTTGTTACCTGGAATAGCCTGAATCTTCAGCAAGGGATCAAACCAGGACAAGTACTTAAGGTTTCAGGGGAGAAAACCCAAATAGAAACTCAACAGACTGTTAAAGCACCTGAACCCGTTAAAACAACCGAAATAGAGCATGAAGTGAAAGCCACTGATACATTGTATAGCATTGCACGTAAGTATGGCGTGACCATTAAAGATCTGATGGAGTGGAATGGTAAGAAGGATTTTGCTGTTTCAGTTGGTGAAAAGCTGAAGATCAATCAGAGGTAACAGGTCGTTTTGGACAGTTTCAATTAATTTCTTAGGTTGAGGACTCGAATTTCAAGATATAGCCAAACTTATGTTCCAAAAAAGGATATTTTTGTGGTTCTTGAAAAAGAATGTGAGGACAGATTTACAAAACTTTGATGCAAACGGATTTTAAAACAATAGATTTAGTCATGCTGGTTGATGATAACGACACTGATAACTTTATCAGTAAGCGAATCATCGAAATCACCAAGTTTTCCAGTCGTGTAGAAGTAAAAGGTTCAGGCAAAGCAGCGCTTGATTACCTCCGGGAAAACCAAAGCAATGCAGAAAATCTCCCCAGTCTTATTTTCTTAGATATAAACATGCCCATCGTAGATGGCTTCGTTTTTCTTTACGAATTTGAGAAATTCAACGAAGTTGTTCGGAACAAGTGTAAAGTAATTATCCTTTCCAGTTCCGATAACAAACGTGACATCGATAAGATTGTTAACAACAATCACGTTATCAAGTTTATCACAAAGCCATTGACAGAAGTGGCACTTGATGAAATTAAGCTGAACAACATCTGAGTTTCTGGTTTTAGATTATAAGACTTATTTTCGTCTTATACTTAACCCGATATGAAAAACAAATTGTACCTCTCTGTGCTGGCCGTGCTGTTTTTAACAGCCATTAGTCTTCAGTCTCATGCTCAAATTGTAAAACCAGATACTCTTTCTCGGTGGAAGAAGAAGTTGGTATTCAATATCAACTTAAATCAGGCTGCATTTTCATCCAACTGGAAAGCGGGGGGGATAAACTCCATCGGTGTTAACGGTCTTTTTAATTACACGGCCAACTTCAAAGATGGTAAGCGTTCATGGGATAACCAGATTGGTTTCATCTATGGTTTTGTGAATAACTCTGGCCAGGGTCAACGAAAAACCGTAGACCGTATATACCTGGATACGAAGTATGGGTATGAGTTAAATAAAAACTGGGGTGTGTTCACTTCACTTAACTTCCTTTCACAGTTTAGCGCAGGTTATAAGTATGAAAAAAATGCACTTGGAGTTGAAGAATCATTTTTGATTTCTGATTTCATGGCACCTGCTTTTATCACATCGGCCACAGGCCTTGAGTATCACCCGGTAGATTATTTCTATGTTCGCATTTCTCCCTTTGCTCCACGGGTTACAATTGTGAGAGATAACAATGGCAGATTTGATGCCGTTGATTCGATTGCACCGTATGGTGTTGAGGTGGGTGAATCTACTCGTTTCGAGTGGCTGGCTTTTCAATTGACTTCAGAGTTCGCTAAAGACGTTGCAAAGAATCTCAATTTAAAAGCGCGTTACATGATGTTTGCTAATTATGAAACACTCGAATTAAAAACGATTGATCATCGTCTTGAAGTAATGCTCAATGCTAAAGTGAATAAATTTATTACTGTTGGCTTGGGTGGCATTTTGCTTTACGATTACGATCAGGACTCCGGTGCGCAGTTTAGTCAGATATTTAATTTTGGATTTGCGTACTCCTTCCAGAATTATGTAGAACCGAAAAAGTAAAAATCTAACCCGGTCTGGTCCGGGTTTTTTTTGACCTTTACTTAAGGATAAAAGTCCTGGATGAAAATTTCAGCTTTGGTGTCTTGTAGCCAATGAGCCGGATAGTATTGCAATAGAACAACATGAACGAATCAGTTAAAAATCTTTTCTATGTCGAAAGAGCAATTCGTTGCAGCCATTAATAAATCGTACACCATTAATGGTACATCCATCTATTTGGGGGCAGGCATATTGCAAGGCGAAATTATTGCTGATGCAAAAGTTAATCTGTCTTTGCGAATGATGAACCGACATGGTTTGGTTACAGGAGCAACAGGATCAGGTAAGACTCGTACTCTTCAACTAATTGCTGAGCAATTATCTGCAGCCGGTGTACCGGTCTTTATGCCCGATATGAAAGGTGATCTTTCGGGAATATCGAAAGAAGGTGTAACCAATGACAAGATTAAAGAACGTGCTACAGCCCTTGGAATGAATTTTATTCCTTCCGGTTTTCCTACTGAAATATATTCGCTGAGTGGAAAGCTGGGCGCTCAAATGCGTGCGACCGTTACTGAGTTTGGTCCCATATTACTTAGTAAAATTTTAGAACTCAACGACACACAAACCGGTGTGTTAAACGTAATCTTCAAATATGCTGATGACAAAAAATTACCCATCGTTGATTTTAATGATTTAAAAAAGGTATTGAATTATCTAACCGAAGGACCTGGGGCTGCTGAGATAAAAAATGATTACGGTAAAATATCTTCTGCTACCTCAGGAACAATCTTGCGCAAGATCGTTTCGCTTGAACAGCAAGGCCTTAATCAGATTTTTGGAGAGACTTCTTTTGAAGTGGATGATCTTTTTGAAAAGGTAGATGGCAAGGGTGTAATCAGTTTATTGAATGTCTCAGATGTTCAAAGCCAACCGGCTGTATTCTCCACATTTTTGTTGGCTTTGTTAGCAGAATTGTATCAGCGATTGCCAGAAGCCGGTGATCTGGATAAACCCAAATTGATTTTCTTTTTAGACGAAGCACACTTGCTCTTTAAGGATGCACCGAAAGCATTCATGGATCAAATCGAACAGGTAATCCGATTGATCAGGTCGAAGGGTATAGGTATTTTCTTTTGCACGCAAGTAACGCAAGATGTTCCCGCTTCGGTATTATCTCAATTGGGAAACAGGATACATCACGTCATTCGCGCATTCACACCGAATGATGCAAAGGCTTTGAAAGAAACTGTGAGGACGTTTCCACGATCTGAGTTTTATGATATGGAACAACAGTTTACACAACTTGGAACAGGCCAGGCATTCATTACCGTATTAAATGAAAAAGGAATTCCAACTGAAACTGTGGTGACTCACCTGGCACCGCCAACTTCTGTTATGGGACCATTGGATGAAAGTGAATACAAACAATTGCTTAATGATTCTGATATCTACAACAAGTATAAAAATGCAGTTGATCCGAAGAGTGCATTCGAATTGTTGAACGATCGTATAGTTCAACAACAAGAAGAGAAGGTACTCAAGGAGGAATCAGAGTCAGTACCACGCTCAACTTCCAGAAAGCAAGAAAAGTCTACTTTTGAGGAGGTGATTTCTTCACCGGTTGCAAAACAAGTTGGCCGTGAATTAGTACGTGGAATTTTTGGTGTTCTTTTTGGAACGACCACTCGAAGAACCAGCAGCAGAAGAAAGAGTATTTTTTAAGTCTCCTTGAATAAAAAATAGCCACAGCTTCTTCAAAGAAGCTGTGGCTATTACTTTTAGGTGAGCTTAAACTTCGGAAAAATACTTTGTTAGTCCGGGAGTAGCAATCGGATAGAATCCCTTTGCATCAGGTTTGCTGGGTGTTTCAGCATCCCACGCAAAATTAGTTGGCATAATGCTGATGCCTGAGTTGATAACTTTATCCCACTCCATAACTTCTCCTGAATAGGTTGCCATTCTTCCCATAATGGCAGTCATGGTGGACTTTGCACCATGCTCTGCATCGGCAAATTTGTATTGCCCTTTGGCTATGGCTGCAAAGAGTTCATCGTGTTCCGTTTGGTAAGGATTATTTTCTGCAGTCTTATCATAGGCATAAAGTGTTTTGCCCTTACCTGAAATAGTTGCTGCGCCACATTTTACAACACCCTTTGTTCCAACCAGCATTTCATCAACAATAGCATAGGTACCTTTAATGTGTCGGCACTGACTATTTAATACAGTTCCGTCAGCGTAGTGAAATTCAACAAAGTGATGATCATAAATTTCACCAAACTCTTTTCCGGTGCGAACTTGTCTTCCGCCCATGCCTTGCGCTTTCACCGGGAAAGAGCCTTTGAACCAGTTCATCACATCAATGTTGTGAATATGTTGTTCGTTGATATGATCGCCACATAACCAGTTAAAGTAATACCAGTTACGCATTTGATATTCCATTTCGGTCTGTTCAGGCTTGCGCATGTTTACCCATACGCCATCATTGTTCCACCACACCTGGCCCGATGTAATTTCTCCAATCATTCCGTCCTTAACGCGCTTGTACAATTCGCGATATGAGTTTTGGTAATGACGTTGAAGGCCAACAACCACGTTTAGTTTTTTCTTCTTTGCTTCTTCAGCAGCGAGCAATACTTTTTGAATTCCGGCAGGATCAGTAGCCACTGGTTTTTCCATAAACACATGTTTACCTTGTCTTATGGCTTCTTCGAAATGAATTGGTCTGAATCCGGGAGGTGTAGTGAGTATCACAACATCGGCTAATGCGATTGCTTTTTGATAAGCATCAAAGCCTGTAAACTTCGTTGCGTCCGTTACTGTTACTTTCGCCTTTACATTTCCTTCATCCGAATTTTCATCTGTCAATGCTGCGAAGCTCCTGTCAATTCTGTCGCGAAAAGCATCAGCCATTGCTACGAGTTTTACATTTTGCTTTGTGAGTAATGCTTGCATAGTAGCGCCAGTACCACGGTCACCACAGCCGACAAGTGCAATCTTGATGGTGTCATCAACAGAGCTAAGGTAGTTTGCATTTGATAAGAGCGGTGCAGCCAACATACCGCCTGCTAGGAGGGAAGATTGTTTCATAAAATCCCTTCTTGATGGATTGGTGTTTTTCTCATTCATGATTGTAGTGTTTAATTTTTATTGCAGGTTTTAAACCTGATGATTTATTATTTTAAATACAGCGCGTAAAACTTTTCGATTTCTTCTTTTGATGGTGTTTGTGCTGGTCTCACAATTCGAAAACCAATACCCATGCCCTCCGTGAGCCACCACCGGCTTTTTGGAATTTGTGGATCGCGTTTGTTCCAGTCCGCAGATGAAGAGATCCGGTTAGCACAACGCAATTCTTTTGCTTCATCTAAATACGATCCGCCCCGCGCCACGCGGGGGTATCGAGGCCCAACAGACGTTGTTGGATTCTTTGCTCCGTCATCAAGTTTCAGATATGCATTCGAATTGTATTGATCGAGTGTCCACTCGCTTAGATTGCCCAGCATATCATACAATCCCCATGCGTTGGGTTTCAGTTGAGCAACTTTGTGAAACTTGGCTCCGCTGTTGTCTTTATAATAAGCGTAATCTCTTAAGTTTTCAGGATCAGTTGTCGTTCCTGCGCGACAGGCATATTCCCACTCGGCTTCTGTTGGCAATCGATAAAAAACTCCGGTAGTATTATAGAGCCATTTGCAATACATAATGCCAGCGGCCTGACTCATACTGTTTGTAGGATTTTTGGGATCGCGGCCCATGCCCCATGTTAAATCAATGTATTGTGCAGTTGGTCTCGACACCGCATCCACTGCAATCGCTTTTGTTTGCGGAACATCCATGTTTCTGAAGAATGCATCCCACTCGGCAAAGGTGACTTCATGTTCAGCCATCCAGAAAGCGCTGATTTCAATTTTTTTCTGCGGACCTTCGTCAGCATCCCTTCCTTTTTCGAAAGGAGCACTGCCCATTGTAAATTCTCCGGCAGGAATGGAAACCATTTTAAATTTTACCGGTGACCCCGGGATGGTTTGGTCGTAAGATTGAGCAAAAAGAGATGTGCTATGAATGGTTAAAGAGCACCAAACAGCAATAAGAACTACGTGTCTAAATAATGATTTCAACCTTGAAAAGAGATAAATGAGTTTTCAAGGTAATGAAATCTGTTATCGACTGCAATACTGTATTTTCTGCATTTATTTAGGAAAAAGACGAGCTTAACTGTCTCGCATGTTAATTTTTTCGCTTCAATAACGCCATGTAAAAACCGTCAAACCCTTCTGATGGCCAGGCACGTTTTTCTTCAATCAATTCAAATTTGTCAGGATTATTTTTTAAAAACTTTTCAACCTGATGTTCATTTTCTGATGGCATCAAACTACAAGTAGAATATACCATAAGTCCGCCCGGTTTTAACATCGTCCAATAATCCTGAAGAATGTGTTGTTGAAGTTTGATTACATCTTCGATAAATTCAGGCGAGAGTTTCCACTTAGCATCTGGATTTCTTTTTAATACACCAAGGCCCGAGCAAGGTACATCAAGCAACAAGCGATCAGCTGAATTGTCTAACCGCTTAATGGTTTTTGACGATTCGATAAAACGCGTTTCAATTGTACTTACTTCTGCTCTGCGCGCGCGCTTCTTCAATTCATCTAACTTCCAGTCTTCGGTATCCAGGGCAATGATGCGTCCTTTGTTTTGCATTACGGCAGCGATATGTAGGGTCTTTCCGCCCGCACCGGCACATGCATCAATCACACGCATGCCGGGTTGAATCCGCATAAAGGGTGCGATGAGTTGAG
>JANMRZ010000083.1:0-5682 GCA_031388805.1 Chryseolinea sp.
GCCCCAGGCACTTACATTTTTATCGGTAAATGTGACGTGTAATTCTTTCACCTTTTGGGTTATAATTGTGCCCTCTACAAAGCTAATAATATCAATCAGTTACAAAAGATAACAATGCTCTATTGCATTATCTGGGTTAAAACAAGTGTATGCCAATCCTGATCTAATTACCTCTCAACTTATCGATCGGTATTATAAACTCATGCTACGCCAAGGTAATCGACATGCTACCTGGCTGCGCTTTCAACAACTTCAAAAACCTCCAGTAGATAGTCTCGCATTCATGAAGACACCCACTCTCATTATCTGGGGTGAAAAAGATCAATGGATTAAGCTGGAATCTGCTTACCAGTTCAATGAAGCTATTCGAGGATCAGAACTTGTAATTATTCCAGAAACAGGACATACATCAATGGAAGAATCACCAAAGAGGAGCGTTCTGCCTGTGTTCAAATTCTTGTCAACAAAAAAATATACTATTAGGTTGTAAGCCATCGTAAAAATTTCCCAAGCAATGTTTTCGGCTCTTCTTTCTTTGTAGTTGCAGTGTATTGTTCTACAGATTCGGAATAAATTCGAGCTGGTTTTGTTGGCGCACTTGCTTTGACGCGATTGAGATAATATTCAGTTCGTTTTTCTTTTTCTCTGACGGCATCTGCTTTTCTTTTTTCTTCGGCAGCTTGAGCCTCCCGTTCACGTTGAAGTGCTATCGGATTTACTGCTGATCGACTCGTTCTTTCTCTTCTATTATTGTCTTGAACATTCCGTGGTGATCGCTGTGTTTGTGGTTTAATATTGGGTTTAGAGTCAGTTAGTGGTACTTCAATTCTTTCACTTTCTTCAGTAGGCAGAACTTCTTTCTTCTTAGCTTCAGGAAGCTCAATCTTGCCAATCACTTTTAGTCCCGGCAAGTCTACCTTTGGTGCTTTTATTACTTCTGTTTTTTCTTCTATCAAAGGAGTTTCTACTTTGGGAATTACGATTTCCTGCACTCCCTCAATTTCGTCAGATTGCACAAATGGAATGATAATGTCTTGTGGTGTGACTTCGGGAAGTATTGACTCTGCCTCCTCTATTTTTTCATCCAGAAATGATGGTGCAAAATGCTGAAGAATACTTTGAACGTGTTCATCTTCCAATCTTGTGTTGGATTCATTGCCTATTGCCACGCCTGATTTGGCCAGAAAGTCTATCATATCCGCTTGACGGATGGATATTTTCCTGGCGAGCTGTCCTAATCTCATGAATATTGATCCTTTTTCGGTCGCAAATATAATGAGCGAAACGCGACTTAAAAACACTGACTAACCTACACCCATTTCACTATGTAGTCTATCTACAATAATTCACCAATAGCGATAAATGCTTCTGTTTACCAATCTCCATCATCCTTCTTCTTTTTCTCTACATATAAAAGCTTATCGCTAAACGATTGATCAAGCAGACCAAGCATATTAGGCTTGCACCAATCTGTAGACAATACTGTGCCACTGTTCTTAGTAGCGTAGTTGGTAAGATTCTCGCGTGCTGCAATTTTTTTGTAGCCCATATCCCCGGTAATCTGAATGGCTCGCATGGTAAGTCTATACTTACCATCCTTCACTCCTATTATAACACTACCGCTGAATCTTCCGGTTTGCATAATGGGTTGCAAATTCACCTGACTGAATTGAAACTTCTTATAATCCACAATGATGTCGGTTACATCAAAAGCAATTCCGTCTTGTTGCACTGTTATATTCGAGATGTAAGGAAGTGTGCTGTAATATGCCTTGAGCTTCGCAGGTGTTATAGAATCCGCTACTGAGATTTTCTGGTAAATGATTTCCTGATCAGTCACTTTGAAATTTCCATAAGAGGTAGGTTGGGCTTGAGCATAGACCGAAACCAGAAGGAGCAGTAAACCTAAGAAACTTTTCATACGATAAATATTTATTCGTGAATATAGGAAAGTTTCAAGTCTTGATACCGAGCTTTAAATTTCAGTCGATAGATACTAGAATTTAGACGTTAGATGCTAGACTTTAGTAGTAAGCTGAAGTACGTTTCAGAATTATGAAGTCATCGCGACATTAAGTCTTGAACCTCAAACGTTGAACATCATGCTTCGAATACCTGCCTCCAGTCCTCGCAGTTCTGCCAATCCACGTAATCGTCCTATGGCAGAATAACCAGGATACGTCTCTCTAGTTAAATCATCCAGCATCTGATGACCATGATCAGGACGCATTGGTATGGAAATTTTTCTTCGATTCATTAGACTCACAACCTCTTTCATTACCTCCACCATGTTGGCATCACCTTCTAAGTGATTGGCTTCATAAAAGTTTCCATGTTCATCTCGTTTTGTACTGCGCAAATGAAGAAAATGAATATGATTTCCCAACCGCTTTATCATACCTGTTAAATCATTATCTGGTCTGGCTCCAAAAGAACCTGTACAAAAACAAAGTCCATTCGAAGGTGAAGGCATTGCTTCGACCAACTCCCGAGCGTCTTTTTCTGTGCTCACAATTCGTGGAAGACTTAAGATAGGGTATGGCGGATCATCCGGGTGAATGGCCATCTTCACGCCACTTGCTTCAGCAACCGGTATTACTTGTTTTAAAAAAAAGAAAAGATGCTCCTTTAATTTAGAGACGTTGATACCATCATATAACTTCAATGCCGACAAAATCTCTGCAGGAGTGAACGGTTCATCACTACCAGGCAACCCCAGCAAGCAATTTCGATATAACTTTTTCTTTTGATCTTCACTTGCATTCTGAATGTATTCTTTTGCTTTTGTGATTTCTTCATCAGAATAGTCTCTTTCAGCGCCAGGTCTTTTTAACAGGAAAAGATCGAAGGCAATGAAAGCAGTTCGTTCAAAATACAATGCCTTGCTCCCATCAGGCATTGGATACGAAATATCGGTTCTCATCCAATCGAGGATGGGCATAAAATTGTACGTCACTACTCTCAGCCCGCATTCACTTACATTCTTTAAACTCTGCTTATAATTTTCTATATAAATAAGATAATCACCCGATTGACGCTTAATGTCTTCGTGAACAGGAAGACTTTCAATTACCGTCCAGGTCATTCCGGCATTTTCAATTTCCTCTTTTCTCTTTTTGATTTCGTCAATTGTCCATACCTCTCCTACCGGGATATGATGCAAGGCCGTAACAACGCCTGTACATCCTGCTTGTCTGATATCCGATAATTTCACTGGATCTTTAGGTCCATACCAGCGCATGGTTTGTTCTAAGGTCATATCAGAATTTTATAATGATGAAGAATAAAGACAATCTATCTCAAATAAAATTATAGCGCAAGAGCAGGCTACCACTTTTATAGATGTTAGTGTAAAGCCGGTCAAAATTGGGTGTAAGATTTAAAAGAATCTTCATTTATTATCTTCTTACTTTTTCAGCACATTTGAATAAACTTGATCGGGTGCATCTTCAGATAAAAATAATTTTGGTCTCCATGCTAATGGGATTGGTTTCAATCCAGATTGAAGCACAAGATCGTCCCTCAACCGATGTTAGGTGGTACAACCATTTTTTTGAAGAAGACAATCAAAAATCCATTGAAAAGAATCTCGAATACAGTACCTCCCAACTAAACAAGGCAGTTGAAGAAAGTGATCTGCATGCTCAGGCAAAAATCTTAACTGAACTTGGACTGATTCATTTCACTCAGGCCAACAATTATGAACGTGGGATGAATTACTTCACGCAGGCGCTTACATTGGAAGACTCTCTGAATTTACATCACGAACAAATTTTTACCTATCTCGCCATTGCCAGAGTATTTGAAGATGTAAGTGATTACCAAAAGAGTATCCATTTCCTAGATCTGTCTATGAGTTTGAATGAACAATCAAAAGATGTTACTATACTCGTGTTGATTCTGAATACATTAGGAAGAAATCATGCGGCTCTGGGTCATATTGAAAAAGCATTCGAGCAATATGAGTTAGCTCTTGGATACAAAGATCAACTTGACGATCCGGAAACAGAAGCTGAAGTATACTTTAATCTTGGAAACCTGGATCTGATGCAAGGTAAGTTTGCAATCTCGCTGGAAAATCATAAAAAAGCCCTGGCCATTCGCAGAAATGAAAAGGATAAGAAAAAAGAAGCAACCTCATTACATACCATTGGCATTCTCTATCGATCGATGAAGAATAGTGACCGTGCCTTGGCCAACCATGTAGCGGCATTGGAAATCAGGCAACAGTTAAAGGATAAAAAGGGAATGGCCGAATCCTTCAATAATATTGGAGAATTGTACTATCACAAAAAAAATCCAAAACGCGCTATTTCAAATTTACAACTAGGTTTGGCTGCCGCACAGGAATCTCAGTATCAGGAAGAGATTCGAAAAAGTTATGAATACTTAAGTCTATGTTATTCCGCTCTTGCGGATTATAAAAAAGCATTGGAGTACAAAGATCTCTTTTTGGCCATTCACGATTTTATTCAACACGAGAAAAGCGAGCATCAAATTTTAGACACACAAAATCGCTACGATCTAACCAAAAAGGAAACGCAAATCGATAAGCTTGAAACTGACCGCCTTCAACGGGAAAAAGAATTACAGAACCAAAAGAAAATACAGAACTTCTTAGTGGTCATCATTGCTTTGGGTGCTATCATTAGCTTGTTGGGAATTTACCTATACATGATGAAGCGAAAGTCCAACATAGCATTGAAGGTTGCCAATGATGAAGTGAATGAGAAGAATATTGAACTATCAAACCTCAATGCTACTAAAGATAAATTCTTCTCCATTATTAGTCATGATTTGAAAGGCCCACTAAATTCCCTGACTTCGTTTTCGGGTTTGCTCATCAATCATCTGGATAGTTTGAGTAAAGAAGAAATTCAAATGCTGGCGAAAGACCTTGATAAATCATTGAAGAATCTTTTTGTCTTACTTGAAAATCTACTCGAATGGTCACGCTCACAAACAGGTAATATTGAATTCAAGCCAGTACCTTTTGATTTAGGAGCCGTACTTCAACAGAACAAAGAACTCCTCAGTACCCAAGCTCAAAATAAGAAGATCACCATTTTAAGTGAAGTCAACAGCGAAGTGATTGTTCATGCTCATCAACAATCTGTTAATACGGTTGTACGTAATCTTCTTTCAAACGCGATAAAATTCACACCCGAAGGTGGTGTGATTGCCCTGGCACTTCAACAAACTAATAATGAAGCTCTTGTTTCAATATCTGACACAGGCGTTGGAATGAGTAGTGAAGTAATGGATAAACTTTTTAGAATTGATGCCAAGCATTCAACTCAAGGCACAGCAAATGAAAAAGGCACAGGACTCGGCTTAATTTTGTGTAAAGAGTTTATTGAAAAAAATGGCGGACGAATCTGGGTCAAAAGTGAGACTGGAAAGGGTTCAGTCTTCTCTTTTACATTACCTAATTAATACCTATTTGTATAACACATTCAAATATTTTACAACTAAGAAGTACTGCAAGGAGGTTAGCTCCTGCTGTCCGCGTGGAAAATAAAATCTATGAAGCTCTTAAACTGTAGTCCGCGCGAATAGAAACTAATTAGGGTCTGCTGAAAGACTCAAAAGTATTTAAAACAGATTTGATTTCGCTGTTTTTTGCGAGCTTAGAGCAAACTAAGTGCAAGCAAAAATGGGCAAGGCCTTTAAAAACCGTGC
>JANMRZ010000086.1:0-2511 GCA_031388805.1 Chryseolinea sp.
TGTTCGAGAGTTTAATAAGCGTGCCTCAGATTTAAGCAATACAGTAGTACTTTGTATTTCGAAAGACTTGCCGTTTGCATTCAAGCGTTTTTGTGGAGCTGAGGGTATCAGCAACGTGGTGACACTTTCTGAATTCAGGAATAAAGATTTCTCTAAAAATTATGGTGTTGAAATGATTGACGGTGGCATGAATGGACTTTTTGCGCGTGCAATTGTGGTGATTGATAAGCAAGGGAAAGTGAAATACACCGAGCTCGTTCCTGTGATTGGTCAAGAACCCAACTAAGAGGATGCTTTAAAAGCGATTTAAGATTTATTAACAGTCACTAAGCCTGCTGGTAAGAATTAAGGTTCTTACCAGCAGGCTTTTTTTCTGAGGACAATGATTGTCTAAATCAAACTAGAGCTAACTGAGTAAATCATTTAAATAGAGCTATCACTTGCAACAGATTGAAGCGTATCCATAGTTTTGTTGCAGAGTGCATCTGCGCGGAATATTAGATCCGCGAGTCAGTTAATGTGTAGTCCGCGAGAGAAAGAACTTCTCGATCCAATTCTGCTACAAGCAGGATTGGATCGAGAAGTTAGTCGAAGCATGAATTGCTGAGCCGTCAGAAGCGGCCCGGCAATTCATGCTTTTTTTATGTGCGCCTACCTTTCAGATATAAAATGCAATTTATCTTTCGCACATAATCTCTGAAAGTGGAAGTAGGGGGCGTTCTTAATTAAATGGATGAATTTTAAATCGAGAGTCAATTATATTGGATCAGATCTGCAATCCTATACCGTGTGAGAAAACAGTCCAAAAAAATTATCTTCAAGCTCTAAGTTTCCTTACACTTTCACGACTAATAATAAAACCAACGCCCTTGAAGGAAGAATTTATCACGTGCATCAGTGAACATGAGCGCATCATTTTCAAAGTGTGCAAAATGTATTGTCGTTCGCGTGATGACGAGCAAGATTTGTTTCAGGACATTCTACTCCAATTATGGCAGTCCTTTACTTCTTTTAAAAGAGATTCAAAAGTGTCGACATGGATGTATCGTGTGGCCCTAAACACCGCCATAACACGACTTCGAAATGAAAAGAAAAAACCTGAACAACAAACTATTGATAAAGATGCGTTGCAAATACCCAATGGAATCAACGATCCGAAAGACGAAAATTTTGAATTAATGATGAGGGCCATTGAAAAGCTTTCGAATGTAGAGAAAGCGATCATGGTGTTATACATGGAGGATCATAGTTATCGTGAAATGGCTGAAGTAATGGGTATGACCGAATCAAACATTGGTTTTAAAATCAATCAAATAAAATCGAAGCTGAAGACTACTGTAAACGTTTTGAACTATGGAGCTTGATGAATTTAAAACAAAATGGAACAAATACCTTGAAGATGAACGCAAGGGAAGACCACATTCCGATTATGTAAACATGATTACTATGAAAATATCAAACACTGTTAACAAACTAAATGAAAATACTATTTACTGGTGGAAGTTTACCCGAAACGTTATGATTCTTCTCTTTATCATGCTTGCTGCTAACATCAGTTTCTTCGTTCTCTTTCCTGAGAAATTTCAGAACCTTGAGAATGCACTTCCTGTTTTTGGTATCCTTGCATTTTACACTCTGGGTATTTTAGGGGTGTACTACGAAAAGGTAAAGATCTTCGACATTGTTGATTCTAAAAATATCCGCAATGCGATTGAAAAAGCCATCCGAAAATTTAATCGCTGGTATGTTTTATCAACACTTCTATATGTCTTTCTATTGCCTCTTATGTTCTATGTTGTTGTCAATATTGGGTCGGAAGCATTTCTTCACAAAACATTTCCGCTAAACACAGAGGTAATTGCGTGTGCCATATTGACGATTGTTACCTTAATTGGCAATCACTTTTATTACAAGAAGACGTATTTCAAATGGCTTGAATTACTCAAGGCTAATCTGAAAGAATTGGAAGGAGAAGCGAAATAGTTAGTCCTTAAAGTTCGGGGTGAAATTAATCTGGTAAGTAAGGTTTCAACAATGCAAAGACCCATGTTCCCACTAATGCCGAAAGAAAAGTAATGATGGTTACAAGATAGCCAGCGCCAATTTGCGCGTACAACGGACCAGGGCATGCGCCTGTAAGCGCCCATCCAAATCCGAATATCAATCCACCAAAAATCAATCCATGATGATACGGCTTCGTAGCGGACTCAACACTTTCTCCCTCCATTGTGCGAATATTAAATTTACGAATGAGCCAGATGCTTAGCGCTCCAACGGCTACCGCTGTAATGAAGATGCCGTACATGTGAAAGGACTGGAAATAAAACATTTCCTGCATGCGATACCAGGATATTGCTTCGCCTTTTGTGAGAACGAATCCGAAAGCAACGCCAACGATTAAGTATTTTATGTTCTTCATAATACTAAAGCGCTAAAAGGTAGGGCAGAACAAAATGACTGATTAAAATTCCGCCAACAAAAAAAGAAATGATGGCAACAAGCGATGTCCAT
>JANMRZ010000099.1:0-74226 GCA_031388805.1 Chryseolinea sp.
ATACGATGGTGGATCAGCTCAACTCCTTTGGATCGGAAGTAACACGCGTGGCGCTTGAAGTAGGTACCGAAGGAAAGCTCGGAGGACAAGCAACAGTAAAAGGAGTTGGTGGTATATGGAAAGATCTCACGGATTCTGTAAACCAGATGGCATCCAACTTAACAGGCCAGGTGCGTAACATCGCGGGTGTAACAACAGCGGTGGCGAATGGAGATTTGTCGAAGAAAATTACAGTGGACGTTCGGGGGGAAATGCTCGAATTAAAAAATACCATCAACACGATGGTGGATCAGCTCAACTCGTTTGGTTCTGAAGTAACGCGTGTGGCACTTGAAGTAGGTACAGAAGGTAAACTCGGAGGACAAGCAACAGTAAAAGGAGTCGGTGGAGTTTGGAAAGATCTTACAGACTCAGTGAACCAGATGGCCGGTAACTTAACGGCACAGGTACGTAACGTTGCGGGTGTAACGACAGCTGTGGCGAAAGGAGATTTGTCGAAAAAGATTACGGTGGATGCGAAAGGTGAGTTGTTGGAGTTAAAGAACACAATCAATACGATGGTGGATCAGCTCAATTCATTCTCTTCTGAAGTAACGCGTGTGGCAAGGGAAGTAGGTTCTGAAGGACAGCTTGGTGGTCAGGCAAACGTACCGGGTGTTGGTGGTACGTGGAAAGATTTGACGGACTCTGTAAACCAGATGGCATCCAACTTAACAAACCAGGTACGTAACATCGCGGAAGTAACAACAGCCGTGGCGAAGGGAGATTTATCGAAGAAGATCGCGGTGGATGTTCGGGGTGAAATGCTGGAATTAAAGAATACCATTAACACCATGGTCGATCAGCTGAATGGATTTGGTTCAGAAGTAACGCGTGTTGCGCGTGAAGTTGGATCAGAAGGGCAGCTTGGCGGGCAGGCAGATGTACCGGGCGTTGGCGGTACCTGGAAAGATTTGACAGACTCAGTAAACAAGATGGCGGATAATCTGACCAACCAGGTTCGGAATATTGCAGAAGTAACAACCGCTGTGGCGAAGGGTGATTTGTCGAAGAAGATCACAGTGGATGTGAAGGGTGAAATGTTAGAGCTAAAAGATACGATCAATACGATGGTGGATCAGCTCAACTCGTTTGCATCGGAAGTAACACGTGTGGCGAGTGAAGTAGGAAGTGAAGGTAAGCTTGGCGGGCAAGCAACGGTGAAAGGTGTAGGTGGTGTGTGGAAAGGTTTAACGGATTCTGTAAACCAGATGGCGGGTAACCTAACGGCACAGATTCGTAACATTGCCAACGTGGCTATCGCGGTAGCGAACGGTGACTTATCGAAGAAAATTACGGTGGATGTTCGCGGTGAAATCTTACAGTTGAAGGATACATTAAATACAATGGTGGATCAGCTTCGCGGATTTGCATCGGAAGTAACACGGGTTGCCCGCGAAGTAGGTACGGAAGGAAAACTTGGAGGGCAGGCTTTCGTACCGGGTGTAGGTGGTACGTGGAAAGATTTGACAGACTCCGTAAACCAGATGGCCGGTAACTTAACCGATCAGGTGCGTAACATCGCGGGTGTAACAACGGCCGTAGCAAATGGTGACTTATCAAAGAAGATTACGGTAGACGTTCGCGGGGAAATGCTTGAGTTGAAGAACACGATCAACACAATGGTGGAACAACTCAACTCGTTTGCCTTTGAAGTAACACGCGTAGCGCGAGAAGTGGGTACGGAAGGTAAGCTTGGAGGACAAGCTGAAGTGCGAGGCGTTGCGGGTACTTGGAAAGATTTGACAGACTCCGTAAACCAGATGGCGTCCAACTTAACGGGCCAGGTGCGCGGTATTGCAAAAGTTGTGACGTCTGTAGCGAAAGGAAATCTAAAACAAAAACTTTCCATTAATGCCCTTGGTGAATTAGCACAATTAACAGATACCATTAACGAAATGATTGATACCCTTGCGGTGTTTGCTGAACAGGTAACAACCGTAGCACGTGAAGTTGGTGTGGAAGGCCGGCTTGGTGGTCAGGCTTCTGTTCCCGGAGCATCGGGTACGTGGAAAGACTTAACAGAGAACGTTAATCAGCTTGCTGCGAATCTCACCACGCAGGTGCGTTCTATTTCTGAAGTAGCATCGGCAGTAACGAAGGGAGATTTAACACGAACCATCCGTGTGGATGCGAAAGGGGAGTTAGAAGCATTGAAAGATACCATCAACCAGATGATCACTAACCTTCGCGAAACAACACAACGAAATCAGGATCAGGATTGGTTGAAATCCAACTTAGCAAAGTTTACGCAGATGCTTCAAGGTCAGAAAGATTTGAAGACTGTAGCGAAACGAATTTTATCAGAGCTTGCGCAGGTTGTTTCAACGCATTATGGCGCTTTCTATATTTTACAACAGGAAGAAGAATCACAGCAGGTCATGTTAAGATTATTTGCTGCTTATGCCTACAAAGAAGAGAAAAGTATTCCAAAGGAATTTGCAATAGGCGAAGGATTGGTTGGGCAATGTGCTTTTGAAAAAGAAAAGATCATGCTCACCAATGTGCCTCAAGGGTATGTTAAAATAAACTCAGGCTTAGGCAAAGCAAAACCTGCTAGTCTTATCATCCTTCCTATTTTGTTTGAAAATAAAGTGAAGGCTGTTATCGAGCTGGCTTCATTGGATATCTTTAGCGAAACGCACCTTGACTTTCTTGATCAGTTAACAGAGAGTTTGGGTATTGTATTGAATACCATTGAAACCAACACTCGTACTGAGGAATTGTTAGCGCAGTCACAATCCCTGGCGGGTGAATTGAAAACTCAACAAGAAGAACTTCGCAGAACCAACGATGAGTTACAGGATAAAGCATTGTTGCTGGTGAAACAAAAGGACGAAGTAGAGGCGAAGAACAAAGAAGTAGAAGAAGCGCGCAAGTCGCTCGAAGAAAAAGCAGAACAGCTTACGCTTACATCGAAATACAAATCGGAGTTCTTGGCCAACATGTCACATGAATTAAGAACACCGCTTAACAGCTTGCTCATTCTTGCGCAGCAGCTCTATGAAAATGCTGAGGGTAATCTAAATGATAAGCAAATACGTTATGCCAAAACAATTCACTCGTGTGGTGACGATCTTATTCAATTGATCAATGATATTCTTGATCTGTCCAAGATCGAATCCGGATTTATATCGGCAAACATTTCATCGGTGCGCTTTAGTGAAATCGCAAGTTTTGTTGAGACTACTTTCAAACCCATTTCCGAAGCTCGGAATCTTCGCTTTAAGATTGAGACAGACTATACTTTGCCCGTTGCGATCGAAACGGATGTTCAGCGCCTGAACCAGATCCTTAAAAATCTGTTGTCCAACGCTTTTAAGTTCACAGAAAAAGGGGAAGTGTCTCTTAAAATATTTGAATCCAAGAAAATTTGGAGATCGGGTATTCCTACATTAGATGAGGCAAGTAAAGTAGTGGGATTCTCGATCACCGATACAGGTATTGGTATTCCGCATGAAAAACAATCCATCATTTTCGAAGCCTTTCAGCAGGCTGAAGGTTCAACCAGTCGCAAGTATGGAGGAACAGGTTTAGGTCTATCCATCAGTAGAGGTTTGGCTGAACTGCTTGGAGGAATCATTGAATTGGAAAGCCAGGCAGGTAAAGGTAGTGCGTTCACATTGTATATTCCTTTGCTCAATACTTCGGATGTTGATCCGCGCGATGTATCAGAAAGTATTAAAGTCATTCAGGAACTGAATGTTGATTCAGATGGGAATCAGATCAATGACTTTTTGAGTAAACTCCGTGTTACAAACGAAGGCATCGAAGCACGCAATATGGACATTGTCAACGAAATGATAAATGAAACAGGCGATGACCGAAATAATATACAACCAAGCGATAAGATCGTACTGGTGGTTGAAGATGATCTCAGGTTTGGTAAGATAATGGTTGAGAAAGCACATGAAAAAGAATTGAAAGTTGTCGTGGCGACAAACTATCTTGAAGTGTTTGATTTCATAAACCGGTTTTCACCCATTGCTATTACGCTTGATGTTCAATTGCCCGAAACCAGTGGATGGAAAGTAATCGATCTTTTGAAAAGTGATCTTGGCTACAGACATATTCCAATCCATGTTATTTCAGGTGAGGAAAATGCTTCGCTCGCATTGAAACGCGGAGCACTCAGTTTTCTTTTGAAACCACTCAATAATGATCTGCTCAATTCCCTTTTCGATGATATAATTACCTATCAGAAGAAAGAGATAAAGCATATACTCATTGTGGAAGATAATGAACTTGACTCTTCTCAAATTGCAAAAATGCACGAAGATGAAAACCTGATGATAACCATTACGAATACCGGTAAAGATGCATTGGGGCTGGTTCAGGGAAAAGAATTTGATTGTATCATTCTCGATTATATGCTGCCAGACATTGAAGGTAAGCAACTCATTCAGGAGATTAATAAAGCCAAGAAGGATCTGACCCGAGTGATCATCTATTCTGCCAAAGATTTTAATCAGGCCGAACTGAATACTATAAATCATAACTCGAGCGCGCATATTATCAAAGGCATCAATTCAATTGAATATTTGTTGGAAGAAACGGTGGCCCAGTTGCACATCAATCACAAAACTCTCGCACCGGAAAAGCGCAGGATCATTGAGAATATTCGAAACAAAGAAGATATACTCAGCGGTAAACACATTCTGGTTGTAGATGATGACGTGCGAAACCTGTTTGCTCTAACTACAGTGTTTGAGCGTTTTAATATAAACGTTATTACGGCTGAGAGTGGAAAAGAAGCAATTAATATACTAACAGAAAATCCTAAAATTGAAATGGTACTAATGGATATCATGATGCCCGAAATGGACGGATACGAAACGACTCAAAAGATCCGCAGAGAACATAAGAATAATCTGCTTCCTATTATTGCCGTAACAGCAAAAGCAATGAAAGGTGACAGGCAAAAATGCATTGAAGCAGGAGCTTCAGACTACATTACCAAACCGGTAAAAGTAGATCAGCTGCTTTCCTTAATGCGTCTGTGGTTCTGCAAATAAAAAGTATTCCTATGCCTCCAAAAATATTATTAGTAGACGACAGAGAAGATAACCTCTTATCCATCGAAACCATATTGGCGCCAATGGGTTATCAGTTTGTTAAAGCAACTTCTGGACGGCAAGCCTTAAAGGTTTTGCTTACTGAGTTTGACTTTGCGATGATTCTGATGGATGTGCGAATGCCAAATCTAAATGGCTTTGAAACGGCAGCCCTCATCTATGAACGCGAAAAACTAAAACATATTCCGATTATTTTTATTACAGCTAATAATTATGGTGATGAGAATATATATAAAGGATACCAGTCCGGAGCGATCGATTACATCTTTAAACCCATCAATCCGGATGTACTTCGTGCAAAGGTAGGAGTGTTGATAGACCTGTATAAGAAAAATCGACTGCTTGTTGAACAGGAACGGAAATTAATAGCCATCAATAAAAACCTGGAGCGTGAAATAGAAGAGCGAAAAAGCAACGAAGAGAAAATAAAGAGATTGAATCAACGATTACTGGAGAATATTTCCAGTCTTGAGTCCGCCAATAAAGATTTGGAACGATTCGCTTTTATGGCTTCACATGATTTGCAAGAGCCGCTTCGCAAAATCAGAATGTTTAGTGATCGCTTATTCAAAAAGTACAATGAAATTTCAGAAGAGGATACGAAGTCGATAGCCCGTATTCAAAAGGCAGCCGAAAGAATGCAAGCGCTGATCATTGACATTCTTTCTTTCTCCAAGGTATCAACAGATAAATCGAACTTCGTTCATATTGATTTGAATGCTTTGCTAAACGAAATCCTGACTGAAATAAATGAAGATATAGAGGAAAACAAAATCATCATTTCAGTAGAACCAATGCCTTCCTTGTTTGTCAATCCCAATCTCATATCAACCTTGTTTCAGAATTTAATTGGTAATGCGGTGAAGTACCGTAGAAGAGATATTGAAACGAAAATCAATGTGCGCCACGAAATCAGCCTGGGCATAAACGATCGTAATCAAAACCTGATGAACAAGTACTGCAGGATTTTTGTAGAAGATAACGGGATAGGTTTTGACCCCAAGTATTCAGAAGAAATTTTCGGAATGTTCAAACGATTGCACAGGAGTGATGAATATACCGGGACAGGTGTTGGTTTGGCGCTTTGCAAAAAAATAGCAGAACTGCATAACGGGTATATTTCAGCACGTAGCAAAGTCGGAGAAGGGTCAACGTTTATACTTTCAATGCCGCTTAAGCAGGAAGAGTAAGGAGATTTAGTTTACCATTTTTTGGAAAGAGTATCCTTTAGTGCTCTGCATAGATCACTAAAATTTGTTGACTTCACCATATAATGTACAGCTCCATATGAACTGAATTCTTTAATATCACTTTCCCCAAAGAAAGTGGAAAACATAATCACGGGAATGTTCTTTAATGAATCGATGCTTTTCAATTTCTTCAACATCTCTTTTCCATTGATCTTGGGCATGTTCAAATCGATAAAGAATAAATCCGGCTTACTGATTTCGCCTCTGGATAGAAGCTTCACTACAACCTCTCCATCATCTTTACAATAGCATTGCATGTCAGGATATACCTCTTTCAACGCTTCCATAAAAATTTCCTGATCATCGGTATCATCGTCAATTAGAAGAATTGACCGATAGAGAGAAGTAGACATAGTAATTGCTTGGAAGCGTTAGACTTAAGTTATGGCACTAATATAGAGTAAATTAAAGATAGCGATTATCTGTAATTAAAATAGTCTGTGTTTTTTATGAAAAAGATGTGCAATTGCCTTTTATAAGGCGAATTAAAGTTGCCTTATCCTGTGCTTAATTCTTTCGCTTTGCGGCTGTATCGCTTGTTACTCCGCGAATATGCCCATTGAAATAAGACAAATGACCATAAGTAAAGAAAGGAATCCGACTGTGCCGGAATCCTTTCTTATTTTAGGATATGGATATATATTAACTGCTAATTATTTGACCCGATATTACCTTGTGCTATAAAGGTTGGATCGGATGCACTTGTCACCACTCCAACATGTCCATTAAAATCAGAAAGCTGATCGTAGGTAATTGCTGTACCACTATTGAGTTGAGTAACATTGGTATAGCTAACACCTGTAGCACCGTTTACTGGATTTAAATTTATTGCAATAGGACCAGTGGTGGCAATATTATTATCGTAAATATAAACTGGGTAAGTGCCCAATGATGATGCTCCGTCCAAGTCGACCGTCACCAAAGTTCTGCCATTAACTCGTTTGGAAAACCGAACAGCACCAGAAACACCTGAATCATTTACTGAACTTAAAGTATATGAGGTGAACGTACTGGTTACCTCATTGCTACCAATATCGCCTTGCGCAATTAGAGTTGCTAATTCAGATGCACTCTTATGAACGTTAACATAAGCATCTAAAGCAAGCAGTTGATCATATGTTATTGCACTACCATCCTTCTTTTTCGTTACAATAGTTTCACTTTTTCCAGATCCGCCATCAACAGAATTTAAATCAATTATGATGTCACCTGTTTCTACGGCCGAATTTGCGTGAAAATGCGCGGGATGTGTATTGCCGGAAGTCGTACCATCAAGATCAATGGTAACTACTGTTGTATGATCACTTCTTTCGGCCAGTTTTACTGTACCGCTTATCGCAGGATCTGAAACAGAATTAAGAGTATAGGTTTTACTTTGCCCGGTTAAGGTAATATCTGAATTATCGTCATCATCATCACAACTCATTATCGATACGGAAGCAGCAATAAGAAATGCGATAAGGGATAATTTTGGAAATATTTGAATGTTGAGTTTCATAATTTTAATTTTTTTATAACACTTGAGACTTAATTAATTTTTAAGAGTTCCTTTCCCGGATCTTAGAATTTTGTTTTTGCCTTAGGAACAGTAGTAGAGAACTCGCCTGTCTCATTTGCCCACACATGCGAAACTTTTCCCTTGTCATCTGCTATTTCAAAATAATATCCTTTCATATTAGGATCAGACACTTCCCAAAAGCTTGATACCTCTTGACTTTTGTAATTACTAAGGTCATATGAAGACTTGATGGAAGCAGTAGCAGGAACATTGTTCCAATCTGTTTTTCTAAAGGTCTGAACATAATTTCCATCCTCATCGTATAGAGCCATGTACTTCGTATTGTCGTTAGTATAAGACCCATAAAATCCCTCACCCAGATCAAACCACTGAACGGGTTGATTTTGAATAGTGGAATTTCTTTTTTTCCAGTCTTTCTGGAGGCGTTCACTCGCAGATTTGTCCTCCAATACTCTCGGATAAGTCTGATCCTGTTGCACACCAGAAGTTTGAGCAAAGGTTTCATTTGCAAGTAATGCTGCCAATATTATGCAGCTGAAATATTTTGTTATTTTTTTCATAATGATTTTTTTATTTTTTAAACTTTGAATGTGCCGTTAACATATTAATGCCAAAAAGCATAAAGTTTACCGGAGACTCAGAATAGAAACTTCTTAACGATGGTCAATATTTTATACTGATGATTTTCCACTACATGAATGAATTTTTTTCTACGCAAAAAAATCAAGATAATAATGTAACATCGAACTGTGATTACAGCGGTTACATAAGATGGAACAGCAAAAAAAATAGTACAACTTAATTTAATGTAGAAATTAATCCTTTTTGTAAAATAAATTCTACACCCTAAGCGGTCTTTAGAAGAGAATACGATACAGTAGTATTTCGTTTCTTACGATAGGAATGCCGGAAAGCCTTCGTGTTAGAGTAGGTAAGTAAGTTACTCCGATATTGAAACTCCAGTAGATTTTTTGCAATGGAATCCATGTAGGGCCTTGTTATCACCAGGCAATAGCATTGTAAGGTTAGCAGGTCAGCCATTTCAAAATCCAGCAATTGAGTGCTCACGTCAGATGCGTCAAGTGTAGGCCTGAAATCAGACCACATAGTATATGATGGCCCTTTGGTTGTATATTCGGTTAGTACATCAAAGCGTTCATGCAATAGCTTTTTGATCCCTAAAATGGAATCTCTCGTTTGATCCATTTCTTGATTGAGCAGCATTTTAAGCTGAAGATCTTCGCATCCATAAGCAATCTTGTTACACGCATTTACGCGTTCATGGTTGATGTGTAAAATCATCATCATCAGGTCTTGTATAATCATTCCATTGGAGTTCATATTTGTTTTTTTTCTAATTCTTAATAGTAAAATGATGCCAAATCTGAAAACCTTATGAACGAATTGAAGGAGCGAGTTAGCATTGGCATTAAAAATGAGTGAGCTTGATTAAAACAATACAGCATGAAAGCAATCTGGACAGGCTCCATTGGTTTTGGGTTAGTAAATATTCCGGTGAAGCTTTATAGCGCATCGGTGGATAGCACCCTTGATCTTGATATGTTGGATAAGAATGATCACTCACATATTAAGTTTCAGCGCATCAATGAGCAAAGTGGAAAAGTGGTCGAGTGGAAAAATATTGTGAAAGCCTATAATTTTGATGGTGATTATGTAATACTTGATGATGATGATTTTACAAAAGCAAGTCCGGAGAAAAGTAAGCTCATTGCGATTGATGCTTTTATTACTGAACAGGACGTTGATAGTATTTACTTTGAAACCCCTTATTTTTTGGAGCCTGATAAATCAGGAGAGAAAGCATACTCCTTATTGCATGATGCATTGGAAAAAAGTGGTAAAGCAGGACTCGGAAGTTTTGTGCTGCGCAGCAGGGAAAATCTTTGTCTGATTAAACCCTTCAAGGGTGTTCTGGTTCTGAATAAAATTCGCTTCTCAGAGGAAATTCGAAATATGTCTGAATTGACAACACCTAAAAAAGTTAAGCCCAAGCCTGAAGAAATGAAAATGGCTCTTTCGCTTATTGATCAGTTGACAACTGACTTTTCAATTGAAAAATATAAGGATACCTATTCAATGGAACTCATGAAGTTAATAAAGTTGAAAGCCAAAGGTAAAACAGTTAAGCACCCTCAGTTGAAAGTTACGCATCGGAAAACAACGGACCTGATGGCACAATTAAAAGCAAGTCTTAAAAAAGCATCCTGATGGTTTTAACTAATTACAAACAAAAAAGAGATTTTAAAAAGACACCTGAACCTTCGGGTAAAACGTCTCGATCAAAGAATGCATTGCAATTTATTATTCAACGTCATGATGCTTCCCATTTGCATTATGATTTTCGTTTGGAATTGGATGGTGTTTTAAAAAGTTGGGCGATTCCGAAAGGACCTTCTTTAAATCCAAAAGATAAGCGATTGGCAGTTATGGTAGAAGATCATCCATTGGCATACGGAAAATTTCAAGGTGTTATTCCGAAGGGAAACTATGGTGCTGGCACTGTAGAAATATGGGACTCGGGTACATACAAGCCAGAGAACTCCGCCGCGAAAAATTCTACTGCAGAAATCAGAAAGGAACTAAAATCAGGATCATTAAAATTTGTATTAAATGGAAACAAATTAAAAGGTTCATTTGCTCTTGTTCGATTAAAAGATGGAAAAGAGAAAAATTGGCTTTTAATTAAGCACAGGGATGAGCATGCCGCGGATGATTTCAATATTGAATCACGTCCGTTAGCAGAAACGCCTGTCAAATCAATTGTAAGAAAATCGGTTAGGGCAGGAGGAAAGAAAATCACGAATTTTATAAAGCCGATGTTGGCGTCCATTGATGATAAACCTTTTGACGATCCTGAATGGATTTACGAAATAAAATGGGATGGGTACAGGGCCATTGCAGAAATTAAAAAGGGTAATATAAAATTATACTCCCGTAATGGGCTCTCTTTTTTAGATCTGTATCCAGAGATTGATGAAGCGCTTCAAAAAATAAAAGGAGATGTCATCCTAGACGGTGAAATAGTAGTATTAGATAAGGAAGGCAAACCCAGCTTTCAAAGTCTTCAAAATTTTGCTGATGATCGTTCATTGCCCATTCGCTATTATGTATTCGATTGCCTTTCCCTTTCTGGAAAGGACATCACAAATTCATCTTTGTTAGAAAGAAAGAACGCAATAGTGAAAGTCCTTCCAAAAAGTGAATACCTCAAATATTCCGATCATGTTGAAGCAAATGGGAAGAAGTTTTTTAAAGAGATTGTTAAGATGGATGGACTCGAAGGTATGATTGCCAAAAAAGTAACTAGTATTTATGAAGAAGGTCGCAGATCAAAAAATTGGTTAAAGATAAAGAATCACAATACGCAAGAGGCCATCATTTGTGGATATACAGCACCCCGTTCAAGCCGCAAATATTTTGGTGCATTGATATTGGGCATTCATGAAGGAAAAAAAATAAAATACATGGGCCATGCGGGCACGGGCTTTACCGAAAAATTGCTAAAAGAATTATTCGAACTTTTTCAACAACTCAAAATTGAAACATCACCCTTCACAACCAAAGTTCCAATCAATGCTCCTGTTACCTGGTTAAAACCAGTGGTGGTTTGTACAGTTAAATATTCGGAATTGACAGAAGATGGAATTATGCGTCATCCTGTATTTACGGGAATCCGAATCGACAAAACATCTAAGGAAGTGGATCGTGTCGATAAAAAAAAATCAGAAAGGAAAAGCCGCTCAAAAAAAAGCAATGGAAAGGAGCAAGAAGTTTTAGAGGTGGATGGTCATGAGATAAGCGTTACGAACCGGCAAAAAATATTCTGGTCAGAAGATGGATTAACGAAAGGTGATGTTATTGATTATTATAACAGCATTGCTTCTTACATTCTTCCGTATCTGAAGAACAGGCCCCAATCGTTAAAACGAAATCCGAATGGAATATTGGATAACGGATTCTATCACAAGGATGCTGGGGATGCAGCTCCCGACTGGGTGCACCATGTAAAAATATTTTCTGAAAGTGCTTCAAAAGATATTGACTACATTCTCTGTAATAATAAAGCAACCTTACTTTATCTCAATAATTTGGGATGCATTGAATTAAATCCATGGAACTCAACAATCCAAAAACCTGATTATCCGGATTACATGGTAATCGACATTGATCCCTCCGAAAAAAATTCTTTTAATCAGGTTATTGATGTTGCGTTGGTGATCAAAGATATACTTCACAAAGCTGCTGCAACGTGTTATTGCAAAACTTCAGGAGCCACTGGTCTTCATGTTTACATACCCATTCATGCTGTTTACTCCTACGAGCAAACAAGATCGTTTGCTGAACTCGTGGCCGAACTGGCACGTCAGCAATTGCCTGCTATCTGCACGCTGGAACGGTCATTGAATAAACGAAAGGATAGAATTTACATTGATTATCTGCAAAATAAGAGAGGGCAGACTCTTGCTTCAGTATATAGTGTACGCCCCGTGCCTGGTGCGAGCGTTTCTACTCCTTTGCGCTGGAACGAAGTGAAGCATGGAATGCAGCCGCTTGATTTTACCATTCAGAATATGAGTAAGCGAATCAATAAAGTGGGAGACCTTTTTGGTGGTGTATTGAAAGAGAAAAATAACCTTGAAAAATGTCTGAAGAAACTTGACAAATAGTGAGCTTAAAGTGAAAAGTATATCGATTATAGTTGTATTACTCATCCTGATTCCAACTTCTTGATGGTTGGTAAAGTAAAGAACGAGGGTAGGGGGACGAAAAAAAGGAAAGGGGGCCTGCTATTATTTTATTGGTCACCAATATTGCCCTGCGCAATAATGGTTTCCATATCCGATTGACTTAAGTGTACAGTAACATATCCCTTTAGTTCACGCAATTGATCATAATCCAGAGGAGTACCATCGTTCTTTTGTTTCACCATCGTCTCGCTTACTCCGTTCTTTCCGGTTACAGGATTTAAAGTGATACTAACTTCACCTGTTTCTTCAAGGGAATTTGTATGAATGAAGGCTGGATGTGAATTCTCTTCGCTTATACCTTTCAGATAAAGAGCGACAAGTGTTACATCATCTCTTCGTTCTGCAAACTTTATAATACCCTCTATTGCGGGATTAGAAACCGAATGAAGTGCATATACTTTCGACTTGCCCGTAAACATTGCCGCATCGGGTTGTTCATTGCCACAATCACAACCAGTGATTATAATGATTGTCAATAATAAGGCAAACGATGTTTTATAATTCGGACGAACGATATGCTGCATAAATTTAAATGTTTCTTGCATTCGACTTCCGGATGAAAGGCTTCACCCGTATTGCTATTTTGACTTGGACTTCGATGCACAACGAAAATAATGTGAAATCAAACAGATGGGTTCTTATTTGTGAATGAAATCATCCGTACTGATTCAAACAGAATAAAATGACAAGCGCACTTCAGCCTCTCACGAATTTAGAGTATACGGTGCGATCCAAACTGATATTGCTCTTGAGATTGAGTTGGGCAATTGCTTTGCGCCCGATCTCTCTGCGCCTGTCAACGTGTTTTTTTGTCAACGCATTCCGTTTTTCAAGTTGCTCTTTCGTGTAAAAAGGAAAAAACATTCTTCCAAAAAGAATAAGGACGGCCATAAATGCTGTATACGATCCGATCAACACAGCTGAGAAGGTAAGTATATCTTTCATAATTATATTATTTAATTTCTTAACCTTAGTCAAAATATCATGCCACTTGAAAAAAGCATAATTCTAAATGTTTTTATGAAGGAACATGTAGAATTATAACCACACTGTTGTATAACATTCTGGTACTGAATGATTTTTTTTTAAACATCCACGTGCAGCTGCCTAACGCAATTACCTCTATACATCTCTCAGTGAGGTAATGCAGTCTCGTAATTAATAAATGTTGAATGGCTTCATAACTGGCACATATTTTAACTAATTGAGCAAGAACGGACGATCACGATGCAAGGAAATAATATTGGGTGTCCACTACAATTTAAACTCAAACGATATGAACACAGAAAAAGCAATCAACATTTTAAATGGTCTTATTCAAATTAATAGTGACCGAATTGAAGGCTACGAGAGAGCATCTGGTGACACGGAAGAAGGCGATCTTAAACTTCTATTCAATGAATTTTCAACTACCAGCAGAAGATTAAATGATGAATTGATTGAGGAGGTTGAAAATCTGGATGGCGATCCGATAGAAGGTACTACTACTTCCGGTAAATTTTACAGAATCTGGATGGATGTAAAGTCAGCGCTCACGAATAATGATCGCGCTGCTATTTTAAATTCCTGCGAATACGGAGAAGATTGGGCAGTAAGAGAATATGAAAAAGTATTAAACGAAGAGTCTGAATTTTTGACCACAGATCAGAAACAGATGATTAGCAATCAATACATCATCATCAAAAATGATCACGACACGATTAAAGAACTTCGTGATCACGTGAATGCATAACAAGGTAATTATCGTAAATCAATAATAGACGTTATTTCAGGTTGGCATAACGAAATCTCTAACATGGATTTTTAAAGCCAGATGAAATGACGTCCTATTTTAAAAGAGATACACTGCATTTTTTTTCATCGTAGTCTTCAATCTCTGGTATCTTCCTGTTCCTGAAAACAGGTTCTCACTAAAATACCTGCATGATTAAATTTAGCTTGGTTCTTAGACCCAGGTCAAATGTCCACGCACTTATGTAAAATTTCCAAAGAGGAATGGAAATATCAAAGTCTTCTTTCGTTACTTCCAATGCAACAAAAAGAATTAATCATCTTGAAATGGCCAGTTGCTAAAATTAGGTATATTGAAACTCCTAAAATGTTCTATGACAAGAGCAATATCGTCTGCTTATACCTATTCCAACCAGGTACAATTGATCCAAGGTGGACGAGAGTTTTTTCAGATTTTGAAGACTAGAATTAACGAGGCTGAAAAAAGTATTTACTTCCAGTTCTATATTTTTGATGATGATGAGACGGGACGTAACATTGCAAATGATTTGATTGCTGCTGCGAAACGAAAGGTTAACGTCCACCTGTTGCTTGATAGGTATGCATCAAAAGATATTTCCTCTGATTTCATTCAGGAATTAAAAGATGCAGGTATTCATTTTCGGTGGTTTACTTCTTTTGTAAAAAATAGAAAATTTTACATCGGCAGACGACTTCACCACAAAGTAATTGTTATAGATAGTAATAAGAGCTTTGTCTGTGGTTTAAACATTAGTAACCGGTACAATGACATAGACAAAAATGCTGCTTGGCTGGATTGGGCTGCGTACACGGAAGGTGCAGTTTCTATTCAATTGGAGCAGGTATGCAAAAGAAGAATAAAGGACCATTCACCTGTAAAAATAGATAGTGAATCAATAAAGCTGAAAGACTCAGAGCAATGTGCCATCAAAGTTTGTGTAAACGATTGGGTATCGCGAAAGTCGGAGATCACTACCAGCTATCTAAAAATAATCAGAGCTGCGTCTACCTCTATTCGCATTATGTCACCTTACTTTCTTCCGGGGCATCAGTTTCGGAGGGCTTTAAAACAAGCTGCGCAGCGTGGCGTTAAAATTCAATTGGTGTTAGCCGGAAATTCTGACATACTGTTTGGTAAATATGCTGAACGCTATATGTACGAATGGTTACTGAAGAATAACATTCAGGTATATGAATATCAACGAAATATATTGCACGGAAAAATTGCTACCTCTGATGGAGAATGGACTACTGTTGGATCATACAACGTCAACAATCTCAGTGCGTATGCCAGCATCGAATTAAATCTGGAAATTAAAAATCAAAATTTTGCCAGACTGGTTGAAAGTCGCTTGGATGAAATTATTCAGAATGACTGCCAGCAAATAACAATGCAGGTATATAAGTACGAAACGAATATGTGGAGACGTTTTGCTTACGGATCGATGTACAATTTTATGCGACTGATGCTGTTCATCTTTACCTTTCGTAAACCACCTCGCGAGTAATGGATTCTTTTACTCACATTGCAATTGGTGCCCTTATCGGTGATACCCTTGCCGGAAAAGCAATAGGAAAGAGAGCACTTCTTATCGGAGCAGCATGCCAGAGTCTTCCAGACATCGATTTCATAACATCATTCTTTCTTTCACCAACGGAAAATTTGTTAGCGCATCGGGGATTAACGCATTCGTTTCTATTCGGCATCTTCATCACGATCGTCATTTCATGGCTTGCTAATCGATGGCAACGTTCGCCCGATTTTGGCATGCGCAAGTGGATGTTGTTTGTTGGAATAGAAGTCTTTGTTCATTTACTGCTGGACTCATTAAATGCTTATGGTGTGGGTTGGTTCGAACCATTCTCCAATACACGATTCTCATTTAATGTTGTCTTTGTTGCAGATCCACTATATTCCATCTGGCTTGGAATTGCCTGTCTTGGTCTGTTGATGGTGTATCGGAATTACGACAACCGCGCAAGGTTTGCCCTTTTTGGTCTGGTGCTAAGTTCCCTTTACCTGTGCGTTTGTTTGTTCAACAAAACAGTCATTAATAGAAGAATAGAATCAACGCTGAAGAATAAAGGGTTAGAGTATAAGCGATATTTTGCAACGCCCACAGCCTTTAATAACATGTTATGGTATTGTGTAGTCGAAATGGATTCAAGCTTTTACATAGGCTATAGTTCCATCTGGGATACGTTATCTGAAATTAAGTTCAATCACTTTGAACAACAGCGTTATTTATTAAAGGGGATGGAAGATGATGAAGAAGTGGAAAATCTCATTCAGTTTTCGAATGGATACTATACGGTAGAACACCTGGAAGACGATGCATTGCTTTTTAATGACTTAAGGTTTGGTCGCATTGCCGGATGGAAAAACCAGCCGACTGAATTTTCATTTCACTACTACCTTAAAAATCCAGGCAGAAATGTATTGGTGATTCAAAGAGGGAGGTATGCAGAATGGAATATGCCCACGATGAAATCACTTCTTGTTAGAATTAAGGGAAATTAAATTTACAAAAATTCGAATAAGCAGGATTTTCAGACTTTGAAGGGAGTACGCCACCTAATTATTATCAGAATTTACTTCAACATTACAACCGGATAACAGACACACAGCAATTCAACATTATCTTTGAATTAATTCTATGGTTTTTCTAATCGCTGCTGATTTCGTATTGCTGGTTTTGCTGTTGAGCATTATGCTGGGCAAGCGGAATAAACTGTACGCAGATCAATACCTGATTCTCTATTTATCTTTCTCAACCGTACGGCAGATTTATATCTATGCGGAATACAGCGGTCTGTTGGAGGGAAGTTATTGGATGCTGCTGGGTAAAGGCATATACCTGTTGCATGCACCTTTTTTCTTTCTTTATATTTTTGCACTGACGCAACAGCGCAAGGTACGGTTGAAGCACTATATTTTTCTGTTTGCACCTTTTATTGCCTATGCTATTCATTTTTTATACTATTATCTCTGGGTCTTTGATGCAGTAAAAATTTCTATCAGTCAGGGCCTGTTGTTTATAAATGGAGCATTGTCATGGTCATGGCTGTTCTTTGTTGTGCTGTTCCTGATCATTGAACCGATTTACCTTGTCCTTTCGTTTGTATTGTTTAAGCGTTATCAAAAGCGATTACTTGAATCTGTTTCCGATATTGATCGGATTAATCTGAACTGGCTGAACGTACTTTTATTCTTCTGGTTAATATCAGCCATCTTTTTAGTGCCCATTGGCACACTGGTTGTAAGCTGGGGCTGGGTTTCTACTGCCTTAATGGAGATGTTAATAGAGGTAGCTTCAGTGATTTTCTTTTTTGTTGTTGGGTTCTATGGCTTTAAGCAGACTACCATTTTTACAAACCTTGAATTAAAGGAAGTATTACCCGAAAGGACAGCGACAGGAAATTATGAACGATCGGGATTAAGTCAGGAGCTGGCAAAAGAATATCACATTCAGTTGCTGAAACTGATGGAGGAAAAGAAATGCTGGCTCAATGGTGAACTTACTGCAGGTGAACTTTCACAACTATTAGGAGTCTCACCCAATCATCTTTCTCAGATCCTAAACAAAGAACAGCACCAGAATTTTTTCGACTTTATAAACAGTTATAGGGTAAAGGAAGTAATCCGAAAAATGGAAGATCCGGGTAACGATCATCTTACACTGCTGGCAATGGCGTTGGACTCCGGGTTCAATTCAAAAACTTCCTTCAACACGGTGTTTAAAAAGGTTACACACCAGACGCCTTCACACTATTACAAATCAGTGCAGCGCAAAACTTCTTAAAAGAACTTAAAAGAAGTTCGAACCACTACGTTGGAACGCTTTCCGCAGCGTGACACACTACGTTTGCCTCCTATTTAATTCTAAAAATATGATGAAGAAGTTTAGTGTGCTTATCCTTTTGGTAGTTGCATCCGCGTGCGGCAACGATATGCCCGAGAATTCAAACCAGGTAGAATCCATTCTTTACCTGGGCAAAGGTGACAATCAGCCTTTGATAGTCGGACTTGGAGGTTCAGAAGGTGGAAATGCCTGGACAAGTGACCGCTGGAAAAAAACGCGTGATCGTTTTATAGGCCAGGGTTTTGCATTTTTAGCTGTCGGGTACTTTGCTGCAGCGGGTACTCCGGAAGAACTTGACCGGATCTCAATTGATGCCATTCACCAGGCCATTATTAAGGCTGCAGGAAATTCACGGGTAAACGAAAAAAAGATTGCCATCATTGGGGGGTCAAAGGGTGCCGAACTTGCGCTCTTGTTAGCCAGTCATTACAGTGACATCAATTGTGTTGTTGCACTTGTTCCGAGTCATTGTACTTTCCCCGCATTAACGCTTAGTGCTTCTACTTCTTCATGGACTTATAAAGGAGAAGAGGTGCCTTATGTACCGATGCCATGGGCTGCCGTTCCTTCAGCAATAAAGCATGACCTTCGTTCGGCTTTTGAAATTATGTTGGAGGATAAAGAGGCTGTTGAAAAAGCATTAATACAGGTAGAGAATATCAATGGCTCAGTGCTTCTCCTGTCGGCAAAAAAAGATGAGATGTGGCCTTCCACCGAAATGAGTAACATGATAATGGAAAGGTTGAAGCAAAAAAAGTTTCTGCATACCTATCAACACATCGCCATTGAAGGCGGGCACGCAGAAGTATTGGATCATTTCGAAAGTGTATTCAAGTTTCTGGAAGAACATTTTTCATCTAATTAAATTAAATTCGACCATGGAATTGATTAGAAAACAAACCCTCTTAATTTTAGAATATGAAAAACAAACTGATCCATTTTGCCATTTATGCTGATAACATGGAACGGGCAAAGAATTTTTATTCAACTGTGTTTGAATGGGGAACAGCATCCTATGGCCCACCCGACTTCCTGCAAATCAAAGCAGACGAAACAGAAAGTGGAGAATTAATCGGGGCGTTGCAATCCAGGAGATACTCACCTGTTAAAGAAAAAATAATCGGGTTGGAATGTACTATATCAGTAGACAACGTTGACGAGATCATCGAAAAAGTAAAAAAGAATGATGGTCAAATTCTGATGCCCAAAACAGCTATTCCGTATGTTGGATGGATTACCAAGTTTTTAGATACGGAAGGTAATCTCATTTGTGCAATGCAGACAAACAACAGCGCGAAATAGAAAGAATGGATAAGGCTCGCAAAATTCATCCCGATTTTCTCTACTTTTTAGAGTTTAAAGAACAGAAGCTAATTGATTTGTTTAAAGACTTGCGGGAATACATCCTCGAAATGTATCCGGATAGTAACGAACTACTGTATCATACTCATGCACTAACCAGTGTGTTTTCAATTTCAGATACGTTATCCGATTCATACTGTATGTTGCCGATCTATACGAATCATGTAAACCTGGGTTTTAACAAAGGTGCGTTACTCAAAGACCCACACAAGTTATTAAACGGAACAGGAAAACTCATACGACACATTCCAATTGAGACCCGGGCAGATTACAGGAATAAAAAAGTAAAAGATTTAATCCAAGCGTCCATTGATTTTGCAATTGAGGACATGGATAAATCCACTCAATCCATTGGTAAAACAATTTCGAAAATTGAAAAGAAGAACAAAAAATAAAGTTCATACAATGACGAAGGTGAAGTCTAAAGCATAGAAGTATACTGATCTCCAAAATCTGCGGGAATTCAATCTGCGAACGGATGTATTTGAATTCTTAATATCTAGTTTATTTGAAGTCAATTAAAGAACACATGTTACCATATTTAAAAAGAGTGTTACGAATGTATAAATGGATATCGGTTATATTTTTAGTGGGATACGTTATTTATATTATTTACGATGATTACATTTTTGTCGATAAAATCTACTCGCTTTCTGACCTCGGAACATTCCTGTTGATTGAGTTTATGTATTTATTTGTATACTTTTTGGGCTTTTCATTTTATTATTGGTTGATATCGTTATTGATTATTTTTGGATATAGAGTAGTGAAGAGATGAAGCACATTGATGTAGGTATCAATTTTCTTAAATAACGAAATGAAAATTTGTGTAGCGCAAACCAGACCTGTTAAAGGCGACATTCTTTTGAATATTACAAATCATAAGAAGTTGATAGACCTGGCTGTTTCCAATGGAGCAGATACAATAGTATTTCCTGAATTATCCTTAACGGGTTATGAACCGGAACTGGCAAAAGAACTGGCAACGGATAAGGATGATAACCGTTTTGACGATTTTCAAAAGATCAGCGACAACAATCACATCACCATTGGTGTGGGTGTTCCAACAAAGAGCACCATAGGTATTTATATTACGATGGTAATTTTTCAACCGGACCAGGTACGACAAACGTATTCCAAAAAATACCTTCATTCAGATGAAGAACCTTTCTTTGTCAGTGGGGAAAGTTCTATTTATTCACTCGGACAAAAGTCTAACGTAGCGCTTGCCATTTGTTATGAGTTATCAGTACCTGAACATTCAGAACAAGCCTTTAAAAGTGGAGCGAAAATGTATATTGCCAGTGTAGCCAAGTCAGCCGGTGGGGTAGAGAAAGCCAGTAGGAGTTTATCCGATATTGCGAAAGCGTATTCAATGACTGTCTTCATGTCGAATTGTGTTGGGTATTGCGATAATTTTGAAAGCGCTGGAAAAACATCGGCGTGGAATGCGGATGGTTCATTATTAGGACAACTCAACGACATTGGCGAAGGAATACTCATGGTTGACACTGACACGCAGGAAGCGATTGTAAAAATGATTTGGCAATAGACTACACGCACACAAGGACAAGGTGTATCGGATTGTAACGAAGATTATTTAGCTTAGGAGCCCGGAGATGAAAGCCGATGCAAACCTATAGTAAAATTGCCAATGGAGAATATGAACTCACCCATCACAGTCGATGTGCTAATTGATGCAGCAATTGAAAATGTCTGGACTTTCTGGACAGAACCTCAGCATATAGCAAAGTGGAATAATGCATTCGATAATTGGCATACACCACTGGCTGAAAATGATGTGAGAACAGGAGGTAAGTTAAAATTGAGGATGGAAGCGAAAGATGGCAGCGTTGGTTTTGATCACGAAGCCATTTACGATGACGTTGTAAAAAACGAGAAAATAAAATATACAACTTCCGATGGCAGAAAATCGACCATCTTATTTACCAATACTAAAGAAGGTACCAAAGTGAGTGAAACCTTTGAGCCCGAAGCCGAAACTCCACGGGATATACAACAAAACTTTGTGCAGTCCATTTTAAATCGATTCAAAGTGTACGTTGAAAATCAAAGTAAGTAAAAATGAAAATCACAATCAGATCAATCTGAACTGACAAAAAAATCATTCAAAATAAAATTGAATAAGTAGGGGATGATGGAGATCATTCAGCTGGGAAAAATGTATTGAAAAACAAATGGAATGAGGGCGAATAATAAAATAAAAGACAGACAATTTTTTTTAACCGGGATAGGGATACTTTTATTTTCTCTCCTTCCTTTTTTATATATGAATCATTCAGAAAAATATAAAATAGAAAATTGTTATAAAATTGAGGGCATAGTAAATGATTTTACCAAGTCGTACAGCAAACATCGTACTCAAGATGGGTGGATGATTCATTTGTCAAATTCTGATTATAAAATTCGAGTAGTTGGAGAATATTATAATGCATTGGACCATCAATTGTTTGATTTGTATGTGAAAAAAGATAATAAACTTGCGGTTTATATATTACGACCTGAAACGAATGGCATTTTCGAGAAACTTAATGAAAACTTAGGAATAAAAGATGCTGCGATTATCAAATTTCAGGAGCATGAGATTTTGAGTTTAGAGAAAATTAAGGAAAATCTAAGTCATCTTTTTATAATGAATTTGTCGTTTGGAATAGTTGCCGCTGGATGTGGACTATATCTTATATATAAATCAACGCAATAACAAATTGCTGACACATAGTATAGTTCATGGCTCGGCTATCCTTTTCTCACGAATGTTGTGTATAAGCAAGAGCGTTGCTCACCCGTGCGTTTTTAAAACGAATTCAAAAGTTAAATTTCAAAATTGAATGCTTGCTCGCCCCGGCGAGATTACTTCAATGCCTCAGGACAGTAGCACGTTTGTGTGCCATTCGCTCTAATGACAACTCTAGTAAGGCAAATAATGAGTCCATGTGGATTTTATTGGGCGCCTATTCAACTTCTTTCACCTAATTTTATGGCTGAAAAATGTTGACGTATGAATATAAAACAGGGGGACAATGTGATTTTGCTGTTGGAGGAAAACGTAGTCTTAACTTAAATCGATAAACATGAAGCATATAGCGAAATCAATCAGAGCATTTATTGGAGCGATACACTATGATGAATCCAGACTATTTTATAAAGAGTTGGGATTTGAAGAATCGATAATTTCAAAAGACATGTCATACTTCAGAGTTACGGATACATTAGGCTTCTATTTGCAGAACGCTTACGTTAGAGATTGGGTAGATAATACAATGCTATTTCTTGAAGTTGATGATGTTAATCGATATTGGAATGAGCTCACAAGGTTGGGACTGCATCAAAAGTATAAAAATGTAAAGTTGACTTCGATTCGAGAAGAAAGTTGGGGAAAAGAATGCTTTCTGCACGACCCATCGGGAATACTCTGGCATTTTGGAGAATTCTATTAAAAAAGAATAGGCTGATTTATAGAAGCCCCGTCTTGCGCAGATGTTGTATAAGCGAATCTGTGCTAATCCATGCGTTGGCTTGCACGTTATATGTGTGATGTCGGTTCTGTATCCTCGCTTACGTTGATTATAACCGAAAACAGCGGAAGAAGTACTGAGCATGCGGCTACACCTGGAGGAAATGGTTAATGAAGAGCTGCCGAATGTTTATCTTGCTATTTTGAAATATTTGTAGATACTTTGATTTTAGCTACTGAAAACAATAAGAAGTATAAGTGATATTGCTTATACACAATTGTTAAGGGCAAGTTTTATGACCAGACCTATTATCATTATAATATTGACATTTTCTTCATTGATAACTAATGCCCAAATCATTAACGAAATAACTAAGGACTCAATTAGAACAGTGATTTGTAAAATGCTTTCAGAGGACCAGAGAGTAAGAACAGAGAAAGTAGATGTGAGAATTCGAAAGCAAACAGACTCGATTAATTTTTATCAGTTAACAGTACTTACAAAAAAGTTCGGGTTTCCAGACAAAAAGAGAATTGGTGACAGTGACTGTAGTGTAAATCCGTTTATAATATTACTTCATAACCCTGACAAAATTATTCAGACAGAGAATTATGAATTATTTATTGCTGAATGCAGAAAGGGAAATATCTCTGGTTGGGAACTTGGACTAGCATTAGATAGATATTATTTTCATTATTACAAAAAATCAATGTTTGGCTGTTACGGTGGTAGCAAGCCATGTATTGATGACATTGAACTTGTCAACAAAAACAGAAAGGACTTGGGACTAAAGGAGTTAAGGGAGGATGAGTTCAAAACCTGCCGCTAATCAGATTGTATATTACTATGATCAATACAGACAACGGGACAATGCAAAATCAATTGGGCTTGGTGGATAAGAAAATAATTAGATCAAAGAACATTGGACTGTTGTGGACTGTAATTGGAGTGGTTTGGCTAATGATGAGTATCCTGACACTGACCACAGATACAGTGGACGCGATTAAAATCTTTCAATTGGGGCTTGGTATTATTTACTTTATTTCGGGACTTCTCTATTTAAAGCAAGTCGCTGAACTAGAAAAGAAGAAAGTAATACTCGAGGTCATAATGTTTATTAATCAAGCGAATGTGACTAGCGGCACTACATAAATGTTATCAGCAATAATGTAAAAAATGAAATCAAAGAAAATGAAATTTATAATATTATTAATTATATCCGGGCTATTTCTCAATTCGTGTAATTGTGGCGCAGACATAAAACTGGGCGAATTTAATCTAACAGAAACGTCAACTCAATTTGTTCCATACTCTGGAAAGGAAATCTTGGTTTTTGAGGACGATAAAGGTGTCGAACACATATTAAAATCCAAAGCGGGTATAGATTTAATGGATTCAAAAATGACAGTTAGAACAATTTGTGATGAAGGCACTTTCAGCAAACAATACCAGTATTATGAAACTCAGAGGGAACAAATTGTTTTTTTTGATGCTTTAGGTAATCAAATATTTTACGTTGACCTAACAACTCAATTTGAAGATGCAGGTGATTTAGATTCATTAGCAATTTACGACTTCTTGATGATCGACTCAGGAATTGATGGAAATTTTAATGGGAGAATTGAAATTATAACCGAAGAAAGGCAAAACCAGGTGTCTTCTTCTCATAGAAATGAATTTTGGAACCAAAGTGATTTTCTAGGAGACACTACAATTTATGGTAGAGAATTCAAAGGCGTTTTCATGAGTACAACTAATGAGGGCAAAAGTATATACTATTGCAAGGAAAAAGGTGTGATTGCATTTAGAATTACAGACGAAGAGTATTGGGTTTTAAAAAATTAGTAAAAACAGCTAGCAAATAACTGCTGATAATAAACATCAGCACTTGGAAGATATGCCTCTCTAGTGCAGGGGCCCGCTTGCGCTCCATAAAAGTCAAACGTCCGCTTGAATAAACAGAATTGATCTAACAAAGGGGATAAGATCGGTGTAAGTTTTCATCGCTCTTTACAGAGTATTACCATTCCCATTTTTTTATCTTTAAAAACCGATCAACCTGTCTATGGAATTATATTACTCCTTTTCAATTCTAATCGTACTCACGGCTTTGTTTTCGTATCTGAACGTCCGGTTCTTAAAACTTCCTTCTACTATCGGCATCATGATCATTGCCATGATTGCTTCCATCATCCTGGTGGCCCTTGGCAGAACATATCCCTATCTTTTTACAGAATTTTCGACACTGATTGAGGGTGTCGATTTCTCGAAAGTATTGATGGGAGCGATGTTAAACTTCCTGTTGTTTGCCGGAGCCATTCACATCAGCTTGCACGACTTGCGCCAGCAACGCATACCCATCATGATATTCTCTACCATTGGAGTAATTATCTCTACCCTTGTAGTGGGTGGATTGTTATGTGCTGCATTCGCGTTGCTACAGATGGATATTCCCCTTATTCAATGCCTTGTATTTGGTGCACTCATTTCACCAACGGATCCGATCGCTGTGATCAGTATTTTGCGAAAAGCCGGTATCCGAAAATCGCTTGAAATAAAAGTAGCCGGAGAATCACTCTTCAATGATGGTGTAGCAGTAGTACTGTTTGTTGTGTTGCTGCAACTGGCACAGGGAAGTGAGGTGGAAATCACTTTCATTCACATCAGCGGTTTATTGATTCAGGAAGTCGGTGGAGGATTGATCATCGGTTTCTTGTTAGGATACATTGGCTCGCGCGCCATTAAAAGAATATCCGATTACAACGTTACCGTAATGATTACCCTGGCGATAGTAATGGGTGGATACCTCATCACACGGTACCTCCATATTTCCGGTCCACTCACCATGGTGGCGGCCGGACTGGTGATTGGAAATTATGGAAAAGCGACAGCGATGTCGATGGCGGATAAAGATTATCTCTACAAATTTTGGGAACTGATTGATGAAATTCTGAACGCCATGTTATTTATGATTATCGGTTTGGAACTATTACTGATTTCGGATTTAACGCAGTACTGGTTAATCGGTTTGATCACCATTGCCATTGTACTCACGGCCAGGTTTTTCTCGATCTGGCTGCCCATACGGTTTGTTCCAAACATCGGACGGTTCGATAAGAAATCCATCACGATCCTGGTATGGGGCGGCTTGCGCGGAGGTGTTTCAGTTGCCCTGGCACTTACTATTGATAAAGCACTGAACCAGGACCTGTTTATTTCCATTACCTATTATGTAGTAGTATTTTCAATCGTTGTTCAAGGGTTAACCATTGGAAAGCTTACGGAAATGCAACGCGCGAACGGACGGACGAAATAAGGAAGGCTACAATTAGAAGTCATTACGAGATGACAGCTGTGGTGCCAAAAGAAAATAATTGAAGTACTATGTCGCAAACACCCCTTTAATTTGTCGTTTAGACCCATCAAGTTTTATACGACTCCCAAATATATTTGTACAAAAAACGGATTATTGGAAGATGGGAAAGTTAATAGCAGAAATTCAGACCTCCATAGATGGATTTATTTCGTCAACGGATGGAAACACAAACTGGATGCTTTGGAACTGGGGGCCAGAATGGAACTGGGACAACGAACTACAGCAATATCATAATGCCTTGACATTATCAGCTGATTGTATTTTAATTAGCAGGCAAATGGCTGAAGAAGGATTTATTGGTCATTGGCAAAGTGTAGGTAAAAATTCTGATTCCACTCAATATACTTTCGCCAGGCATATTGCTAACACTCCTAAAGTAGTTTTTTCCAAAACGCTTAACAAATCGATTTCAATTCCTGGCGGATGGGATAATACTGATATTGTTGATGGAGATTTTGTAAATGCAATTAATAAATTAAAACAATTCTATAGTAAAGACATTCTTGTTTATGGCGGTGCTCTCCTTGTGTCTTCCTTAATTAAAGCGGGCATTATTGACGAATTTCATTTCCTTGTAAATCCCGTGGCTATAGGAAGCGGACTAAGAATTTTTAAAACCCTCGATGATAAACTGAATATGACTTTAATAAAATCTAAATCTTTTAGTTGTGGTATGATTTTGCTTCATTATAAATCTCATGTCCATTAAAACCAAGTAATATAAGGCAACCAAAAAACACAAAACAAAGAACCACCACCAATGAATCAATGACGGGGTGCTGTATAAATTTCAATATTATCTTCGTTCAAGACTTGGTAACGTGGACATATTTGACTTCGAAATACATTACGTTATGGCTTTTGTACAATTGATATCTATGATTAAATCAAGTACATGCAACTCAACATTTGAATAAAATGAAACACGAGTATCAAAATCCACATCAATCGTTGTCAAAATTTGTAAGAACTTTTTTGATACTGGAAGGATTTCCCCAATCGGATGCTGACGATTTGCCGATTTTTACCAATGGCATGACTGCCTTAATTAGCAGAATAGAAAAAGATAAAAACGGAAATGAACATCTGGTGCAATTGACTCTGTTCGGCAAATCAATTCCATATGACACCTGGGCGATTAACGAGAACACTACTATTATTGCCTGTTTCTTTAAACCCTTTGCATTGTCAACGCTTTTTAATCTGTCGGTAAGTGAAGTAGTAAAAACACCTGTTGATCTCTGTAACTGGAATGCGCACAAAACCAATGCGATCAAAATACAATTATTTTATGCAGGCACAACATTACAAAAGGTAGAGGCACTTAATAATTTATTAATTAGGCAGTTTCAAGAGAATAAAAATCAATGCGAAATAATACAATACGCCACCGACCGCATACTTTGTAATCCTGATACTGAAATTCTTTCCTGTATTCAAGAAGAGCTAAATCTCAATGAAAGAACATTTCAGAGAATGTTTAAGAAGTATGTTGGCGTTACACCAAATGAATACAGACAAATATGTCGGTTCCAACTTTCATTTGCACAATTAAAAGCTCAAAGGTTTGATACCCTGACAGACATTGCCTATGATAATGGCTTTGCCGACCAAAGTCATTTTATCCGCACATTCAGGGAGTTTACACAGATCACACCGAATAACTATTTAAAGTCAGGATTAAAAGTTATAAAACAGTAGTGTCGGTTTCATTCTATTTTTTGAATTGGCATCTTGATAATTTTGGATATGAATTTAAAATAGAGAATAATGAAAGAAAAAATAACACCATGCCTCTGGTTCAATGCACAGGCAAAAGAGGCAGCAGAATTCTACTGCTCTGTTTTTCATGATGCCAAAATTACGGCACAGTTACCCATTGTAACAGAGATAAATGTTTCTGGACAAAGTATGACACTTTTGGATGGAGGTCCCATGTTTCAACCTAACCCTTCTATTTCGTTCTACTACATCTGCGAAAAGGAACAGGAGCTGGATAAAATTTGGAATACCTTCGGTAAAGAGGGTAAGGTCATGATGCCACTGGATAAATATCCATGGAGTGAAAAGTACGGATGGATAACGGATAGGTTTGGTATTTCGTGGCAACTGGCCTTAGGCAAAATAAACGATGTAGGTCAAAAAATAACACCTTGCCTCATGTTTACTGGCAAGCAATCCGGACGTACAGAAGAAGCTATTGCGCATTATTCTTCTATTTTCAAAAAAACGAAAGTGGAAGGTATTCTTCGCTATGGTGATAATGAATTGCCGGACAAGAAAGGCAACATAAAACATGCACAAGTCATATTGGATGAGCAGAAGTTTATGATGATGGACAGTGCTATGGAGCACGGTTATACGTTTACAGAAGGAGTATCTTTAACGATACACTGCGAAACACAGGAGGAAATAGATTACTACTGGGTTAAACTCAGCGAAAGCGGAGAAGAGAGTATGTGCGGCTGGTTGAAAGATAAATTTGGTGTATCGTGGCAAATCATACCAATCATATTGGGCAAACTCATGAGTGACCCGGCCAAAGCCGGCAAGGCTGCGCAAGCATTTATGTCTATGCGAAAATTAAATATTGAGCAAATTGTGCAGGCCTCCATTTCCTAAAAGAATAACACATACGTTATAGGAAATGAAAAAGGTAACATTAAAAAGTATTGGAGTTGTATTAGAAAACTCTCTTCACTAATCACAATGTATGCTTAAGTGACTGCTTAACTGGTTTGGAATTTCGATCGTAAACGTAGTCCCTTCTCCCAAAACAGAATGCAACTTTATATTTCCGTTTAGTCTTTCAACGCTTTTTTGAACAATATGAAGACCAAGACCAGAACCCCGGTGATCATCGCTTACACGAAATAACTTGTCGAATATTTGGGGTTGAAAAGCTTTGTCAATACCAATTCCATTGTCTTCAAAGGTAATATTGGCCAGTCCTTTATGACACGAAACATCAATGTGTAAAAATGAATTCTTTGCGTGATCACGGTAGCGAACGGCATTTGAGATCATGTTGTTAATAATACTCAATAATCGGTCATAATCTGAAAGAAACAATCCTGGTTCCTGTACAGAAACCGTAACGTGTACGTGTTCTCTATCTTCCATGTACTGCAAAGAGCGTAACGACTCGGCAATGATCTTCTTAAAATCGATTTCCTGTTTTTGTATCATCGATGAGTGGGATTCTTTTGAAGAATCAATGATCTCTAAAATAGACTTATCCATTTTGGCGACACTTGCTTCAAGAAAAGTGATGTATTCATCAAGATGCTCTTTCGCTATATCTGATTTTATCAAGCAGATCAGTCCTTTGATAGACATAAGTGGCGCGCGTAAATCGTGTGTTATGGAGTATACATCTGGGTGAATTGGAGCCTTGGTTGCTTTGCCTGAACCATCTGTCGCTTCCATAATCATGTTTCGCATATAAACTTTTTAGGTTATCGATTCGATCGTTTCGACATAATTAGCGAACAATAATGCCAAAATGTACACATGGATTCTATTTCCCAATGGCATATTTTTGCCCTCGAATCTGGAAGGAGTGTGGAAGATCGGTTTGATCCGAGCATCTTATTCTACAGTTTGAGCCTGTAAATACTTCAGCGCATTCTTAAGTTAAAGAACCAATGCTGTGTATATGAATCAGGGATTTAAAGAAAAAGAAGGAGGTTGCAGGTGACTTAACCAAACAATGTTCAAATCTCACTTCTTCTCATCGCCTAACACACTTGATTTGAGTCCCGATTGAAGTGATTTCCACCAAAGATTAAAAACGAACCGGTGGCGATCGCGTTCTTGATCAATAATGCCCACGCGTTTTCGTTGTTCAGTTGTTTCGTCTTTTGTCTTTTTAAGAAAAGCATTTATCAATACTGTTTGCAAACGATCGGTCGATTTCTCTTTATCCGAATTAAGCTTGGTTAGTTGTAAGTCATTGTAATTGATCTCTATTGTTCCATTGGATTTGAAATCGGTATAATTAAAATTGAAATGCAATTCATTTAAATGCCCGGATTCAATTCTTATTTGTGCAGAATTTTCAAGAATTGGATTGATATCGGTTAAGGGCATGTCCACGATTTTTCCTTTAGCAGAATAAAGGGGCGATCCATCTAATGGGAAACGAAAAGAAGCTGTAATCACTCCGGCCCCCATGACATTTGCTTTTGCATCAAGCTGAGAATATTTAGGTTTGTTCTCATAATACCGATTACTAAGTCTCGTCATCGATGCATTTAAATTCAGGAAACTAATTCGGCCGGGTTGGGTTGCTTGTTCTGCAAATTCTTCAATCGTAATTTTTGTACTGTCTATTGTAATGCTGTCAATCTCTAAGGCAAAAGGGAGTTTCTGAAGACCTCTCATGGGCATTTCAATATATCCATTTTTAAAGGGAACTCTTTTATCGCGAAAGGAGCGAAGGTGAGCAGCGTGTATCGCGATTTTTTGAATGGAGACCAAACTATCAAACAACATATGAAAGTCAAATCCAGTGACGCTGATATTTTGAATGCTTAGATCTAATCGACTCACTTGCTTTTTCCGAACATGAGCAAATTCATATTTGCCGTATTTCGGAATGAGTTTTAGCGAATCAATACTGATGGATTTGTTTTCGCTATCGAATTCGATTTTATCAATTTGTGAAATATATAGACCGTTTGCCTTCTTTACCTTTACATTTTTAATATCACCTCTTAAGTGGCTGAAAACTGATTTAAGAGTGGCTTCAATTTTATCAAGTGAATCGATCTTTAATACACCATAGGTGAGATTGAGCAACGCCTCCATTTGTGTTACTGAATCTTGCTGAAGTTCAACAAACACACGACTAAGAATTACGTTCTCTATTTCAAAAGGAAATGATCTGTTGGACGGTGATGATCTGACAGTATCCTTTTTTTTCGATTGATTAATTGTAATTGCTCCACTATCAATCTGTAACTCCTTTGCATGAAGTTGTTTATTTACCACAAGGTTGAATAGGCTAATGCCTTGAAGTTTAATACGATTGAGTGATGCTTTATTTTGGGATGAATCATTGGGTGATTCCCAAAGAAGATTACGAACCGTAACGGAACGTGTAAACAGATTTACTTTCAGCGAAGAAAACGTTCCGTTAATTTTGAGAAATTCTTCTTCTGCTTTTTTTTGAGCTACATAAGAAAGAATAGTGTTTGCAAATGCAAGTAATATAACCAGACAAATGGTTGATATCAGAAGCCAGCGTGGAACTCTATTGGCACGTGATGGTTTTAAAAACGTATCCCCATTAGGTTTAACAGGGATACGTTTTTTAAATTCTGTCACCGCGAATAACGCGAAACAAGATCGCGATAACAGCCAGGACTAACAAAACGTGAATAATTGATCCTACACTAAAGTAGAAGAAGCCAAGCAACCAACCTATAATAAGGATGACAGCAATAAGGTAAAGTAAGTCTTTCATAAAAATTTGAATTTCATTAGTCCTTGTAATATTGATGCCAATACAAAAGTGATCCGTAGACTCCGTAAAATATCAGTAATGTTCTACATAGTGTAGAAATTATTCCACGTTACTGTGGCCTTATGTCGCATTTGATGCTAAAAACACCGTATTTTAGTAGCTGGATTATGGCACATTATTCCCTTTAGGTTCACCAACTAATACTTTTAGGCATGGTGGATTTAATAAAAATAATGGCGACTCTACTGGGTGGGTATGCTGTCTTTATGGCACTTATAATAATTCTTGTTAAAGTATTCTTTCCATTTTTTACAAAAAAACAACTGAAGCAACAGAAGCATCGCATACCTCATTATAAAGTTAATTTTTAACAGTTTGGTCAAAGGTTTTAGTATGGGAAGTGTATTGGTAGTGGATGATGAGATTGACATTTGCACGCTGGTAACGAGACAGCTTAAGAGTATTGGCATTGAAGCAGAGTATGCATTAAACATAAAAGAGGCTCTTTCTAAAACTGCATTCAATCCATACGATTTATATATTATCGATTTAAATCTAACAGATGGATCAGGTTTCACTTTAGTACAAAAAGTAAAGGAGATGCAGCCAAACTCAAGAATCATTATCATCAGTGCATACGATAACGAATCGAAAAGAGCATTAAAGAATGGTGCTGATCTTTTTGTAGCAAAGCCCTTATCAAAGAAAATAATAAATGACGCACTTCTTGCAGTAAACTTTGTATAACCATAATCACTATTAAATATAGCAAACATGCCCAACATTTTAGTCATTGATGATGATAAAGACATCTGCCTTACCCTTTCTAAGTTTCTCACAAAAAACAATTACCCAACAGAGGTAGCACATAAGGGTGAAGACGGCTTGCGTACTTTGCGAAACAATCACTTTGACCTGGTTCTTTGTGACTACCGTCTTCCAGATTATACTGGCGTTGAGCTGCTACAGAAAATAAAAGTTCTATCGCCCTCGGTTGCCGTAATTATTATTACGGGGTATTCAGATGTACGAACTGCGGTAGAAACGTTTAAATATGGAGCTAACGATTATGTAACTAAACCATTATTTCCGGATGAACTTCTGGTTACGATCAGGGAAACATTGGAAAAGAATAAAACCCGAAATACGGTTAGCGATGATACGGAAGAAGGGAAGGCAAGGGTAAAGAGCGGAAGGGGAGAAACTCTTTCTACATCTGATTTCATTGTGGGCACAAGTGCACAATCTCAAACTGTGCAGCGCCATATTGAACTCATAGCACCTTCTGACATGTCCGTTATCATTCATGGCGAAACAGGAACAGGTAAAGAATTTGTAGCCCAGTCAGTTCATAAATTCAGCAAGCGAAACGATAAACCCTTTATTGCTATTGATTGCGGTGCATTGCCAAAAGAACTCGCAGGTAGTGAATTATTTGGTCATGTTAAGGGATCATTTACTGGAGCGATTTCCGATAAGCAGGGTAGTTTTGAAGTAGCCGATGGTGGTACTATTTTCTTAGACGAGATTGCAAACCTTTCGTATGAAAATCAAGTGAAACTTTTGCGTGTAATACAGGAACGAAAGATCAAACGAATAGGTGCAACAAAGGATACTTCTATTGATGTTCGCATTATAGCAGCAACAAATGAAGATTTGAATAAAGCGGTGAAGGAGGGTAGGTTTAGGGAAGATCTTTACCATCGATTGAATGAATTCAAAATTCAACTCTTGCCCTTGCGGGAACGCAAAGATGACATCATGGTGTATGCTGAACATTTTCTGAGAAAGGCAAATGTGTCACTCAGCAAAAATGTAAAAAGTTTTTCGCAAGATGTAGCGGAACATTTGCGTAATTACTACTGGCACGGCAATTTGCGTGAATTGGGTAATGTTGTGAAGCGTTCTGTTTTATTGACTGCCGGAGATGAAGTGCCGATTGAAAGTTTGCCAAATGAAATTATTCAAGGTAATAATGGTGATGTAAACGCTTTGTATGAAGATACTAAAGGTGTTTTAAAATCCATTGCAGGTTCAGCAGAACGCCAGGCGATTATGGAAGTGCTTGATAAAGTATCCAATAACAAATCGAAAGCAGCAGAACTTTTGAATATTGACCGCAAGACATTATACAATAAACTGAAGCTATATAATATTCCTATTTGAAAAGAATAAGTCCTTCTCCAAAAAGAGAAGGACTTATAGAACATTTATTCTGGGTATTACTATTTCTGATTTGCAAGATCGAAGGATATGTACAACTGGGCAACTGAGTTTTTCGAATCACCAATCACTGATCGTGCAGCATCACTGTCCGCAATTTTAACCAGACCGTAATTGTAACGGGCGCCTACCTGAACAGCTCCAAAGTTAAAGCCGATACCACCTACTAATCCACAATCAAATGATTTTAAATTGTCTTTATCAATCTCATCATCGCCATTTGCAAAATCACCTGAATATGAAATGTTTGCATGTAACAGGTAACTGGCATAACCACCCAAATGAATTTCAGCTGATTCGCCAAGTTTGATAACGGCAAGCACAGGCAAATCGAGATAATTGAGATTGTATTTTATCTCCTGTTCCAATGCTCCATCATAGAAATTTCTGGAACCTTTTGTGGCATACAACAACTCCAATTGAAGAGCAGCAGACTCACTAGACAATACCTGGCCGTAAACCCCAACATTAAATCCGTATCGTGCGTTTTCATCAGTTACATCATCAACATACAAATTGCTTACATTTAAACCTCCTTTAATACCTGCTCTTGCAGATTGGGCAAAGGTAGAATCAGCGGAGAGCATAGATATAACACCGGCCATAACTATTACCGCGAGAAATTTGTTTTTCGTTTTCATAATCAATCGTTTTATTTGGTTGTTTATTTATTTATTACATAGAAATAATTAGGCCATCTATTTTAATTTAAAGAATGTCGTGGTTTTAATTAAATTAAGGAGATGAAGAAACAATCCCCATGTAAAAAAATCACATCTGTAGACGTATAACCCCACCATGAAGAAATATTACTCGCTGACAACCTTCTTCTTTATTATAATGGTACTAATTGCCGTAAGCTTTTTAACGTATCGTAATTTGAGTAATTACACGGAAGAGGTTAAATGGATAAAGCATTCAAACAGAATTTTGAGAACGTTAGAGATGACCATGTCTTCTCTTGCTGATGCAGAAACAGGACATCGTGGCTATCAGCTAACACGTGATTCAAGTTTTATTGATCCGTATTATTCGGCTACTAAAACAATTCCACTGCTTGTAAAAACACTGGATAGCCTGGTGTCAGGTGATATCGAACAAGCAAAAAAAGTAGATAGTCTACAGGCACTCATCAATTATCAGTTCCTTTTGATTTCAAGAATTCTCGCGAACGCAAATCGCTCATCGTTATACATGGACACCTATGAAAAGAATTTGCTTGTGCAAGAAAAGGATAACATGAATGCAATTCGGGATCAGATCCATGCGATAACCAAAGTTGAAAATCAAATTTTAGCAGATCGCACAAATAAAGAAAACGATTTTAGAAGCATTGCACCCCTTGCTATTTTAACGTATACACTTATTGCGATTGGCGGTGCTATCATATTATTTTATAGAATACTCGATGAACTAAGAAGACGAGAGCAAACAGAACATGAATTAGCAGACAGTAACATTGCTCTAAAGAATGAGGTATTGGTTCGAGAGTTTACACAAACTCTTCTGCGAAATGTGCTCGACAATTCAGTGAATAGCATTATGGCGTTTAAGTCTGTGCGAAATACAGATAACACCATTATTGATTTTGAATGGATATTGGCCAACACAACAAGTGTTAAGCCTTCGCAAACAAAAGAAAAAAACCTGATTGGAAAACGTTTACTCGATATTATACCTGGTAATAAAGAACAAGGTCTATTCGATTTGTATAAAGGTGTAGTGGAATCAGGGAAACCAATGGCCACAGAAAAATTTTATTCAGGCGAAGGCTTAGGCAATTGGTTTTATATCACTGCCGTTAAACTGGAAGATGGATTTGTTGTTACATTTTCTGATATCACCGTACATAAGCAACAAATTGTTCACATTAAAGAACGTGAATTATTACTCAAGGAAGCAGAAGTTTTGGCCAATATGGGAAGTTGGAAATGGACAGCCAGTGGAAACCAAATGGTGTGGTCTGATGGGTTAAGCAGAATACTGGGAAATGTAAGCGAAGAGAAAAGATCGTGGGATACCTTTATAGAACATGCACATGTTGACGATAAAGATATGCTTCAACAATTCATCATTAATGCAATGAATATGCAAGAAGGATTTCGAATGGAATACCGCTGTATGGTAAATGACTCCGTTCGTCACTTCTACATATCAGTAACGGCTGAAACAGAAATTGAAAAGGGAAATATTTTGGGGGTGGTTGTGGATATTACAGATTTGAAATCGAAAGAAAAGCAACTTGAGCAAATCAACATTGACTTAACACGCTCAAACGAAGATTTGGAGCAATTTGCTTATGTGGCTTCGCACGATTTACAAGAACCACTACGGAAGATCCGGGCTTTTGGTGATTTGCTGATAACAAAGTATGGGGCAAAGGTAGAACAGACAGGTGCCGATTATATTGATCGCATGCAGGGAGCTGCGGCACGTATGCAAATTTTAATTCAGGATTTGTTATCTTTTTCCAGGGTTTCGCGAAGTTCGTTAAATCATCAGTTTCTTGATGTGAGAGTGATAGTAAAAGAAGTACTCGATGATTTAGAAAATCAAATTCAGCGTGAAGGCGCAGTTATTCACCTTGGCGAAATGCCTTCGGTTAAAGGAGACAAGGTTCAATTGAAAAGACTTTTTCAGAATTTGGTGAGTAATGCCATCAAGTTTCACAAACCAGGAGAAAAGCCTGATATTTATATTAATTCAGCTCCATTGACAACAGTGGATCAGCTTAAGTATTTTCCTTCTGCTCAACCTGATACAAAATATGTGATGTTTACGATTGAAGATAATGGTATTGGATTTGAACAACAGTATTCAGAAAAGATATTCAATATTTTTCAGCGCTTGAATGGACGAATGGAGTATGAGGGAACTGGCATAGGTCTTGCCATTTGCAGGAAAATTGTGATGAATCATCATGGAATTGTTACCGCTGACAGCAAGGAAGGTAAGGGCTCTAAATTTATCGTTATCTTACCAGGCGATTAAACCTCTCGCTGCATGAAACACACTTTGAAACCAATATCCATATTGATGGCGGATGATGATCCCGATGACAGGATGTTGATGAAGCAAGCTTTAGCTGAAAACGAATTGGAAAATGTCATCGAATTTGTAGAGAACGGAGCAGATTTAATGGACTATTTGTATAAAAGGGGAAAATACGAACTGGAAAAAACCTTTCGTCCGGGTTTGATTCTCCTTGATTTGAACATGCCGAAAATGGATGGAAGAGAAGCCTTGCGGTTAATAAAGTCTGATCCGGATTTGAGAAGAATTCCGGTTATCGTGCTCACCACTTCTAAAGCAGAGGAGGATATTTTTCAAACCTACGACTTAGGTGTTAACTCTTTTATATGTAAACCTGTTCGCTTCCAGGAATTAGTGGAAGTGACGCGCGAAATAGGAAATTATTGGTTTGGTACAGTCGCACTTCCCAAAAAATAATAGCTTGATTATTCTATGAAGGGTACATTAATAAAAGTTCTGATCATAGAAGACGATGAAGATGACGTGCTTCTGGCGCGTGAATACCTATCGCAAAGCGAGCATTATAAATTTGAAGTTTCGTGGGAGCCTGATATTAGAAAAGCACAGGAGCAAATGGTTAAGGGTGACTTTGACGTCTTCCTGGTTGACTATCGGCTAGGGAGTGAAAATGGTTTGGATCTTGTAAAATATGCACACGATAAAGGAGTCTTAAAACCTTTCATCATACTTACTGGTCAGGGCGATTTAAAAGTTGATTTGGATGCGAGTCGATATGGTGCATCGGATTACCTGGTGAAAAGTGAATTAAACGCTTCTTTATTAGAAAGAAGTATTCGATATGCAATTACACAATCAAGGGTTGTTCGCGAGCTCGATGAAAAAGAAAAGAAATACAGTTCTTTATTCGAGCGATCTATCGACCCGATATTCCTGGCGCGGTTTGATTTTACGCTTAGCGATCTTAATGAGTCCTTCCTGAATTTCTTTGGATACTCTGTTGAAGAATCGAAGAAACTGATGATTAGTGAAATCTTTGCCGATGAAGCTGACTACACTTATTTTTATTCAAGACTTAAGGAGGCAGAACAGATTAAAGACTTTGAAGTACTGTTGATTAATAAAAATGGAATAAAAAAATGGTGTCTATTAAACTGCATCTTTATTCCCGATCAGTCATCCGACTTTTGCTGCTATCAGGGAATCATTCATGATATTACTCTTCGTAAAAAAGCAGAGAAAGATTTAATAGAAGCCGAGCGTTTTTCGATCACAGGTAAAATGGCAAGGATTGTTGCGCACGAAATAAGAAACCCACTCACTAATCTGAATCTTGCTCTTGAGCATTTAAAAGACGAAATGCTTCCCGCTACTGAAGGCGTTCGTTTATATTCAGATATTATTCAACGCAATGCCAATCGAATTGAACATTTGATAGGCGAGTTGCTCAATTCATCAAAGCCCAAAGAACTTCAATTGGATTTAGCATCGGTTAATGCAGTGGTGGACGAGACGATTACATTAGCGATTGATCGTATCAACCTCAAGGAGATTAAACTGAAAAGAGAGTATGCAGAGAACTTGCCTAGAATTTTAGTTGATAAAGAGAAAATAAAAATTGCGTTATTAAATATCATTATAAATGCCATTGAAGCAATGGCGGAAAAAGAAGGTATTCTTTTTATTTGCACTAGCCTGGAAAATAATACCATAACCATATCCATTACGGATAATGGCAAAGGCATTTCTTCAGAGGAAATGGATAAGTTGTTCGAGCCTTTTTTCACTGCAAAACCAACTGGCCTTGGCTTGGGCCTTACTTCAACAAAAAATATTCTGGATAGTCATAATGCCGATATGCACGTTTTTAGTGAACTGGAAAAAGGCACTACGTTTAATATTCTTTTTAAACTGGCAGAATAGGACCTGGATTAGTATTCAGTACCTAGTAAACCAATTACTGTTTACTGATTACCGTTCACCCACCATGTAGACTTAATTCTACACACTTCATTCAAGAAAGTTTGTCTCCTGTTGAAATTCGCCTCCTAACAAAATGGGACGGGAATTGCAATCCATTTCAAAACAAACTTAGTCTCTTATGAAAAACATAGGTATTGTAATTATCGTAATTGGAATTTTAATGACTGTCTTTACGGGATTTAATGTTTTCACAAAAAAGAAAGTAGTTGATCTTGGTGCAGTGGAAATAAACAAAACTGAAAAAACACCGATTTATTGGTCGCCCATTACTGGATTAATTTTAATCGGTATTGGAGGATTGGTTTTAGTGGCGGGTCGAAAAAAATAAAGCAAAGAAATCATGGAACAGAATAGATTTTTATACTCAGACGGAAGAGAAGTATTCGTAACGCAATCAGCGTTGAAAACGAAAAGAGCTTTGTACCGATTAAAAGGAATTACTGATTTTGGGCTTACGGTATTAAGACCCAATAGACTTCCTGGATTAATTTTATTGATCATTGGATTAACCATTGCAGCCAATGGATTCTTTTATTTTATCCCAGCTTCATTTTTTGAATCCCTTTCCATTCCATTAAAGTATGCTGCCCCTGGTGTTTTAATTCCTGTCGGAGTCGGTATCGCGATTATTGGAATTATCCTTATGCTATTAATGCGGAAACGATATGCAGTGCGCATTGAAACGGCAGAAGGAGAAAAGGATGCAGTTGTCTCAGAAAAAAAGGAGTACGTAGATCAAATAGTAACAGCGATCCGCAAAGGCAAATCTTCATCATTTAGTCGTAGATAGTGCCAGCTGATTTTGTTCACATTATTTATTCTACCTACTAAGCTCTAAAAAGAATCGAAATGAAAAGGCTTCAAGACAAGACTGTTTTTATAACAGGAGGATTATCAGGCATCGGTAAAGCATGTGCTGTTGCTGCTGCAAAAGAAGGAGCCAATGTAGTAGTTGCCGATCTGCGATCTGTCACAATCGATTCGGCAATGAAAGAAATACAAGGTGAAAAGGATACAGCAGCGTTTATTGAATGCGATGTTGCCTCCATGGAAAGTGTGGTGAGTGCTATAGCATCAACTTTAGAAAAATTTAAGACACTTGATGTAGCCTTAAATGATGCAGGCATTGGAGGAGAATCAACTTCCATTGCTGAAATGACAGAAGAAAATTGGAATCAAACCATTCGAATTAACCTGACCGGAGTTTTTAATTGTATGAAGCATGAGTTGCTTCATATGACTGCTCAAAAAAGTGGAACGATCATTAACATGTCCTCCATTCTGGGTAAGGTTGGTTTTGTTGGATCAGCAGCCTATGTGGCAGCCAAGCACGGAGTGATTGGTCTTACACAGACAGCAGCTCTTGAATATGCTGTTCACGGAATACGCATCAACGCGCTTTGTCCTGGGTTCATTGACACGCCTCTTTTAACAAAAGGTGGTATTAATGAAAATGAAATTGTAAAGCAACAGATTATGGCATTACACCCCGTGAACCGCTTCGGTAAATCAAGTGAGATTGCACATGCTTTTATTTTTCTGGCTTCAGAAGAAAGTTCATTCATGACTGGTACATCGTTGGAAATTGATGGTGGTTATTTGGCAAGGTAGGGAAGTAACTTATAAATAAAAGAAAAAATGCAAACGCTCGAGCAATTGAATATTACCATAAAGGATCTTTTTATCAGCTATTCTGACGATGGAAATGAAAGCGATCCTGTTATTGTCTTCATCCATGGATTTCCATTAGACAAATCCATGTGGAAAGATCAAATTGAAAATTTCCGAAATAAGTATCGTGTCATCACCTATGATGTTCGTGGCTTCGGAAATTCAGAAGCAGGTACAGAAGAATTATCGATTGATTTATTCGTATCAGATCTCAGGCGCTTTTTGGATGCACTCAACCTCACTAAGGTTATTCTCTGTGGATTTTCCATGGGAGGGTACATCGCACTTCGCGCTGCAGAAGAATTTCCAGAACGGTTTGATGCGCTCATTCTATGTGATACGCAGTGCTATGCTGACACACCAGAAGCAAAGGAAAAGAGGCTAAAATCTATTAGTGCAATTAAGCGTGATGGAATTGAGCTTTACGCTGATCAGGTTCTGTCTGGTTTTTTCTTTGCCGATTCTATTGATACCAGATCGAAGGAGATTATAGAGGTACGCAGGATGATTGAGAGTACATCACCTGAGGTTATCTGTAACACTCTTGTGGCATTAGCCGATCGATCTGAAACCTGTAGCCATCTTGGTAAAATTGAAATACCGGTTCTTATTCTTGTGGGTAGTGAAGATACGGTTACACCTCCATCGGCTGCAAAATTTATGCAATCTAAAATTGCAGGATCTGTTCTTCACCATATTAAGAAATCAGCACACTTATCCAGTATGGATAATCCTATTGATTTCAATAAGCACATTGAAGACTTCTTGGATTTAGTGACACAAAAGAAATTGTGAAATCCAAAATAAAATCAATTCTTATGAAATTCAAGATCTCATTTTTTTATTCCGCATTGCTTATCAGTTCAATACTCGTGTTGACCAACTGCTCCAGTCGAATGAATATGAAACGCTTATTACCTGCCGAGAGACCCGAAATTATTCCTGGTAAACCTGCACTTCATTATGCCTGGATAACAGGCCATTTAAAATATAGTAAATCAGGCTACCAATGGGTAAGTGGAAATTACTATCAGATTCCGCAGGGCAAAAAGTCGTGGGTGGAAGGGAGATATGTAATGCGACTAGGTCGATACAAATACATCAATTCATACTGGCAATAAAATGATTATTCAATAAATGTAACACACTTAAAATTAAATTTTATGACAACCTTAGCAAAAGAAAATCTAACGGGCGTAAACCATGAAGGCGCTCATCCTAATTTACCTCTGAAATATTTGACTGCAACTTCTATCATCAAGAATAAAGTCAATAATAAAGACGGAGAAAAGCTGGGAGACATTAAAGATATTATGGTTGATATTACGACAGGTCAAATTGAATATGTCGTAATTGAATTTGGTGGATTCCTGGGTATAGGTGAAAAATTCTTTGCTATCCCATTTCGCTTACTGGCATTCGATACGGTAGAAGAAGCTTGCATTCTGGACCAAACCAGAGAAACTTTGGAAAAGGCCCCGGGTTTTGATAAAGACCATTGGCCCAAAACTAATTCACATGAATTCGACAACTCAAATTTGTATTGGGGAAGTTTTATGGGGCCAAATACGGGAGGCGGATATTAAAGTGTCGTATAGTAAAAGCTAAACGATAAATCCGAATGAAATTTTGCTTTATAGAAGAGGTTTCACCCCGACTCACGCATCGATCTGATAATGAAATGCGCGATCTTGTTCGCGATGAAGGTATTTTTGTTTTTCCAATGACGAATAAATCAGCGCAAGAAAGATCGATTCGGATGTCTTTAGTATTACACTTGAGAAGGATATATATATTATTTGCATTCAATCATGTAACCAGAAATTAAAAAAAACAGAATGAGTTTGTCAATTTGCTAAACCACTAAGGTATGAAGGATAACACCCGAATAATGTATCATCCCAACCAGGAAGAAAAAACCGGAAAAGCTACCTACGCGTCTTTCACGCGGCGGAATTTTAGTGATAACGAATCATTGCCGGGAAAGAAGGTCCATATGGAAATTGTTCGGGAAAGGGAATCTCTTTTAGAATTGACTCGCAATTTAATCAGACGACTCGTCGGAAAATTTTGGTAAAAAAGTGATCATGAATAAAGTAGAATGATTGAAGATGAATTTAACGGAAATTGTCCTAAGACTGAAGCGCAACAAAAAATTGCATATCATTAAAAAGCCTTGAACAATTTACATTGCTCTTCTTTTCACTCTTCCTTCATTTTATGTTAGTGAAAGACAAATTGTATTTTCACTAATCTATTTTGGGTACATATTAAAGAGGCTGTCTCAAAAGTTGAGACAGCCTCTTTTTTATTTGGGTACTTACCAGGTAAGTTCTCGTAGATGCAAATGTCAGAAGCTTCATTTTACTTTTGAGGCGATCTCTTGTTTTTGTTCCTTCTATCTTCAAGATAAGTGTATGTTAATCTCTACACCAAGCTGTAAAAATCTACAAGGAGCATAGCCGATGTGGCGATAGGAAGTTGCATACAACCTTTTATCGATGGCGTGTTTATTTCAGTAGAAGTAAAAATTCTAAACAATTAAAATTTATAATTATGAGCAATAATAAAGGAAATCAGGATCAAGGCAAGCATGATAAAAATGCACCGAAGCAAAATCAGTCACATTCTTTAATTCAGGAAAAGGGCAGGGAAGATGGTCACGCCAAGGGATCTCAGGAAAAGCCTGCAAGACCTGAAACTAACAAAGGCAACGACAAAAGGGGGAAATAGAAAATTCAATCATTAAATAAACAAACATGAGCACAAATAAAATAATTGTAATGGCTGGAGCAATTCTATTGTCCGTTACTCAGATTTCGGTGATGGCGCAACTAGCAACAGCGGAAAAAACGACTATGATGGAAAATAAATCCATGGGCAAGTGGGAGCTTCTTGGAACGCGTGTTGTCGATTACACGATAGATCACGATATGATTTCGCTTGACAGTACAATGCAACCCTACACAGCTATTAAAATTCGAGTGAAAGAAGGACAAGTAAATGTTCAGAAGTCAACGGTTCACTTTGCAAATGGCGATACACAGAATATGGATTTGCCTGAAGTGCTCACAAAAGCAAATGATGGTAAAGTGATCGACTTGAAAGGTGACAAACGCATGATTGACAAAATAACATTTTGGTACGATACGAAAGAGAAACCTGATCAGAAGAGTGTAGTTGAGGTATGGGGTATGAAGTAGGTAGCTCACCTTCCTGGTTGTGTTGAAAGCCTCTACGATTGCGGAGGCTTTCTTTTTTTAACGCAATTTTTTTGTGCAGGGTCTGAAACAACAATCATCCGTTGAGTTTAAAATCTAATCCTGTTTAGAAAAGGAGGTCAGTGCTGCATCAAGTGGAAGGATGATATGAAACGCTGCACCATTACCTTCTTTTGCTTTGACAAAAATTTCGCCATGGTGATTCTCTACTATTTTTTTGCAGAGCGCTAATCCAATTCCAGTGCCTTTATACGATGTTTTGTCGTGCAAACGCTGAAAGATGGTAAAGATTTGAGCCTCATACTTTTGATCAAAACCAATTCCGTTGTCTTCCAGAATGATTTCAGAATACTTTAATGATGGGTTAAGCAAAGGATACTGGGCTATTTGCTTTTCCGAAAGTATCGATGATGTTATGCGTATAACGGGAGGTTCATTTTCTTTTGTAAACTTAAGTGAATTATTAACCAGGTTGGAAAAGAGTTGATTCATCTGCAATGGAATGGCATTAAGGGTTGGTAGTTTGACCATTTTTATGCTCGCTTTCTTCTGCTCAATGAGTAACTCAAAATCAGATAATACATTTTTTAGTATGGTGTTAAGATCGGTTAGTTCAAATGATTTTTCGTGGTTAATGAGGTAAGAGTAATCAAGCAGATCTTTAATGAGGGTTATCATTCGATCGGATGAACTAACGATTTTTTTCATTAAATTTTCTGCATCACCGGAAAATTCGCCTCCGTGTTTTTCCTGAAGTAGATTCGTGAACGTGATAATTTTCCGTATGGGTTCCTGCAAATCATGACTGGCCGCATGAGCAAATTGTTGTAACTGACTATTGGTTTGCTCTAAATCGGCTGTCCGCTCTTTGATTTTGGCTTCTAATTCTATATTAAAGTTTTGAAGATTTTCAGCAGCAGCTTTTCTTTCGGTAACGTCTTCAATGGCCAATAGAATGAGTTGTTCGGTTGTTTTTTCATTTAGGATTTTCCGGGCATTTAACAATAACGTACGTTCACCCATAGACGGAAATTTGAGCTTGATCTCAAAATCTTCTAAGTTTATTTTTTGAGGAAGGATGTTTTCAAGCATCGATCGCATCACCTGATCATCCCACAGTCGGTTTTGTATTTCGTATAGTAGCTTACCTTCCGTTTCAGTTTCCTCTATGTTAAATTTTTTGTGGAAGTAGGCATTGGCTGTTTTAATGCGAAGGGATTTATCGAGAACAATAAGGGGTTCGCGCAGTGTGGTGATGATTGCCTCAGCATACTTGCGGGAGGCATTTAAGTGTTCTTGTTTATCGAGTAGTTCGTGATTGACAATGGTTAATTCTTCATTCGTTGATTGCAGTTCTTCCTTTGATGTTTCCAATTCTTCGTTCAGGCTCTGCATCTCCTCGCTGCTGCTCAACAACTCTTCGTTGGCACTTTGCAATTCTTCATTCGCGGCTTCCTGATCTTCCGTAATGGAACGCATGTCTTCCCGCGTCTGTGCTAATTCATTTTCTACTCGTTGAATGCGCAATTGCGCTTCTTTTTTTACTTTTTGAGAGGCAGAAGTGATTTTACCCTTTTCTTCTGTAGCAGCAGGCAGGATCGTTCTACTAAATAATATTAAATAGTGCGCCTCGACCGTACTGGTTAATGGAATGATCTCAATGGTAACCAAAGACTGTTTTCCGCTATTACCAATAGGGATACCTTTTTTAATAACCGTTTCCTGATTGGTCTTGGCTTTGTGTATGGCATTGCGCAGTTCGAAAGCCAGCCCTTCGCGCGCCATCTTAATAAGGTTGAAGTTAGGTTTGCCTGGTGGTGGCTCTAAGTAGGGAGCGATAATTCCGTGAATATGAACGATGTCTAATAATTCATTTACCACTACACCTGTGGGAGTGTATTTTGCAAGCAACAGTGCTTCTGCACTCTTACGGAAATCAGTTTGTGTTGCTTCAGTCCTTAGTGTCTTCCCAGCGCGTTGAGAAGGAATGTTCTTTAACACAAGTGCTTCTTCTTTCCGCTCGGTTGCGACATGCATAAAACGACCGGGTACTGGTCTGCGCGAATAAATTTTTTCGTGGCGTGCTAACGGAATAAATAAATCGGATGATGCGCCCGTGGTTTCTGATTTACCAAGTACAAGAAATCCTTTTTCTTTCAGGGCATAATGAAACGTGGCCAGTGCTTTCTGTTGCAAAAAAGGATCCATGTAAATGAGCACATTCCGACAGGTGATCAGATCCATTTTTGCAAAGGGTGGATCTTTTAAAAAATTATGCGGAGCAAACACACACATATCGCGAATGGTCTTGCCTACCTCGTAATCACCATTATGTTTGGTGAAGTAATTTTTAAGGCGGCCTTCAGATATCGATTGTACATCTGCTTTGGTGTAAACACCAATTCTTGCTTTCTTAATTGCCGCTTCCGAAATATCGGAGGCGAAAATTTGAATTCGTACATTCGATAGCTTTTCTGCGCAGCATTCGTGAAGACAAATGGCTAAAGAATACGCTTCTTCACCGGTGGAGCATGCCGCAACCCAAACACGAACAGGCTCATCGGCCGATTTGTTTTTGAGCATCATTGGAATGATGGACTCACTTAGCTCGTGAAATGTTTTAGGATCGCGGAAGAAAGAGGTAACGGGAATGAGCATGTCTTGAAACAAGGCGTCTTGCTCTACTCGATTGTTCCGAATAAATTTGAGATAAGCAGAAAGCGTTGTGGTTTTACTCAATGCCATTCTCCTGGCAATGCGCCTGTGTGGCGTAGGTAATTTATAATAGGTGAAATCAACACCACTACTCAGGCGAATGATCGATAGAATTTGTTTGAATGCTGAATCATTCACCTTCAACGTTTCCTCTTGTTCTGTTAAATTGGAAGTGGGCGAGTGTGCATTATTAATATTCAGTAATTGTGCAGGAATTTCTTCAGGAGATAAAATAAAATCCGCAACACCGGCATCGACCGCACTTTGGGGCATACCATCGTAAGCGGCCGATTGTGGATCTTGTGCAAAGGTAATTCCACGATGTGCTTTAATGGCTTTTAATCCGAGTGTGCCATCAGAGCCCGTACCGGAAAGCACCACACCAACAGCAAAGCTGGTATGCACTTCTGCAAGCGAAGTAAAGAATAGGTCAATGGGCAAGTTCTTCGGTTTTCTTAAATCGCGAGGAGCGAGCTTGAGCACACCATCGGTTGAGGTGAGCATTTTGGCAGCGGGAATAATATAGATATGGTTGGGTGCGAGATGAATGTCATCCGTAATTTCATGAACAGGTATTTGGGTTGTACGAGAAAGTATATCGGGCAGAATACTTTCATGAGACGGGTCCAGATGCTGAACCAGTACATACGCCATTCCGGAGTCTTCCGGGATAACCTTTAACAAACGCTTGAAAGCGTCAAGTCCACCGGCTGAAGCGCCAATACCCACAATTGGAAACTGTTGAGGCGTGGCGGGTGGTTTGATTTTGTCTTTTTTCTGAGATGCCATTCTGCGTAGGTAAGCTGTAGTAAAGTTAAGCTAACCCAAATCATATTCGACTTTTGTGTCTTTAATAATCAGGTTTAATTTACTAACAAATGAAGCATTGCGCACTTTAAAGACAGATTCTAATCATTTAATATCAACTTAACGCTGCAAAAGCATAAGTGCCTTTACAGAAATTAAAACCGGAGATGCCGAGTTACATGTACAGTTAGCAGTAAAAGCCTGCCACTTCATCGTAACACTCATAAGTGTCCATTCAAAGAGTTTATATGAGGATTGATGTAATTTAATAGAAAGTATTACCCCAAATTGGTAGAAATTAATACCCAACAATCTAGTATATGCCTTCACGAATAGACTAGCTTTGATACTCTTTCGGGAAATGGTGGAATGATTTAGCTCAAGTAAAAATGGAAGACAAGAAAACATTCATGATCGTTGACGATGACAGCGATGACTGCGATCTTTTTTGCGAAGCCATTACTAAAATTGACACTACTGTTCGGTGTGTCATTGCCCACGATGGCGAAGAAGCTTTAATGAAATTGCGTATAATGAGTACGGTTCCAGACTTCATTTTTCTCGATTTGAATATGCCACGCATGAATGGCTGGCAATGCCTGGCTGAACTAAAGAAAGATACGAGATTGAAGGATATTCCCGTTATTATTTTCACCACTTCATCGTCTCAAATGGATATGGATGAAACGAAAAAACTTGGTGCAGCCTATTTTCTAACAAAGCCATCTGATTTCCGTTCGCTACCTTCAAAAATTCAATTTGTGGTTGAAAAGATTGGTTCTTCATTTCATATGAATGAATAATGATAATGACTATGCATAGTCATTATCATTATGTTTAGTTCTATAATTCAGATTCGTTTTTATGGTGCCTACCGCTTCTTAAAAATAGAAGCGCCAAAAAGTATGGTCAGCACAGCAAGAATAATAAATACGAAGAACAAAATTTTCGCAATTGATGCTGCACCCGCAGCAATTCCACCAAATCCAAAAATGGCAGCAATGATGGCAATCACAAAGAAAATAGCAGCATAGCGTAGCATAAAATTAAAGGTTAAGTTGTTGATTTATTTAAGGGAAGAAAATTTAAACAGCTCCTTCCTGCACTGCTTGTTGGTATTCATTAATCATGGAATAAGGAAAAACACTTATCCCAATCTTGTCGAAAACAATCTTTAAATTTTTAATTACAATCAAGACATACTTCAGGGCATCCACTTCGTTTGTAACCAGCACTCCTTTATCCGTCTTCACTTTACATACATCTTCAACCAACTCGTCTAAATGAACAACCGATTTGTATGGATCGTTTGATTTCCAGCAACCCACAAAAATCATTTGAAGTGTAGAAGGTAATTTCTTGGCAATCTCACTGACTTGTGTTGTTGGCAAACTTTTCGCCACACTTGTTAACACCACTCGTACAATTCTTAGAATTTTTCGAGTGGTTAAAAGATGCATCTCATTTTTTAAAGAGCGGAAGAATAACAACTCCTGATCTTCTTGCTGAGGATAGAATTCTGTTGGTTGGGTCATGTGTTAGGGTTTTCTGATAGGTATAACAAATCTGTGCCATATCAAAAACCTGATAATCGCGGTCCATGATCCGTTTATTGGTAAAATTTGTTGCGCTTGTACCACACCCAACGATGAAATTCTACACAAGAAATTGCAGGATCCGAAGACATGAATGCCTGCTACATAGTGACCAATTTTATGAAGATATTGAAGAGAATTGAAATTTTGCACAGAAGCCAGTGCGTGCTCCTGCTCGGAATATGAAATCCGCGACAAATTTCATCAGCAGTCCGCGCAATAAGACATCAAGAGTAGGATACTGCGATTCGCAGTATCCTACTCTTGAGTTTTTAAAATCACTAAAGGCAGCCTCGCCAGAAGCGAGGTTGCCTTTAGTGATTTTAAATGTGCGCCTACCATATATCAATGAAATGCAGTTGTTCTTCCGCACATCTGCGCTGAACGAAATTCGAAGATGGCGCTCTATGTCGTGATCACTGATCTTGGATGGAATGGAAAATTTACAGCATTCACCATCACAAAATATATTACTTGCGACAAACATCAAAGCGGTTTTAATTTCCGAGTGAACCGATAAGGCGTGGATAACCACAATCAACCTTACTTTGGTTTCCTGGGTCTGATAATCAACCTGAGCGAAGGATCATTCGAAAGAAATGCAGTAAACCAATTGAATGCCAGCTTGGATTTATTTCTAAATCCTGCGATCGGTATAATGTGAATGAAAAGCCAGATAAGCCATGCGAAAAAACCTGTGAAGGAAAACCGGGGTAAATCGGCCACCGCCTTCAGTTTAGAAATGATGGCCATACTACCTTTATCATTGTAGTGAAAAGGTTTTAGTGATTCGTTCGATATTAATTTCTTAAGATTGGAACCAAGTAACTTTCCTTGTTGGATGGCAACTTGCGCTACCTGTGGATGGCCATTTGGAAAATTGGGATCAGTGGTTTGAAAAGCAATGTCGCCAAGGGCGAAAATATTCTGAATACCTTTTGCGCGATTGTATTCATCAACGGCAACTCTTCTTCCACGCACGATCACATCGGCCGGAAGACCAACCAACTCTCTGCCGATAACACCGGAAGTCCATATTAGGGTGTTCGTTGAAATTGTTTCGCCACTGCTGAGTAAAACATTTCCATCGATGTAATCCTTTACAGCAGTGTTCAATTTTATATGAACTCCTAATCGGGTTAATACACGAAAGGCTTCTTCCTGAGCAACTTTACTCATCGGTCCCAGGAGGGCAGGCGATGCATCAATTAAATGGATATAGGATTTTAGATCCGTGATTTCAGGATATTCTTTAACGGCAATATTATGGCCCATTTCTGCAAGCATCCCGGCAACTTCCACTCCAGAGGGGCCGCCACCGGCAATGACGATGGTCAGGTATTTTTCTCGTTGAATATTGTCAACTGCTCGTACAGCTCTTTCCATACTGAGCAATACATGGTTGCGCAGATTCAGCGAATCGCCAATCGTTTTCATGGGCAATGCGTTTTGTCTCACATTCTCCATTCCGAAGTAGTTGGTCTCTGTGCCAAGGGCTAACACTAAGTAATCATATTGTAAAATAGCGGTATCTGTTTCAATCGTATTTTCCGCGTGATTGATTTTTAAGAGTCGTCCTAAATGAAATCGCAAATTGTCTTTTTCCTGAAACATTCTGCGAAAAGGATAACTGATGTTGGAAGGCTCTATGAAAGCTGTGGCCACCTGATACAGCAGGGGAGGGAAAAAATGATAGTTGTTTGTATCGACTAGCGTAACGTGAAATTTTTCATTGTCGGAAATGTGTTTAATGAAGTTCAATCCGGCAAAACCACCGCCTACCACTACGACTTTCTTAGTATCTTTTTCCAAAGCTTTAATTTTTATCTAAAGTATCAGAAACTTTACGATTATGAAATTAAATCTGCTGGGTCATTAAAAGTTTAATGCAATCGTGAGGCACTTACCCACGTCTATAAATAAGAAGCAGTCTTACATAAATGCAAGACTGCTTCTATCCACACAGATTAAAAATTACTTCGTACCTGCATTTGTCTTTAAGCCCCAGATTTCAACATGAGCTCTTTGGTCTTTACGATTGTCAATTGTTTTGTAAACAAAAACAATTTTCTTCAAAGCGCGTTCGCCACCATTTAAATCGATCACCCGACTTTCGCCTGGTCCTTTAATTGGCAAGTTAACTTTGATGTCTTGCTTGTCACCACTTTCGTAGTATACTTCAAGATCCATCAGGTTGATGGCAGCATCCGTAACTTTGAATTTAATGGAAGCAAATTTGTCAGCACCTAACACCGAAACTTCGTCACGATCTTTTTCGAAATTAACGGTTGTTTCTCCGATTTTGTGCCATCCCGTTTTGTCGCTTACTACTACTGCGGGCTGTTGTGCCTTCGCTATACCATAAATTCCTGTTATGGCAAGCATCATAATCATTAGTGTCTTTTTCATTTTAAAAAAATTTAGTGCATAGTTGATTTACTACACGACAAAGGTGAAGACACATATGCTGCCAATTGTTATATCTTTTTGATAATAGTTACACGAATCACACGTGTAACCTCGTGAATGATTTAATTATTCAATGTAAAAAACTGAGTTAAAGGAATTTGGACTCATTACTCGCCAGTAGTCTCAACGGTAGTGAAGATTGAAATGGGGAGATCATAATCTGTAGAGCGTGTAGAGATGATTCTACAGTTTGGAGAAAAGAAGGCCCCACGATGTTGAATTCAATCCTTTTAGCTGGTATGAAATTTTCATAGACAGGTATAGGAAACTATTACCCCATAGTTCTTAACCTCAGCACGCATGAAAAATTTTACCTACTTTTTCTTACTTGGATTACTATTTTCAAACATCACTGTACTTTCTCAAAAAAAATCAATGGTCATTGGCTCTATGATCAGCCGGCCCAATGCATTACTGATTTTAAATCCGCCCGATGCCAATCAGGGTGTGCTTTTTCCCCAACTAACCACTGCCAATCGACTTTTAATTCAACCCACTTCTCCGGCCGATGATGGGTTGCTTGTCTTTGATAGCACTGAAAAGTTATTTTATTATTGGAAAGAAAATGGTTGGGTTAGAGGCTTAGGTACTTCTGGTGAAGGTCAGGATTTATCACTTTCTGCAAATACGTTGAGCATAACAGACGGAGCATCCGTTAATTTGAATGGCTTGGTTGCTGCTGGCCAGGTATTGGGTGTGTTAAACAATCTTGTTATTGGTCCGAACACCATATCATCTTCAAATATACAGGATGGCACTGTTAGTACTCTTGATCTCGCTAATCTAAGCATTACACAAGCGAAGATTGGTGATGGTGCTGTTACCTCTGCGAAACTTGCAAACACTGCAGTTGTACCGAGTACTTATGGAACAGCCACACAGGTTGCTCAATTTACAGTGGATGCCCAGGGAAGAATTGTTAGTGCAAGAAATGTTCCGCTAACCGGAGGCACTCTCGGAGGTGTTGCCGGTGGAGATCTTTCCGGATCGTATCCCAATCCTCTTATTGCCGTGGATGCGGTTACGACACCAAAGATTGTGAATGGTGCGGTTACTTCAGCGAAGCTAGCGAACACTGCTGTTGCGCCTGGCACCTATGGGACCGCAACACAAGTTGCTCAACTAACCGTTGATGCTAAGGGAAGAATTACTTCAACAACGAACGTTGCCGTAACGGTAGCAGGAGATGTAACAGGTACAGTCGCTGCTACCACAGTAACGAAAATCCAGGGTATTAATGTCTCGGCTACGGCACCTACCAATTCGCAAGTGTTACAGTACGATGGCCTTGCATCAGAATGGAAACCTGTTACTGTGCCCGGGATTTCCAGTGTCGTTGCTTTTAAAGTCCGCCAAACAAATAGTCAACCTGTTTTTTTAGTAGCACAATTAAATTGGGACGATAAGGTATATGACGATGGTAACAACTTCAACACAGGAACAGAAAGATTTACAGCACCCTCTGCTGGTCTTTATCACTTTGACGCAATTGTTGCTATTGAAGATGTGGATAAGGATGATAATATCGAAATCATTCTGAGAGTCAACTCAACTGAAATTCAAAAGTCCTATGGCAATACAGGGCAGGATGATGGTAATGTAAGTGCTTCTTTATCAACGGATGTTAAACTGGTTACGGGTGATCAAGTGACCATCTGGATAGAATTACCCGACATTAAGAATACGATGGGACAAGGGGTTCGAACACAATTCTCAGGAAGAAAAATTTATTAGCATGAAAAAACTATTTGATTACTTCCTGCCTCAATATGTTACCAAGGTTTATTGGATATGCATATTTTTTACTTCAGCACTCCAGGCTTGTGCGCAAGACATCACGAATGAAAACTCACTGTTCATTCCGGCAGGAATGGAGATATATACCGATGGAAATTTAGAAAACGTTGGATTCTTTCAGAACAATGGAAGCTTCACACTGAAAGGAAACTGGTCTAATCAAAATGTATATCAGGGTACAGGTATTGTTGTATTGGCAGGAGCGAACCAAATCATTTCGAATAATAGTCAGGCCATTGAACAATTAATTATCAATGGCGGTGGCATTAAGACCCTTTTGAATAAAGTGTTGATCAACGGCGCAATTGATTTTAATGATGGTATACTCACCGTGAATGACGATGATACCTTATGTCTCAGCAAAAATGCAACAATTAACGGGGGATCGTCTATTAGTTATGTAGACGGTGCATTGATGACACAGGGAGGTGGATATAAATTTTTTCCCATTGGAAAAAATGGAAAGTATCATCCTGTCGAGCTTCTAAATATTGGAGGAATAGCACCAATAGTAGAGATGGAAGTTTTTGAAAATTTACCAATCATCCAAACCTCCATTCCAATCACTGTTTTTCAGGACATTTATTGGGTGAGAAAAACAATCGGTGGAACATTTGATGGTAGCCCTATCACTTTCGGGTATGATCTTCAAGACCCTATCAATTTAACAAAACTGGTTATTGCAGAAGGCGATGACGTTACATCGGAATTTGCCACACGCGACAACGTTTCTGTAGAATCAACCAATACCTTTGATATCGTTAGTACGCCTAGAACGCTAACCGGAAATGTATTTGTGTTGGGTGAGTTAATTGGTGAACCGCCACATCCTTACTATTTGAGCACCACACTTTCACCGAAAGCACGTAATCCCGATAATCGTTCAATCAAAATATTTGGTGATGATAACGGCTTGAGTGATTTTTATTTCCAGGTATTTAATCGCTGGGGCCTGATGATTTTTGAATCAAGGTCATATGATACCATGACAACAGAAGGGTGGGATGGAAAGCAAAGCGGAAATCTCCTTCCTTCAGGTGTATATCCATACAGTGTGAAATATATTGATAGCACCGGAAAAGCAATTCACAATAAAGGTTTCGTTACCATCATTCAGTAATGAAATACAAGGCCACCATCGTATCCCTTTTTTTCCTCGCTTTTCTTCAGCATCATATCTACGCGCAGACGCCAGTATTCTCTCAGTATTATTCCAGTGGTTTATATTTAAATCCTGCTTTGGCTGGCCTCGAAAAAAATACCTACTTCGGAATGAATTATCGATCGCAATGGAGTAATCTGAGTCTGCCGTTCTGTACGTTTCAATTTAGTTTTATTCAACCCATCACACGACCCGGTGTTCGAAAAAAACATTTGGGTGGATTTGGAGTTTCCTACCTGAATGATGTAGCGGGCGCTAATAAAGAATTTATAACACAAAGTATATCACTCGCCATTGCACATAACTTTCATTTAAATCGACATGGAAATAATATTATCGCCAGTGCTGTACAGGTTGGAGCAAGTCAACAACGAATAAACTATGATGCCCTTCAATGGTCATCACAATACTCAGCCACAGCGGGTTATGACCAGTCCCTGCCAGGTGAATCAAGTCTCGTCAACTACCAGATACTACAACCCGTGGTAAATGCCGGCATGATGTGGTACTACACGAACAGGCAAAGGAGTTTATCACACCTCAGCACCTCCATTTACAATGGTGTGTCCGTGTCAAGCATTCTGCGTTCAAATAGTTTTTACCTGCATAATAAAGGAGACGTTTCGGTGTTGTACAAAGTACACGGTGGTTTTTCCTCTACTTGGAGTAGGAAAGTAGATGTCTCTCCCAATTACTTAATCCAGTTGCAAGACAAAAATCTCCAGGTCAACCTTGGAATGTACGTGGGCTATTCTTTAACCAACCCGAAGGCTTCGTCTAAAGCGGGTAGCACAAAAGTTTTAATTGGTGGTTGGTATAGATTGAAGGACTCCTTTATTCTCTCTGCCGGATTGAGCAATTCAATTTGGAACATCGGCTTCAGTTACGACAATAACATTTTTTCCCTGAGCAAAGCATTTGGATATGGAAGCGCGTATGAATTTTCGCTTGCTTACAAAATGCATAATAAAAACGGATTCAAAAGATTCTCTTCTCCTTTAATTTAATGAAAAAGATTACGATTGTTTTATTCCTGGCGCTCACCACTTTACTAACTACTACCGCGCAAACCCGAGAGCAGGACAAGCAACTTAAATCGATGGCGGATGAATACTATAGGGACGAGCAATACAATTTAGCCATTCAATATTATCAGGAGCTCGCCACACTATCCGATCAGAATGCAGGAATTAATTACCAATTGGCTGAGAGTTATCGAAAGACTTTTAAGTATGCTGAAGCTGAAGGATATTATTTGAAGACTCATTTTCAGGCGGCCAATCAATTTCCACTAGCACTCTATTATTATGCATTGATGTTAAAACGAAATGGTGAATTTGATGAATCGATACTCTATTTCTCTGAGTTCATTTCAGCTTGTCAGGGGGCCGTTAATTTGAATGATTATGAGCTAAAGGATTTTATGGAGCAGGCTTTGATTGATAAGGCGGGAAGTGAGATGGCGAAAGCGGAACTTTCAAAAAAAAGTGCCACATATCCATTTAAATTGGAAGACGTTAATAGTCGTTTTAACGACTACGCGCCTACGGTATTTGATAGCACAACGTTAGTGATTACCAGTGGAAGAGTGGAATCTAACCGAGCAGTGATTGATGAGCGATATGGCGAAGCGTTTGCCGATAATTTCTATTTCACGAAGAATGGTAATCATTGGCAAGACAAAACGAAGCAAATGTTTAGTATTACTAATTCGCGATTTAATGATGGCAGCGGTTGCTTTAATCATCAGGGGAATAAATACTACTTTACCATTTGCGGAAATGAAAGTGCACAGTGCCGAATTTTTTTATCAACACTTAAAGATGGGAAATGGACACAGCCAGTAGTATTGAATGATAACATCAATTCTGGAACCTTTGAATCGAAACATCCTGCTATTTCAAAAGGAGGAGATACGTTGCTTTTTTCATCCAATCGAAGGGGCGGATTTGGAAAATATGACATATGGATGAGTATTAACGCTGGTTCTGAGAATTGGGGGCCTGCTATTAATATGGGCAGTATAGTAAATACCAAATTGAATGAATTCTCTCCATCCTTCACTGAATTTCAGAATGTATTTTTCCTCTGCTCGGATGGCCATCAAAATTACGGAGGCCTTGATTTGTATATGGCAAAGCGATTTTCGAATGGTGTGATTGCGTTGTATAATCTGGACTATCCGTTTAATTCTACCTACGATGATTGCTTCATCAGTTTTGCCGCACAAAAAATATATATTAGTTCAAACCGAAAAGGTGGATTGGGTGGATTCGATATTTATTCTATTAAAGTGCCTTCATTAATTTCGTATATGTCTAAACTCAGTTTGAAGAATAAAGATGCACGAGGAGATGTTAAGCTAAATGCACGAACCGAGAAAGTGAACAACCTGGATTTGCTAACCGCCCGAAATGAAGATCGAATTGAATATGAAAACTTAACGTATGAGAAGAAAAAAATAGTTGATAAAATAGTGGCGAATCAGCTGAAGAGTATTGCGAAAACAAGATCTGAATTTAAAAACATATCTGATGAAGAATATGAAAGTCTGGTAGGTATCTCTAAAATGCAGTATGGAACACACGATGTGAAAAGACGATTTGCCCAAACGATGTTGACGGAAATAGACCTTCCTTCGGATACATCAAAAGAAGTTTCTATTCGTGGTATACTGCGCGATTCAGTATCGGGTAAACCACTGTCATCAACGAAAATTCTTCTTATCAATGGAGCGGGCGATATTATTAAAACCTCCAGCACAAATGATCTGGGTCAGTTTCGATTTGCTAATATTTCTTCCAATCACAGGTTATATCTTCGATTGGAAAAGTCATCAGACTTCAGGATGGAAAAACCAATGATTGATAATCTTAATATTATAACGGTAGAAAATCAAAGTGTTTATAGCTTTGAAAATATCTATTTCGACTTTGATCAATACATTCTGCGACCTGAAGCAAAATTGGTTCTCAATGATCTCGTCAACTTTCTTCATCATAACCCTGCCAAACAAGTTGAGATTTATGCGTATGCAGATGATCGTGGTGAAGATGGGTACAACTTAATACTGACTCAAAAAAGGGGAGAAGCTGTTCTTCAATATTTAACCAGCAATGGAGTCGACCAAACCTCTATCGTTGTAACAGCAAGAGGCCGACAGAAAGAGGCAGTAAAGCATATCGAACTGCAACGCCAGTTTAATAGAAGGGTGGAGTTTTATTTAAATGGAGAGAAGGTAGGCGCAGAGCAAATGGCGAAAACCTATATTCTCAAGGAGAAAAGTGACTGGATCTCGCTTTCGTCATCTACTGGAGTAAATGTCGATGATCTGAAAAAATTGAATGGTGCTTCAGGAAATGAACTTCAGATTTATCAACCGGTTCGCATTCCAATGAATGCAAAGAAAATTCCGGAAGCATTGTTCTTCGCTATTCGTTAATCTCCACTGATCATAACAAATCCGCCCCACAACCTGGGATTACTTTCAATATGAAGCATATCAATCTGAGCATGTTTGAAGGCTTCTTGTTTACTGTATTGCATTCCTAAGTAAGAGTAAAATTTAATCATTAAATCTTTTGTGGCCGTATCGTCTACCTTCCAGAGACTGATTACGATATCACTAGCTCCTGCCTGCAGAAATGATCTTTGTAAGCCATGCACTCCTTCACCATTTTCCACTTTCCCCAATCCCGTTTCACAAGCTGAAAGCACCACCAAGTCGGTATTCGTCAAGTCCAGATTCATTACATCATAAGCGGGAACCACTCCATCTGTATCAAACGTGACATTTTCATTCGTTGTATTCATATTGGTGCCAGATAATATAATCCCGGAATGAAATAAGAAATCATTCTTCACTTTTTCATTGAGATAAACCCGGCTATCAGAAAAGAAGCCGTGCGTGGCTATGTGAAGGACCGAGGGAGATTCAACACTTTTAAGATTTACCTCCGAAGCCATTCGGTTAACGAATACACTGGAGTTTATTCCATTTCGTTGCAAGACTGAAGCAATGCCATTAATCTCTGCACGTGTTCCTGGTAGTGATTCATACTGTACTGTTTTTTTGGAAATGATATCAATCACTTCAGTTTGCAATGAACTAAAGTCAGGATCGCCCATGAGCACAACGTTTGAGAAATCAATTATGCTTTTAGCTTTCCTGTGAATCAGTTGGCCTGAATTCAGAACAGAATATAAATCGTATTTCTCTAATATGAATTTTCCATTCTCATCACGAATTGCATTCAGGTTGATTTGATTGTAGACACCATCTGCCGTGATGTAAATCTTTTGTTTCCCGGCTATATACTCTTCGAAAGGTTTCCAGTATTGTGAATACGAAACAATATCGTCTACATCGAATCGCATTGCGTTTCGGTAATAATTTAGATTCCTTTTCTCAAGCGAAGCACCATTTTTTAGTAAAACGAGTTTTGGATGATCAATCGTTTCGGCAGATGTAATAAGAACAGCATAATAGATGCTATCCGTAAAACCGATGCTTATTCGTTTTGAGGACGTTGTAGACTTATTAGCGAGAACATCATATTTTCGAAAACGAATAATATCAACTAACGCTTCGTTTGACTTCAGCGATTGACGAACATCTTTCCATTCAACATCCGTTTCCGTGTGCTCTTCATTTTTCATGGAATGGCGAATCACTTTCTCCAGACTATCAATTTGCATTTCCATAACTGACAATGATATTCCAAACGACTCCAATTCCGTTAATGGCATTTGATAGAAATGACCAAGTTGAACTCCCTTGGTCTGAATAAGATTGACCAAAGTCTTTAATTGTTCCTGACCTTTACTGTGAATTAAAGTATTGCGTTTCTTATTTGTGAAGAATACGAGCGACTTAAGTAGCAACTGGTTATTGAACATGTAGACCAGAAATTCTGGATGAGCAGTAGCGGATTGAACAGCCAAGGTATTGAAACGTTCGAAGTTCTCTTTTTGCTGTTGATAGAATTGCACTTGTTCGGTCTCTGTGAGGGTAGGGAAAACATATTTAACTTCCTTCAACGCTAACATCATTGATTTTTGGAAAAGTGGTAGCGCATTATTGTATTGATGTAATGCCCAGTAGGCAATAGCAAGATTACCTACAACATCAAGAGTGGCTTGTGAGTTTATTCCAAAAACACGCTCTTTAATCGCTAAAACTTTTTTAAAATATGCAGTGGCTCTGTCATACTCACCCTTTAGAGCGTAGGTCACTGCAAGGTTGTTCATCACTGTTGCCGCGAGATCATCTGACAAAAGTGTTTTTTTTTCCAGTATAGAATAAGCTTCATTGAAGTATTGAATAGCCAACTCATACTGATCATTTTGTCTGTAGGCTGTTGCCAGATTATTTAATGCAACCGGATAGACTGTATTATTGACTTTCGAAAATTGCCTGATCATTTTGATGAATCGTTCATACTCTGCAATGGATTCTTTAATTTGTCCTTGCTTTAAGTAAATACCTGCAATGTTACTTTGGATGGTAACACAACCGAACGAGTTGTTTCCATACGTTAGCGCACAGCTTTTTAATGATTCGTTGTAATATTTAAGCGCTTTATCATACACTCCCAGTTTTTCATATATATAGGCGAGACCGTTTGTTAATTCGGTTAATAGAGTTCCATCGGTATCAAGAGGCATTAATTTTGCTGCGCGATATAGTTGTAATAGATTCTTCTCCGCCTTTCCATACAATCCCATTTCAATATCCATCAGGCTTAACTCTACCACAATTGCATTTGCGATTTCCGGGAAGGTAGGAGGAACGCTATTCAAACTTTTATTCAAGGTATTTAAGACGCGATTAGCCTCTTCATAATTTTTGTTCTTTCTTAAAATTCTACCTTCCGTTAGTTTAAGTTCATAGATATTCTGAATTGTCAGATTACTAAATTGAGCAGATAAGGCATTTTGTACAACCATCAGTGCGGAGTCAAATTGCTCAAGAGCCTGATATGCTTTTGCTAAGTTTTCGGCTGCTCGAAGATAGGTTGCGCTGTTTTCCGTGCTATGGGATTTTGAAAGGATGTCTTTATACATTTCTTTGGCCCGAAGATCATCACCTGATTTTAAAATGATGGTGGCCAGATTGCAGCTCGATTGCAATACGCGTGAATCGGTTACAGCATAAATCTCAAATTCAATAGTCAGGTTTTGTTTGAGGTAATGCTCCGCTTTCTTAAAATCCTTTGCTTGGGCGTACGCCAGGCCAAGGTCATTGATAATAGCCAGGTAGTTTTCATCGTAAATACCCAAGTCATTTAAGGCTATTTTTTCCGCGTTCTGTAAAAGCTGAAGTGACTTTTCTGTATTGACATTCCAAAGAGTTTGGGCGCTGTCATAGTGTAATTTCCATTGAGGAACAGATTGCGCCATAACACTTGAAGTGAACAGTAGGAATAACGGTATAGAATACGGAAACTTCAGCAAGAGTAAGTAATTAGATAGAGAATAGATTTCGTCATGATAAGTAAAAAGTCAGGTGTTAACTTTTTACAAATGATTCTATTGTAATTTCAATCGGATTACTAAAAAAAGTCTTACATAAGGAAAATGAAAGGTTACATAATTCACATATTCATGGTAGGAAGAGATTGTTTACTTGTAATCGTGGTTCTGAATTTTTGTGGAGGTCATTCAATTTTGAGATCATTGCTATTCTTCTCTTCTTTTGCCACCTCGAGTTTTATTTCTCAATGTCTGCAACAATTTTCTCTTTTTTTAATCCGACATGCACAAAACCAACCAAACTCATATACAAATTGGCTATCCACACCAACGCAAAACCTCCAATTAAATACCCAAGCCAGTCGCTGACCAATAAATGATATTGCGTTATAATTAGAAAAAAGAGAGTGACATAGTGACTGAAACAATACGCCCAGGTGAATAGGTAAAATAATTTTCGTCCCTAAAATAGAATTGCATGTTTTCGACTTACGAATGTAAAATTAACGGCTCAAATTCCTTTTTATCTACGAAGACTGCTGCTAGACATGAGCTCTCTTTCCTGGTAGACCAATTCCTTTCGATTTGTACTTTCTTCAGCTTGGCAGTAATACAAATTGCAGGCATACCTCTTAATAATTAATTTTTGAGCTGGTCGTATTCTTTCATACACTACTTCACCCTCTTTATATGCTTTTTCCATAATGTATTTTTTATTTACTCTCTTAACTCACTTCTTCATATCCACTCTTAATTATAGTGGATATCATTTTAAACCGTATGTTCGCTTTTATTGTATTTCTGAAATGTGCAGGTATAATAATAGATTGTCCTGTCTCAAGTAAGTTAGACTCGCCATCGATTAGAATTTCAGCTTTGCCATCAATAACCTGAATGAAGGTGTCGAAGGGTGATATTTTTTCACTCAATGCTTCTCCCGAATCAAAGGATACGACACTAACGTTGCCAGTTGACTTTTTAATAATCGTTTTAATCACTACTGAATTTGGAATGTATTCAATGATTTCAACAATAATTAAAACTTTCGATTTTTCAACTTCTAAATTTTCCATGAGGATTTAAAGTATAAGAGGTGTAAAAAGGACAGGGTATTAAACGCCTGCCCGTTTTCATCGCCAACTACAGCACTTGTAAAGTGTTTGAAAAGTTTGTGAAATCATCGTTTGTACAATCAACATCTGATCAACTAAAGAGAGATTTGTGATTGTGAGTGCAATGTCAAAATTCTATATATTAAGCTGTTGTACATTTAATATTAAACTTTACATAGATCACAGGTAGGACAATCACCCTTTAGCCCCATCTGATCATTGTGCGTGCTTTGAAAAATACTCTCTAACAAAGGCTCGTTGCTGATTGTCCGTCATCTTGTCGATATTTTGGACTTCAATCTTTACTTTTGAGAAGAGATGGTCTGATGTTAAGATGTTCAAAAGTTCCACCTTTGCATCAGTCGGGCCAAAGAGAATAACCGATTCGTAATTTCGAATAACTAATCCCAATTCTTTGTAATACTCCGAAGTTTGATGCCGCTCTTTATTGTGCATCAAATTTTCATTCTTACCAAGGCTTTCTTCTTTTGCTTCATGCGTAAATTTTGAGGTGATAATTTTTTTTTCTTTCAGATCAGGATCAGTAGTAAATTCGATCAGATGAGCATTTGAATGATCCATGCAGATTCCCAGTTTTTTTGTGATTATCATTTTGTTTTACGTTCGTTTAATGATTAAATATTTTCAAGATTGCCTTTGCGCTTTTCCTTAAGCTGCTTGTAAAAAGAAGGGGATAAACCCGTAACTTTTTTAAACTGGTTTGATAAATGAGCCACACTGCTGTAGTGTAGTTTGTATGAAATTTCCGTAAGGTTCAATTCATCATACATTAATAATTCTTTTACTCTTTCAATTTTATGAATGATGATGAATTGCTGGATGGTTATCCCCTTCACTTCAGAAAATATATTCGAGAGATACGTATAATCATATTCCAGTTTTTTACTGATGTATTCGGAGTAGTTTTCTTTTGGTAATTCGTCTGAATAATGAATCATTTCTACGATCACACTTTTTATCCTTTCTATTATTATGCTTTTTTTATCATCCAACAACTCCAATCCAAAGGGTATAAGGTTTGCTCTTAACTTGTCATGCTGTTCTTGCGATATATCCCCCAAAAGTTCGACCACGCCAAGATCAACGACAACGGCACGAAGCCCTAATTTTTCCAACTCTACTTTCACCACCATTTTGCAGCGAAGGCTTACCATGTATTTGATGTAAAGTTTCACATTTTGAGCTTTTGTATCTTTATATGAATAAGTGAAATCAGTCTTATTTTTGCACTCACTTACTCGCATGGAAACCTCCAAATTATCAGGTAAGAATTTTTGCAAGCTTAAATGTGAAGGCACTCTTTCATTAAAGTTTAAAATAGCTTCATTCATATAAATAACTTTAGTTCAGGTACCTCCTTAATGTTCACGCGATTGTCTCGTGTTCTTCCATTAAGCCAGTAAGGAAATCGGCAGATCCGGCATCGTATTTTTCAGAACATTGGTCAACGGATTTGCGCAGGTAAATAGTAATCGTTTCGTGATCACCCAAAAGTTCTTTTATCATTTCTTTGGACGAAGGATATTGTTTATCTGCCTCGGCATACACCGTGTTAGCAAATGTATGCCATACTTAAAAATTGGTTAGGAATGACCCATTGAAGCTCGTTTGAAAAAAATGGGGAATACATTCTACATTCTGGAAAATCAATTTCTACAATTTGATATTACGGTTTACATGGATTTGGCAGTTCACGAAAAATGTTTAATCAGTTCCTATCGTAGAATAAATACCCTTAATGTGGATTTTGATACTCGAAATACAACGGATTGAATGCAATGATGACGTTTAACAGCTGTATTGGTATTGGCATTAATTTTTAGCATGGCATTGTATTCCTCATAAAAATATTATGAGACATACACTTAAAACTAAATTACTGAAATATGGAAACTAAAAAAATGATTGGTGGATTGCTCGCTGGCGCGGCTATTGGTGTTGCTGTCGGACTTTTGTTGGCTCCCAGAAGTGGTGAGCAGACAAGAAATAATTTAATTAAAGGATCGAAGCGTTTAGCAGATGATCTGAAGAATACGGTTGGTGATTCATTTGATTCCCTCAAGGGTAAATACAATGGAGCAATTGACGAAACAACAAGGAGAGGAAAAGAAGCGCTTTCACAGGTAAGCGATCGTATAAAGGTATAACACAAAAATAAAGTCATGAATACATTGCAATTAAAGGGGACCTGGAAAGAAGTTAAGGGAAAGCTTAAACAAAAGTACGCTCAACTTACCGATGATGACTTGATGTTTGATGAGGGTAAAGAAGATGAGATGATTGGTCGTATTCAAAAACGTCTTGGAAAATCCAAGGAAGAAATTGAAAGGGAAGTAGAAAACTTCTTACTCGATTCTTAAAGAGTATCATTAAGAGTATCATTCATTTAAGATGATGACTCGGATAAATTATAACTGAACAACTATGAAAAATAAAATAATAATGTTTGCCTTGTTAGCGGGAAGTGTCATGTTGACGAATTGCACTCCATCGTCTGAAAAACGAGTGGACCAAGCCGCGAATGAAATTGAAAGGGATATCAAGAAAGAGAAAGAGGAAACAGCGAAAGACTTGCGTACTCTTCGCGATGATATCAATACGAAGCTTGATAAAATTTCAAAGAAGCTGGAAGATGCAAATAGTGCATCTCAAGCTGAATTGGAATCTGTGAAGCAAATATTAATTGATCATCGCACTAAGGTGGAAGAAGCTATCAATCAAATTGATCAATCTGCTGACAGTACGTGGGATGATGCTCAACAGGCAGCAAAGAATACATACAGCGAAGTAAAGCTTGGTTGTGAACAAATAGCGGAGCGATTTGATAACGCTGTGAAAAATACGGACAAATAAAAATTATGAAAACAAATAGAGTATACACGTTTCCTGCCGCACTTTTATTTGTGTTTTTGATCTTACTAACCCAGACGGGTTGTAAGACAACAAACACAGTAAAAGGTGGCGCTATTGGCGCGGGAGCAGGGGCAGTTATTGGCGGTCTTATTGGTCATCGCTCTGATAATACAGTTGTTGGTGCCATTATAGGATCGGCCGTTGGAGGAACAGCCGGTGCTCTGATTGGAAGGCACATGGACAAACAGGCCGAAGAACTCAGAAGAGATTTAAAGGGAGCGCAAGTGCAACGTGTAGGAGAAGGCATATTGATCACCTTTAATTCGGGGTTGCAATTTGACTTCAATTCTTCTGCATTAGCATCTGCTACTAAAGAGAACTTGAATGCTCTTTCTTCGACTTTAAAAAAGTATGATGACACGGCTATCATAATAGAAGGTCATACCGATAATGTTGGAGAGACATTTTACAATCAAACTCTTTCTGAAAAGAGAGCCACATCAGTAGAGGAATATCTGGCGATCCAGGGTGTTAGCAAAAGCAGGGTTACTGCTAAGGGATATGGTGAAGAACAACCACTTAATGGAAACCTTACCGAAGATGAACGTCAAACTAATCGCAGAGTAGAAGTGGCCATTTATGCCAATAAGAAAATGAAGAAAATGGCTGAGAAAGGAGAGCTTGGAGAGGTATCAAAGTAAAACTGAGTCAACGGATATAAGTACATGAAACTTTTAATAAAAACTATTTTTAAAAATAAAACCCACAAACATGAAAATCACTGCTAAAACTAAGTCAGAAAAAAAAACTTCTACAAAGAAGCATGTTGAAAAATCCTCTAAAGAAACATTGGAGGATATATTTCAGGATCTGTTAAAAGATATTTACTGGGCTGAAAAACATTTAGTGAAAGCGTTGCCAAAAATGGTAAAGGCTTCATTCAACGAAGATCTTGCAGAAGCCTTTGAAGCACATCTGGAAGAAACAAAACTACAGGTGAGTCGGGTTGAAGAATGTTTTTCGTTGATCAAAGTAAAACCTGTTGCGAAAAAATGTGATGCTATGGAAGGCTTGGTGAAAGAAGGAGAGGAGGCCATCGCAGATCATGACAAGAGTCATGCTCGGGATGCTGCCTTAATTGCTGCCGCTCAAAAAATTGAACATTACGAGATATCTGCATATGGTACATTGCGAACAATGGCCACTGTATTGGGGAAAGTTCAATGTGCTCAGTTGTTAGAAGAGACTAAGGATGAAGAAGCAGAAGCAGATGTTAAGCTTACAGCACTGGCTACCAAAATCAATCAGCATGCTGCCGAATTTGCTGAAGAAGTCGAACAGGATTAAAACTTTATATAATGGGCAGTAAACGTACAGTTTATTTGCCCATTATATTATTAAGATTGTGAATATCTGCGCTAACTAGAAAAGCAAGGGATGTTTGTAAATTTTACCGCAAAGGTTTCACTGATTCAAACAAAGTGATCCTGGTAATTTGTGCGGGTTCGAGCTATGAGATTAAAATTATTAACGACACACTTTACGACAACCATTACCAGTCAGGCTTACTCTTATCTTTTGACTTAGTGGCCTTGCGTTTATTTTGTTGGAGGTATTGTCTCTCCTGATTTTTCATAGCGTCAAGAAGCTTCATTGCCATTTCTTCGCTGATGTTCATTTTCTCTAGCTTTTCAGCCATGTCAGGATTGGTTTGTTTTTGCTGTTCCTTTTTTTCTTGCTCTCCTTGTTGTTTGTCTTTCTCAGAATTTTTCTTTTCATTATTCTCCTGCTTATCTTTTTCCTCGTTTTTTTCTTGCTGATCTTTCTTTTCCTGGTCCTTCTTCTCCTGATCTTTATTCTTCTCCTCTTTCTTTTGTTGATCTTTCTTCTCTTGTTCCTTTTTTTCTTCTTCTTTCTTCTCCTGATCTTTTTTATCCTGCTCCTTCTTTTCTTGTTTCATTTTCTCGGCCAATGCCTGGAGCTTTTCATCATTGGGATATTTGGCCAATCCGTCACGAATAGTTTGCATGGCTTCAACCTTTTTGTCTTTCACATAGTAGTTTGCAGAGCTATTGAAATAGGTCTGTGCATTTTGAGCATAACCAGTCAGGGTTAAGACAGAGAATATAGTGAGTATGATTATCGTTTTCATTTCTGTTTATTAATGGTGACGACATCGTTTAAACGATCGATGAAATCATTAAAGTACATTACTGTTGGATCTTTCTTGGCCCCTTCCAACATCAAATTGTGTGCTTGATTAAATTTGAATTGAGCTGCCAGTGCTTCGGCCTGAGCTTTTAATTTCTTAGCGTATTCAGAAGGTTCTTGTTTTTTATTCTGGTCATCTTTCTTCTTCTGTTCCTCTTGTTTTTTCTTTTCGTCTAGTTTGCGCTTTAATGCTTCATAGTTGTAGCGAGCATCCGCATTCTGTGCATTGGCTTTAACTGCCTGTTTGAAGTGATTCAAAGCTTTTTCGAATTCCCCTCTTTGATGGTTTAGAATGCCCAATTGCTGATGGGCCTTTGATTTGATATGTGATTCTGTACTATTGGTTAGCATTTGATAACCTGGATAAGCCGAAGCAGTATCTTTTGTCAGGAAGTAGGCATTGGCCAGATTTAACATCACCTCATCTTCATTAATATGAAGCGAGTCAGATAAATATTTATATTTTTCAATGGCCTTTTTGTAGTCCCCGGTGGTGTAGGCCAAACGCGCTTCTTTTTTTACACGGTTGATTTCCCCAATCTTAATGGGATCGGCTACCAGCGAAATCAGCAGTATAAAACCAAAAACAAATTTCATATCTTAACTGTAGGTATTGAAATTAAAATGTCAAGCACAAGAAGAAGAAGAGCGGCACTTAAAAAGTAAATGTATTTGTTGGCCGTTACATCTACCTCACGCGCGTCACGTACTTCACCTTCAATTTTAGTGATGGTATTGATTAAACGCGAAACATCATTATTACTTTCATTAATCTCGAAATATTCCCCATCCGTTTCACTGGCAAGGTGTTTCAACTGTTTAGGGTTTAGTTTGGTTAGTACTGTGTTTCCTTGCCTGTCTATTTTTAATCTGTTGTTAGAGTAGATATTACCGCCTTTCTCCGTGCCCACACCAAGTGTAAAGAGTTTTACATCGCGTTCTTTGATTTCACGGATTACATCATCCGTTTCTTCGCCAAAGTCTTCACCGTCACTAATCAGGATAATCACTTTTGATTTTGTTTCGTTCGGTGACCCATCACTTTTCTCTTCCAGTTTCTTCAGGGCCATGCGAAGAGGCGGACCAAAATCTGTTCCAGAGGATGGAACCAGCGAAGAACTCATGGATTCGATAAAGAGATTAAGCGCATTCTGATCGTAGGTAAGGGGGCATTGCATAAATGCTTCAGACGAAAATATCGCCACACCAATACGATCGGAATTAAACGCCTCAACAATCTTCTTCATCTCATACTTTACCTTTTCCAATCGCGTAGGTTGAATGTCAAAAGCATCCATCGATTTAGACAGATCGACACAAATCACAATATCCTTTCCAACCGACTTCACCTCTTTCTTCGATCCTCCAAATGAAGGACCTAAAACGGCAATTACAAAAAAGGCAAAATACAGGGTACGCAAGAACATCTTAATGAAGATCTTCCCATATGAACTATTCAGTTGCTTGGCAATGCGAATGATCCGCACCATATAAAACACATAAAGTGCAGCGAAAGCGGCAACGAATATTATTTCTGTAACACCAAAATCTCTAGTCCAGAACACAATTCATCATTTAATCAACCTGCAATTAACACGGAACAAGGAGCTTATGCAAGTAATTTTTAAGCAGTAAGTAGTGTGCCTCTGACGTGTTTCATAACGGATATGCTTCATCACTAAAAATTCTCCTGAGAACCTGTATTTTCGCGCCATGGTAAATACCTACCACGAGGCACTTAATTATTTATTTACGCAATTGCCGATGTTTCAGCGCATCGGCTCCAGTGCCTATAAAGCAGATCTGACGAATACCTTACGTCTTTGTGAGGCGGTTAAAAATCCACAATCGAAGTTTAAGTCAATTCATGTTGCGGGTACCAACGGGAAGGGAAGCACTTCACACATGCTTGCTTCTGTGTTTCAATCGGCCGGTTATAAAACGGGACTATATACCTCTCCTCATTTAAAGGATTTTACTGAACGGATAAAAATAAATGGCGCCCCTGTTCCGCCCGATTACATTATTGATTTTGTTAATCGGATGAAAAAGTCAATTGATGAGATTGAGCCTTCCTTTTTTGAAACTACAGTGGCCATGGCATTTGAGTATTTTGTAAAAGAGAAAGTTGATATTGCCATTATCGAAGTAGGACTTGGCGGACGACTTGATTCTACCAATGTAATAACACCCGAACTGTCTATAATCACCAATATTGGGTGGGATCATAAGGACATCCTGGGAGATACACTCGAAAAGATAGCATTTGAAAAAGCAGGTATCATTAAGAAAAATATTCCAGTCGTGATAAGCGAACGCCAGGATGGTATTGATACGGTATTCAAAGAGAAAGCTTTCGCTGAAAGTGCTCCCCTCTATTTTGCCGTGGATGATTTTCAGGTTGAACGAGATGAGCGAGGGGGAGAAATGCTTCTGCATGTTTTTAAAAATCACACCTTACTCTTCGATGGATTGAAACTGCCTCTTCAGGGTTTTTACCAACAAAAAAATGTAGCGGGTGTATTAAAAGCGATTGAGTTGATGCAAACTCAAGGCTGGTTTATCCCGGCTGATTCTATCCAACACGGTCTTACCCATGTTGCAAAGCAAACCGGACTAAAAGGGAGGTGGCAGAAGTTAGGAGAGAAGCCGTTGATGATTTGCGATACGGGACATAATGAAGATGGGATACGCGAAATCGTAAGGCAGATTCGTGTCCAGCAGTATACTAAACTTCACATGGTTATGGGTATGGTGAAAGATAAAGACATTAGCGCAGTGCTTAAACTTTTGCCAACTGAAGCTGAATACTATTTTTGCGAGGCGAAAATTCCACGTGCACTGGATGCATCTTTATTGAAAGAGCAGGCACATTCAGTTGGATTGAATGGAGTAGACATTAAAGATGTAAATGAAGCCATCAAAGAAGCGCGAAGAAAAGCAGCTGATGATGATATGATCTTTATTGGGGGCAGCACCTTTGTGGTGGCCGAAATTGAAAATTTATGAAGAGAAAGCAAGAGCGATTTAGAATTATTGAAGAACGTGATAATGTAATTGAACGATCGAAAGATGTATTCGAAAGTATAAAAGGTAATTGGCGCTCAACCTATTTTAAGAACAATAATCCGATTACCGTTGAACTTGCTTGTGGTCGCGGTGAATACACCATTGGGTTAGCCAAGCTTTTTCCAGATCGTAATTTTATTGGTGTTGATATTAAAGGTGAACGGATTTGGAAGGGAAGTACTTTGGCCGTTGAGCAAGGTCTTACTAATGTGGCGTTTTTACGAACCCCAATATTGTTGATCGAAAACTTTTTCCAACCGGGCGAATTGGATGAAATCTGGTTAACATTTCCCGATCCACGCCCACGCAAGCGTGACATAAAACGCAGACTCACAAGCAGTCGGTTTTTGGATAAGTTCAAGGTATTGCTCAAGCCAGGAAGCTATTTTAGGTTAAAGACAGACAATACCGGTTTCTATACCTTTACATTAGAAGAACTCGAAACCAGAAAAGACATTTCTGATTATAAGTTTACGGATGACGTGTATCAATCCGATCTTCGTCCGGAGTGCTTTGATATCAAAACCAAGTACGAGGAAATGTTCGCAGGCAAAGGCGAAAAAATTAAATACCTCCGATTTAAGTTTTAATTCTTTTGCCACGAATGCACGAATAGGAATACAAGGCAAGGAAGCTTTTTGTATTCGCCTTGTACACCTTAATGTCTTAGGGCCTTAGTGGCAGATAATTTATTCAGACATCAGAAAAACAGACTTGCCTTTGCTTCGTGAACCTTAGTGTCTTAGAGCCTTAGTGGCAAAAGAAAAAATGAATAACAATTTCATAATGCTCCAATCCCTTACCGTACACTAGAAGAATCTACCTTTGAAGCATATTCTTCTTTATAGGTTTAGGTTTGGGATTCCCCATTAGGCATATTTGTCGTGGGGAATCACTGTAAGCAGACATGGGTAAGAAAAAGAAGCGAGATGTAGAGCTCGTAATATTGTCAGACGTTCACCTTGGAACCTACGGCTGCCACGCGGAGGAGTTACTCCGTTATCTCAAAACCATCAATCCCAAAAAACTTATTCTGAATGGCGACATTATCGACATGTGGCAATTCAGCAAACGCTATTGGCCCAAGTCGCACATGCAGGTAGTGAAACACATTACCGGACTACTCGCCAAGAACACGAAGATTATTTACCTTACCGGAAATCATGATGAGATGCTTCGGAAGTTTTCGGGTTTTCGTCTTGGTTCTTTTCATATCAACAATAAGGTGGTAATGAAATTGAATGGTAAGCGTGCCTGGATTTTTCATGGAGATGTATTCGATGTTACCATGCAATACTCAAAATGGCTGGCCAAACTGGGTGCCGTTGGATATGACACATTAATTGTGATCAACACCTTTGTCAATTGGTGTCTTGAAAAATTAGGAAGAGAAAAAATTTCACTTTCAAAGCGTGTTAAGGATAGCGTAAAGTCGGCAGTAAGTTTTATCAACGACTTCGAAAAGACCGCTGCTGACATTGCCATCGAGAATAATTACGACTATGTAATCTGCGGACATATCCATCATCCTGAAATCAAAAAAATTACAACTGAAAAAGGAAGCGTAATTTATTTAAATTCGGGCGACTGGGTCGAGAATCTTACCGCGTTAGAATATGATGGAAAGGAGTGGAAGATTTTTCGTTATGCCGAGGACAAACAAGCGCAAAACGTTAAATTGCCCAAGCGCCTCCGTTACAAGCTCGACAACGATGAGATTTTCAAAGACCTCGTCAATGAATTTTTAACCATCAAAAAGTGAAGATACTTTACGCTATTCAGGGCACAGGTAATGGACACCTTACACGTGCAGAAGATGTGATACCGATACTTAAGGAGTATGGTGCGCTTGATATTTTTGTGAGTGGGGCACAAGCCGATGTTAAACTTTCGTATCCGGTTAAGTATAAATCAAAAGGACTTAGTTTCTTCTTTGGAAAAAGCGGTGGCATTGATTTCCTAAAAACATTCAAGCAAAACAGTTCGAAAGAAGTCTATAAGGAAATGAAGCGATTTCCGGTTGATAAGTATGACCTGGTGATTAACGACTTTGAACCCATTACAGCCTGGGCTTGTCGCAAGCGCGAAATACCATGTGTAGGCCTAAGTCATCAGTCCGCTTTATTGTCAGATAAAGTTCCGAGTCCAAAGAAGATTGACCCGGTAGGTGAGTGGGTGTTGCATCACTATGCACCGGTTGATCAATATGTGTCATTTCATTTTGAAAAGTACGACAAAAATATTTTCACACCGGTTATCCGATCAGCCGTGCGCGAAGCAAAAGTAGAGACGAAGGATCATTACACGGTTTACCTTCCATCGTATGACGATCAGAAATTAGTGCCGTTACTTTCTAAAATTTCAAATATAAAGTGGCACATCTTTTCCAAGCACGCGCGCAAAGCCTATCATGTTGGAAAGCTTTCTGTGTTTCCGGTTAATAAAGATGAATTTGCAGAAAGTATGACATCCTGCAAAGGAGTTTTATGCGGTGCCGGGTTTGAGACACCGGCTGAAGCACTTTACCTTGGCAAGAAGCTGATGGTAGTACCAATGAAATCGCAATTGGAACAACATTATAACGCGGCATCATTGAAGCAGATGGGAGTGCCCGTGCTGAAGAAAATGAAGAAGAAGAATGTTGAGAAAATTATAGAGTGGATTGAATCACCATCCATAATTTCAGTTAACTATCAGAATGTTACTGCAGAAGCAGTTGCGCGTGCTATGAAACTGGGTAAGAAATAAGGTATTCCGGATCAGTGTTAATCGTTGATACATTTTGCCACGAAATGTTCACAGCAAGATAATTTCATTTTAAATTTTTGATAAAGGCGCGTGCATATATTCGTGCGATGAGGAATTATGCGCGATAGAAAACCGTTTCGGATATTGGTTGTAGATGATGATCGTGATATTCTGGATCTTTTAGAATACAATTTTGAACGAGAAGGTTTTAAAGTAAAGACATTAGAAGATAGCACAGAAGCCATTGACGTGGCAAAAGATTTTTTACCCGACCTGATTATCCTGGACATCATGATGCCTCATCCCAACGGCATTGAGGTTTGTCGTGCGTTGCGCAACATGAAGCGATTTGAAGATACGTACATCTTTTTTCTTACAGCAAAATCAGAAAGCTATTATCACGAAGCAGCATTGGACACCGGTGGCGATGATTACATTGAAAAAGTAATTGGCCTTCGTGCATTAACCTATAAAGTGAGTACAGTACTAAAGCGGAAGTTTATCATTCGCAAAAGTATCCTCGAACTAAAAGTGGGAACATTGCGAATTTTTCGAAAATCCAATTCCGTGTGTATCGGTGAACAGGAAGTATCGTTAAGCAAACCAGAGTTCGAACTCCTTTTCTTTTTTGCACAGAATCCACGTAAAGTCATTTCTCAAGAAAATCTGTTGGGCAATATTTGGGGTTCTGAAATATATCTCTTTGATCATTCCATTGAAGTATACATTCAAAGCCTTAAGAAAAAGCTAGGTTTGGATATAATCCACCGCACGTTAGATAACCGCTATCGGTTTGATATTGGAAGTTAACGGATAAGTACCATTCGCTTAGCCACTGAATACTGACGTTTAATTTCATAAGCGTGCGGATTCTTACTATATTACTAAGTGATTTTAATTTTGAATCTATGATCCTTGTTGGGCTTTTATACCTTTTTATTTTTGTTCAGGATCAAATTCCGTTTAAGCCGAAAGAAGAGTTTGAAGTGAAACTGAATTATGCGTTTAAACAACGCCCTCCTTCAGAGCATACAACTTTTCGTTATGATGCTCAGACAAAAGATCATGAGAATCAAAATTCATCGAGCATACTTCCTTATCTGATATTGAATTTAAAAGTAGTGAAGACATCTTCGAATGAGGTAAAACTAAA
>JANMRZ010000195.1:0-10277 GCA_031388805.1 Chryseolinea sp.
GTTTCAGTCTGGCAATAATTTTTACATTTGCTTCATGCATGGGCTATAGTAAGTTTTAAGATTCGATACCTCAAAACTATTCAATACTATAGCCCTTTGCTTTCCATCCTCCCTTAACTTAATGACATTGCCCAGCGGGGCTACCTGTTTGTAGCGCTGGGTCAAAACCCAGCGAAAAGGAATTAGGTAATTCAAGCGTGCCATAGGAAATTTAAAATCGATCTTCTTGTTTTCTGGCACGCAGCGATGCTCTTCGATCGGGGTAGGGAAATTGTGCGCCATGCCAATCATATTTTCGATTAAAAATGGAACGTGGCGCGTGATGAATTGGATATTTTACCCGCCTTTGGCGGGCTACAAACAGGTGGCTCCGCTGGGGCTAAATATCCATGCCGTGTGCTGCGCTTAACTTTACATTGAGTGAAGAGAATAAAATAGCTCCGCTTTTAAGCTTATCTGTTCGTGGTGTGGATGATTTACGGTAATGGTTGGTAAGAAAATGTGACTCGACACTGGGGTTAATCTTGCAGACTTCGTGCTTTCACTCTAATTCCTGAGCACAATTAATCTTCTCAATGTGCTTCAACATTCATTTGAAGTCAATTTTTATTTGACCTGCTTTTGACTCAACGTATTGATAGTCAGTAATTTTTTTGGCGATGACGTAGTTCTGACGAGCACTATTATTTACATGCAGTAATAGAACCGTAGTCGTTTTTTTCTGTCCGCCTGGCCCAGCCCATACTTTTGACTTAACCGGAAACGATTGCTATCACTGCTTGGATGCAACGTTTGCGGGATAAGTTTTATCCCAACCTTAAAGTAAAACGTATGAGAGAATTTTTACAGTCGGGGAAGTATTTAAAGTACTCCCTTATACTGTGCTTCACTTTGGCCTGGAGTTATTCACAAGCCCAGCAGAGTGTAAGTGGAACAGTAAAAGACAAAGTATCGGGTGATGTATTGCCCGGAGTGAATGTGGTGGTTAAAGGTACATCTACCGGGACCATTACGGATGCAGATGGAAAGTATTTGCTTGAAGTATCTTATGCTGATGCGGTGTTAGTGTTTTCCTTTGTTGGTTATGCCAAAGAAGAAATTGCAGTTATCGGTAGAAACACAATTGATGTAGTATTAGAAAATGATATTTCCACATTGGAGGAAGTAGTTGTGGTAGGGTACGGAACTGAGAAAAAGAGTGTTGTAACGGGGGCGATCTCCAGTCTTAAAGCGTCTGATCTTGCAACTATGCCGATCAATCGTATCGAGCAATCGCTTCAAGGTAGAGTATCAGGTGTTACGATTGCTTCGAGTTCAGGAGAGCCGGGATCTTCATCAACAGTACGGGTAAGAGGTATTACTACTTTCGGAAACAATGATCCATTGTGGGTGGTTGATGGTGTCGTGGTTGATAACGGTGGTATTGGTTATATCAATCAATCCGATATCGAATCCATTGAAGTTCTGAAAGATGCAGCATCACAAGCCATTTACGGAGCGCGTGCAGCAGCGGGTGTAATATTAGTAACAACAAAACGGGGGAAAGCTGGAAGCATTCAAGTTAACTATAATGGTTTTTTTGGAACATCAGCTCCGGCTCGTAAACTTGACTTGTTAGATGCTACCCAATATGCCACACTAAGAAACGAAGCGTCCGTTGCCAATGGTGATGGAATAGTTTTCGCCAATCCCGCATCATTAGGTGCAGGCACCGATTGGCAAGGTGCTATTTTTAATAGCAGTGCACACAGACAAAATCACGAGCTAAGCATTAGTGGAGGAAATGAAAAGTCAACCTTCTATTCATCTTTTGGCTATGTTAATCAGGAAGGAATAGTTGCAACCGAAATTTCAAATTACAAGCGGATGAACATCCGGTTGAACTCAACACATAAAATTACCAAGTGGCTTACTATTGGTCAGAACTTGGGGTATGCGCACACCAAAAGTGTTGGTCTTGGAAATACAAACAGCGAATTTGGTGGACCTCTTAGCTCTGCTATTAACCTTGATCCAACCACACCACTTGTAGAAACAGATCCAATCAAAGCAAATGCATCGCCTTACACCATTGAAGGTGCTGTTCGTGATGCTAATGGAAATCCTTATGGTATATCGAGTCATGTTGGCCAGGAGTTAACAAACCCTATGGCTTACATTCAAACTCGTCTTGGTAACTACGGTTGGTCAGACGACTTTGTGGGAAATGCTTTCTTGGAAGCTGAACCCATCAAAGGATTAAAGTTCCGCTCTACATTAGGTGGTAAACTTGCCTTCTGGGGAGGAGAAAGCTTTTCACCAATTTCCTATCTGAATGCTTCGTCCCGCACTCAACAAACTTCCTTCAATCGTTCAACGAATCAAGTCGTTAACTGGAATGTTGAAAACACAATCTCATATTCAAAAATGATTGATGTGCATAGTGTTAGTTTGTTATTGGGTCAGGGTGCTTATCAGGATAATAATTCACGCGGTACAAGTGTTACTTATTTTAATGTGCCGGTTGATAATTTTGATGATGCCTCTCTGAATTATAATGTTCCGATGACCGATCGAAACTCAAGCGGTTATGAAGGAAATCTTCACACCGTTACTTCTTTGTTCGCAAGGTTGAATTATAACTACGATGAAAAATATTTGTTGACAGCAATTGTACGGAGAGACGGATCGTCTCGCTTTGGTTCAAACAACAAATATGGTTTCTTCCCTTCGTTCTCTGTAGGATGGGTTGCATCACGTGAAAAATTCTGGTTCGCTAATGATGTTGTTGATTTCTTAAAAATCAGGGGTGGGTACGGAGTTGTAGGGAATGACAACATCGGTGATTTTGCTTACCTGGCAACAATCGGTAGTGGCCGTAATTATACAATTGGTAATACATCAGACTACGCCGTTGGTTATAGTCCGAATGCACCATCGAATCCTGATTTAAAGTGGGAACAAACCAGTCAAACGAACATTGGATTTGAGGCTACGATCAAGAATGATATTACCGTAACTTTTGATTGGTATAAAAAAGTGACAACCGATATTTTACAGAACCCAAGGATACCAGGTTATGTAGGAGCAATCAATAACCCGGCAGCCAATATTGCTGATATGCAAAATACAGGTGTTGAGTTAGAGCTTGGCTATAGAAAACAATTTGGAGAAGTTCAATTCTCCGCCAATGGCAATGTGTCGTATATGCAAAATAAAGTTACAAACCTGGGTAATGGGGTTAGCTTCTTATCAGGTGGTCAAACGTTCCAAGCGAGCAGTTACCCGATTACACGCACAGCTGTAGGACAACCCATTAGCGCATTCTATGGATTTGAAAAATTAGGTATTTTCCAAACAACAGAAGATGTTTTGAATCATACAAATTCTGAAGGTGCCGTTATTCAGCCTGATGCAAAACCAGGTGATTTTATCTGGGCTGATTTAGATGACAATGGAGAGATCACAGAAGCTGATCGTACTTTCCTTGGCAATCCAACACCCAGCTGGTCATTTGGTATTACACTTACGGCTGCATATAAGGGCTTTGATGTATTGGTATTCGGTCAAGGTGTTGCTGGCAATAAAATATTTCAAGGTCTGCGAAGGTTAGATGTGCTTAATGCTAATTGGCAAACAGAAGCGATGGGTCGTTGGACAGGTCCTGGAACATCAACTGACTATCCTAGGCTTATTACGGGTGATCCAAATAACAACTTCACCAATCCTTCATCATTTTATTTAGAAGATGGCGATTACTTCAGAATGAAAACAGTTCAGCTTGGTTATACACTTCCAAAGTCATTAATCTCTAAAGTCGGATTGCAGAAGACTCGTGTCTATGTGATGAGCGAAAACCTCTTAACCTTTACGAAGTACACTGGATACGATCCTGAAATTGGTGGCGGTGTAATGAGTATCGACAGAGGTATTTATCCTCAGGCACGTTCGTTTATAGTTGGTCTTAATGTTGGTTTTTAAATTTAAACACAACAATCAAATGAAAACAATATTCAATAAATACACACTTGCATTAATAGGGATGCTGTTGGTTAGTGCTTGCGGAGATGACTTTCTGGAAGTTGAACCAAAGGGGTCAGATCTGGAGTCGAACTATTATAAAAATAGAGATGAAGCATATAAAGGCTTAGTAGCTGTATATGATGTCGTAGGTTATATGTCTGGTGGTTTAGTAACAAAGGTAGGGGCTGTTAACTCAGCCTCTGATGATCATTTTGCAGGTGGAGGTGGTCCAACTGACATGACTGTTTTTCAAGTTTGGTCTAATTACACTTTAGATGCATCGGTTGGTCCGCAAGAAGCATTATGGGCAAAGGGTTTCTCTGGAATTTTTCGAGCTAACGTAATCTTATCTAAACTTCCGGATGTACCAATGGAGGATAGTGAGAAGGCAAGATTTACTGCAGAAGCAAGATTTCTACGGGCTTACTTTTATTTTGATCTCGTAAGATTATTCAAAAATGTTCCACTGATCAAGTCGCCTGTTTCTGCAGGTGAAATGTACGATGTAGTACAAGCTAGCCCGGATGAGGTATATGCATTTATTGAACAAGAGATTGAAGAATCCATAGTTGATCTTCCGAATACCGTATCGGGAGGAGAGCGAGCTCGTGCAACATCAGGCATGGCGCATGCTTTATTAGGTAAGGTTTATTTGTATCGCGAAAAATTTGCAGAAGCAGCTGTAGAACTTGCTAAAGTAAATGGTACAACGCCAGGTCAACCAGCCGAAACATACGGCTATGATTTACTGGATAACTATGGTGATCTGTTTAAGATGAACAACGAATTCAACAGCGAATCTATTTTTGAAATTTCATTCACGAATACCTCTGCCGGAAATTGGGGCTGTTCAGCTTGTACGGAAGGTAACATCTTAAATGTGATGTCAGGGCCACGAGGTTTTAAAGTTCTGGTCACAGATGGTTCAGTACCAAACTATGTTTCGGGTTGGAGTTTCTTTGCGATTACTCCAAATCTTGTTGCAGCCATGGAGGGTGATCCACGCTTCTCAGCTACGATCGCGGATATTGGAGGTTTGGCTGATGACGGAAAAGTTGAATACACTCCGGGGTATATGGACACTGGGTATTTCCTCGAAAAGTTTGCGGCAAAAGTAGAAGACCGTTGGACGGGTGCCGGTGATGCTGATTTGAACTATCCTCAAAATATTTACGAGATACGCCTGGCAGATACCTATCTGATGGAAGCAGAAGCCCTTGTTCGCGGAGGAGGTAACGCTGTTCGTGCCCAGGCTTTACTTGACGCTGTTCGTGATCGTGCCGGAATACCTTCTATCCCTGCTACGTTCGAAAATATTTTTAATGAAAGAAGATTAGAATTAGCAGGTGAAGGTCATCGTTGGTTCGATCTTGTGCGCACGGGTAAAGCGGCCACCGCATTGGCATCAAAAGGGTTTCAGGCCGGAAAGCATGAAATACTTCCTATTCCTTTATTGGAAATGGAGAATACCAAGATTAAGCAAAGTGTAGAATGGGGAGGATTACTATAATCTAACATCACAGGAATTATGAAATGGTCGTGCACTTCCTTCATCAAAAGGAATTATTATTCAGTCAGACCATTCCATGTGACCATAAAAAATAAATATTAACACATGAAATTGAATAGAATAAAAATTTACTCATGGCTTGCGAGTATATGCATAGCCGGAGTGTCAATCAGTTGTCAACCGGATGAGTTTGGTGATGGCAATGGATTAAGCGATACAAACCTGGGTGCTGCTTTTACAGTAACTCCAATTGAAGGTACGATCAATAAATATTTATTGAAGGCAGAAACAGATGGAGTACTCGGTGTGAAGTGGGATTTGGGTGATGGAGCAGGGGCTTCAATCGGGAATACCATTGATACTGTTTTCTATCCAGATGCCGGAGAATACACTATTACCTTAACAGCAATAGGAAGAGGTGGTGTAACCGCCACGGTTTCAAATGATGTTGATGTATTAACCTCTGATCCGAGTGCAGGGAATCTTGTAGTGGGTGGCAAAATGAATGCTGGTGACGATAGCAATTGGGAATTTGTAACATACACTGCGGGTGTTAGTGCTGCCATTGTTGATGGAAAAATGACCTTCTCTGGCGGAGGCTGGGGACAGGCAGGAATATACCAAACAATCGAAGTTGAAGGAGGAAAAAAATACAAAGTCGACATGAACGTTTCAGGAAGCGGAGCAACGGACACCTGGTTTGAAGTGTACGTAGGTAAAGCTGTCCCTGTTCCAGGATCGGATTATAATGATGGCGGAAAACGACTTGCTATTAACACATGGACAGGATGTGGTAAAACTGCATTCAGTGGAAAACTTTCTGCTATCTCATGCGATGGAAAAGACGCTGGCGTCTTCTCTTTTCCAGAGAGTGGAACTGCCTATCTATTCATCCGGGGTGGCGGTGCTAACTTAGGCACAACCGGCATTTCAATCGACAATGTTGAATTGCGCGGTACCAAGTAATTAGAATAATTAGTTAACAAGCTGTCGGTAATTTTTTTACCGACAGCTTTTAAAAACGACACGAGTCGTAGCAAATCATTCACATGAAAAAAGTATACTTTGTATTATTACTTAGCGCTGTGTTGTTTTCAGTGTATGGACAGCCTCAACATCAAATAGAAAAAAATCCGCCTAAATCCATAGCAGAAAAATCAGTTACGGTTTACACAACCGCAGATAAAACGGATCTTCGGTTATCACAACAAGAAACACTTACCTTCAAAACATTTAAGCAACCTTTCGAAACAGAAACATGTGTTTTTGTTGATCCTTCTAAAACATTTCAGTCTGTGGTAGGTATTGGTGGATCATTAACGGATGCTTCTGCCGAGACCTTTGCCAAACTCCCTAAAGAAAAACAACAAGAATTGTTAACAGCCTATTATGATGTTGAAAAAGGTATTGGCTATACCATAGCCAGAACCAATATTCAAAGCTGTGATTTTTCAAGTGGTACTTACAGTTACGTAAGCAACAATGACGAATCACTGAAAACTTTTGATGTGTCGCATGATGAGAAATATCGCATACCGCTTATCAAACAAGCCATAGCAGCAGCAGGAGGTAAGCTCACCATGTATGTTAGTCCATGGAGTCCACCGGCTTTTATGAAGGATAATAATTCTGTTCTTCAGGGAGGAAAATTGCTTCCGCAGTTTCGTCAATCATGGGCAAACTTCTATGTGAAGTTTATTCAGGAATATGAAGCTAGAGGAATTCCGATATGGGGGCTGACAGTACAGAACGAACCCATGGCAAAACAACGATGGGAATCGTGTATTTATACAGCCGAAGATGAACGTGATTTTATAAAAGAATACCTCGGCCCTACATTAGTTAAGAATGGAATGGCCAATAAAAAATTAATCGCATGGGATCATAATCGTGATCTGATCTTTCAACGTGCCAGTGTATTGTTGAGTGATGCAGAAGCTGCCAAGTATGTTTGGGGTATTGGTTTTCACTGGTATGAAACCTGGACAGGCAGCGCGATGCAATTCGAAAATGTAAAGCGCGTAGCAGAATCTTTCCCGGATAAGAATTTAATTTTCACCGAGGGGTGCAAAGAACTATTCAGTTTGCCAAAGGTAAATGATTGGTCACTGGGCGAGCGTTACGGACTTTCCATGGTAAATGATTTTAACATTGGCACGTCCGCCTGGACTGACTGGAATATTTTATTGGACGAAACGGGTGGCCCCAATCATGTTGGTAATTTTTGTTTTGCACCTGTGCATGCAGACACGCGTTCAGGAAATTTGATTTATACCAATGCATATTATTATCTCGGGCACTTCTCAAAATTTGTTCGACCAGGAGCCAAGCGCATCAGCAGTTCCTCCAATCGTGATAAGTTACAGACCACAGCTTTTATAAATTCAGATGGAAGGATTGCGGTGGTAGTGTTGAATCTTAGTGATGATAAAATTTCCTTCAACTTATGGATCGATGGAATGGGTGCACCTGCTACAAGCTTACCGCATTCAATTAATACATTTATTATTCAATAGTTTTTTGGATTAGTTTAGGTTAGTTAGTTAGAGTTAGGAAAAGTACCCTGAGAGGTACTTTTCCTTTTTAATGGAGCACTAATTCCCAAGTTTCGCCTCGACTACTATGACAAGGCTATGACACTGGGTCGAGACAGGGTCGAGACTGGGTCGAGTGTTTTTTGAGAAAAGGTAAGAACTGGCAAAATGGCAGGTTAAAAAAAGAAGTTGACTCAATAGAAACGCCATGGCTTAGATATGCATATACTTTAGGATTTTAAAATATATTTGCCAGCCTAAGTAGGGGGATTAGCTCAGCTGGCTAGAGCGCTTCCATGGCATGGAAGAGGTCATCGGTTCGACTCCGATATTCTCCACAAAGTCCGTTCAATGCGGACTTTGTGCGTTATGGGTTAATTGTGAATTCTGAATCATGCATTCATATACGGGCTCTTTAGGATAATCAATCCACCAACTGTCTTTTAAATAGAAATTCTCATAGCTTTAAAGGGCAAAAAAACACTTATCTTAAATTTGACACCTACAACCACAACAATAATGCAATTATGAAAGGCACAAACGAAAATTCATCCAGACGAATGGCACTCAAGAAAATGGTAGGAGGTGCAGCCGCCGCTATTGCGGGCACAGCACTTTCGCATCGGGTTTCAGCCGCAGAAGCTGTACTCGAAAACGACTTAAAAGGAAAGGTAAATCATTCTGTTTGCCGTTGGTGTTATAGCAGCATTCCATTGGAAGACCTTTGTAAAGCAGCGAAGCAGATTGGCTTGACGTCAATAGAACTGACTGGCCCTGAAGAATGGCCGCTCTTAAAAAAATATGACTTGACTTCTGCCATGCCCTGGGGAGCCGGAAAAGGTATTGTAGAAGGATTTAACAATCCTGCTTTGCACGATGAGCTTGTAAAGAGTTATACCGACATTATTCCAAAAGCTGCTGCCGCAGGATTGAATCAAATTATCTGCTTTTCCGGAAACAGAAATGGTCTTGATGACGAAAAAGGAATAGAAAACTGTGCTATCGGATTAAAGCGCCTGATGCCCATTGCCGAAAAATATAAAGTAACAATGTCGATGGAATTGCTGAACAGTAAAGTAAACCATGCGGATTATCAGTGCGACCACACTGCATGGGGCGCTGCTTTGTGTGATAAGGTAGGATCAGATCGCTTTAAGTTATTGTATGATATCTACCACATGCAAATCATGGAAGGCGATGTTATAGCGACGATCAGAAAATTCAATAAATACATTTCACATTACCATACTGGGGGAGTTCCCGGTCGTAATGAAATTGATGAAACGCAGGAATTGAATTACCCAGCCATCATGCGTGCTATTCTGGAAACAGGCTTTAAGGGATATGTAGCGCAGGAATTTGTACCGAAGCGTGAAGATAAAATCGCCTCATTAAGCCAGGGTGTACACATTTGTGATGTAACCCTTTAATTGAATTGGAGGGTATAACAAGATAAAGTTACATCGTGTAAAGAAAATGGGGAACCAAATTTCATTTGTGATGATTTAGTAAAACCACGGTGAGGCTTGTGGTCGAATGGTGAAACCTTAGGCCATCTGCACCGTTTGCACTTCTTTACGAACACTTGTTAAACAAATTATTTCGTAATTATTTTAGACATTGATTTGATTTTTATTTTACAAACTCTACTTTCGTTCTCAGTATGACAATGAATAAGCCCTGTATGAAGAAAATGATGGCCAACAATAAGATGTGTTGTTGCTATAAACATCTTATACAAGATGCAGGAGCTTTGGACACGTAGTGATTTCTAACGATTATAAAATCAAAAGAACATAACGAGCCTTCCCTGCAAAACAGGGAGGGCTTTTTTTTTTAACCACCATTGAAGAACAAATTTTTATGCAAAGCTTTAGAACCGAACTGGAAGATTTAGAGAACCCGATTGTGGCGCGCGACATCATTGATCTTGAAAAAAAGATCAGACTTTTTCGCGATGGAAAAATCGACAGTGATAAATTCAGAAGTCTCCGTTTAGTACGTGGGATTTATGGACAGCGTCAGTCGGGTGTGCAGATGATCCGCATCAAGCTTCCGTTCGGACGTGTTACAACCAAACAGCTTCGAAGAATTGCTGACATATCAGAAGAGTATGCATCGAGTAATCTTCATACCACCACTCGTCAGGATATTCAAATCCATTTTGTAAGTCTGGATAAGACTCCTGAATTGTGGGCCAAGCTGGAGAAAGATGAAATCACTACTCGCGA
>JANMRZ010000043.1:0-36748 GCA_031388805.1 Chryseolinea sp.
CCCCAGGCACTTACATTTTTATCGGTAAATGTGACGTGTAATTCTTTCACCTTTTGGGTTATAATTGTGCCCTCTACAAAGCTAATAATATCAATCAGTTACAAAAGATAACAATGCTCTATTGCATTATCTGGGATAAAGGGACGACTTTTAAAATCTTTTTCAAAAAATTAGCTGGATAAAAGACTCTTGAAAAATTAACTGCGAATCCTTAAAGATTTCGTAATGTGGAAGTTGATATCTGATTATCTATACTGCTAAAAGAAGCTGCCCGTTAAAGGGCAGCTTCTTAAAACAAATTTACAATGATCAGTAACCTCTTAGCTCCTCAATTAGAATCTCATGTTTATTGCTTAAGTAGGTTATGCCTAAATCCATAAACCTATCTTAGTCAAAAACTCGATCTTTAATTAATTAGAATTCACTTTATTCGGGAGCTATTTCGGTGTCTTTTACGACTACAGGCCATACACCGGGTGATGGGACACTTACACCTTTATTGTCACTACGTTGACTGTCAGAACCAAAATAGTAGATCGGCCAACCTTTGTATGTGAGTTGTTTCTTACCAAAAACATCGATGGTGCCAAATAAACTCTTGTCCAATATTGAAGGCACATTTGCCAATGTTTCAGCATATACAGGCCAGCTTGCATCATGACTGGCATCTCCCGTAGTAAAATTATTCTTATTCTTTTTATCGACAACAAAGGAATACAAGGTTCGGCCTTTCGCATCGGTAAAGTACTGGATAGTTTCTTCACCTTCAGTGTAGTCTCCTTTGTAGTTCTTTCCATTAGCTCCCACCAATTGTGCATTGACGAGCATAATGGTATAGTCAGGTTTAGCAACAAACCAAACCTCTCCGACAGCTTCACCCTTCGTTTCACCCGGTAGCTCTCGTACAAATTGAGTGTTTACAAATGGTGCATAGTAATAAAGCGGCCAGCCCTTATACGTATTTTGCTGTTTACCATCTGTAGTAGTTATGGTGCCAAAATCAGAGAGAGACAATCCATCGGCCAACTGGTCTTGCGCAAGATTTGCCTCATAGAATACGGGCCAGGCGCTGGCACATCCTCCTGTACAAGTATTCACTCCGGCTACATCAAGTGTAAAAAAATATAAGGCGTTACCGTCCTTGTCGGCAAGATAGCTACCCAGCGTAGCATTTGTTGCCAGTTGGATTTTTGCTGTTGGTTTCTCATCATCACTGCAGCTTGCAACTGCAAATACGAAAACCAACAGGCCATAGCGTACTACATTCCGATACATTGCGTTGATCAATTCAAATTTTAATTTCATGGTTTTAGATTTTTAAGTGAAACATTGATTAAATAGTATAGGTAATATTCTTCCAGCAGGCTGGTACCAGTACCAACCTTCGCATTACTTTCCAATAGAACTTTCGTTTATAGATCCTTGTGGGAAAGGATCGTCTGCAGATTATTTTTTATGATTGAGTTGAAACGCCCGGGTTACGTTGAACCCCAAATGAATATCTCCATCAAAGAAATTACCATCTGTTTCGGTGACAAACGTACGCTCGATCATACCCCTTGTGTTGGTTAGGACAATTTGAAAAACATGACCTCCGGTTTCGATGTCAATCGCCAGGCCTAAAGCATCCTGATAAGAAGAATTTGTATCGGGATTGAGGCGATAGTAATATTCTGCATTAACAGAAACACTGCGAGATAGTTTTATCCTTCCTCCAACGCCCAATGCCACCTGATTATTTCCACCTTCGGTTTCCGTTACCCAATTTTTATGTACATAGGTAGGCATAAGTTGAAGTGATAGTTTGGAGTTGATTTTTTTTGCGATCAACACTTGTCCGGTATATGCAAGTCTATCGGTGGTCTGAAATCCTTCGGGTGTATCCTCCTTTTTTGGTGAAGTTTTGTAGGTGACGCTGCCAAAGGCCGTTATGGTTACCGGAATACCTTGCTTGTTTTGACGCAGCAGACAGTACTTTAAATAGCTGTCTATTGATTTGTCAACTGAGTTCCGGCCAATACCGATACCGAAATTTTTAGTTACTCCATATTCCAGGCCTATCCGAATGTATGCATCATCCAGACCAAACAATTCATACAGTCCGCCATTCATACGGCCGAAGCGATGTGAAAAAATAAATTCCAGGTTGCCTTCTCCAATTGTCTCTACCGTGTGGCCATTGACGAGGCGTGTACCTTTGAACGCTTGTGACACATAATCTGGTTCTTGCGAACTCTTTTCAAGTTCATTCATCAGATCACCTTCCTGAGCAAAGACATTGGCAGGATTTATCAAGGTAATCGAGATGACCGTGATGATTTTAATAATGGATCGCATAATTATTGAGGCTTGTATGTTAAAGTGATGGTTACATCTATTTGTTCTGCAATATTTTGCCACAAGAGTTGTGGTATCTTGATTTTGTAGTCTTCTAACTTTACGGTAAAAGAAGATTTCATAGTGAGTTTTTCACCTTGTCTTATTATAGTGCCTGGAATTTCTACTTCCCGTACTACACCATGTATTAACAGCTTGCCTTTGGCTGTAACATGCTGTTCGCTGGTGACGGTAGCATCGTAACCAATGATCTTGCCCGCAAACGTTGACTTGGGATAGCGTTCGGTCTCCATATACTTTTCATTGAAATGCTCTTGCATCAATGATTTTTCAAATTTGAATTCATGTATGGGAATTGAAAATGCGATGTCTCCGGTACTGCTATTAAATAAACTGGAGGCCTTTTGATTGTTTGCCTGAATGTCTTCGATAGTAGCTTTGGAGAAGAATCCGATCTGACTTTTTTCAGCTACATATTTCTGAGCATGGGTAACTACAAAAGTCAGCGCCAGGAGCATTGTGAGATAAATTTTCATATGGATCATAATTTAATTTTGAATAATGTGGCCAAGTGACGTCCTCTTGTGAACATTTCCTTTATTATCAGTTGCTATGGATGGGTATACATTAATTTTCATTTGCTCCGTCTTCTACCCAGCATGCGATCTTATTAATCTGTTCTTGTGAAATAGATCTTCCATCAGGAGGCATACTTTTATTACCGGTGCGGGTCTTAATGCTGCTGGCCCTGTTCTTGACATTGGAAAAGACAGAGAAATTAGGGATTGAATTTCCACTAACGTGACAGCCTGAAACAGCGCAGTTTGTGTCAATAATAGATTTGATCTCATTGCTCCAGCTTATTCCTGTTTGACCTCTCGCAACAGTGGTGCTTATGGATAGAGAACAATCAAGAGCATCTTTAACCGTGATTGTATATAGACCATTCTGTAAGTCTGTAAAGGTATTGCTGGTAGTGAATACACCAGTTCCGAGTTTATACTCAAAAGGTTCATTTGAGCCAGTAGCTGTAATGGTTATACTTCCGTTATTGGATAAACATTCGTTATCTTCGGTTGCTTCTGCAGCTACCGTAAGATCACTCGAGGTAATAGCTAGTGAAACTTCTATCGTGCTCTCGCATGCATTAACATCGCGAATGCTTAACGTGAAAGTACCTCCGCCCAATTGACTGAATGTACCGGATGCCTGATACGCGCCTCCATTAATACTGAACTGATAAGGCAAACTACCTCCGCTACCCGTTACTGAAATAAAACCATCGTTTGTCTCACAACCTGTTGGATCTTTCTTGGCATCCAAGGCGATCCCTGGTTTATTGATTTCACAATCTATGGCATTAAACTCTACATGGTTAGTGCATCCAATGAAAGAAAATAATAAGACTAGTGTAAAACCCGAATACTGTTTTTTTTGAATCATACTGTGTATTTATTTTTTGAGCTAATATTCTAAAGAGATAGTGACTCCATGCTAACCAAGCTGAATACCAATTAACAGGTTATGCATACTAAACCACTTAGTATTCTTATGGGCATATAATTTTGTAATAGCAATAGTTATTATTATTTGCTGTTACGATATGCGTATACTTCTCTTTGAGCATGATAAGCAATTTTAAAAGTTTTCATCTTGACGAAGGGTTGATAAAAATGGTTGCCTTGCCTGATTTTTTTTATTCAGTTTTTTTAATCAATGAAAGAAAAGTTCAATGAATTATTGCGATAAGGTGAAGTGTTTACAGAAAGTATGGTTCATTAATACCATGTAAAACATGATAAGAAGCAATTTGTAGGGAGAGGAATTGGTGGACTGAAGCTGAAAAAATTCAGAAGATTTATATGGAGGAAATAATCTTGATTGTCTCTATATATTGGATATTCTTCTCAGTAAGGAAAATAATCACACACTTGTGTACGATACCTACTTCTGTACTGACTTCCGGACACTTTTAAATTGTTTTTTATTTAATTGAATAACGAATTCCGTTCCATTTCCCAAGGTACTTTGTACTGAAATTTCACCTTGCAGTCTTTCGACAATACGCTTTACAATGGCCAAGCCTAGACCATTTGAAGATTCGCCTGAGGTGGGTTTGGCGGACAGTCTTTGAAATTTATTATACATCTTCAACTGGTCTTCATTACTTATGCCAGGCCCCTGGTCACGGACAGAAATGAAAACTGATTTTTCCGTGCCACGTACCTTAATGAAAACATTTGTATTTGGAAGAGAGAATTTAATGGCGTTGGAGACTACATTATCAATAACCCTTTTGAGCAAAGTAACATCAGTTGTTATTTCAAGCTGACCATCAAATTCAACATGCAATTGTATTCTCTTGCTGCGAGCCTGTTCTGCAAGAAAGTTTCCGATGTGATCTTTTATGAAATGACCAATATTGATGCATTTATGGTCTACAGATTCATGCACAACTGAATCGGCACAAAGAATATCATCTATGAGACAAAGACCTTCATTACTTACCTTAAGCATTAAATCTGTAATCTGTCTCTGAGATTCAGTAAGCGGTGTCGATTGAATTAATGCTACCAGGCCAAGGTACCGATTAAGTGGAGCGCGCAATTCATGCGCGGCATTACTTATAAGGTGGTCTCTGTTGTTCCCCTCATCATAATTTGCCCTGTTCGGTTCTGTATTGTCTCTGAGTTTTAGCTCATTTATTTTGCCCTTGAGCATCTCATTCAAAGACCTTTCCTTTTCATATTGCGATCGCAGTTCATACTCTCCATCTGAAAGTGTCAGATAAATTTTTCCAAGCTTAAGAATAGATCGTCCAATAGCATTCCTCATTTTACCTAAGTTCTCTCCCAATGAAAACCTGTTCATTTCTTGATATTTCTCCATACACATTACTCATATTACTAGGGAACCGATCATTAACTCCAGATTATTTTGCAACCTCGTTCGAGTACAGCAATGCGAATATTTGAAACAATAGCATCCGCATACGCCCTCAAAAAAAATTTGTTATTTGTTTTAGAACAGAATCATCGCCTTATCACTTCGTCCGCTCTTTGCGGAATTTCTCGCAAAGATTCCTCTTTTCCTTGTTTGAGTATGAAAAAGAAGAGTGACAAAAGAGTAGACAATTGATGTACAGAATAGTAACAAGGGGATATAGGACTTCAACAAACGGTAGTTTTAAAACTACGTTGTTTTAAAACTAAATCCCCGATATATTTTTTTAGTTTGGAGATAATTGTTACGAGCCACAAAAGTCTTTCAATCTTTTAATAATTCCGATCAAATAGCCTTTTGAGCATATTGAGAAATGCGAAAATTTGCGGAATTGGTTAAAAAGATAATGTCATTGTGTGAATGGAAGGATGCAAGGACTACATGTGCAGTGGGATGTTCATTTTATGATTTCGATACCGCCTAAAATTTCTGTATCTGAATTGATGAGAACCTTGAAATGTAAATTTGTAAAGCAACTAATGGTTTAGTTATTATTTTTGGTTCAAGGAATGAAGTGAAAAGGGAATTGGCAAAAAAAACTGGTTAGAATTTCTATTTACTGAAAATGCCTTGAGAATATTTAATAGAGGTTACTCTTCAACTACAAAAGAAGAAGTGTTTTCAAGCGCACGAATCCTGCTAAGGTATTCTTGTTCTTTCCGAAGCATTTCTTCCTGAGTTGCTGATAGCTCTTCCATGTTTTGGCGCATCTCTTCTTCCTGCGCTTTCATTTCTTCGGTTTGCTGTTGAAGTTGTCCTACCATTTCACGTGTACGATCGTTCATTCGGATAGAACCGATGGATGCAGCAATGTTTTCACTTAACTTTTCAAGGAAGGTAATTTCAAATGGTAAAAATTTATGGAACGATGCGACTTCAATTACACCCAGTAATGTACCGTTCGCTTTAAGGGGCAGTAAGACCAACGAGTTTGGATTGGCACCACCTAAACCAGAAGTAATGCTGATGTAGTGATTTGGAATTTCTGTAAGATAAATGGTTTGACCTTCCAATGCACATTGTCCTATCATACCTTGACCTAATTCAATTTTCTTGGTCATGAATTTTTTCTTCTCGTATGCATAACAGGCTGTGAGGTTGAGCGATCGGTTATTATCTTCTTCATCGATCAGAAATAATCCACCCTGGTTCGATCGGGAATAAGTAACAACAAACTTGATGATGCTGAAATACAATTCTTCGGTGGATTGGCTAGCATGTAAGATATCCCCAATCTTTGCCAATCCTTCTGTTGTCCAGTTGCGTTGCTTCTCAGCTTCAGCTGTTACGCTCAATTGATTTCGCATGTTGAGTAGCGAGTTTCCTAAAACATCATGCGAACTTAATTCTGCAAGATCAGCAGTGAGATTACCTTTGGCGATCTCATCGGCAAAAGAAGCTTTGAGCTGAACACTTTTTGCAAGTTGTGATAACGATGCTACCATCTGTCCAATCTCATCTTCATTATGCTCCTCATCTGAAAGGCGAACTATTTCACCCTGACTTAACTTGTATTGTATATCGCGAATAGTGTGAAGACGCTGAACGATATTTTTCCGAAAGAAGCGAAATACAAAATATCCGATAATAGAAATGACAAACAGACAAACAAATACCGCTGTAAAATTCTCAGCTGAAAAGAAGACTGCCCATGATACAGTTGCTCTTGGAATGAAGACATAGGTTCTCCAATTCTTTCCTTCAAAAGTATAAGCTCCATGGGATCTGGCCTGGCCTGTATTGAAATGTTTAATGTCGATATTGTCCTTTGGAGTATGGACATCCGTTATTCCAATCGAGTCTGCAATTACTTTGGCCTGCATTAACTCCTTATCGCGTGCACTGATGATTTCACCAGTTTGTTTTGTCATTACAATAAAGGAGCCTTCATGTTCTTTGAGCAAATTATCTTCGGCCTCTTCCCGAATACCATCTGTCACTTCAAGCCACGAAGCAAAATTATACCAGACACCAACGACTTCTCCCATGTCGTTGCGAATGGGAGCAGCATAAGCCATGCCTTCACCCTTTGTTCCATAAATACTGGCAACATCTTTATTCACAATAAAATCAGAAAACCATGCTCCACCTTTAGGACCTGCAGTCGAAGTACATACTTTAAACCAACTCTCTGCCGAAACATTTGAATTCAGGATGAAACCGGAACTTATTGATTCAGCATTTTTATTTTGAGTATTCACAGCCAGCACCTTGCCATCGCGATCGCAGAGCATCATTAGATCGTACAATACATAGTACGCAGTCATGGTGTTGATGAATTGCTGTATACCAGGAGAAACAGAATCACTCTCCACAGCTTGCACCGCCAAGCGATTAAAGGCGAAGGCTTGAACATCACCAAAACGCTCATAGAAATTTCGATCTACCTTTTCCATAACCGATTGAGCAGTAAGATTGGCTGTCACCTCCATTGCTTTATTATTAGAAGAGACCTCGCTGAAGGTAAGGTAGTAGAAGAGGCAGCCAAGTATGAACACCAGCAAGCCGATCGTAACCAAACTTACTTTGGCAAAAGCACTGTGCTTGAAAAAATTTCGGATCATGGAGACTTTGTAAAGTTTTTCTTATTGTATAAAGTTAATTGTGCAAAGCTTTAAGTTCAAGGTTCCAGGTCTTGAGTTATTCATTCTTAAAACTTTGCCACACATGCTACTCAATACTGATTACTCATGACTCAGTAGTCTTATTTATTAAAAGATTTGAGCTTAATTTCAGTTAGCCTTCTTTTCGTGTCCAATGCAAAATCACCATTCATCATCCAGTCGTAATAGGAGGGTTCCTCTTTCATTACTGTAAGTACAGGTTTGTTTTTGTGTTTACCAAAATTGAAGACCTCTACGCCTTTATCATTCCGCACCATCCGTCCGGCAAGATCCACCAGACCAGAGGCAGTTAATTTATTCAGAGTCTCAACATCATTTCTGATTTCGCCAATTTTGCGCTCAAGCCCATCTGTTACATCCATGCCATCGTAGCGTTCCACCTGGGCGATCAACACTTCCATAGTAGCTTCGGCATCCGCTTCCGCACTGTGTGAATTAACTAAATCTTTATTGAGATAGAATTTATACGCTGCGGAAAGGGTACGCTTTTCCATGAGGTGAAATATGCGCTGAGCATCTACAATTTTCTTGCGACTGTAATCGAATTCTACACCGGCGCGAAGGAACTCTTCAACTAAAACCGGTATGTCAAATTTTAATACATTGAACCCGCCCAAATCAGAGCCTTCAAAAAACTTCGCGTAGTCTTTGGCTACTTCTTTAAAGGTAGGTTTGTCTTTTACATCATCATCTTTGATACCATGAATCGCAGTAGACTCTGCCGGTATAGGAATGGTGGGATTAATTCGGGTTGCTTTTCGAATTACCTCTCCGTTAGGCATCATCTTAACGGCACCAATTTCGATGATGCGATCTTGCGTAATGTTTATGCCGGTCGTCTCCAGATCAAAAAAGCACAGCGGGTTTCGTAAGTTTAATTTCATTATGTGGAGTTTAGACTGGAGATTTTAAATACTAGACGCTGGACTTTCGATTTTAAACCTTGAACTTGAATCTTTAAAGAATTATTTTATCAGCAAGAGCATTGATGTTGATTCCGCCAAAATTCCCAGAGCTCATCATCAGGAGATTTTTATTTTTCCAGGATTGCTTCAACAGAAATTCCTCCAGCTTAAAGACGTCATCAAAAACAACAACATCCTGATTGTTAAAAGCGTGCTTAATATCAGCAGCCGTTAACATCTCCATGTTTTTGACTTTCATTTTCTCCGGATTGAAATATACTATAGGTACTTGTGCCGCTTTCAAGCTGTCTTTATACTGCGGAATAAATTTCTTACTCAAGCTACTATAGGTATGCAATTCAAAGCATGCAGTTAATTCGCGTGACGGATAAGCTTCTTTAAGAGCTTTCACGGTGGCTTTCACTTTTGATGGAGCGTGTGCAAAATCCTTATAGACGCTGGTGTGTGCATCTTCTTTAATCTTCTCCAGTCTGCCGGCCGCACCCTCAAAACTTGGAATGGCTTCAAAGAATTGTTCTTGAGAAATTCCAATCTTTCTCAATAATTCTTTTGCTGCGCTGATATTTTGAAAGTTATGACTTCCGAAAATTTTAACAGGATATCGCTCTTTGCCATTTGTTAAAAAGAATTGATTGTTGTTATCCGATGTGTGTGAATGACTTTTGTAGGGTATCTCTAACAAATCTCCGCGCTCTTTTTTACCAATGATCAATGCAATAGTATCGTGCTCACAATACAAGAGGATTCCACCTTTGGGAGTTTGATCTGCAAATCGATCAAACTGTTTTACATACTCCTCTTCTGTATGAAATACATTCGCATGATCCCAAGCCACACCACTAATCAGCCCGATATGATGTTGATAGCGAAGAAATTTGGGAGTAGGGTCAAGCGCAGAGGCTAGGTATTCATCACCTTCAATAATAATAATAGGAGCATCCGAAAGTTGAACCGTGTTTTCGATACCTTCTACTCTCGCACCAATTACATAATCAAACTTTCTCTTGAAATGATTTAACACATGAACGATAATGGCTGTAATTGTGGTTTTGCCATGACTTCCTGCGATGACAATGCGCTGCTTATCTTTTGAGTGTTCATAGATATAATCTGGAAACGAAAAGATGGGAAGCTCCAGTTCTTTCGCCCGAAGTAGTTCAGGGTTATCGCTTTTGGCATGCATGCCCAGAATAATGGTATCAATCTCTTTTGATACTTTATCAGGCCACCAGCCAATCTTTTGAGGAAGCAAGCCTTGCTTTTCTAAAGCTGATTTTGAAGGTTCAAAAATATCATCGTCAGAGCCACTTACCTGATGTCCGGCTTGCTTCAAAGCAATGGCCAGGTTGTGCATTACGCTGCCGCCAATGGCGATAAAATGTATTCGTTGTTTGGTAGATTGCATGAAAACTATAATCCTGTTTTAAAGTAAAGGAAAATGTTTGGTGTTTAAAAGTGTTCTCGAAATTGAGTGAAGTAATATTCACCTGGTCAACTACATAAGGCAGTTGAGTTCATTTTAGGTAAAGCCAGTTACAATTTTTTTTTGAAAGATTAAATCATCATCTGAAATATTTATGCACAATTTTGTGTTCAATAATTGTGTACAAGTTGTGGAGAGACAAATTCGTAATTATTCATCAATGATTGTACGTTTGTCCCCCTACGAAAAAATAAAGAGCGTACAACAACCACTGTATGGAGCAAGGAAGATCAACGTCACTGAGGTTAAGCAACAAGACTAATAAATTAATTCCGAGAGACATCTCAGAAAGTTTAGGGAAGTTGCCACCTCAGGCGCTTGATCTTGAAGAGGTTGTACTGGGTGCGCTTATGCTTGAAAAAAACGCGCTCAATGCGGTTGTTGAATTTTTAAAGCCGGAGCATTTCTACTCTGAAATTCACAAAGAAATTTACACCGCTATAATTGAACTTTTCAAAGCGACCGAACCGGTGGATATGCGTACCGTGGTTAACCAGTTGCGTAAAGAAGGTAAGATTGAGTTAGTAGGTGGTGCATACTACATCGCGGAGTTAACATCGAAGGTAAGTTCGGCTGCTAATATTGAATATCACGCGCGGGTTATTATGGAGATGGCGATCAAGCGTGAGCTTATTCAGGTTGCATCGGAGATCCATCACAATGCCTACGAAGACACGACCGATGTATTTGAATTATTAGATAAGACAGAACAATCAATTTTTGAAATATCCGATTCGAATCTGCGCAAGAACTACGACAACATGCGTAATCTCATGTCGCGTGCGATTCAGGAACTTCAAGTATTAAAAGATCACAAAGACGGATTGACCGGAGTGCCGAGTGGATTCACTGCACTTGATCGCATGACATCCGGCTGGCAAAAGTCAGATCTTGTTATCATTGCTGCCCGGCCGGGTATGGGTAAAACGGCTTTTGTGGTTTCTGCATTGCGTAACGCGGCTGTCGACTTCAAAATTCCGGTAGCAATATTCTCACTTGAAATGGCTTCTATTCAGTTGGTGAATCGTATGATTTCAGCTGAAGCTGAATTAGAAGGGGAGAAGATCAAAAGAGGAAACCTTGCCGATCATGAGTGGACACAGCTTGTTCACAAAACAAACAAACTCGCTACGGCTCCTATTTTTATTGATGATACACCTGCACTTTCTATTTTGGAATTGAGAGCAAAGTGCAGACGCTTAAAAGCAGAGCATGGAGTTCAGCTTGTTGTTGTCGATTATCTTCAATTGATGCGTGGTGAACAAGCCGGTAACCGTGAACAAGAAATTGCTTCGATCTCACGAGCGTTGAAAGGGATTGCAAAAGAACTTTCTGTTCCCGTGTTGGCACTGTCACAGTTAAGTCGTGGCGTAGAGACTCGTGGTGGTGATAAGAAACCCCAATTGTCTGACTTACGTGAATCGGGTTCTATCGAGCAGGATGCTGATATTGTAATGTTCCTCTACCGTCCTGAATACTATAAAATTACAGTCGATGAAGAAGGCATGCCTACACAAGGTATGGGCGAAGTGATTATCGCGAAACATCGAAATGGTTCGGTCGGAAGCGTGAAACTTAAATTCATTGGCAAGTACACGAAGTTCGGTGATCTTGATTCTCCTTCTTCACATGAAAATCCGTTCTCTGGAATGATTACGCGCGAAAGTCGTTTGAATACTTTTGACACTCCACCGGCTCTTCCACCATCACGCGGTGGCGATGATGACACACCGTTCTAGAAATTGAAAGTCTGCACTCTTCAAAATACTGAAGATTAAATCGATACTTCCTTTTAAAGACATTCGTTGTTATCTTTCGGGATTTCTATTTTCGAATGATGAATGCATTTAAACTGATTGCCGGTATATCTTTGATTTTCTTTCTGGGATTAATCTCTTCTTGCTCAAAAGATCCAGAACCTTTCAATTGTGAGCTTACCGATTTAACATTAGCGCTTGATAGTAAAACCAACGCAACGAACTGTAGTACTGCTGATGGATCAATTTTGGTAGAAGCGAGTGCCGGTAAAGAACCCTATACTTTTTTCCTAAATGATCAGACTGCCGGGCAATCTACTGGTGAGTTTATTTCTTTATTGCCGGGAATCTATTCTGTTTCTGTAAAGGATGGTAATGGATGTATTAAATCCGTTAACAACATTGATATTGTTGGCGCTGACTTTTCATTTTCAACAACAATTTTGGATGATACTGAATGTCTTGGTGGTAATGGTGAAGTATTGATCACAGTCGTTGATGGAAATCCACCCTATACATATAATATTAGTGGCGGTTCATTCTCTGACACTAACTCCTTTACAGGATTAGGATCAGGTAATCATTCTATTGGAGTGAAAGATGTTGACGGATGTGAAGTTACCCTAACAGTTACCGTCCCAAAAGGAAAATCAGATACGAGTTGGAGCAGTGATATTCTTCCTATCGTTCAGACTTCATGCGCTAAATCGGGATGCCATAATGGAGTATCACGACCAGACTTGAGGCTATATTCGAATGCAAAAAAGTTTGCAGCGCAAATGAAATCAGAAACCAAAAGTAAGAATATGCCACGCGAAGGTAGTCTTACACAAGACCAAATTGATTTGATTGGTTGCTGGGTTGATGATGGGGCGCTGGATAATTAAATGGTTGATGGTTGTTCGTTGTTAGTCAAATATCAAAGAAAGTCTCCAAGCAATCTGGAATCATTGAACTCGAAACTTGAAACTTATAAGTCGTCTTCCATCTCCTGCAGCGCAGCTCTCAACTCACGCAAGGCTTTCGCTTCATTCAACTCTTGAGCAAATTTAATCCCGGTTTCAAAAATGGTCTGCGCATTTTTTAATTCCCCAATTTCCTGAAGAAGTTTTCCGAAATGATAATAGGTAGGGATATATTTTGGATGTTCGGTCGTCAGTTGCAAGAACAATTCCATCGACTTTTCGACATCGGTCTTTTGATATTCGATTGCCAGTGCGTAAAGATTAAACGGATCATTTGGATCTTCTGAAAAAAACTGCTGAAGTTGTTGAAGTCGGGTCAATTTATGGGACTTAAAGTCGTTGTTCGAAGGATTTTAATTCAATGGTTAAAACAAATCCAAAAATCGATAGGATCAAATTCGAAATCTTAAGTTTTTAGCGTTTGGAAATGGGTTTTTCGTATCTTGACCCCTGTTTCCACAACCAGTTTGAACCTATTAGATAGCGAGAAGATGAAGATTTTAGTTTGCATTTCCCACGTCCCCGACACAACTTCCAAAATCAATTTTACTGACAATAATACAAAGTTCGATAGCAATGGTGTTCAGTTCATCATCGGCCCTTACGATGACTACGCTTTAGCACGTGCCATCGAAATTAAGGAAGCTTCCGGAGCAACGGTTACGGTTCTCAATGTAGGTCCTGCTGACACTGAACCAACTATTCGCAAAGCATTGGCCATTGGTGCTGATGATGCGATTCGTGTAAATGCAGAACCTACAGATTCATTTTTTGTCGCTTCACAAATTGCAGAACAGGCAAAAGCAGGTGGATATGATTTGATTTTAATGGGCCGTGAGTCCATTGATTATAATAGTGGAGTAGTGCATGGTATTGTTGGTGAAATGCTGGGCATGCCTTCTATATCGCCAGTAATGAAATTGGAAATTGAAGGTAACACGGCAAAGCTTGCACGTGAGATTGAAGGAGGAAAGGAATTTCTAGAGGTAAATCTTCCGTTTGTAGCTGGTTGTCAGGAACCAATCGCAGAATGGAAAATCCCAAACATGCGCGGTATTATGTCAGCCCGAACAAAACCATTGAAAGTTGTTGAGCCATCTGCTGTTGATAGTGGAGTGAAACTTCAAAAATTTGAATTACCAGCACCAAAAGGTTCTGTAAAAATGATTTCACCTGATAATGTAGGCGAGCTCGTAACGTTGCTTAAGAATGAAGCGAAGGTTTTATAAAAGTTAATTGTTAATCGTGGGTGTGTGACTTGAGTGTGGCCGAGCCCTGAACTTTTAACCGGAAACTTACAGCTTAAAAACCATTAACTATTAACGATTAACTTTGAACTGAAAATTATGAACATACTCGTTTTTGTTGAAAGTGCAGAAGGAAAAATTAAAAAGACTTCTATTGAAGCAGTAGTGTATGCACATGCCATGGGTGGTGCAGTTACGGCTATTGCTTTAGGTTCTGTTGAATCATCAGAACTGGAAGCATTGGGAAAATACGGAGCGAAGAAAGTGCTTCATGCTTCGGATAGCAAACTCGATCAAGGTATTATTCAGGCTTATGCTTCTGTATTGGTAAGTGCTATGAAGGATGAGCAAGCCGATACATTGATATTGGCAAACTCGTCATTAGGTACACCTGTAGCGGCACGTGTTGCTGCGAAAATAGGAGCAAGCCTTGCATCGAATGTTGTAGAACTTCCCAATACAACATCTTCTGGATTTGTTGTGAAGAGAAGCATCTATACAGGTAAAGCTTTTGCGCACGTTGAATTGAAAAATGCAAAGAAGGTTTTGGGTCTAAAGAAAAATGCGGCCAAAATAAAAGAAGTAGGTGCAGCGATTTCTGTAACGCCATATTCTACATCTCTTGTTGATGCTGACTTTGCAACGAAGATTACATCATCCGAAAAAGCGACTGGAGAAGTTCTTCTTCCGGAAGCTAACATTGTTGTTTCGGGTGGACGTGGAATGAAAGGTCCTGAGAATTGGGGGATGTTGGAAGAACTTGCTAAAACTCTTCATGCTGCAACTGGTTGCTCAAAGCCTGTTTCTGATATGAACTGGCGACCACACCATGAGCACGTAGGGCAAACCGGTGTGAAAGTGGCACCTCAGCTTTACATTGCGGTGGGAATTTCAGGTGCTATTCAGCATTTGGCGGGGGTAAATTCATCGAAATACATCGTTGTCATCAATAAAGATCCGGAAGCGCCATTTTTTAAGGCTGCAGATTATGGAATTGTGGGTGATGCTTTTGAAATAATTCCTAAATTGACTGAAGCAATTAAAGCATCAAAATAAACCAGGTAGCTAACCGTAATTTGCGACAGTAGAACATCACTGCTTGCAGATTGAAAACTTTGGAGTTGACGTGAAGAAAATAAAATTAGAAATACTGGGTTTATCCTCCAGCCAATCGCAGACTGGATCGTTTGCTTTGGTGTTGGGCGAAACAGAGGGGAATAGACGCTTACCGATTATCATCGGTATGTTCGAAGCACAGGCTATCGCTATTGAAATCGAGAAGATTATTCCGAATCGACCGATGACGCACGACCTGTTTAAAGCGTTCGCTAACAACTTTCATTTCACAGTTGAGGAAATTGTTATCTCTGATTTAAAAGAGGGTGTATTCTTTGCCAAGATTGTCTGTTCCGATGGACTGAAGAAAACCGAAGTAGATGCGCGTCCTTCTGATGCTATCGCGATTGGTTTGCGGTTCGATGCAACAATCTATACCTACGAAAATATCCTTGCAGAAGCTGGTATTGTGTTAACGGATGAAGTGGAGGAGGAGAAAGCCGAACCCAAAGCGGAAGTAAAAACCAAAGCCAAGAAAGAATCATCCGGTCGTAAAGACGACTTTAAAAATTACACCATTGAAAAGCTAAACGACTTGCTCAAGGATGCGATTGATAAAGAAGATTACGAACGTGCAGCTAAGATTCGTGATGAGCTGGGGAAAAGAAATTAAGAAGACCATGTTAAAGGCTCGAAGTACAGAAATAAATTTTCACTTTGAGCTTTTTGATTTATGGGGTATTCACGCAGATCTGCAGTTTGTAAGTGATAACGATGATATTGTATTTGATATGAGAACAACAGTATCTGTAAAAGCCATATATAATTGTTCATTAGAAAGAGCCTTCAAGACACCAATGCTTTGCGATGTTTCAAAAGTTCACACAGGTTTTGGTGTAATGCCAAAAGTTACGCATTGCACGAACGATGAAAACTGGGGTAAGCCTGGATATAGTAAAAAAGTATTTGTCGCTGAATCGCCTACACAAAAAGGTGGCTGGGCTAGTGTTGATAAAGTAATTGAACGCATTGACAATAAATACTGGAAAATTGAGGTGAGTGAATTTCAGTCATGGATGTTGGGTTTTTCAAAGTTCGTAGGAGAATGGCAAACCACCGAACTCGAACAAAACAAAATCCAGATTGATTATACGTATACTTTACACTCGGACATTACTTTGCTTTATTCTTTAAATTGGTTATTTGCCAAAATATATTGGAAGATTTATATGAAAAGAGTTTTAGAGAATGTACGAATATTGATTAGTAATGATGAGCCTTATCTGTACGAGTAAAAGAAACTTCCACTGCAACAAAACTTGACCGTCAGAAGGAATGATTCAGAAAGCAGCTTAGTTTGAATCTTTAGAAGAAACCCTTACTCGTATGCGAAGCTTCTTCTGAAATCTTTTCAGCATTGTCTTTTCCAAGATAACGATCAATCATCGAATGACCAATGTAGATAAGAGGTGTAAGTAAAATGGCCACTGAGAATTTATAGATGTAGTTCGTAATCCCGATGGCTATAATCTGATCGTTGCTGAAGATGCCCGCGAAAGCAATGTATAACACAACAAAACTGTCAATGAGTTGAGAGATTAGTGTCGACCCGGTTGCGCGAAGCCAAAGCATTTTCGGTCCTGTTACTTTTCGAAGTTGTTGGAAAACAAAAACATCAACAAGCTGTCCGATTAGGAAAGCGCTGAGTGATCCAATAATAATGCGTTGCCCTTGTCCGAATATTTTGTTGAAGGCAAAATCCATGTTGAAGACGTTACCATCAGCATCTTTGTTATTTACATCCATCCAGAAGTCTGCTGGCGATAATCGAATGGAAATGAAGACCACCACGAATGCATACGCAATTAATATTGCAGCGAGGTAGCTAACCCGCTTCACTCCGGGTTTACCAAAGTATTCGTTGATTAAATCAGTCGTAATAAAAACGACAGGCCAGATGATAGCACCTGCTGTCAGATTAAAATCCATTACGAAACCCAGGATGTTGAGATGTACAGGATTTAATCCTACCGTTGCTTCTGCCGAAAATATTTTTACGCCAATCATTTCAGCAAGTATGGCATTGCTGATGACAATACTGGCCAAGATTAAAAACAGTCTGTTTCGTTTTTGTGCGAGTACACTTTCCATAATGCTGTTATTCCTGAATGGTGAATTTTTCTCCTTCCAAAGCTAATACGGTGTTTGGAAATATTGCCTTTGCCTCGGTAAGAATGGGTTCTAAATCTTTATAGCGTGCTGAAAAATGCCCGACTAAGAGTTTGGTAACGCCCGCGCGTTTGGCAATGGTAGCGGCCTGTGAAGCGGTACTATGTTTGGTTTCAATAGCCTTTGCTTCTTCTTCTGTTGTGAAGGTTGCTTCATGATATAATACATCAATCGATCGTATCTGATCAACTATATCTTCTTTGAAAGCCGTGTCTGAACAATAAGCATAGCTTCGTGACTTTCTTGGTGATAATGTAAGTGCTTCATTCTTGTAGAGAATATTGCCATCACTGTCTCGCACATCTTCTCCCTTTTTCAAATTTGCAATTTGGCTGATTAACAATCCTTCTGGTAATGTTGTTTTGTCAATCCTTCTTGGTTTTGGTTTTTCTTTGAAGAGAAACCCGGAGCATGTTAATTTATGTAATAAGGGAATGGTCTCAACAGTAATCGCATTATCCTCAAAGATAATTTCTCTTGCGTCTTTCTCCAGCCGATGGAAAATGATTTTGAAGTTAGGTGCTGATTGTGAATACCGAAAGTGTGTAGTGATTATTTCATCCAATCCTCTATGGCTATAGATGTGTAGATCCGTTTCTCTTTTGTGCAAGTGCATCGTGAAGATCAAACCCATTAAGCCCAAATAATGATCACCATGTAAATGACTAATGAAGATATGATTGATGCGAAGGTAGTTTGCTTGAAAACGCATGAGCTGCATTTGCACCGCTTCACCACAATCCACAAGAAAGAGTCGATTTTGTATTTCTATCAACTGCGCAGAAGGATGTCGACCGTAAGCCGGCATCGCGCCACTGGAACCTAAAATGGTAATGGAGAAACTCAAAGGATTGGATTCAGTTCTAAAAATAAAAAACCAAAGCCTTATGAGCTTTGGTTTCGTAAAGTATTATTCAACCTGTTAATTTCCATCCGGATCTTTCAGGTCTTTTTCAATTTCGTGCATAAACACCGCATCGATAGCCTCTTCGTTTTTCGGAAGAATGTTCAATACGCTATCAAGTTGTGAAATTTTGATCAGCTTCATGGTGTGTTCTGAAAGTGAGGTAAGGATAAAAATTCCACCATCTTCCTGCATAATACGATTACCTACCAGCAATGCACTCAACCCGGACGAGTCGGTGTATTTTACTTCAGCCAAATCAAGTATGATGTTTATTACACCTTCGGCATGTAGAGTAATCAATTCAGATTTCAATCCCGGGGCAACGCTTGAATCCAACTTCTCTTCGTGCAGGCGCAACAGGCTGTACTTCTCTAATTTGTCAATCGTATACTTCATATATCCTTTTTTACTAGTTTTTCTTGGTCTCCAAGTTAACGGAATTTATCGAATCGCGGATGCTGCACTCAATTCTTTGGTCAATCTGGCTGTAATCAATGGGTGTAAGTGATTCCCCTCTCATTTGTTGATATAATTCCTGGTAGCGGGTAGAAATGGAGGAAACGATTTCCGGGGTCATCTCCGGCACACTTTGACCATCTTTCCCTTGAAACCCATTTTCAATTAACCATTGACGTACAAACTCTTTTGATAGCTGTTTTTGAGGTTCTCCTGTTTTTTGCCGAGCCTCATATCCTTCTTTATAAAAATAGCGGGATGAATCAGGGGTATGCACTTCATCGATCAGGTAAATCGTATTGTTGTGTTTGCCAAACTCGTATTTAGTGTCGACTAAAATGAGTCCACGCTCTGCAGCGAGTTCAGTTCCGCGTTTAAAAAGTTTGAGGGTGTAATCTTCCAATACTTTATAATCAGCTTCGCTTACAATTCCGCGTTTTAAAATGTCCTCACGGGAAATGTCTTCGTCATGCCCAACACTTGCCTTTGTTGTTGGTGTAATAATCGGGTGGGGGAGTTTGTCATTTTCCTTAAGACCTTCTGGAAGCACTACACCACAGAGTAATCTTTTACCAGCTTTGTATTCGCGTGCTGCGTGTCCTGCCAGGTATCCACGTACCACCATCTCAACAGCAAAGGTTTCGCATTTAAAACCAATCGTTACATTTTGATCGGGAGTAGCAATTACCCAGTTTGGAACGATGTCTTTTGTGGCGTTCAGGTTAAAGGCTGCAATCTGGTTCAATACCCTGCCTTTATCTGGAATGGCTTTCGGAAGGATTACATCAAAAGCTGAAATGCGATCGGTAGCCACCATGGCCATCAGTTTGCCGAAGTAGTATACATCGCGAACCTTACCTTTGTAAAAACCAGTTTGGTTGGGGAATTTGAAGTGAGTCTCTTTTATGGCCTGCATTAGTATGTCTTGGTTTCAATCTCGATTCCGGCCTTAAAAGTAACAGTTCTCGCCAAATTTCCCTTCTCATTAAAAGCTTTCCATACTTTATGTTTTTTATCAGCGATGTATTCACCTTGCTCTTTGATAGTACCTGTTGAATAATAGGTAGTATAGATTCCATGCTTCCTATTTGACTTGTATTCACCAGTAGTTTCAACTGTTCCTTGCTCGTAATACGTTTTAAAAGGACCTGCCAATAAATTGAAAGCAAGTGTTTCTTCCTTTTGAATTTTCCCGGAGGCATAATAGGTAGATCGAATACCCATGAGTTTTCCATTCTCATAAGTCTCTTTAACACGCGCAATTTTTCCATCATCGAAATACATAACCCATTTCCCATGTGGTTTTTCATTTCTGAATTTCTTTTCTGAAAGCAATACACCTGCTTCATTGTACTCTTCAACGGATGAATCAATTCCATTCGAAGCGACTGTTTCTTTGCGTTTTTGCTTTCCGGAAGGAAAGTAATCGAAGTTTGTCCCGGTCTTTTTTCCTTCCTTATAATGGTATCGATGTTGAACAGTTCCATTGGCATAGTATCCGATATTATCACCATGAAGTTTGCTATTAAGAAAACTGCCTTCTAACAAAAGATGACCTTCCATATCATAACTTTTATAAGCTCCATTTTTTGAACCTTCCTCCATTGTAGAAACGGTTTCAAGCTGACCGTTGATGTAGTAGGTTTTATAAAAACTGGTTAATATTCCATTCAGATAATTTGCTTCCGTTTCTATTTTTCCATTTTCGAAATAGGTACGGGTGATTCCGTTTGGCTTTCCCTTTTTGTAACTGATCTCTTTTTTGATTTTGCTGTTGGGATAATATTCTTTAACAAGTCCTTCTGGTTTCCCTTTTACAAAATTGGTTTTACCGCGAACAACACCGCTGGCAAAATAAAGTTGAATGCTATCCGTGAGAATATCGTTTTGATAATATGCTTTTTGAATTGGGTTGCCGTCTTCATCAAACACTTCGACAGCACCATGACGTAAACCATTTACATAAACAAGCTTCCGGGAAGGCTTTCCATTTTCGTGATACTCGGTAAAGAGTCCTGATTTTTTTCCATCATCAAAATTACCATCGACCTTAAGCTTTCCATTTTCATAGAAGCGCTGGTATTTTCCAATCATTTTTTCAGGATCATCATTCGCCACGAAATAGATTTCCTCCAAAGGATGTTTGGATACATCTTTATAGTACGTGCGTATTTCTTTTTGTGCTTGCGCACCGAATGAGATAAAAACAAAAGCAAGTGCTACCTTATGCATGACGATGGTGTAATGGAAAAGACCGACATCATAACGATTGGTCCAATTAATTGTTGTGTACTCATACCGTGTGACTCACTAGGTAATCCAATGCAGCGTTTGTGGTTTCACTGGATTAACAAAAGGCACCTTGTTTTGTTGTGACAAATCCCACTGACGTTTTAGCTCGTGATACCAACGCGCTTGTGCATCTGGTTCGCCAAGCAACATCAACGTAGGTTTGGTTTTAAGCCCTTCATTGAGTTTGCGAAACACGCCTAAATCCTGATGGATAAACTGTTTACCTAAATACCGTAAAGGCCACCAGATGTATTTTACAAAGCTAAGCGAGGTGAAGAAAATGTGATTGAGTTCTGTTTCATTTTCATTGATAGGAGTGAGGCAAGTGATCGAAATGATTTCATTGCTTCCTACCTGTATGTGTTCAAAGCGATTACCGGGGAGTTGAAAATTAATTTCCGTTGATGTGCCGCCCTTTAGAATTGAATATCCTTTTGAATTGGATGAGGGTGTATGTCGCACCATTTTAAATCCAAGATCAGCCGGTTCAAATTTCTTTTCTTTTTTCTTTAATTTTTTTGCCGATCGCCAATACCACGACTGATGAACAAAGGTAACGTGAGCCGGATCAATCAAACCAATAACAGAATGATCAATGTTACTCGGCATTGTTACCTTTTCCACAAACATAAACTTCTTATCGGCAGGTGCTAACAAATTTGGAAGGTGTTCTTCTGCACCTTGAAGTTGAGTTTTGTTTTGAGGAATATAAATCCAAACCGTTCCGTTTATTTCTTTACACGGATATCGAAATACCTTAATCTTTGTAGTATCAAAGTTCCCATCCGCCAAAGCGGGAATTTCCTGACAGGCTCCAGTATGATCAAACTTCCAACCGTGATAACAGCATTGAATCGTTTTACCATCATACCATCCTTTCGAAAGAGGCACACCACGATGGGGACAATTATCCTTTAAAGCAAACGGTTCATTATTTTCATCTCGCCCAAAAACGATACGCTCGCCCAGGATTTCCTTTCCTACGAGTTTCCCTTTTTCCAGGAAGGAGCCATGCATGGCGAAATACCAAAGATTTTTGAGAAAAAGAGATTCTGTCATTCGAATATTATTAGGCTAAGGTCAAAGAAAGAGGTAAAGAGTAAGTTTGCAAAATTAACCGCTTGATTAAAGCGAATCAGGAGTAGCCTTAAACAAAACAATAGTCTTCCAATGAATCATATAGAAATGATATTCAAGCAGCTATTGTACGCCTCTAGAGACTAAAAATGCCAATGCGTGAAAATTTAGAACCGTAAAGCGTCCCCGCAATCGTTTCCGGTAATTTTAATGCTTTACTTTTCAAGTCTTAAGTCCTTACTTGTACGCCAAATCTAACCAAATGAAATTTGCCTTGTCTTTTGATCGGCCGAAAGAAAGATTGTGGTCAAGGTGATTTCGCATTAAAAACAGTATGAAAAGAAAACTTCGCATGGGAATGGTAGGCGGTGGTCTTACCTCATTCATTGGTCCTGTTCATCGTAAAGCCATGGGCATCGATGGAGAAATTGAGTTGGTATGTGGTGCGTTTAGCGTTGTACCCGGAGAATCAAAAGAAACAGGCCAGGCACTTTATCTAAATCCGAATCGTGTTTATGAGTCGTATCAGGAGATGTTTGAGAAAGAGAAGGCTTTGCCTGCAGATCAGCGCATCGACTTCGTTTCAGTAGTTACGCCAAATCACGTTCATTTTGGTCCAGCCAAGATGGCGCTTGAAAGCGGTTTCCATGTACTTGTAGAAAAGCCCATTGCATTTTCACTTGAAGAAGCGAAGATATTGCAGAAACTGGTTGCTAAAACCGGTTTGATCTTAGGTCTTACGCATACATACACTGGCTACCCTTTAGTAAAGGAAGCCCGCCAGATGGTGGCCAAAGGTGCTCTCGGAAAAATCAGAAAGGTATATGTTGAATATCCACAAGGATGGCTTTCAACACCTTTAGAAAAGTCGGGCAACATGCAGGCATCATGGCGCACCGATCCTAAGCAATCCGGAATGGGTGGGGCCATTGGTGATATCGGAACACACGCAGCGAATCTTGCTGAATATATTACAGGCTCGAACATCACTGAAATCTGCGCCATGCTCAATGCCGTGGTGAAAGGCCGTATGATTGATGACGATAGCTCGATGTTGCTCAAATTTGATAACGGTGCAACAGGTATTTTACTTGCTACTCAAGTTGCTGCTGGTGAAGAGAACAACCTTAACATCCGGGTATATGGAGAGAAAGGTGGATTGGAATGGAAACAGATGGATCCCAACACGATGATTGTAAAGTGGCTTGATAAACCTACAGAAGTAATTCGTGCAGGACAGAAATATTTATCCGATGAGGCCAAAGCATTTACCCGCACACCTGCTGGTCACCCGGAAGGATATTTGGAAGCATTCGCTAATATCTATAGAGCTTTCACCAGAGCAGTTCGTGATTTTAAACCTGGCAAGAAAATTAATGCAGCAAAGTATGATTTCCCAGATGTTGAAGATGGAGTTCGCGGTATGAACTTTGTACAAACTGCCGTGAAGTCAGCCAGCTCAAATCGTAAATGGACAAAACTTAAATAGTCTCAAGTAGAAAGACGTTAGTAGCAAGACATTAGTATCAAGTATTAAGTCCTATGTCTAACGTCTTGCTCTAACATCTAATGTCTAACATTTAAAGTCTAGTATAAAGAATGAATACGATTAAAGGGCCAGCGATTTTTTTGGCGCAGTTCATGGGCGATCAGGCGCCGTTCGACAATCTTAAAACAATAGGGAAGTGGGCGGCATCGCATGGGTATGTAGGCGTTCAACTTCCTGCGTGGGACAAACGTTGCATCGACTTGAAGCAAGCAGCAGAGAGCAAAGATTACTGCGATGATTTAAAGGGAATAGTAAACTCATGTGGATTAGAGATCACTGAATTATCAACGCATCTTCAAGGTCAGTTAGTGGCGGTACATCCTGCTTACAATGAATTGTTCGATGGTTTTGCGCCAAGAGCTTTGCGGGGTAAGCCAAAGGAAAGAACAGCGTGGGCAGTTGATCAATTAAAGTATGCTGCTAAAGCCAGTAAGAATTTAGGATTGAAAGCAGTTGCTACTTTTTCAGGTGCGTTGATGTGGCATACGGTCTATCCATGGCCTCAACGTCCTGCCGGATTGGTTGAAGATGGTTTCAAGGAGTTGGCAAAGCGCTGGCTTCCGATTTTGAATGCTTATGACAAAGCAGGTATTGATCTTTGTTATGAGATTCATCCTGGTGAAGATTTGCACGATGGTATAACCTTCGAACGTTTCTGGGAAGCCACAGGAAAGCATATACGTTGTAATATTCTCTACGATCCAAGTCACTTTGTATTGCAACAACTCGATTATCTTCAATACATTGATTTCTATCACACCTTTATCAAGATGTTTCACGTAAAGGATGCCGAGTTCAACCCAACCGGGAAGAGCGGTGTTTATGGAGGATATCAGAGTTGGGTTGATCGTCCCGGTAGATTCAGGTCACTAGGCGATGGACAAGTTGATTTTCAAACTATCTTTTCAAAACTAACACAATACGGTTACGATGGCTGGGCCGTGCTGGAATGGGAGTGTGCCATCAAACATCCGGAGCAAGGTGCTGCAGAAGGCGCGCCTTTCATTGCAGACCACATCATTCGGGTAACTGAAAAAGCATTCGATGACTTTGCATCAACAGGCAAAGATCAAAAGCTTAACAAAAGAATTTTAGGTATTTAATAACTTCAAAAGTAAACTAAACATGAAAAAAGTATTTGTATTCATCGTCCTTGCATCTGTCGCAACCTTTACCATGACATCATGCGGATCAAAAAAGGAAGAAGCTAAAACAGAAGCAACAGAAGAAGATGACAGCGATAATTTAGCAGAAGAAAAGAAAGCATCGCCTGATGAAATGATCGCACAAGGCATGGCCTTGGTGGATGGAAGTGATTGTAAAACCTGCCATCACTCTACCAATAAGATTATCGGCCCATCCCATACAGATGTAGCGAAGAAGTACGAATTCACTCAAGCCAATGTATCACTGCTCGCAGGAAAAATTATAAGCGGAGGCAGTGGAGTATGGGGAGAAATTCCAATGTCACCACATGGCGATATTTCAAAAGCCGATGCTGAGAAGATGGCCATGTATGTACTTTCATTAGATGGCGAAAAGCCAAAGGATTAATTTCAACTAACCACCAGCCATTGAAATGAAAAATTGCTTCTTTATTGTCGTTCTACTTGCTTCTCTAAAATTTCTCGATGTATCCGCGCAAACTATTTTGACGGAGAAGGAAAAAAGTGAGGGTTGGAAACTTCTGTTTGATGGCCAGACAACTGCAGGTTGGCGAAATTATGGAAGTGATAAAATTGGTGAGGCCTGGAAAGTAAAAGATGATGTTCTCTACCTGGATAATGCTAAGAAAAGTGATGGACAAAAACTCATGGGTGGCGACATTATCACAGAGAAACAATTTGAAAACTTCGAACTTTCAATTGAATGGAAAATTCAACCTTGTGGCAATAGCGGTATTATGTTTAATGCCGTTGAAAGTGCGGATAATAAATACGTTTGGTATAGTGCACCTGAAATACAAGTGCTTGATAATACTTGCCATCCTGATGCAAAAATCATCAAACACCGCGCGGGCGATTTATACGATTTGATTTCTTCTTCTACTGAAACCGTGAAACCTGCAGGTGAATGGAATCAGGTACGCATCATTTCCAACAAAGGTAATTTGGAGATATGGCTGAACGGAACGAAAGTTGTTCAGACACAAATGCATACCGCTGCGTGGGATGAAATGGTGAAGGGAAGTAAGTTCAAAGATAGAGCAGCATATGGCAAAGCCAGCAAAGGGCATATTGCCTTGCAAGATCATGGTGACGGCGTGTGGTATAAGAATATTAAAATTAAAGAATTACAATAACGCCAGTAGTGGCATTCCTGGGTAGGTAGGCAGTTAAGATTCAAAACAACCAGACAACATGAAATTGAAATCAGGTATGGCCATACTGGCCGTGGTATTTCTTTTGCTCTCTTGTGGGGAAGGAAATAAGAAGCGTGTATTAGTCTTTTCAAAAACAAAAGACTTCCGTCACGAATCAATTGAAGATGGTAAGACTGCGTTTCAAAAGCTAGCTGACGATAAAGGTATTGTTGTTGACACCACAGAAGATGCTTCTGCTTTTACAGATGAGAATCTAAAGAAATACAAAGCCATTGTTTTTCTAAGTACTACGGGTGATGTGTTAGATCAATATCAACAAGCAGCATTCAAACGATTCATTCAAGCCGGTGGAGGATACATGGGTATTCACGCTGCAGCGGATACGGAATACGATTGGTGGTGGTATGGAAAATTGGTTGGCGCATATTTTAAAAGTCACCCACAAATTCAAGAAGCAAAATTCAAAAAGGTAAAACCCGATGCATTGACAGAGGGCCTTCCCGATGAATGGTTGCGTAAGGACGAGCTTTACAACTATAAGAAAATATCAGAGGATATTACACCTCTCTACACACTCGATGAGACCTCGTATGAAGGAGGCGAGAATGGAGACGATCACCCCATCGCATGGTTTCATGATTTCGATGGAGGACGCTCATTTTACACTGGCATGGGTCACACCAAGGAAAGCTTTGTGGATCCTCAATATCTCAATCATGTTTGGATGGGATTGAATTATGCTATTGGTGATGGCAAACTTGACTACAGTAAAGCAACGGCCAAGCTTGTTCCTGAAGATAATCGATTCAACAAAGTAGTGTTGGGAAGTTATTTTGATGAACCAACCGAGATGGACATCTTACCCGACGGACGGATTATTTTCCTGGAAAGAAAGGGTGCTGTAAAACTATACGATCCGAAGATTGATAGCATTACATTAATCAACACGTTTAATGTTTACACCAAGTTTGAAGATGGTATGCTGGGATTAGCTCATGATCCTGACTTTGCAAAAAACAATTGGCTCTACATCTTTTATTCTACTCCATCCAAGTCAGCAAACATTTTATCGCGCTTTACTTTCGATGGTTCGAAGATTGACATGGCTTCCGAAAAACAAATGCTGGAGGTAGTAACGCAACGGGAAACTTGTTGCCATACCGGTGGGTCAATTGCCTTTGGTCCGGATAATAATTTATATCTATCCACTGGTGACAACTCAAGTCCATTTGAATCAGAAGGTTTTAGTCCGTCTGATGAACGCAAAGGAAGGCCATCATTTGATGCACAGAAATCATCATCGAACACAAATGATCTGCGCGGAAAGATTTTACGCATTCATCCTGAAACGGATGGTACGTATTCGATCCCGGAAGGAAATCTTTTCCCGAAAGGTGAAGAGAAGACACGAGGTGAAATTTATGTAATGGGTAATCGCAATCCATATCGCATTTCGATCGATCAGAAAACTGGATTTTTATATTGGGGTGAAGTTGGACCTGATGCTGGCGAAGACAGAGAGGGTAGAGGTATTCGAGGATACGATGAAGTGAACCAGGCACAAAAACCAGGTTTCTTTGGCTGGCCTTATTTTGTGGGTGGCAATTATGCCTACAACGAACATGATTTTGAAAAGAATGTATCGGGTGCAAAACATGATCCATTGAAACCAATAAATAATTCACCGAACAATACAGGTAAATCAGAATTACCTCCAGTAAGTCCCCCCTTCATTTGGTATCCTTATGCTGTGTCTCCTGATTTTCCATTGATGAAAGAAGGAGGAAGAAATGCAATGGCAGGGCCAGTGTATTATTCTGAAAAGTATAAAGATCAGACCGCCGCATTTCCTGATTATTTTGATGGTAAGTTAATTTCCTATGATTGGATGCGAAACTTTATGCGTCTCATTTCAATGGATGCTTCCGGTAAGATTACCGACATCGAACCTTTCATGGAAGGTGTTCCTTTTAATAACATTATTGATATGGCGTTCGGGCCGGATGGAAAATTGTATACGCTTGAATACGGCACACAATGGTTCGCCAAAAATCGTGACGCACGTTTGTCACGCATTGATTTTAACAAAGACAATCGTTCACCGGCAGCAAAATTAACAGTAGATAAAACAGCAGGCTCTATTCCATTAGCAGTTGTGATTTCAGCAGCAGAAACTATTGATCCAGATGGTGATGCTATTACTTATGAATTGGAAGCAAATGGTCAGACTTTAAAATCAACGGATGGAAAATTCGATGTTACTTTTGATAAGGCAGGTATCTATCGTCCGAAAGTAATCGCCACTGATGCGAAAGGATCAAAATCTTTTGCTGACATCACCATCATTGCCGGTAATGAACCTCCTGTGGTTTCGCTTGATGTAGTTGGTAACAGTCAGTTTTATTTACCGAACGGATCAGTTTCATACGCTGTTTCGGTTACAGACAAAGAAGATGGAAGCACGGCCGATTCAAAGATCAGCACTGACCGGGTATTGGTTACGGTTGATTTTCTTGCGCAAGGATATGACAAGACCAAGATTGCACAAGGGCATCAGCGATCAGAGCTTCCCGGCAAATTACTGATCGCAGAAAGCGATTGTAAATCATGTCACCTGATTGATAAAAAATCGGCAGGTCCTGGCTATCGTGATGTGGCTCAAAAGTATAAGAGCGATGTAAAAGCGATTGAAAAATTATCGGACAAGATTATAAAAGGTGGTTCAGGTGTTTGGGGTGAAACAGCTATGGCTGCTCATCCACAAATATCAAAGGAGAATGCTACGCTCATGGTAGAATACATCTTGTCATTATCAGATGATAAACGACCAAAGAGTTTGCTTTTAACCGGTGTTTCTAAATTTCAGCCGGCTCCGAAAGAAGGACCAGCACCTACCTCTGCTTATGTAATTACAGCATCATATGATGATAATGGTGCAATGGGTATGCCTTCTATTTCATCATCAAAAACCATAGTTCTTAAATCACCTGTGTTGACGGGTGCTGATGTATCGGAGTTCACAGGTGGCCCACGCAAACTGGTGGCAGGTCCAAATGCGGTTGTAGAGAATGTAAAACATAATGCATCTGTTCGTTACAAAGACATCGACTTAACCGGTATTGGCAAAATGAGTTTCACGATTGCCGAAGTAGTAATGATGACCGAAGGTGGAGAGATCGAAGTTCACATTGATTCACCAACGGGCAAAAAATTAGGTTTAGTGAATTTTGAAAAATCACCTAAGATTGAAGTTCAAACCGGTGTTACGGCAAAAGTAGCTTCGATCACCATTGAACCTATAAGCGGAAAACATGATATCGTATTGATATTTAAAAATGCAGAAGCAGGAAACGATAACCTGTTTTATTTCAGTCAAATTATACTAGAGAAATAACCAAATCATACCAAGATGAACAGAAGAGAATTTATTCAACGTTCTTCCCTCACAGCAGCAGGGTTGATGGTGGCTCCGGCTTTTTTACAAGCAGGAACGAAAGGAAAAGCACTGGGCTTGCAACTCTATACATTGCGTAGCACAATTGGTAACGACCCTAAAGGTGTACTGCAAAAGGTGGCGAGTTACGGTTACAAGGAACTTGAAGCATACTCATATCGCGATGGTAAAATTTTTGGAATGGACTATACCGAGTTTTGCAACTATGTAAAAAGTCTGAAGATGAAGGTAACAAGCGGTCATTATGGTCTTGATTTAATTAAAGGAGATACATGGAAGAAGGCTGTTGACGATGCAAAGAAAAACGGACAGGATTTTATGGTGATGCCCTACCTTCAGGAGCCTGACCGTAAAACAATAGATCAGTACAAAACCATCTGTGCTGACCTTAACGCAGCGGGTGATGTATGTAATGCAGCGGGTGTTCGTTTCCAATACCACAACCATGCATTTGAGTTTGATACTGTTGATGGTCAGATTCCATATGATGTGATGTTGAAAGAACTCGACCCGAAGAAGGTAGGGATGGAATTGGATTTGTTTTGGGTAGTGAATGCGGGTAAAGATCCGATAAAATATTTTGAGGCATTCCCTGGTCGTTTTGAGCAGTGGCACATCAAGGATATGGACAAGGCTAACAAAATGAAGAACACCGCCATTGGCAGTGGATCTATTGATTTTAAGACTTTGTTAACGAAAGCGAAATTATCGGGTTTGAAACATGCTTATGTTGAACAGGAAACGTATGACGGAGAGCCCATTGATGAAGTAGGTAAGAGCGCTACTTATTTAAAGACAATTCTCTGATTTTTGTTTTTGCTTACAGGTTTATTCAAAGATGTCGGGTACTTTTACCCGACATCTTTTTTATATCCTATTTATGAGCATACCAGTACTGAAGTATTGAATTGATTTTTAAGTTAAAGTCTTGAAAATTTTAAATTGACAATCCGAAACTTTGAACTTTAAACCGGAAACCTTGAATCTAATATTTGCATGAAAATTTTCAATATAGTATTCGCCATCATCTTTCTGCTATTTGCTTATGTACAGGTCAACGATCCAGATCCATTTCTTTGGATTTTGATTTATGGTTCAATGGCTGTGGTTTGTTCGCTGGCTGTATTCAATAAATATTATCGGATAGTCTACATTGTTTTGTTAATACTCTTTGTAGGCTTTAGTACGATTTATATTCCAAGTGTTGGGGTCTGGCTTCAACAAGATGACCTAACAGCTTTATTTGATGAAGTGGCTAAGATGGAACATCTCTACATTGAGGAGACGCGTGAGTTTTTGGGCTTGATGATTTGTGTTGGCGTTTTGGTATTTTACCTGATTCGTTCACGAAAGTTCAGCAAAGCTTAAATATCATAGCAAGAGGTGGATCTAGTCAGTAATCCGTAATCGCGAAATTTGATTACACAGGAGCGATACCTTCCACCAAAATCATTTTTGTCTTAGCATTCCGTTGTCGTATTTCTTTGGCCGGGGCATACTCCGTTGAACTCCACCAATCTTTTGCTCGCTTTGTATCATCAAACTGTAATATAACAATGCGTTCGGGATGCCAGTCGCCTTCAAGGCATTCGGTCGATCCGCCACGAACAATAAATTTTCCTCCATAAGCAGCAAGCGATCCAGGTGTTAATTTTTTGTACCCTTCGTATTCATCCTTATTCAGGATTGTGACATCAACAATGATATAAGCTGGCATACTCTATTTTTAAAGTGAAATTAAAATTTAGTATTGGTGAAATGCATCTGACACAAAACTCAGAGCAGTAGGCAGAGCCCTTCTCCAATAGGTCCAACTGTGGCCACCATCATAAATGCGGAACTCATGCGGGATTTCTTTTTTGCGCATGATGATGTGCGCCATTGAGTTTCCTTCAAACAGAAAATCATCGTCACCACAATCAATGTACCATCGAACGGCTTTTTTATTTTCATCGGTAACAACATTGAGTTGCGCTACTACACTGTACTTTTTATAATAGGCTTCTATCTGCGTATCGTTATCGGCCTTTATGTTGCGTTGTGTCAAATACGCTTTTGTATCTTCTAAAGTAATAGGCCCGGTTGAAGCACTCAAAGGACAAGCAGAAGAGAATAACTCTGGATGATGCAAAGCATAGATGAATGATCCACCACCACCCATTGATAGACCAGCTATAGCACGGTATCGTTTATCTTTTTTAATCCGATATTTATTCTCAACGAAAGGCATAAACTCTTCAAAGAAGAAATCTTCGTAACGCCATTCATTCTTTACGTCATTATAATATCCTCGTTGTCCTGTATTTGCATCGGGCATTATAATAATCATGGGGGTTGCTGTTCCATCTGCAACGGATTTGTCTGCGATGTGCTGAACTTCGCCAAATTGTACCCAGCCGGTCTGGTCGTCACCACCGCCATGAAGTAAATACAGCACAGGATAGGAGCGTTGTGATGTTTCGTAACCATCTGGAAGATAAACCGCATACTTTCGATCGCTTTTTAGGATTTTGCTTGGTAGCGAAAGATTATCGTATACTTTGCTCTGGGCAGCAAGCAAAAAAGGTAAAAGTACCATTGCCGAAATGAAGAATTTTTTCATTGAAGGATGATGTTGGTTGTAGTACCGAATATGTTAAATAATGTGCGACTGTGCAAGGGTCTTGTGTATCACCTTTAAGAACCCGGAACAGTTCTTGAGATACGAGTGTTAATTCGATAAGAGTTCCTGTGCATTCTCCATGGCAACTTTCGAAGGTTTTGCACCACCAATCATTTTCGCTATTTCCTCAATGCGCTCGTCTTCATCTAATCGTTTGATTGAGCTGGTGGTTTTGGCTGTGCTATTATTTTTATAGACAACAAAATGCGCATCTCCCTTTGCAGCAATCTGAGGCAAATGACTAATGGAAATAATCTGATGATTCTTCGCCATAGTTTTCATCAGGTTGCCAAGCTTAATAGCGACTTCACCTGAAACACCATTGTCGATTTCATCTAAGATAAGAGTAGGCATGGCAGTCTTTTCGGCCATTACATATTTGATGGCGAACATTAGTCTGGAAAACTCACCACCTGAAGCTACCTGCGCTAACGGACGTGTTGTAATACCTTTATTGGCACTGAATAGAATTTCAACCTTGTCAATGCCGGAAGGTGTTGGAGCAGTTACGTTATTATCAATCTGAAGGGAAGCATCGGGAATAGAAAGTTCTTGCAGTAACTTCACGATCTGCTTACAAAGCGGTTTGAAAATCTTTTCACGTGCTTCACTAAGCTTATTGGCAACGCTTTTTACTTTTTGTTCAGCATCTTCAAATGCTTTTTGAGATGAAGCCAATGCACCATCGAGATTACGGGTAAGATTGTTTTTCACTTCAAGCTCTTCTTGTATTCGAATCAGTTCATTAACATCATTTACACGATGCTTTTTTTGGAGTCGGTAAAGTGTGCTTAGTCTTTCTTTAATTAATTCCGCTCGTTCTGGGTCAAATTCGATATTACCTTCTTCTTTTTCAATTTCGTTGAGCACATCATCTAATTCAATCAATACACTGTTGATTCGATTAAACAATGAAGTATAGGCGGCAGAATAGGAAGAGATGTTCTGTAAATGTGTACGCGCTTCCGCAAGGCTATTGCGAGAGGCAAATTCAGATTGACTAAGCAGGCCCAGCACAAGTTGAAAGCGGTTCTTAATCTCTTCCGCATGCTCGTTTATTTTCTGCTCTGATTCTAACTCAGTTTGTTCGTTCTCTTGCAGGTTTGCTTTCGAAAGTTCTTCCCACTGAAAGCGAATGTAGTCAGCGTCTTGACGTAAAGTATCGGCTTCGGAGCGTAAGGATTCAAATTCCTTTTTTACTTGCTGGTAGGTCTGCCAAGCCACTTGATATTGTTCCACTAAAGTTTGGTTCTCTGCAAACGCGTCTACTAACTTTAATTGAAACGATTGATTTCCAAGTTGAAGTGTTTCGTGCTGGGAGTGAATGTCCATTAACAACATTCCGATTTTCTTCATCACCTCTAAAGTGACGGGTGTATCATTTATAAAGGCCCTGGATTTTCCTCCCGGACTAATTTCTCTTCGAATTACCGTGTTATCATCATAATCTAAATCTTCCGACTTGAATATGGATTTCAGTTTGTATTCTTTTATCGCGAAGGTTCCTTCTGTTACGCATTTTTCATTTTCATCCCACAACACCTTGGTGTCAGCACGATTACCCATTAACAAACCAATCGCACCCAGCATAATGGATTTCCCCGCTCCGGTTTCACCTGTAATAACATTCAGATCGGCCGATGGAGTGAATTCCAATTGCTTGATGAGCGCGTAGTTCTTTATGATGAGTTGTGTGAGCATTAAGCGTTTTTGTCGAAATACACTTCGTTTATATCGGATATCAAATGATTCGTTTTCTTCAACCTCATATTCTGAAGAGTGACAACATTACCTTTTATGTTTTGAACAAGGCCAAAGGAAACAGTGTCGTTTACAAAGACAATACTAATTTGCTTGCCTATGAATTCCGACACACGTTTTTGAAACTGACTTTGGTTTAAACGGACTTGAATGACACTCATCTACTACCTATACTAGTTTGGTAAAACTGGTCAAATCAGACAATGATTGCAAGTATTCAGAACAGGCTGAAACTAATTTTGAATCATTTTTTCGTAACTGCTTCTGTTGGACGGATCAATGGTCGTTATAATATCGTAGGCTTCACGTCTTAACTGGATATTTCCCGATGAAAAGAGATTCGCCAGCTCTTTACCCTTCGCATCAAAGAAACTAATTACGAGCACGGCCAATGGATTAATATCCCTGATTTTCTTAATGTCTTTCAATCCTTTTAAAATGAGTGCGCGACTTTTGTCTGGATCCTTATCAAATGTATCTAGTGCGAGCCGATGATAGGAGTAGAGTGCTTTGCGCAAATCAACCATTTGAGAACTATTAAAATTTTCAACGATCCAATAACGATTTCTGTTGTTTCCCTGACTTTCCCATCCTGGCCGGTTTGAAGGCTGGGCATTATTTACAACCATCAAAGCTTTTTGAAAGTAGGGTGTGCCTCCCAGTTCACTAAAGGTATCATAGTCAACACCAATAATGAGATATGCATACAGTGCCAGCATTGAAGTGAGATTATTGATGTAGGTGTTGTCATTGAATTCCATGGGTAGAGATTCAATGTATTCAAACTCCCAATCGCGATCGGCAAAATTGAAAACCAGTGATGAATAGTTGGAGTTGTAAACGGGTCGTGCAGATTGTATTTGAACGGTGGCGGTGAAGTTTCCGACTGCAGGCATTTTAGTGATGGTCACTAACATTTTACAGTTTATTTTCTCGTGTGTTTTGTAAGAATCGTTTGTCCACTTTCGCGAATTCATAAACTGTTCGAAAGCAATTTTCATATCCCGAAAAATTCCGAGATCCGAAGTTTGAATTTGAGTGGCGTTAATAGTTACGGTGCAGTTTAACTCTTGACTGAAGCAAGTGGTTGACACAAGAAGGCAGAAGATGATTAAGATTCTAACCATGAAGGTTTTCAATAATGGCATTGACGATATCATGGGCCACTTCTTTTTTGTCTTTCAGTTCGAACGATGTTGTTTTATGTTTTCGATCGATGATGGTAATCTTGTTGGTGTTATGACCAAAGCCGGCACCGTTGTCGTTTAATGAGTTCAATACAATCAAATCAAAGTTCTTTGATTCGAGTTTTTTTAACGCATTGCTTTGCTCATTCTCTGTCTCCAATGCAAAGCCAACGATAAGCTGACCATTATGCTTCAGTTTTCCGAGCGATGCTGCAATGTCGTGTGTCTTCATTAACTCAATCGTAATGCTTTCGTCTTTCTTTTTGATTTTCTGATCCGCTACTACCGTTGGTTTATAATCCGCAACAGCGGCAGCCAATACTGTAATGTCTGTTTTTGCAAATAGAGAATGACTGGCAGTATACATCTCTTCGGCAGAAGTCACGTTTGTAACGCTTACTCCGGGATGGTTAGTATGCTGTTGGGTAGGGCCAGTGATCAATGTAACAGATGCCCCCTTACTTGCTAGTGCTTCTGCAATGGCGAATCCCATCTTGCCACTAGAGTGATTTCCAATGAAACGAACCGGATCGATTGCCTCATGTGTAGGGCCAGCAGTTACTAAAGCTGTTTTTCCTTTGAGCCTATCTGTTGAAGTAAAATGATTTTCAAGGAACGCTATTATTTCTTCCGGTTCAGCCATTCGGCCATTGCCTATTAAACCACTGGCAAGTTCACCGAAATTAGGTTCGATGATGGTATTGCCAAAACTTTTTACTTTTTGAAGGTTAGCTTTCGTTGCTGGATGCTGTAGCATATCCAAGTCCATTGCCGGAGCTAAGAAGACAGGGCATCGTGCAGATAGGTAGGTAGCCAGTAGCAGATTATCACAAAGACCATTGGACATCTTTCCGATTGTATTGGCACTTGCAGGAGCGATGAGTAACGCATCAGCCCATAAGCCCAGCTCCACATGATTGTTCCAGACACCTGTATTGTTCTTGCTAAATTCTGTAAGAACCGGATTTTTTGAAAGTGTTGCTAACGTAAGGGGAGTGATGAAGTCATGAGCAGAAGTAGTCATGATTATCTTTACTTCGGCCCCGGCTTTTACAAGAAGGCGGGTAAGTATTGCAGTCTTATATGCTGCAATACTTCCGGTTACACCTACTATAATTTTTTTGCCCCCAAGCATGGTGAGCTGATATTATAATTCCTGACCAGCTTCAGTTTCGCTACGCATGCGGAAGTTTACTTTGCCTTCCAAAAATTCTTCAATAGCAGTTGTCGTTGGTTTCGGCATGCGCTCGTAGAATTTCGAAATTTCAATTTGCTCACGGTTTTCAAACACTTCTTCAAGGTTGTCAACGGTAGTGGCGAAATCGGCCAACTTGCTGTTAAGCTCTTCTTTAATGTTAACCGCAATCTGACGGGCACGCTTTGAAATGATTACAACCGATTCGTAAATATTACCGGTCTTGCTGTAGATTTTATCGGTATCGCGGGTGATAAT
>JANMRZ010000056.1:0-9817 GCA_031388805.1 Chryseolinea sp.
TATCTCCCTTTTTCGCTGCCACTGCTGGCTCATTCTTCGCTTTGGTTGTCGTAGGCATATCCCTATTTTTGAATCTGAGTTGCGAAAATAACCTCCAAACGAACATTAGCCAAACTTTCCTCAACATTCTACATGCACTTAACGCAACTACAGTTACTGAACTTTAAGAATTATGAAGAGGCTAATCTTCATTTCTCTTCCAGAATCAATGTTTTAGTGGGTAAGAATGGTAGCGGAAAGACCAATTTGCTCGATGCGATTTATTATTTATCGATGACCAAAAGTGCGTTTTCTTCTTCCGATCATCAATGCATTCTTCATGGTCAGAATTATTTCATGGTGAAGGGCAAATTTCAGATCGATTCAACCTCAAAAGAAATTGCAAGCTCTGTGCAGATAGGTTCTAAAAAAGTCTTTCTGGAAGATGGATCAGAATATGAAAAATTAAGTGAACACATTGGCAAATATCCTGTTGTTCTCATTGCTCCCGATGATGTTGACCTGGTGAAAGAGGGAAGTGAGATACGCAGGAAATTTTTCGACAGTATCATCTCTCAATTAGATAAGCGCTACCTCGAAGATTTGATGCAGTACAACCATGCCTTGAAACAGCGCAATAGCTTATTGAAGATGTTTTCGGAGAGGGGTAATTCCGATTGGATTGTGTTGGAATCATTCGATCAGGTATTGGTGAAATTAGGGAAATCGATTTTCGAAAAGCGTGATCTGTTTGCGAAAGAGTTTCTTCCCGTCTTTAAAAAGTACTTTCAATTTATTGTAGAGGATAGTGAGGAAACCGATTTAGAATATCGATCGGAACTGAAGACAAAAGATTTTGCCAAAGAATTAGTCAACACACGTCAAAAAGATTTAGCACTTCAACGTACCAACTTTGGGATCCACCGGGATGATTATCAATTCTCGTTAGGCAGTTCTGATTTAAAAAAGTTAGGATCGCAAGGCCAACAGAAATCATTTATTATAGCCTTGAAGCTTACCCAGTTTGAAATTGTGAAGCAGCATAAGGGTTATAAACCGATACTCTTATTAGATGATATCTTTGATAAGCTGGATGATTTCAGAATTGATAGGCTTCTGGAACTTATTAAATTAGATTTGGGACAATTATTTATATCCGATGCCCGGCCCGAGAGAACAAAAGGTCTGTTAGAAAGAATCAAAGTGCCGGCAGTTGTGTTTGCAGTAAACAAAGGAAAGGTGACGCAGTATGAGCAATAAAGGCAAAAATGATTTTCAATCCGTTGGCCAGGCCATTCGCGAGCTTTTTAATACTTATCGACTCACGTCAAAATTTGACGAGGCGAATCTCATTGAGTCCTGGGAGCGACTGGTTGGAAAACCGATTGCCAAGCGAACCAAGAAATTGTACATCCGAAATAAGGTTCTGTTTGTAGAGTTTGATTCTCCCACCATGCGCCACGATTTCTCACTTCACAAATCACATATACTGGATGTCTTCAAAAAAGAATTTGGAGAAGGGGTGATTACGGAAATTATTGCGATGTGAATTTCATTCCGGAGAATGGTGGATTTTGGTCAAGGTTGTCCTGAAATTTTGGCAGAGAAAGCGCGATATTGATTGTCAAGTAGTTGCGTGACCTTTCTATACCGTAGCTGTATCGTAGCTGTATCCTACTTGTATCCTTGCTGTATCCTAGCGTGTTTGTTTTTGCGGGAATTGGACTTATTAAGATTGATAACAGGAATGATTTGTCAGCATGGCAGTTGTGCTGCATTGCCACAATAGCCTAGATTCAGTGTAGCTGGCGGGTAGTTTCAGTGTTCCTTCGATTAAAAGTGTTTTTCGATATATCATCTGAAGAACATCTATTGCCGATCTGATCAGCATCTATTGAACATCTGTTGATTATCTGAAGGCAGAAGACAGCTACGCTGACGCCAGACTAATGCGGGGATTCTTCTGTTAGCTCGAAATTATTGCAATGTGAATTCAATCGCCTTTAAATTAATATCTACGAAAATGTGGATATAAGTTTTGAAAAAGTGTAAAAGCGTATAATTTTGCACTCTCTTTTTCAAAACGCCCCTTCAAACGAGGGAAGTGTTGGACGAAAAGAGTTGTTCTTTAAAAATACTAGAGGGGGAAGTACCAAAGCGGCCAACTGGGACAGACTGTAAATCTGTTGTCTTATGACTTCCAAGGTTCGAATCCTTGCTTCCCCACACCAAATCGTAAAATAATGCGGGAGTAGCTCAGTTGGTAGAGCGATAGCCTTCCAAGCTATAGGTCGCGGGTTCGAGCCTCGTCTCCCGCTCGAATGTCAGGTTGTTTGTTGCTCGTTAGTCGTTGTTCGAACTTTACGAATAACGAGCAACGAGAAACGAACAACGGTTTTTGAAAGCTGTTGTAGCTCAGGGGTAGAGCACTTCCTTGGTAAGGAAGAGGTCGAGAGTTCAATTCTCTTCAACAGCTCAGATTTTTATCAAGCTGTTGAGGTAAGTGAAATTTTCACCAAAGCTCAACTTCAGTTGAAATTGAATGACAGGGAGTAGCCCTGTTTTATTGAAAGATTGAAATTAAAATGAATTACTGATTGCGGATGTGTAGCGAACATCAAAACGTATCAGAAATTCAAACTGCCGAAAGGTAGACGAATAACCCTTATTCGAAGGCTTATCATGTTTGGGGTGTAGTTCTTCTTAATTAGAAGAACAATTAGATTATTAAACAATTTAATAAGTATACACTTTAAACTTTTAAACAGGGATTATCAAATATGGCAAAAGAAACATACGACCGCTCGAAGCCGCACGTAAACATTGGTACTATTGGTCACGTGGATCACGGGAAAACAACGTTAACTGCAGCGATCACAAAAGTATTAGCTTCTAAAGGACTTGCATCAATGAGAGATTTCTCTTCAATTGATAACGCTCCTGAAGAAAAAGAAAGAGGTATTACAATCAACACCTCACACGTTGAGTATGCAACTGCAACTCGTCACTACGCTCACGTTGACTGTCCAGGTCACGCTGACTATGTGAAGAACATGGTTACGGGTGCTGCCCAAATGGACGGTGCTATTCTGGTAGTTGCTGCAACTGACGGACCTATGCCACAAACTCGCGAGCACATTCTTTTGGCTCGTCAGGTTGGTGTACCTGCTCTTGTAGTGTTCATGAACAAAGTTGACTTGGTTGACGATGCTGAATTGTTGGACCTTGTTGAAATGGAAGTTCGTGAATTGATGTCTGCATACAGTTTCCCTGGAGACACTATGCCAGTAATCAGAGGTTCTGCACTTGGTGCATTGAACGGCGAACCAGCATGGGTTGCGAAAGTAGAAGAATTGATGGATGCGGTTGATAATTTCATTCCGATCCCAGTTCGTTTGATTGATAAAGATTTCTTGATGCCTGTAGAAGACGTGTTCTCGATCACTGGTCGTGGTACTGTTGCTACTGGTAGAATTGAAAGAGGCGTTATTAATACAGGTGATAAAGTTCAAATCCTTGGTATGGGTGCTGAGAACTTAGAATCAACGATCACAGGTGTTGAAATGTTCCGTAAGATCCTTGACAGAGGAGAAGCTGGTGACAACGTAGGTTTGTTGCTTCGCGGTATTGAAAAAGAGCAAATTAAGAGAGGTATGGTTATTTGTAAGCCAAACTCTGTTACTCCACACGCTAAATTCAAAGCTGAAGTTTACGTATTGTCTAAAGAAGAAGGTGGTCGTCACACTCCATTCTTTAACAAATACCGCCCTCAGTTCTACTTCCGTACTACGGACGTAACGGGAGAAGTAATGCTTCCAGCAGGTGTTGAAATGATCATGCCTGGTGATAACATCTCTATCGAAGTGACTTTGATCAACAAGATTGCGATGGAAAAAGGTCTACGTTTCGCTATCCGTGAGGGTGGTCGTACAGTAGGATCTGGTCAGGTAACTGAAATTTTAGACTAAGAGTCTATAAGCATAAGGTAAAAGCAGAAAGCTGGTTAATTCCACTTTCTGCTTTTTTAATTAATTGAGGTGCAGCAACTTATGACTAAGTTATTCGTGTTTTAATAAATCTTTCTGTCTTTTTGCTCTGAGGCTTTCTGGTTTCTGCTTTTTCTTCTACATTTGCAGTCCTTTTTGAGCTAAGGGGGACGGGTGTAGCTCAAAAAGAAAAGCCCAGAAACATGTAAGGACAACAAACGGGTGTAGTTCAAGGGTAGAATATCGGTCTCCAAAACCGCTGATGGGAGTTCGAATCTCTCCACCCGTGCTAAAGTTTGGAATGTAGTAATTAGAGTGATCCGAAAGGCATCACTTAATCAAATATAGATTAATGAATAAGTTAAAAAACTATATCGCTGAGTCATGGGACGAGATCAAGAATAAAGTTACTTGGTCAAAGTATAGTGAGCTTCAGGGGAGCGCAATCCTTGTATTGGTGGCATCTGCCATTTTTGCAATGGTTATTGGCGCGATGGACTGGGTTTTCAAATCCGGTATTCAGTGGTTTTATAGAGAATTTTAATTCAAAGAGGTAATGGGCGAGCTGAAATGGTATGTACTCAGGGTTGTCAGTGGCCAGGAAAAGAAGGTGAAAGCCTACCTGGAAACTGAGATCGAACGCTCCAAGCTGGTGGATTTTATCCCCCAGGTCATGATTCCTTCAGAAAAGGTATATGAAATGAGGAATGGTAAGAAACGGGTTAGAGAAAGAAATTTCTTTCCGGGTTACATCCTTCTTTCCGCAGATCTCTCGAACGGAGAAGCCAACCACGCAGTAAATAGTATTCCTGGCGTAATTGGTTTTCTCGGTAACAACGGCACCGGTGCTTCCAAAGAACCTGTTCCTCTTCGTCAATCAGAGGTTAACAGAATTCTCGGTAAAGTTGATGAGATTGACGAATTCGAGGTAAAACTCGATACACCGTTTATTAAAGGTGAATCTGTAAAAGTAATGGATGGTCCATTCAGCGGATTTACCGGAAATGTTGAGGAGATTTTTGAAGACAAAAAGAAACTCAATGTGATGGTGAAAATTTTTGGCAGGAATACGCCAGTGGAGTTAAGTTATATGCAGGTAGAAAAGCAAGATTAAGATAACATGGCAAAGCAAATTATAGGTTATCTAAAATTACAGGTAAAAGGCGGTCAAGCTAATCCGGCACCTCCAATTGGACCTGCATTGGGTTCCAAAGGTCTAAACATCATGGACTTTTGTAAGCAATTCAATGCGCGTACACAGGACAAGCCAGGACAAGTATTGCCGGTTTTGATTAGCATTTACAACGACAAGTCGTTTGACTTCGTAATCAAAACCCCACCCGCTGCAATCCTGATTTTAGATGCAGCAAAAAAACAAAAAGGTTCTGCGGAACCGAACCGTGCGAAAGTTGGCGCTATTACTTGGGATCAAGTAAAGACCATCGCAGAAACCAAAATGCCCGATCTGAATGCATTCAAAGTTGAATCTGCAATGAAGATGGTGGCTGGTACCGCACGCAGCATGGGTATTACAGTATCAGGAACTCCCCCTTGGGATAAATAATTAAAAGCATGGCGAAAATTTCTAAAAACAGAAAAGCAGTCCTTGCGAAGATCAATCTGGAGAAAGAATATTCTTTAGATGATGCATCAGGCCTTGTAAAAGATATCACTTTTGTAAAGTTTGACTCTTCAGTTGATTTGGACATCCGCTTGGGCGTTGACCCTAAGAAGTCTGATCAAATGGTTCGCGGAGTGGTGGCTTTACCTCACGGAATTGGTAAGTTGGTACGTGTACTTGTGCTTTGCACACCTGATAAAGAGCAGGATGCGAAAGACGCAGGTGCAGAACACGTTGGTTTAGATGAATACATCAAAAAAATTGAAGCTGGCTGGACAGATATCGATGTGATTATCTGTACTCCAACGGTAATGGCAAAGGTAGGTAAGCTTGGGAAAGTACTTGGACCTCGCGGACTTATGCCAAACCCTAAATCAGGAACTGTTACGCTCGAAGTCGGTAAAGCGGTGAAAGAAGTAAAAGCCGGTAAAATCGACTTCAAAATTGATAAACAAGGTGTCATCCACGTGGGCATTGGAAGAGCTTCCTTCTCGGCTGAAAAGATCCGGGACAATGCTATGGAGATGATTAATGTTGTTGCCAAGTTAAAACCTGCCTCTGCGAAAGGAGAATACTTTAAGAGTATTACACTTTCAACAACGATGAGTCCAGGGATCGCGATTGATCGTAGTTCAATAACTGGCGTTAAGATTTAAAGACATGACTAGAGAAGAAAAAGCAAAAATCATAGACGAGCTTTCGGATAAGTTTGCTAACAACAGTCACTTCTATATCACCGATGCTTCTGGTTTTACCGTAGCACAAGTGAATAACTTTAGAAGACTGTGCTTTAAGAGTGGTGTTGAATATCGTGTTTACAAAAACACGCTAATTCAAAAAGCACTTGAGAGACAGAAGAATGCAGATTTCTCTCCTATGTTTGGTACGTTGAAAGGTTTCTCAGGAGTAATTTTCTCCAAAGAATCGGGCAACACTCCGGCAAAGGTGATCAAGGAATTCCGCACGAAGATGGAAGGCAAGCCTGTATTGAAAGCAGCATCTATCAACTCCGATTTATTTATTGGAGATGAAAACTTAAAAATGCTAGTTGAGCTGAAGTCGAAGAACGAGCTCATTGGCGATGTAATTGCAGCGCTCCAAGCTCCTGCCAAGAATGTTATCTCTGCGCTGCTTAGCGGACAGAATACAGTGGCTGGTCTTGTTAAGGCACTGGAAGAACGTGGTACTAAATAATTTTACTGAACTGAATTAATTAAACTTTTACGAAAATGGCTGACATCAAAGCTCTAGGAGATCAACTGGTTGAACTCACTGTTAAAGAAGTAACTGAACTCGCTTCTTACCTTAAAGAAAATTACGGCATCGAGCCTGCAGCTGCGGCTGTTGTAGCTGGACCTGCTGCTGGCGGTGGCGCTGGTGCTGCTGCTGAAGAAAAAACTAACTTTGATGTTGTGTTGAAGGCTGCTGGCCCAAACAAACTTCAAATCGTTAAGTTGGTGAAAGACCTTACTGGTCTTGGCTTGAAAGAAGCTAAGGATCTTGTAGATGGCGCTCCTAAGACTATCAAAGAAGGATTACCTAAAGACGAAGCAGAGAACTTGAAGAAACAACTCGTTGAGGCTGGTGCCGAAGTTGAGTTGAAGTAATCTTCTCGCAAGACGAAGGGTACCGTCTAACACTTCGGTTAGACCCCGTTTCCGGATCAGACGACCGGAACGGGGTCTATTCCTATTTGTACCCAAACAACTGAAATTATCTAGTTCTCGTCCAGGACTTAAGAACTTAAACGTTAAATCACCTTGGCAAAGAAGACTACTACAGGTAGAATAGACTTCTCATCAATTGAGAAAGTACTAGAATACCCCGACTTTCTGGACCTTCAACTCCAGTCGTTCAAAGATTTTTTACAGATCGAAACGCCAGCTGAAAGAAGACAAAACGAAGGCCTTTATAAGGTGTTCGCAGAAAACTTCCCCATCAGCGATTCGCGCGAAAATTTCGTTCTTGAGTTTGTTGATTACACCATCGATCCTCCAAAATATTCTGTTGACGAATGTATCGATAGAGGATTAACTTTTTCCGTTCCGTTAAAAGCCAAGTTGCGCCTTACTTGTAATGATGAGGACAACGAGGATTTTGAAACCATGGAACAAGAAGTTTTTCTTGGTAACATTCCCTACATGACCGTGAAAGGTTCTTTCGTGATCAATGGAGCAGAGCGTGTAATCGTTTCTCAATTACACCGTTCACCAGGCGTGTTCTTCGCGATGAGCAAGCACACCAATGGTACTAAACTTTACTCGGCCCGTATCATTCCGTTCAAGGGATCATGGATCGAGTTTGCTACCGATGTTAACGCAGTGATGTATGCGTACATTGACCGTAAGAAGAAATTCCCTGTAACCACGTTGCTTCGTGCAATCGGTTATGGTTCAGATAAGGATATCCTTGATCTCTTCGGACTATCTGAAGAAGTTGAGGCGAGCAAGAATACATTAAAGAAAACCATTGGCCGTAAACTGGCTGCCCGGGTTCTGAAGACATGGACTGAAGATTTCGTGGATGAGGATACTGGTGAAGTGGTTTCGATCGATCGTAACGAAGTGTTGTTAGAGCGTGATCACACGATCTCTGCTGAAGACGCTGATGTGATTGTTGATTCAGGTGTTAAGTCAATTATCTTACACCGCGAAGACATTAACATTACCGATTACAACATCATTTTCAACACGCTTGCTAAGGATACCTCAAACTCTGAGAAAGAAGCTGTTGAGTATATCTATCGTCAGTTAAGAAATACAGAAGCTCCGGATGAACAAACCGCTCGCGATATTATCCAGAGCTTGTTCTTCAGTGAGAAACGTTATGACTTAGGTGAAGTAGGTCGTTATAGAATTAACAAGAAGTTAGGTCTTGATCTAAGTTACGATCAACGTGTATTAACGAAAGATGATATCATCCTTATCGTGAAATACCTTATCGGCTTGATCAACTCGAAAGCAGTTGTCGATGATATCGATCACTTGTCTAACAGAAGAGTAAGAACAGTAGGTGAGCAGTTATATTCTCAATTCGGTGTAGGTCTTGCGCGTATGGCGAGAACCATCAAAGAAAGAATGAACGTTCGCGATAACGAAGATTTCAAGCCGGTTGATTTGATCAACGCGCGTACGTTATCATCGGTTATCAATTCGTTCTTCGGAACCAATCAGCTTTCTCAATTCATGGATCAAACCAATCCATTGGCTGAGATTACGCACAAGAGAAGAATGTCGGCACTCGGTCCCGGTGGTCTCTCAAGAGAACGTGCAGGTTTCGAAGTACGTGACGTACATTATACTCACTATGGTCGTCTGTGTACTATTGAAACACCAGAAGGACCAAACATCGGTTTGATTTCTTCGCTTTGTGTTCATGCCAAAGTAAATAAGATGGGCTTCATTGAAACCCCTTATCGTTTGGTTGAAAATGGCAAGGTGAAAATTAAGGATAACGTAATTTTCTTAACGGCTGAAGAAGAAGATACCCACCACATTGCACAGGCGAAAGAAAAGCTGAAAGCAAATGGTGAGTTCGAAGACGAAAAAGTTAAGGCGCGTTTTGAAGGTGACTTCCCGGTAATTGAACCGAAAGAATTGAAATATATGGACATTGCGCCTAACCAGATTGTATCGGTTGCTGCGTCAATGATTCCATTCTTAGAACACGATGATGCTAACCGTGCCCTGATGGGTTCGAACATGCAACGTCAGGCTGTTCCGTTGTTGAGACCAGAGGCACCAATCGTTGGTACCGGTCTTGAAGGACGCGTAGCACTTGATTCACGTTCACTCATTCTTGCAGAAGGTACTGGTGTTGCTGAATATGTTGATGCCAAGAAAATTGTCATCAAGTATGAAGTATCAGAAGAGCAAGAACTTGTCCGTTTCGATGACGAGTTCAAGACGTATAATCTGATCAAGTTCAGAAGAACAAACCAGGATACTTGTATCAACTTGACTCCTCTTGTTAAGAAGGGTGAGAAAGTTGTGAAAGGTCAACCATTGTGTCAAGGTTATGCAACTCAAAACGGTGAGCTTGCACTTGGACGCAACTTGTTAGTGGCATACATGCCTTGGCAAGGTTATAACTTCGAGGATGCGATTGTAATTTCTGAGAAAGTTGTTCGCGAAGACATTTACACCTCTATTCACGTTGAAGAATTTGAATTGGAAGTGCGTGATACAAAACGCGGAGAAGAAGAATTAACATCTGAAATACCAAACGTAAG
>JANMRZ010000068.1:0-3227 GCA_031388805.1 Chryseolinea sp.
ATTATATAATGTTGAGTTTCTTCGTTAATGTTTCTTTGATGCGATGAAGTTTAACGGCTGTATTATTTTTGGTGATCCCCGTAATGTCAGCAATCTCTTCATTTTCATATCCATCCAGATGCAGCGTAATCATCATGCGATCAATTTCATTTAACATGCGGATAGCAGTGTAAAGCGCTTCACTTTCTTCATTCCTATTTCCCACTGTTGAGATCGCATTAAATCGACTCATGTCATCGTGCGGCTCTACCAATTTTATTCTGCGTTTAAACGTGAGCACGGTGTTGAGTGAAACACGATATAACCATGTAGAAAATTTAGATTGACCGAGAAAACGCGGATACGATTTCCACGCCTGAAATAAAATCTCCTGAAAAAGATCTTTCTCATCATCTTTATGATGTACATACAGCCGGATTACCTTATAGATAATTCCTTTGTTCTGATCAATTTGTTCCGTAAACTCTTTCTCCAGGTGTTGTGCCATTGTTTAGGTTAGGCATATGATCACACTTCTTCAATGCAATCATAGCATCGTTTATATAGTTAGATAGTGCTTAGTTAGATGTGTTACGCACTACTGAACAAGTTTAAGAAAGGTGGTCATAGCACCAAAACCGGCACATAACATAACCGAAACAATCATGACATGAACCCGTATTTTCTTCCATTTCGCATTCATAGTGTTATTATTTTTCCAATAAGTAACATGAAGCTCAGAACTATTACAGCTTGTTAAGAAATTCAAAAAAAAGCCTGATAAAAGGCTTTTCTAATCGCCCGCTCACTCTGGACTTTTCTATCTTTGTTCGCCATGGCCGAAACGAAAACCTCAGTTGAAACCCCGTTGATGAAGCAGTACAATGCTATCAAGACACGCTACCCTGGGGCGCTGTTGCTTTTCCGCGTAGGTGATTTTTATGAGACTTTCGGACAGGACGCCATTACAGCCAGCAAGATTCTGGACATTACCCTGACCAAACGTGGTGCCGGTTCTTCTTCTGAAATTGAGCTCGCAGGGTTCCCTCATCATTCGCTTGATACCTATTTACCCAAGCTTGTACGTGCTGGCAAACGCGTGGCCATTTGCGATCAGCTAGAAGATCCACGTTTTGTAAAAGGTATTGTAAAGCGTGGCGTTACTGAACTCGTTACACCAGGCTTAGCTTACAACGATAATGTGTTGGAGCGCAAGCAAAATAATTTTCTTGCTTCAGTATACGTCAACAAGAATGTTGTAGGCGTTTCTTTTCTTGACGTTTCTACCGGTGAGTTTTATGCTGCGCAGGGAAGTGAGCATTATATTTCGAAACTCATCCAGGGGTTTTCTCCATCTGAAATTATCTATAGCAAAAATTCAAGAGCGCATTTTGAAAAACTTTTCAGTGATGAGTACAATACCTTTGCCCTGGATGAATGGGTATACGGTTTTGACTTTGCCTACGAAAAACTAACTAATCAATTTAAAACTGCTTCACTAAAGGGCTTCGGTATTGAAGGACTTGGCGAAGCGATTATTGCAGCTGGTGGCATCTTGTATTATCTGGATGACACCGAGCACAAAGACACTTCGCACATCTCATCCATCTCAAGGATAGATGAAGACAAGTTTGTATGGCTGGATAAATTCACCATTCGCAATCTGGAAATTGTCAGTTCGCAAAATGAAGGCGGTGTTCCTTTGTTGGATATCCTCGATCATACGGTAACTCCGATGGGGTCGCGTCAATTGCGCAAGTGGATGATTCTTCCATTAAAGGAAAAAACGGCCATTGATGAACGTCTTTTAGTCGTTGATACCTTTTTTACAGATTCAACTCTCGCTGAAAAAATTACATCCTCTTTAAAACACATTGCTGATCTCGAACGATTAATCTCCAAAGTAGCCGTTAAGCGGATTAATCCGCGGGAGATGTTGAGTTTGAAACGTTCGATGCTTTGTGTTCAACCAATCAAAGCACTATTAGGTGCACACGCTTCGGCAGAATTAAAAAAATTAGGAGATCAATTACATCCTTGTGAATTTCTGTTGGAAAAAATCGAACGCGAACTTCGCGAAGATGTTTCCATTGCCAGCAATCAGGGAAATATTATTAAGCCTGGAATAGATATTGAGCTTGATGAGCTTCAGAAAATTGCCTTCTCGGGAAAAGATTACCTTCTTCAAATTCAAAAGCGAGAAGTTGAACGAACAGGAATCAACTCCTTAAAGATTTCATACAATAAAGTCTTTGGATATTACCTGGAAGTCAGCAACGCGAATAAGGATAAAGTACCTAACGATTGGATTCGCAAGCAGACCTTAGTAAATGCTGAACGATACATTACCGAAGAACTAAAAGTATACGAAGAAAAAATTCTTCATGCTGAAGATAAGCTTGTCGTAATTGAGCAACGCATCTTCAACGCTCTCGTTCTTCATGCTGCTGATTTTATCCCGCAGATTCAACTAAACGCGCGAGTGCTCGCTCAGCTTGATTGTTTACTTTCATTTGCTTTCACAGCGCGTGCAAACAAATATGCCAAACCTGAAATCAATGATTCATTTGTATTGGACATTAAAGCGGGACGACATCCGGTAATTGAAAAACAATTGCCGGTTGGCGAGACGTATGTGCCCAATGATATTTTACTGGATAGCGATCAACAACAAATTCTCATCATCACGGGTCCGAATATGGCAGGTAAATCCGCTTTGCTAAGACAAACTGCGTTGATTGTTTTGATGGCGCAGATGGGAAGCTTTGTTCCGGCAGATGCAGCGTCACTCGGCATAATCGACAAAGTCTTCACACGTGTTGGTGCATCTGATAATCTTTCGCGAGGTGAGTCTACTTTTATGGTAGAGATGACAGAAACCGCCAGCATCCTCAATAACCTGAGCAATCGCTCTTTAATTTTGATGGATGAGATTGGAAGAGGTACGAGTACCTACGATGGTGTTTCCATTGCATGGGCTATTGTTGAACACCTACACAATCACAAAGACTTTAAACCGAAAACACTTTTCGCCACTCACTATCATGAGTTGAATCAATTGGCAGAAGATTTAGTGCGCGTAAAAAATGTAAATGTCTCTGTAAAAGAAGTAGGCAATAAAATCATCTTCATGCGCAAGTTGAAAGAAGGGGGCAGTGAACATAGCTTTGGTATTCACGTTGCCCAAATGGCAGGTATGCCAAACCGTGTAGTCTTTCGTGCCAATGAAATCCTCCTCTTTCTCGAAA
>JANMRZ010000074.1:0-46186 GCA_031388805.1 Chryseolinea sp.
ATAAAAGATATTCTGCCCGTCAGAAAGGGAAGATCATTTAAACGAGTCAAAAAAAATGTCCAATCAAAAAGCAAGTATAAAACCTTTACTAATTTCAAACCAGCTTATTAAAATGACCCCTTAACTTAATGACATTGCCCGGCGGGACGATATAGTGGTAAACAAAATTCGTATTGAGCAAAGTCCCAGAGGGACGAAATATAATTCAGTGTCAGCGCAATCTAACAATCTGAATTAATCAATAATACTATCCATAACACAAGAAAGGGGATCGATTAAAGAATCGATCCCCTTTCTATAAGAATTTAGGTTGAAAAGCTTCTTTGCAGAAAGCTTGTTTTTAGGAAGCTTTGTTTTTAAGATCCTGAACCTCAGATCTGATAGCTTGAGCAAGGTTCTTAAGGTCTTGCATACCCTTTCTTACACGGGTACCGGCAGCACTGTTGCCCTTGTTATAAAACTTATCAGCATCATCTTGGAGGGTTGCGATAAGACTTTTAAGCTCTTCAAATTTTTGCATTGTCGTACAGTTTTAAGATTGAAAAAATAGATTCGTATGCCAATTTAGATAAAAACCTTTTAAAACAACTAAAAAGAAGGTTTTTTTTAAACCCCCTTCGTCACAGACACCAATACTTCTTCCTTGTAGAAGCCATTATCCAGCTTCTCTTTTAGCTTCGAGAAGGCCGATAAAGTCATCTCCACATCCTCCAAAGTATGCATAGCCGTTGGTATGATCCTGAACATGATAACATCCTTAGGAACAACAGGATAGATCACCACAGAACAGAAAATTCCATAGTTCTCGCGAAGGTCCATCGACATGTTTGCAGCCTCGCCAACACCACCCTTAAAGAGCACTGGTGTTACGGGTGAACTGGTAGTACCAATGTTAAAGCCGCGATCCTTTAAACCGCTCTGCATAGCACGTGTTACCTTCCACAAATTGTCTTTTAGCTGGGGTTGAGTCTTCAATAATTCAAGGCGTTTCATAGCACCAATAACCAGAGGCATAGGTAAACTCTTCGCATAGATTTGTGAGCGAACGCTGTATCGGAGGTATTTCAAAATGTGTTTATCACCTGCTACAAACGCTCCAATGCTGGCCATTGATTTCGCGAAGGTTGAGAAGTAAAGATCTACCTGATCTTGTACACCTTGCTCCTCACCTGCACCGGCACCAGTCTTACCCATCGTACCAAAACCGTGGGCATCATCAACAAACAATCTGAAATTATATTTCTTCTTCAGCTCAGCAACACCTTTCAAGTCGCCTTGCTTTCCACTCATTCCAAAAACACCTTCTGTGATTACCAAAATACCACCTCCAGTTTCATCAGCAAGTTTGGTGGCACGCTGAAGTTGTTTCTCCAGACTGTCCATGTCATTGTGAGTGTAAACAAAACGTTTACCCATGTGTAAGCGAACGCCGTCAATTATACATGCATGTGATTCAGCATCGTATACAATTACATCCTTGCGATCTACTAAAGCATCGATGATGGATACTACACCCTGATAACCAAAGTTAAGAAGCATAGCATCTTCTTTCTTCTCAAACTCCGCCAACTGGCGCTCTAATTCCAAGTGATGAACCGAGTTACCCGACATCATACGGGCACCCATTGGCAAACCCATTCCATATTGAGCAGCGGCTTCAGCATCTGTCTTTCTTACTTCCGGGTGGTTGGCTAAACCGAGGTAATTATTCAAACTCCAGTTTAAAACTGTCTTGCCATTAAATTTCATTCTTGGCCCGATTTCACCTTCTAGTTTAGGGAAGAAAAAATAATCATCGGGAAGGTGGGAGTACTTGGCCAAAGGGCCGGCTTCCATTCTGAGCTTCTCAAATAGATCTACCATTAGCTTTGCTTTATAATTGATTAAAAACTGGGCAAAAGTAATCAAAAAAACGCTTTCAAATAGTCTCCCGGCACACTTTGCCACCTTACAAATTATGATTAGCATTACGTTTTCAGTCTTATCTATGGGGAAAATCCAAAAGTTATTGGTCGCAAATCGAGGAGAAATCACGCTTCGTATCATGCGAACGGCTCGTGAAATGGGAATAAAGACTGTAGCTGTTTTTAGTGAAGCTGATCGAAATGCCCTTCATGTTCGATATGCCGATGAAGCAGTTCTCATCGGACCTCCTCCTTCTTCGCAGTCTTACCTGGTCATTGATAAAATCATTGCTGCAGCTAAGCAGACTGGTGCGGATGCCATTCATCCTGGATACGGATTTCTATCTGAAAATGAGGATTTTGCAAAACGCTGTGAAGATGAAGGTATAATCTTTATTGGTCCATCCTCTCATGCGATTGAATTGATGGGAAGTAAACTCGCAGCCAAGGCAGCAGTTGCCAAGTTTAATGTACCACTCGTACCCGGAACATCCGAGCCTATTGATGATGTATCCAAAGCAAAAAAGATTGCAAAAGAAATTGGTTATCCCATTCTGATAAAAGCCAGCGCAGGTGGTGGTGGAAAAGGTATGCGCGTTGTTGAAAACGAAGCGAGCTTTGATGAACAAATGGAACGCGCAACGAGTGAAGCGAAATCTGCTTTTGGAGATGGCTCAGTGTTCATTGAAAAATACATTACGAAGCCAAGGCATATTGAATTTCAAATCTTTGGCGACAAGCAAGGACATGTAGTTCATTTGTTTGAACGCGAATGCTCCATACAACGCAGACACCAGAAAGTTGTAGAAGAGGCACCTTCCTCTATTCTAACTCCTGAAAAAAGAAAAGCGATGGGTGAAGCCGCTATCAATGTAGCGAAGGCATGTGGTTATTATGGAGCAGGAACAGTTGAGTTTATATTAGATGATACTTTAGAGTTTTATTTCCTCGAGATGAACACACGTCTTCAGGTAGAACATCCGGTAACGGAAGAAATTACCGGACTTGATTTAGTGCGACTTCAAATCAGAGTGGCAGAAGGTAATCCATTACCGTTTGTTCAAGAGGATTTAAAAATAAAAGGACATGCCGTTGAAGTGCGTGTTTACGCTGAAGATCCAGCGAATAATTTCTTGCCCGACATTGGAACACTTACTACCTACAGACGACCACAAGGACATGGTGTTCGTGTGGATGATGGTTTTGAACAAGGCATGGATATTCCATTCTACTACGATCCTATGATTGCCAAATTAATTTGTCATGCGGAGAATCGCGAAGAGGCCATTGCCAAAATGATTCGCGCGATTGATGAATATGAAATTACGGGATTGGAAACCACGCTTGGCTTCTGTCAATTCGTAATGAAGCACGAAGCCTTCCGAAGTGGAAATTTTGATACACGTTTTGTTGAGAACTACTTTACTCCAATCCTTGCAAAACCTGCACCGGTTGAGATTGAAGAAAAGTTAGCGGCTGTATTGGCTACTACATTAATGAATGGAAAGGCTAAGGCAACATCAATTCCTTCTGTAGAGGTAATTGAAAGCAAATGGAAGAAGCGATTGAAAGTCTAGTCCATTTCCCGCAGATCTCGCGGATTGACAGCACGCAGATTTTCGCAGATTTAAGAATCTGTTTTCTATTAATCTGCGCAAATCTGCGGTTTGGATTTTATCTGCGAGATCTGCGGGAAAATGTATTAGACCAATTCGGATAACTCAATCCATCTAAGCGTCTTCGCATCAACATCATTCGTTATGCGTTGAATTTCTGCAGCCCACTTTTGAAGTTGCTGATGATCGTTAGATCCACTGTTTATCAGCGAAGTATATTCTTCTTTCTTCTTCTCTAGTTCATCAATCTCCGCCTGAAGCTTTTCGTATTCTTGCTTCTCTTTGAAGCTCGCTTTCTTTTTATCTGTTGATGTTACCTTCTCCTCTGCTACAACCGCTTTAACAGGTTTAGTTTCGGTTGCTTCCTCCTTCTCCTCTAACCAGGTACGGTAGTCTGAATAGTTTCCGTTGAACAACCGGATGTGACCATCTCCTTCAAAAACAAAAAGCTGATCAACCAAGTGATCCATGAAGTAACGATCATGCGAAACAAGTAATAAACATCCAGAGAATTTCTCAAGGAAATCTTCTAACACATTTAAGGTATCGATATCAAAGTCGTTAGTAGGCTCATCCAGAATAAGGAAGTTTGGATTCGTAACCAGAAGCTTCAACAACTGAAGACGCTTCTTCTCACCACCGCTTAACTTGCTAATGTAATTGTATTGCTTATCTGCAGGGAACAAGAAGTTCTCTAAAAACTTCGATGCGGAAATTTGTGTTCCGTCCGCCATCGTGATGAATTCTGCAATCTCTTTTACTTCTTCAATTAATCGGTTAGCAGGATTTAACACAATTGATTCCTGCGTAAAGTAGCCGTACTTGGTTGTAACACCAGGCCAGATTTCGCCAGAGTCTGGTTTCAGTTTTCCGGTAAGCATATCCAGGAAAGTAGATTTACCTACACCATTCTTACCAACAACACCGATGCGATCGTTCTTCTTGAATACATATGAGAAGTCAGTAACAATTGGAAGTTCTCCATACTTCTTTGAGATGTGTTCAACTTCCAGAATCTTTCCACCCTGACGGGCTTCTTTCATATCAAGCTCAAGTCTGTCTTTCTTAATATCCTGTGATGCCTTCTTTTCTATTTCATAATAAGCCTCAACACGGTATTTTGCTTTTGTTCCGCGGGCGCGCGGCTGGCGTCTCATCCATTCCAATTCTTTCTTAAGAAGTAGTTTAGCTTTTGATACCTCAACCTTTAATATCTCTTCGCGATCATTTTTCTTTTCAAGGAAGTAAGCATAGTTACCTTTGTATCGGAACAACTGACCGCGATCTATTTCAATAATTTCAGTCGCTACATTATCCAAAAAGTAACGATCATGGGTAACCATGATCAACGTAATGTTCGCACTAGATAGGTATTGTTCTAACCATTCAATGGCTGTTAAGTCCAAGTGGTTAGTAGGCTCATCCATGATGATGAGATCAGGCTCTTGCAATAACATTTGCGCGAGGAAGATGCGCTTCTTTTGTCCACCCGAAAGTTGACCAAAGGTTTTATCAATATCCGGCACACCGAGTTTCTCAATTACCTCGTGAACTTTGGCTTCATAATCCCATGCATTCAGGTCGCTCATCTTTTCGAGCACAGCCTGCATTCTTTCAGATGATGTTTCAGGATGGTGAATACAATCTTCGTATTCCTTTACCACTTTCGCGATCTCGTTGTCATCACTGAAAAGTACGTCCTTCACGGTTAGCTTTGGATCAACTCGAGGTTCTTGAGTTAAACAGGCGAGACGAATACCTTCACGTGTACTTACCTTTCCTGTATCAGGCGCAATTTCTCCTGTAAGGATTTTTAATAAGGTAGACTTGCCAACACCATTATTTCCGACCAACGCGAACTTCTCGCCCTTCGAAATTCCCAGCGAAATATTCTGGAATAGCCATTTATCATTATACGTCTTCGCGACAAGTTCTGCAGAAAGGTAGTTCACCGAGTAGTAATTTAGGGCGCAAAGCTACTCGAAAAATGCAGTGCTTTGAATAAATCCTCGCAACAATCCTGCATTCAATGAAGAAATGTGGCGAGCTTTGGGGCGATTAACAATAACCAACAACAACTTAAAGACTAATAATTAACCATTAACAACATCCAAGTCAGCATGTTCCCTCTTCTTTAGAAAGCAAAAAATGCAGATACCTAGTTGAAGGGAAACAATGGAAATGGCCGTTAGAAATAATTCCATACAAAGTGCTTTTTGATTATAATTTGAATATATATTCAAAACTTAAAACTCCTAATTATCAATAGTTTAACAGACTTTACTTACGGTGATTAATCAAATAGCCCCATAAATGGATTTGACGAAAGAAATATTGAAAGAACATTCGAAAGTGCAGGCTCATAAACTGGCTGATTATGTGGGAAGTAGTGCTCCTCGCTTCAAAGGTTTGGTTGAAGTCTATCTGGCAGGCCCTTATCGCGTCACACAGCGAGCTGCCTGGCCTTTGAGTCTTTGTGCGGAAAAATATCCTGCCCTGATCCTTCCTCATTTAAAAAAGCTACTAGATTTTTTGTCTAAGCCTGGAATTCACGATTCAGTAAAACGAAACACCCTCAGACTTCTGCAATTCATTGACATACCCAAACGAAACTATGGTCAGGTGGTTGAACTTTGCTTTGAATACCTTCAAAGCAAAAATGAACCCATTGCTGTGAAGGTATTCTCGATGACGGTGCTTTCTAAAATTATGAAAGACGAACCCGACCTGAGAAATGAATTGAAGATGATCATTGAAGACCAAATGCCCTATGCTTCAGCAGGCTTTGTATCTCGGGGAATGAAAGTATTGAAAGAGATTGATAAGCTTTCTACCGTAGCAATCAAAAGATCGTTGTGATCATTCTCAAATATTGATACTTTGATTTGTTTTATGACTACCCTGAATTAATGAAGAATCTGAAAATCTTCACAAAACTATTTCTCTCGCATTCCATTGTTGGTTTGGTGACAATAGTAACGTTGACTGTTCTTTTTTATCTGCTGATCAGCAATGCACTTGTGCAACGAACGCTCGATCAACTTTCTTCCATTAACATTCTCAAGAAACAACTTGTTGAGAATTACCTGATCAAATCGCTGCAAAACCTTGAGGCACTTCAATTGGAAAATAAGTTTTTAAGGATCTACCATGATTTAGATAAACACCTTACCGATGAGCAACAGCAACATAATGTTGACTTGATTGACATCAAACATTTGTGCACGTTCTATAATTTAAAAAATCTACACATTTTCGATACGCATCACCATCAACTTTACAGCACTGACAAGGAGATGTACCCGGAAGGCCTGTTAAAGAAAATTGATTCTGCCATTATGATTGAGCCGAAGCGATTGCACACAATTGACGCCTCTATCTATTCTCCTGATAAGTCTACTCTCCTATTCTATTACGTACCTATTCTTGAAAAGGAAAAAGTGATTGGTATTGTTTTAGTACAGGAAAACTTTCAAAAGATTCAGAACATATTGTTAGAAACCACCGGCATGGGAAACACTGGTGAGTCGTATCTTGTCGGTCAGGACTATCACATGAGATCAACCTCTCGATTTTTTCCGGATAGCATTCCCGGACTAATACAGGTCAACACAGAAGCCGTGAGGAATTCATTTCAATCACAATCAGGTAAAGGAATTATAGTTGATTACAGGGGGGTATCGGTATTAAGTTCTCACCGAAGGGTTGATAACAAAGATCTACATTGGGCAATCATCTCCGAAATGGATGAGGCCGAAGCGATGCTACCGATCTACCGCTTACGAAACTATTTTATTGGCATTACCCTTTTTATAATGGCGTTGGTAATTCTTATTACCTATTCCCTATCGAACATAATCGCGCTACCGATACTGAAATTAAAAGAGGTAATACTCACACTATCAAAAGGAATAATACCGTCTAAGATTTTTTTTAAACCCAATACTCAGGAAATTGAACAAATGGAACAAGCCATTCATCAATTAACAGCAGGCTTCGAACGAACAGCTTTGTTTGCTAATGAAATTGGCTCAGGAAATTTTAAAGCAGAGTTTACAACATTAAGCGTTCAGGACACATTAGGTAATGCTTTAATCCGAATGCGTGATGAGCTGCGTGACTTTCACGAAAAGGAATTAAAATCGGCACGCACACGAGCAGCTGCATTATTGGAAGGACAAGAAAGTGAACGAAGGCGAATCATAAATGAATTACACGATGGTGTAGGACAAATGTTAACCGTAATTCGGATGCAGGTGGACATGTTAGAGGGAGAACCCAAAGATGAGATCAAATCCCAAATCAACGATGCCATCGCAGAAGTAAAACGTATTTCCTATAACGTAATGCCACAATCCATTATTGATTTTGGATTAGAGGCCGCTTTAAAAGGACTGTGCGACTCGATGCAGAAATACTCTCCCCTTACGATCGACTTCAGATTCATCAAAGAAGTTGAGCACACCTTAGATTTTGAGATTAGTATTGCTTTGTTTCGAATTGCACAAGAAGGACTTAATAATGTTGTGAAGCATGCCAATGCGACTCATGTCGATTTGCACCTATTGGATAGAACAGATGAAATCTATTTCATTTTAGAAGACAATGGAAAAGGCTTTGATGAAAAAGACATGATCCATCAAGCTGGATCAGGGTTACGAAATATAAAGGAACGCACTAAACTTCTGAATGGAAGTGCGGAGATACACACCGCAACAGGAATCGGAACCAGTATAGAAATTCACATTCCAATAGTTTAAATTAATAGCATGAACAAAATACGATTGTTATTAGCTGATGATCATCCCCTTATACGCGCGGGTTTCAAATCGCTTTTGGGTAAGAATGAACGATTTGAAATTGTAGGCGAAGCTGAAAACGGAAAAGAACTGATTGATATGGGGAATACATTAATTCCTGACATTATACTCTCCGACATTAATATGCCTGTAATCAATGGGCTTGCTGCTTTGGAGCAGCTCTCAAAGCAGCAACCTTCTATAAAATTTGTAATGCTCTCCATGCACGAAGAACGCGAATACATTCTCAATGCTTTAAAAATTGGAGCATCTGGTTATTTGTTGAAGAATATCGAACGGTTTGAACTGGAACGCGCCATCATCACAGTTTATGAAGGAGGTAAATACTTTAGCCCTGCTATCACGAATATTCTTGCTGAGTCTTTTGGCAAGCCAGAAGTAAATGAGTCGTACGATATTACACCACGTGAAAAGGAAGTTCTTGAATTGGTAGCCAACGGAAACAGCACCAAGCAAATAGCAGATCAATTAGGTATTAGCATACGCACAGTTGAATCTCACCGGATTAACATGTTGAAGAAAATGAAGGCCAGTAATACTGCTGAATTGATCAAGAAAGCAATCGACATGAAATTTCTCAATTAAATTATCAGAGTGTATCCGTATAAATACGGATACACGTTTACGGTATTCACGGAGAAGTGACCGTCATCGTACCCCGTTTATTTGTGTAGAACCAAATGAATAGTACGATGGAAAATACAGTGAGCAAACTAACAAAACGAGCAGGATTATTAGGCCTGCTTTTAATAGGAGTGATTTTAGTAAACGCACAGTCTTCAAAAAATGATCCTTCATGGATTGTTTCAAAAGATGTTCAAAAGGTAGCCAACAAAAAGAATTTTGAAGATGAAGCAAAGAGAGGTTCTCAGCTTCGGGCAAAATCAATTAATCAACTGTGGGTGATTTCGAAAGATGTGAATCGTTCAAATAATACAGAAACGGTTACGAAGGGTAACGTAGCATCAATAGGAATCCCAGCGTGGACAATCTCAAAAGGAGTTCATCAAAAAAAGTAAAAAGTAAAAGTAGTAGGGTTAGGTGTAGTTTAGGTTTCAAAGAATCTTCACTCGTAAATGGGTGAAGATTCTTTCATTTAAAGAGATCTAAAACATCTCCGCCATCACTAAAGTTCATCCACCAGCACATTGACAGAATTGAGTTGACATTTTCGCCGGCAATCATGAGGGAATGGTTTTTGCCAAAGCAATCAAAAAAAAATCTATGGATGCTTTTTCCCAAATGATCATCGATGCCGTAGCGCTGGTGAAGAATGCTGTTGTTAAAATTGACGTTTACAAAAATGTACAAGGCAAGTTAAGGCCCACTGGTTCTGGATCGGGATTTATCTTTTCTTCCGATGGTTTAATTTTTACGAATTGCCATGTTGTCGACAAGGCTGATAAGATAATGGTCTCATTGCTAAACGAGAATGAAATCGAGGCAACTCTTCTGGGCAAAGATCCGGATACTGATTTGGCTATCTTAAAGGTTTATTCTGATGGTTATTCAGTTTCCAAATTAGGTGATGCAAGTCAACTACAAATTGGTCAGTTTGTAATCGCCATTGGTAATCCCCTGGGTTATCAACATACTGTCACGACGGGTGTAGTAAGTGCATTAGGCAGAACATTACGATCACAAAATGGAATGCTGGTCGATAATGTAATCCAATCGGATGCTGCGCTTAATCCGGGTAACTCCGGTGGCCCATTGATTTCAACAGATGGTGAGGTGATGGGTGTTAACACTGCTGTCATTCAAGGCGCTAATGGACTTAGCTTTTCAGTAGACATTAACACAGCAAAAGAAGTAGCCAGTCAATTGATTAAAACTGGAAGTGTGTTCAAAGCTTATCTTGGTTTTCAACTTCAGGAAGTAAACATCAATGCCAAAGTAAAGCGACATCATCACTTACCAAATGAAAAGGGTCTCTTCATTGTTGGTATTGAAGAGAACTCTCCTGCTTCGCGTTCTCAAATAAAAGAAGGTGATATCATTGTATCGTTTAACAACAAGCCCATTAATTCACTCCATCAACTTTTCAAAGAACTCACCAATAAAGAAATTGTCACATTGGTCGATATTTCAGTTATCCGTCATACTGAACTGTTTAACGTTGGCATATTTCCGATTGCTCGCAAAGCCTAAGTAGCAGTTAAGATCTAAATCGTCTTTCCAAAAACCGCTTAAGAAAAAAGGAATTGAATGTTAAAAAAGAAGGCCAAATTCGCAGAATAAATGTCTAAACATATAAAAATCGGTTTCAAAATAAGCTTATAATCAATACCTTAGCGGTTTCTAACCAAATTCTGCCTCATTATCAATGGCATTTAACCGCACATTACTACGGAGTCTTTTCATTGAGCGGGATCACTTCATCTTATCAAATAAGCAATACAAGCGCATTCTTTTAACCGGCCGATTATGCATAATCGCCTTCCTCATTTCATTTGGGTATCTCATCTTTGACCTTTTAAATGGAGTTCAATTGGCCTGGCCCTATCAATTGGCCTGCTCAGTCCTGACATTGATCAGTTTTCTGCTCAATCGGAATGGAAAATTTTTAGCAGCCAAGATATTGCTTGGCCTTAGCACCAATTTAACGGTATTCATCTTTGCCATTAACGAGCCTTTTGAAGTAGGTTTATACATGTTCTTCATTACGTACAATCTCGGAGCATTGGTTGTTTTCGGATTTGAAGAACGAGGCAAAGCAGCTGGTTTCATTCTCTTTTCTATAACGCTCTTTCTTCTTTCCACTTTTATTCATGCCGATTTTATCCGCCAGTCTGCTTACACGGCATAGTTTTTATGATTTCATGTGGTCTCATTTGTTCTAAATTTGCTTAAAAAGTGGCTTTTTGACTCATTTTGAGTATCTTTGAATTCACTTAAAACCAGAGTTTAAGTGCAAATCAAGTGCAAATAAAACCACTCCGTTATGAATTCCAGCATTGTACTAAGCCTAGACACCCGCAGACAAAAAGCCGATAAAACTTTTCCGATCATGCTTCGGTTAAGCCATAACGGTAAAACAACCAGTCTTTCTACGGGATATTCTGTTCCTGTGAGCTTTTGGGATGAAAAAGGCCGGAAAATAAAGAACGGCTACAAAGCAATCGAAAATGTGACGCGCCTGAACAACCTTCTGGCAAAAGAGCGTTCCTATGCCCTGGACATTATAACCAAACTTCATGATCGTAATGAATTGGGGTTTCTATCCATTACGGATTTAAAAAACCTGATTTCTTCCAAAGGAAACAAAAGCTCTTTCTTCGAATACACTGAAAAACAAATCGCAGAGCTTATTAAGCTGAAGCGTATCGGTAATGCCCGGAACTACAGCAACATCTTGCGTGAGGTCAAAAAATTCAGGAATGAAGTTGACTTTCCTTTTAGAGAATTAAATTTTTCGTTCCTAAAGAGATTTGAGAGATATTATCTCGAAAAGGGTTTGGGTGAAAATGGACTATCTGTTTACATGCGAGGTATCCGGGCAATTTTCAATAAGGCCATAGGTGATAAGATTGTTGAAAAGGAAGCCTACCCTTTCGATCAGTACACTATTCTAAGTAAGCCAACAAAGAAACGTGCGATCAATCTTGAGGCCATTCAAAAAATTGTGAAGGTCAAACTAAAGAAGGGCGATAGTTTGTCGGAAGCTAGAAACATGTTTCTCATGAGCTTTTATATGATGGGTGCGCCATTTATTGATTTGGCTTTTCTTACAAGAGCTAACATTGTGGATGGACGGATTCAGTATAAAAGACGCAAGACCGGAAAGTTTTTTGATATTAAGATCACTGAAAATCTGAAACCAATTCTTGACCACTATATGAAAGGCAAGTCCGAGAATGAATTCCTGTTACCTATAATCAAAAGAGAAGAGCTTGTCGATCAATATAAAGACATTCAATGGGCACGAAAGAGATACAATAAACGTCTCAAGACAATTGGTGAAAAGTCAGGTATCCAGGAAAAGTTGACTTCCTATGTGAGTCGTCACTCTTTTGCTTCAATTGCAAATAACAAGGCTATTCCTGTTACGGCTATTAGTGAAATGCTCGGCCATCAGCGTCTAAGCACAACACAAGTTTATTTGGCTGGATTGAATAAGGATGTTCTTGATAATTACAATGAGAGTATTTTGAATTGATTTTATGAGTCTTTCTCAATCCTCAATAACTGAATAAGGCCACGTGTGATTTGAATATACCAACGGAGTGCCTTGGCGGTTAGTGACCTTTGCCCGGATTTTGAACTTGGATGGAACGGGGTTAATTGCCGGATTTCTCATCTCTTTTGAGCATTCAACCCGGTAGTGGGTTTTAAACGGTTCCTGCCCTGCAAGCGGTCTTACATGGATATTCCCATGCAAACCAGAGCCACTTTCGTAGTAGCTCTCAACAAAAATCCATTGATAGTCGGTTTCTAAGATTTCTTCCATATTTTACCATTGAATTTAAATGAAGTTAGCAAAGCGGTCAATCAATTATGCAAGTTATCTGCCTTGAAGAAGAAGCGTTTTATACCCTCGTCGAGCAAGTTGTTTCCCGTCTAAAAGAAAAGGATAGCCTCAAGACTGACAAGTGGATTTCCGATGAAGAGGCCATGAGCCTTCTGAAAATCAAATCAAAGACCACATTACAGAAACTAAGAGACGAAGGAAAAATCCGTTTCTCTCAACCCCAAAAGAAAATCATTCTGTATGATCGGGATTCCATCAATACATATTTGGAACAAAACGCTCGTGAAACTTTTTAGCCATGGAAGAAACAACACCCTCACCCGAATATATCAAAGGTTTCAATGAAGGCTATGTGCTTGCCAGAGAGTTGCCGGACATTGCCGATAAACTATCAGCCATAAAAAGTGATAGCGACCGGACAAAGGGATTTCAGGATGGGCAGAAAGTGTATGTGCTTGAGAAGGCTAAGGAGCAACGCCCCTCCTGGTTGAAAGAAAGACAAATTGAAAAATCAAATAAACCAAAGGACTTAGACATGGACATTGAGCCTTGACGCAGAACTCAAAACATGATATTTACATATTAAAATAATGGTTCCATGGAGTGAACAATGTCTGATGTAGTTGATAGTGAAAATGAGAACACTTATGAACCTGTTTTGATTAATATCAAAACATTAAAGAAGTACCGTGAAAAGCATGGTGCTGAACAAGCGCAAGGATATTTGGATGCTTTGATTCATATGTCAGGCAACATTGAAGGACTCTTCACTTATGTTCATCCGCGTTGGGAAATCGAAGTGGACGCGTCTCCAAGCCGAGTAAGAACTGGTCTAAAGAACTTTAAAAATGAAATTGATTATCTAATCAAGCTTGTGGAAAAATCTGCAAAAATATCCAACCAAGAAGCTAGCAGCAATTTAGAGTCGAACAAATTAAATATGTAAGGAATGGTTGAAATAAGGGCTACAGTTTTTAGAGTTTTCTACGAAGTGCTGGTTGATACAATCCTTGAAAAGGACTGTGATCCTTCAAAAGAAAAACCTAGTCGCTCAAATATCTGGTCGATCTATGATAAGAAAAAGAAATATCCATTTGCCGCTGAACGCGCGACGAATCGAAAATATTTCCAACTAAAGTTTGGCGCACTAGACCCTGAATATACAAGAAAAGGGTCAGTCAATCATTCTGCACTTTTCAAGGCATTAAGATATATTGGGATAACTCCACCAAAGGGAGTAGACGATGACGAAAAAGATTACAATAATGCCAAATCGTTGTTGGAAGAATTTGAAAACAAGTACGAGGACAAAATCCTGAAATTAGAAGAAAAATATTCTGGACCTCTAGATAAAAATGCGGCTTCTTTTATTGCTACTGAACTTTTGGAAAAATTCTTCGAAAATACTAAAAGCCAGTATTATGATCGCGCTTGGGAAATGCTTACACAAAACCATAAGGACGTTCATTGGAAATCCTTTAAACGTTTTGAAATGGTTCATGAATCTGTTGAATACAGAACCGTTCAAGTAACGGGTGCCACAAAAAAAAATGATCATATTTGGGTCATATTTATACTCGTATACAGAGTAAACAATGACGTTATTGAAGAGCAGATAAAACTGCAGGATCTGATGATAGAAAATCTTGATGAATTCTGCGAGATTATTGGCAGAATGAAAGAAAAATTTGCCATTGCGAATATCTCAAATTTTAACCAGACAAAGATCATTCGTCTTTTTGATTCTGGCTTTATTCATGGACTTGGAACCGAGGACGAAATAGAGAACATCAAGAAGCTTGAAACCCTTCCAAGCCAGATCCAACATCACAAGGTTTTTGCTGGACGACTTATGCTAGACAGAAATAGATGGATGATTGACACCATTCTGAGTGTTAAGTATCCACAAATCTACTAATATCATACCCATCTCATTCTCTGTGACTTATAGCGGTATTCCGATGATTCGGATTATTAATTTCATTCCGATTTTATAAACATTCTTCTCATTTTTTGTTGGTTTACTACCGTTATGCAAGCACGGCCGGGTTTGTAATAACTCGAAAATTAGTATTCACACTAAAACAAAAAAGTTATGAATAAGAACGATTGGAACAAAGTAGAAAGTGATGCGAAAAAAGCTGGCTTCTCATGGAACAGCGATGGAGACAGATTGAAAAAAGGCGATAAGGAAATTCGCAAATCAGAGTCAGGTCTTAGTGGCTATTTAGGTGGAGCGCATTTCAACACTTCCCACGACGCTAAAAAGAAAATGTAATGCACCCGGTGGAGAGAGTTTGACTGCAGCAAACTCTCTCTTTTCATTTTAGTTATCTAATATTTTTCACAGTCTAACTGCCCATACAAAAATGAACACAACTAATTCATTTGATCCCGAAGCCGTCTTGATGGAATTTCATGGAGACTTGGCAAATGATAACTGGACAATAAGCAACGCCATGGAAGGTGTACAGATTTTTGGTGGCATAGGCTCAGGCAAAACCTCTGGTTCTGGCCGCACCCTTGCAAGTAAGTATCTTAAAGCTGGATTCGGTGGACTTGTCCTAACGGTCAAGCCGGATGAAAGAGCTGAATGGGAAAAATATTGCAAAGATGCTGGCCGATCAAATGACCTGATAATTATAGAGCCTGGAGGCAAACACTTTTTCAATTTTCTTGAATATGAATCCAAGCATACAAGCAAAGGCTCATCCATCACGGAAAACATTGTTCATGTTCTTAAGACGGTATTGAATGCGAGTAATGAGAAAGATGTCGGAAAATCAAACGATGCCTTCTGGGACAATGCTTTGGATATGCTGTTGTCAAACGTGATTGATCTCAACAAGCTTGCCTATGGTAATGTGACGGTTCAAAGCATTTATGAGATTGTGCAATCAATTCCGAAAAAGGATACCAACGTTAATGATGGTGACAAGAAACTGACACCCTTCTCTAAGGCCATTGAACTAAGTCGGAAAAATGTAACTCAAAAGATAGATGCCTGGGAGCAAGGCCTTGATGTAAGTACGCTTGCCAAGATAACTCAAAACGGAACGTATGAAACAGAAGCCTATAAGGCTGTACCCGAATTCCGTCTTTTGAAATTTCTTGATGAGTTTTTCTTTGATCATTTTATTTCTCTCAATGAAAAAACCAGATCAATCGTAGAGTTCTCGTTTTCAGGCTTTCTTTTTCGCCTATTGCGTGACCCTATCTATACGCTCTTTTGTAATACACCATCAACCCTTGAACCGGAGGATAGTCTAAAAGGAAAAATCATACTGCTGGACTTGCCTGTAAAAATCTATGACAAGGCCGGACGTGATTGCCAAATCATGTTCAAGTACATATGGCAACGTGCCATGGAAAAGCGTGCTATTAGTAAATTATCACCACCTGTTTTTCTATGGGCCGATGAAGCTCAAAACTTCATCCATGAATATGATGCCGATTATCAAGCAACGGCACGGAGTAGCCGGATTTGTACCGTGTATTTGACCCAGAACATTTCTAACTACCATGCGAAAATGGGTGGACAACATGCCGAGCATAAGGTTAAGAGTTTTCTTGGAACACTGAACACCAAAATATTTCATGCGAACTCTGATATTGAAACAAACAAGTATGCCTCGGAGCTTATAGGTGATTCCTACTATGAAAAGCTATCAACCGGAAAAAATGTAGGCGTTGGGAATATTTCTCAATCGAGCAATTCAACACTTGAATTAAGAAGGACAGTTCGCCCGGAGGCCTTCTCCAAATTATTAACGGGAAGCGATAGCAACAATAATATTGTTGAAGCCTATCTGCATCGTCAGGGAAAAGTGTTTTCTACTGGTCGCAGTATTATTAAAACCAGATTTAAACAACCTGGCCGTCACAACTAAACAAAACTAACATGAAAAAAAACCTATACTACCGCAGGGTGCTTAGACGCAACAGTCTTGTAAAATTATTTATCATCCGCCTTTTTGTAAGCACAGCCTCATGGCCGCGAATGCTTCTGGAAGTATTTATCAGGAAGAACTTCGGTGAACGTTATTTTTCTTTTTCAACCGCCATTGTGATTGCTGTTTTCATGACAATTCTCCCAGTTACCTTCTATTATGGGAGCAGTCTATTTTTCAGATCATACGGTTATGGTTCAACACCTCCCTTCTCCGGGTTCATGGTGTCTTACACAACATGGTATATATTCATTGCTGGGTTTTTGTTCATGGCATGGATACGAAGTAAAGAGATCAAGCGTAACCCTTCAGTCTTTGATTTTAAGAAATTCAGTCTGTATTCCGGTGACATTGATCAACGCTTTTATACTCTTAAGCTTCTTCGTAAAGAACCAAGTTTCAGGCTTGTTGAGTGTCTTCTTGAGCCTGCATTTTTTTTCGCTGCCGGTGTCGTGCTTGTCGTGCTGGGGCAGTCAATCGGCACGATGATTACCGTATGCAGCATTATCTACAGCCTGAGCTATGTCGGAGCCTACTACCTGGGCGATGACTTCGTAATGGACAAGATTGATGAGATGATCTGCAACGAAGAAATATTTGATTCCTTCGTCAAAGACAAGGATGCAAGCGAAACCAGAGGGGTGCGTTTCTATGGTCGCAAGCCCGATGATGAGGATGTTCGCCGGGTGGTTGTCGAGTCCTTCAGTGAGGTCGATAACGAAGTATTTGAGGTGGCTTGAAAACTCGTAAGCACTGCTTAGGGGAGATGTCTGATGCTATTTCTTTAATGGGGTGGGTTAATCCTTACCCCTACTTCGCACTCCTTAGGTTATTTGTTTTTAACGAAGCCATTTTCACGGGTCTAGTTTTTCAACTCTGATGTATAAACAACGCCATGATCCGAATGATCCAAAGCTCTTCCTCTGGCCAAGCCAAAAAGTATTTCAATGAGGCTCTCTTGAAGTCCGATTATTATCTCGATGACCAGGAACTACAAGGCCACATCCAGGGGCGCATTGCTCAACGACTGGGAATCGAAGGCATTGCCACCAAAGAAATCTTCAATGCCTTATGCGATAATATTAACCCGGTAACGAACGACACATTAACTCAACGAACAAATGATAATCGGAGAGTTGGGTACGACATTAATTTTCATTGCCCTAAGTCCGTATCACTTGTTCATGCCTTGTCCAAGGACGACCATATTCTGGAAGCCTTCAATCAAAGCGTGAAAGAAACCATGCTTGATATTGAGGCCGATAGTAAAGCACGTGTGAGGAAAAATGGTAAACAGGAAGATCGTGAAACCGGAGAGTTAATCTGGGCAGACTTTGTTCACCAGACAGCCCGACCCGTTGAAGCTTCCGTACCCGATCCTCACCTTCATGCACATTGCTTTGTCTTCAACGTGACATGGGATAAAGTTGAAAAAGAATTCAAGGCTGGACAGTTTGGTGATATCAAACGTGATATGCCTTACTATCAATCGCGCTTTCATAAACGTCTTTCAGATAACCTGATTGCAAAAGGATATCAGATCAAGAGAACAGGGAAATCTTTTGAGATCGAAGGCGTTCCACAAAAAGTCATTGACCTGTTTTCAAAACGAACGGATGAAATCGGACGCGCTGCAAAAGAGAAAGGCATTACGGATGTAAAGGAGCTTGATAAACTCGGCGCTAAAACTCGATCCAAAAAGCAAAAGGGTTTTACGATGGCCGAATTAAAAAAACAGTGGCGGGAGCAAATCAAAAATGCTGGCGCGGGCGACAATGGCGGCGAAGGCAATGCTATCATTCGTCAATCGAACGCAAAAGAACTTTCTGAACTGACACCACAACTTTGTGTTGACCACGCTATTCATCATCGGTTTGAGCGTGCATCTGTGATGCAGGATAGACGTATTCTTGAGACGGCCTATCGTCATAGTCTTGGCAATCGTTCTGTAAGTATCCAACAGATCACAAAATCATTTGAGGATGACAAGCGCATCTTGCATGTACCGGATAAGAAAATGACGGTTTGCACAACACGGGAAGTTCTTGCCGAAGAAAAGCGCATGGTCAATCTGGCTAATCAAGGCAAGGGCAAGCTCAAACCTCTTTACATAAAAGAACCTGTCATTAATTTAAAGGGTGAGCAGTTCGAAGCAGTGCGTCATGTGCTTATGACCCCTCACCGTGTCTCGATCATTCGCGGTCGTGCCGGAACAGGAAAGACCACTCTGATGAAAGAGGCGGTCAACCTTATTAACAAGTCAGGTCATAGTGTAACCGTTGCTGCACCTACCTCTCAGGCCTCTCGCGGTGTATTGCGTCAGGAAGGATTTGAAGGGGCGGAAACAGTTGCAAAGCTGCTCGTTGATAAAGAGCTTCAGAAAGGGCTGGAGGGGCAAGTTCTATGGGTGGATGAGGCTGGGTTGCTCGGAACCAAGGATATGACCTCCCTGCTCGATTTAGCGACCCGGAAGAATGCCCGACTGATCCTGAGTGGCGATACAAGACAACATGCCAGCGTTGAACGTGGTGATGCGTTAAGAATCCTTAATACCGTGGCCGGAATAAAATCGGCTGAAGTAAGTCGGATCTATCGTCAGAAAAATCAAGGTTATCGCGAGGCCGTGCAAGACTTATCCGATGGCAAGGTCAAAAACGCGTTTGATAAACTGGATGCGCTGGATTCAATCAAGCCAGTTGATCCCCTTAATCCCAACGAAGTGCTAGTCGAGGATTATTTGGCCACAATTAAAAAAGGGAAATCAGCTCTTGTTATTTCACCAACGCACAAGCAAGGCGAAAGTGTTACAAATGAAATTCGTAAAAGACTACGGAAAGCCAAGCTTATTGGCAAGAAAGAGATCATGGCAAAACGCCTTGTCAATCTCAATCTTACCAAGGCCGACAAATCGGATATTCGAAATTACAAGCCTGGGCATGTGCTTCGGTTCAATCAACACAAGCAAGGAATTAAACGTGGAAGCGCTTGGACGGTAGAATCGGTCAATAAAAAATCAATATGCATTACTGATGATAAGGGTAAATCAGTTGAAATGTCAGTTGATGACAATAAGCATTTTGAGGTTTTTGCAAAAGATGAAATCGGATTATCAAAGGGTGATAAAATCCGAATTACGCATAATGGTATTGATGCAAATAAAAAAGGGCTTGATAATGGACAGATCATGGAAGTTTTATCTGTCAATAAAAAAGGTCATATCCAATTGCGTAATGTCATCAGCAAATCGAGCTATAAGATTGACAAAGAGTATGGACATATCGCTCACGCACATTGCATCACGTCACATGCCTCACAAGGAAAAACGGTTGACGAAGTTTTTATCGCGCAACCGGCTTCAACATTTCCAGCAACGGATATGAAACAGTTTTATGTTTCTGTTTCGCGTGGCCGTGAACGTGTTCGTATTTATACCGATGACAAACAAGCTTTGCTTGAACATGCTTCACACATCCGTGATAGGCAATCGGCAATAGAATTAGTCGGTGTAAAAAACGCCACTCAAAAAGCTGCGGAGCAACACAGCCGTGAAGAAATGCAAAAGAACCCTTCTCAAAATATCAAAGTAAAGTCAGTAGTAAAATCTGAACCAATAAATTCAAGGTATCATGAACCAGAAATTTAAACTAAAGTATGATGAGCTTCGTGAAAATAATCCGTCAAGCCAGTCGGATGAAAATGCTATTGTAAATTCTGAAACAGAAAATCAGAATTATGATCGACCGGGCAATATCCGTAACCTATCCTTTGCATGGCCAAACGGAACAATGGAGTTCTTCAACTATGCGTATCTGGTTTCTTGTAAAATAAATGTAGGTGAAGAGGAAAATAGAATTACAATTAAATTTACTTCAGACACAGTAACCTTGAAAGGTTATAATCTGGGGGAGTTGTTTCTGGGACTGAAGAATCAAACCCCATCGGTTATTACACAACTTGATGCGCGCTATGTTTCAGCACAGGATCATAAAAATATTATAGTCACAGAAATTTCTATAGAGATGAATAAATAATCGGCTTAAGCAGCTAAAGAGGATTTTGAGGTTTGATTTAAGCTGGCACCAATCGGTATTCTCCATTTTCTATTTCTTGCTTATATTTTATTTCACTCTTCTCTAATTCAAGTGAAAGAACTTCATCATCCTGTGAATTATCAAAATCAGGATTTAGGCCCAATCTATAGGCACCGGAACTGTCCATGTATTGAACATATTTTTTGGCGATTCTTTCCTCTTTACTCATCTTCTTTTCGATTGGTGAATTTTCCAACTTGTCCTCCTTAATACTTGTAAGTTAGGCATTTATGAGTACAAACGTAGCATGTAAAACTTAGATGTGCAACCGTGAATAAATATCGGCCAAATACACGATTTTTTCATAGAATTCGGCCTGTTTTATTACATCAGTAACAAGGCTTTCAGAAGCTTCATTGTTGCTTTCTACATTCAAGATACCGACCACCTTATCTTTTAAGTCTTTTGCCGACTTTTGCTCAATTGATATAGGGCAGGAAACTACAATGATCAGTTTTTTAGTTTTTTCGATTTGATCGCTGGTTAAATTATAGTTTCCCAACTGAGCTGAATTAAGGGCAATTCCATGAATATATGCCAGGCTAGTTTTAACACCTGATTTGTAGGCACTTCCACAGAGCCCCTGATTAACAGTCAATTTAAAGTCCTTATGAACGCCACTGTTTCCGTAAGTCCAGATCACTTCAAATACTTCTACTCCAAATTGAAATTTACGCTCCTTGGATCCTGGAGTTTTAGGCTCCATAAGACGAAAATATTTCCGCCTGGGTATCATGATATTAAAACTCAAACCATATTGTTTATATTCTTTAAACAATGAATCTGTTATTTTTTTTAGGGCATCCCATCTTTTTTCAGATATGGTCTGAAGTTTTTTATACGGCGAGGCAAAATTGATATAATAAACATAAAGACTACCTAAAACGAGAGCAATTGTTAGATACAATGGCGCATCTGGATCAATAGCTATAATTAGTTTTTCAAAAAATTCAATCTTTATTACAAGTAAAAGAATTGTCAGTATTGGTGTTAAAATATAAATTATGAATTTCATATCAATAGAAAAGAGGGTAATTGAATTATAAAATGTAAATCACTAAGAAGCTTTTATTTTTTAGTATAGGGATGGATGTAAAAGTCCCACCACGATGAAAGAGAAAGAGTAATTGCAGTGTATAGCTATGTAGATATTCAAGTCTCATATAATAACTTATGGTTTTAAAAGTAAATTGAACCCCGTCATTATCTACTCATTACATTAATTGGAAGCCCGACTCTTATCCCTAACAAAAAATCATTCTTCTTGATTTCATTATCAACTTCCGGTTTATCGACTGCGTTCAAGTTTTCAAAACGAACATACGGGGCGATAGAAACAACACTCTTTGTCTTGTCTGGAGAGTTAATATTGAATGGTAGGCCAAATTCCAACACAGGGATATATTTTTTCTCGTACACTTTTGAGGATGTATAGTCGAATCGTCCATAAAGCCCAGGAAAAAAATTCATTCTCGACCAAAAAAAATAACATTCTATTGACAGGTTCCATCCAAATTCATGATCGAGTTTATCACCTGTGTAACTGACGCCTTTCTTTTCCGAGTAAATATTCTTTGAGCCAGCAGTAGTGATAGAATCCCGCTCTATGTATTCGACCTTTTTAAAGTCCGAAAGGTTGTTTGCCCTGAAAAAATCGAGTCCTCCTCGTATATAAAGCAGGCTATTTTTCCAGTCACACAACCAATTAGCCCTTACGCCTATACCATAGGTAACGCTGGAGGTGTCAGTCCGTTGTGAGATTGTTTGGTCAAATAGCGAAAAACCTTGCCTCTTCACAAATGGAGAGAATGTGGTCCAATAGAGCTTCTTTACATTCCAATATGGGCTGGCAAGTTTTATCTGATAGTTGAGATTGTCTTCCTCCATATTAATGAACCTATTAACACAGGCTATAAAATCGTTGAGCAGCAAATCACGCCTGACAGCCACCGTGGGTGAAATTATTGTGTCTAATTCAGTATACATTCTAGGCAGACGATTAGTTCTAATAACATCTCCGAAATATCTTTTCACTAATTCTCTTATCAGTTTCTGTTGCTGCCTTGTTAGCTGTGTTGTATCAATTAGGTTATTCCTGTTGATAGAGTTGGCTTTATCAATTAGACTATCAATCTTTAATCTTACCCCTCGCCTTTGCCATTCCTCATGCAATTGTTCTGAGTTTTCAACCATTTCATGAGCAAATTCTTGAGCATTAAATTGCACCTCCTCTCTATTCGGACCAATAGTAGTTAATCTATGACCTATTACAACTAGTACCACGCACAGTAAAGAATCTCTCTTATTCAATAGACTATTTGTTTTGTAGCTGGCGAAATTCTTTCGTATCATATTTGCCGGTAGGGGATCCATAGACGCAGAAGATTTCCATGGGATCCAAATGAAATTAAATGTGGCGTTAAAATCTGAATGCAAATTTGTATGACTACTGAATAAGGATGCCGTACCTTCAGTAATTCCCAAACTCAAATCCAGTGAATAGTCCATGCCTTTTCTAGTGGCTATATATCCCGTAACCGTACCGATAGCTTTTGTCAGGTCAACTTTTACCCCTCCGGTAGGGACGTTTTCACCGGTAATCGCATATGTTACCTGTTGGGTGATCGTTTTGTCGAATGATGCGCTATCGATGATTGGTAACTGCTGTTGAGCGCTACAATAACCTGATGTCAGTTGGATGCCAATAAACAAGGCGACGAAAAATGCTTGATGTAACATTGAAGAGGGTTTTGAAATTTAGATTAACATAGACCGACCAAAAAAATGGCTTCGCAAATATTGGCATGATGACATCAGCGCTAATGACCAACATCATGAAACGTTTTTCTTGTAGATTCCAGGTGGGCTAAGATCAGATTGGATCAGGTGGGTCAGGGAATCTTATAACCGAAAGTAAATTTTAATTAGGAAGAAACCAACATCTGCAAAAAAATTGTGCATGAAGTAATTATTATCCCAATAGGGACAGGGATAGAAGTGGAAAGCCCACAGCGAGGAACGAGCGCGGACTTGTAGCGGATAGCCCGGTGGCAAAGCCAGTCCCCCTAATTTATACCGACAACTACTTCTGTTTTTTTATCTCTTTTGGTAAGCTGTTGAAAAACTCTTCAATGGTCATTTTATGAACAGAGAGTAGCTTCACCAGACTTTTGAGGGTCATGTTTGTCTTAGCGTTTTCAATACGCCAATACTGCATACGCGGTATGTCATGATCAAAAGCAAAGCTTTCATAACTCGTATATCCCTTCTCCTTACGCAGCTCCACGAATCTCTGACTGATGCGCTTGATTAAGTGTTTTAGGACTTCCTCTTCTTTCACGGAGTCCAAATTCGTGACGAAATAACCTAAATGTTACACCAATTTTGATACATCATATTTGATACTTTTTTATATTTGTAGCCCTGCACGAATTCGGTGCGGACAGTTAGTTTTTTGTCACCTTAAAAACACCCCTACTATGAAACAGAAGCATTTCATTTTTCTCATTTTTTGTGCTTTATCACCTTGCATTTTGCACGCTCAAACCGGACCAGGTACTATACATGCCGAGGCTATAAAGGTTGAATTCGATGAATGCCAGCCCTTTAAAGAAGGCTTTGCAGTTATTCAAAAAGGAACAGCATTTGCCGTTATTGATTATTCAGGAAGATTTGTAATCCCATATGGCAAGTACAATAACATCCCAGATGGATTTGTTAATGGCTATTGCATGGTGGTCGTTGTAAAAGACGGTTTCAAACAGCTTTACGGATATGTTGATCAAATGGGAACGCTGGTTATCCCGTGCATTTATTCGAGTGCATCTTCCTTCGATAGTGATGGATTTGCTTATGTTTCAAAATTAGTACAACTGGATAAAAGTGGATTAGAGGGTTCTGCTGACTTTGTGATTGACAAGAAAGGAAAGGAAACAAAAACCACCCTTAGTGCTCCTTACTATGTTGGATCATCTGCGCGTCTTCTTACAAAAAACGGTATTGTTGATCGTTCCGGTAAGATTTTAGTTTCAACTAAAGGCGGTGGTCATCCCTTTTCAGAAGGCTTGGCTGCGGTATCAAAGACCAATGAATTTGGTGAAGTGAAATGGGGATTTATTGATACGAACGGAAATACGGTCATACCGTTCCAGTTTTCAAATGAACCCGGTGATTTCTCAGGCGGTCGTGCCGTTATAATTCCTCCGACACCTGATGAATTTGATTATGGCTTCATCGACAAAAAAGGAAATGTTGTGATAAAGATCAAGGCTGACAATAAAAATTATACATACAAAAATAACATGTACAGGCAATATCCATTTAGCAAAAGTGGTTGGGCTATTTCTTGTATTGGAATGAAAAATGGTGGTGATATTCTAATAGATACCGCTGGAACATTTTATGACTTTACGAAACTTCTTAAGCTTGTAAATCCTAAAGCCACCATAACCAAGGCAACAATATTAAGCATCAATGAATTTGATGTCATGTTTAATAGTAATGAAGGCACAGGCATTGCAAGCGTCTATGGCGAAATTATTTTACACCCTGCTTCATATCTTAAGCTTGGTCATTTTGATACAATGTCAGGCCTTGCCAGGGCTCAAGTTCAGGTGAAAAATTCTAAGCAAGTGAAGGGCTATGTGAATGCGAACGGGGAATTTCTTATTGTACAAAAAGGTCCATCGGGCTTGTAATTATTATCACTATGAAAATTCACCTCATCATTTTATGTATGCTGGTTTTCACCTCATGCTCCTTGTTTGACAAGGAAGAAGAGACAAAACCAGAAGTAGCAACTCATTACGATTTGCATGATCCACTCAAAATGGATTTAGACATTGATCCGTCCACTCTTTCGATCAATAGAAATCTGGCCAAAACATGGAATCTGCAATACTATATCACACACCATATTATGGAAGATCCATTTGCAACTTTTGGAGAAGGATATAAGTATGTCAGCGGAATCTATGGTGAAAAAAACTACACGTTGAAGCTGAATGCAGATAGCACCTATATTAAAACTCTTGAGATGAACAATCGTAGCATCGTCACCACTACTGGAAAATGGAAAGTGCGGAAGTTATATTTTTCGCTGCAAGACAATGATGCAACTCTTGCCCCGGAAGACTTTGTTATCCAGTACACACTTGGCGAATCTCCGACCCTTAAAATGGATAGAGACATGGAGCTTCCAACCAAAGACCTATCCACTCCTGGGCATGTTTTTTTGGAATGGCCGCAAAAAGTCCTTCATGTTTTTAGTGAATAACCTTTAATTCAACACAAATGAAAAAGATCATTTTATATATGCTTCTGTTGTCGGTTTTTTCCTGCACAGAAGATGAAGTTAAACAGCAGCCATTGACTGAGGCTGAAGCACAGTATGTTGGAACGTACCACAAGAGCTTAAATTGGTATAAAATTATAAGCCTTCCATCTGCATATGAACATCGGAAAGGTTTGAGCATCTTCGACCTCTATAAAGATGAAACCTATCATGTATTAATCTTAAATGATGACCACACTTACATTAGAGAAGTTGGGCTTGGCTTTATATTCTATCGAACAATGGAAGGAAGCTGGAAAATCAGTGGTGATAATATTGTAGCAAATATCAACGGCACTGAAAAAGATGAAGTCTTTTATATAAAATCGTTTTCAGATGGAAAGTTAACATTGCAATTTGATATCGATGCGCTTCTTATCCCTGATGTAATCGCGGATACCTTGCAATATGAAACAGTAAAAAAAACCGAATGGTATCAACCAGCTCTTGTTACCTTTGAAACGACATTTGAAAAACAGTAGAGGGGAGCCCGTGAGGTTGGCGAGCCATTGCACTTTAAGTGCAATGGCCCACCTTCACAAATTATCTCTCAAGGAATCAAGCCTTCATCCGCGAAAGAATAGTAACTCTCATTCGTCATGATAAGATGATCCATCACTCCGATTTCAAGAAACTTACCCGCTTCTTTCAGTTTACGCGTCAGGTCAATGTCGGCCTGGCTTGGTGTCAGATTACCGCTTGGATGGTTATGCGCCATGATAATACCGGATGCCCTCGCCTTTAAAGCCGTGACAAAGATTATCTTGGGATCGACAACGCACCCTGCTACACCGCCCGTTGCAATGTCTGATATGCCAATACACGCATTACGCCTGTCCATCAACATGATCTTGAATTGCTCCAGAAGCTCAATGCGATTCAAATCCCATCGTGATCGAAGGATTGCATTGGCCTCCCGCGAACTTGTAACCTTTGGCCTGTCCTTAACTCCGACCTTGTTCCTATAAACAATTTCAATCTCGGCTATTTTGAACAAAGATTCCGTTTCATGTTGCTCCATGACACACCTATTCCGATGGCGTCAATTTTTTAACAAGCCATGCGTTCACATCCTTGTGTGGTGTGTATGATTCGTTCATCGGTCGATGATCGATCTTCTCGGTCTTGAAGAAATCAGTAAATGCCTGAGTAGCTTTGTTTCCGGCATCGTCATTATCCATCCATGTCCAGGCTATTTCATAGCCATAGTTTTTTATTAGGGATGTTGCTTGTTTCAAACATGAGAGTGAATTAAGAATGATGGCATCATCATCCAGTCGGTCGCGATTTAAATCCGTCAGGATCGACAGATAATCCATGAAGCCTTCAAAGATGTGGATGCCTTTTGGCTTAGGGATGGTGCCACGAACAAATGAAACAGCTTTCTTGCCAGCACATCCTTTGAAAAATGGATTGCGTAATTCATAGCCACCATCTTCATTCTTAAATCCAAGAGCATAGAAGTCTTTTCCTGTTTCCTTGTTCTGAAAAAGAACTTCCATGAGATATGACTTTGCAATGTCCACAGAGACGTGACGACCCTTGAGATAATAGACAAGCGCCAATCGGTTAATTTCTCCAACACTTTTAACGATCAGCTTAGGCTCTTTCAATTCAGCTTCGCGAGGGGTTACCGCTGCAATGGTCGGTACACACCCGGACATGTTTGAAATATAGCGGAGTGCATCCGGCACGTTGCTTGCCTCTTCTGATTTTTCCAAATAAGCACATACAAAATCAATGATATCTCCGCCTCGTGCATCCCCGAAGTCATACCAGATATTCTTTTTGGTATTTACATGAAAGCTGGCTGTCTTCTCGTCCCGTAAAGGCGAAAGAAACCACGACTCGTTTGCATTCTCCCGTGTGGGTTTAAAACCAAGCTTGATTAGTAGTTCATATAGTGATATAGCTTTTGCCTGTTCAATATTCATTGATGTCTCCGAAAGATAATGATGATGTTTTGACGGGTAGGGAAAGGAAAGTTCTGAACAACTTCCTTTCCCATTTTTTTATTTCCGTAGTCGGCTTTCTAGATACTTATCCAGATTTGATCTGCGATAACGTACTGAGCGTCCAACCTTGATTGGTTTTAAATCGTGACGTTTCGTGCAATCCCAGACAGAAAGCGTATTGGGATTTTTTAGACCGATATAGGCTGCTGCTTCCTTGCGGTTCATTAGCGGGTCTTGATTCGTAATGTTCGGCATGTTCACTCTCCATAAGTTTTATTATTTCTTTTTTTCGAAATTTTATTTCACACTGAAGTGCGGCTTGATAAATGCTGCAACGCGGAAAGTCAAACAAAATGCAGTTATGTTAATCATGGATAATGTGAATCGTTATCCATGTATGATTTTCATGGTTCAATATTGGCGCAACTGCATACGATGGGATTCTTAAATGAATCATTATCCATTTTATGGACGTGGCGAATCATTTCTTTTTATGCGTTCAGCATCAACTTCCGCTTGAATCACATCGCTATTGCAATACCAATTCATAAAATCATTTATCTGCGCTGGTCTGTCACCCCCTGCGGCCATGTTTGGATCGCGGCTTTCATACCATGTCAGGAACTTTGAAATTGTTTCTTGAGGATAATGCGAATATGGACGGATTATATAATCCCCTACTTCACGAATGATTGCATGACTCATACGCCATTGAAGAAAATAATAATACCGTCTGCGTTCGCGTAAATTGATTGGGTCAAATTCTGATCCGTTATGTTGTGCTCTAATGTTCTCAGATTCGTTTTCAAATCGGAGTGTAATTTCTTCAATCATTTTTCTGATTTGTTCCTGGCTCAATACATCACCTGTTTTCTGCTCATGGAGGATTTGATAACAAAATGAAGCCCTGCTCAAAAGAACAGGACTTCATTTGCTTTGATCTATGGCGTCAAGGATTGTCGAAGCAATATGCTGCTTTCAGTGATGGCTTGTTCTTTCCGCGCAGCACGGGCAAACACACTGATTGGGAAATTGGGTTCGAAGTATCTATCGCGCTCAACCTTGAATGGAAATTTCAGATTGATGATTTCTTGTAGATCAACATAGCCAAGTTCGGGATAACCTTGACCAAGATCACAAAGACCAAAGGCAATGTTTTCATCTTCGGGGTCGATCTCGGTTAAAAGCCATGTGCAATCTGTTCCCGGAAGAAACAGCTTCACAACTGGATGATGATCTTTTCCACGATTTTCTGAACTGCCGTTTGATAGAAGTTTTTTAGTTTGTTCTTGTGTAAATAGTTTCATTCTTGTCCCCTTCGGTTTGTTAATGGATACAGGGATTGCTAGGCCGATGAATCAAGCTTCATGACCAACAAGAATTTTGATATAGCGGGGAATCGCTCTGGCGAGGCGAAAATTGTTGATTGGGTAATAAGCGTTATCGGCTATATCACCTGGATAACCATTCCATCAAAGACAGAAGGCAGGACTGAATTTATATTTGAACAGAATCGAAAGTTAAACGATCAAATGCCCGTTGGTGAATAGGTCGCTAACCGTAAGGCCAGTGATGTTGTTCAATGTGACAATCGCCTGATCGCTATAAGTCGTCCCCGCACCATCACGATCCACAAGGAAGCTCGTATTGCTTCCAACGGTCGTAACCGTCACGAAATCGTCAATATTGCTGACACCTGACGTATAGCCAACCAGAAGATCATGAATGTTTAGCTTGTCAGCTTGCGCTTTGGTGAAATCTGAAATCGTATCAATATTGCTGAAAGCACTTGCTGCTTCAAAAACAAAAGTATCGGCTCCGGCACCACCTGTCATAGCATCAAGCCCAGCTCCACCATAGAGCGTGTCGTTATTGTTGCCACCACTTAAGATATCGTTTCCGTCATAGCCATACAACGTATCGTTACCATCGTTTCCAGTTAGCGTGTTAATGGCACTGTTTCCTTTGATGATATTATCAACACTATTGCCTGTACCGTTGATAGCAGATGCGCCAGTCAGCGTGAGGTTTTCGAAGTTGGTTAGAAGTGTATAGGTAATACCACTATTAACTGTATCTGTACCTTCGCTGGCATTCTCGGTAACAACATCGGTCGCAATATTGATAAAATAGATATCGTTGCCTGTTCCACCGATCATCGTGTCATTACCCGTTCCACCATCAAGCGTATCATTACCGCCACCACCTGTGAGAGTGTTGTTGGCCGTATTACCAATCAAAATGTTGTCAAGCGTGTTGCCAGTAGCGTTGACTGTACCCGTACTGGTCAAGGTCAGGTTTTCAAAATTGGATAGCAATGTATAGGTGACGGTGCTTTGAACCGTATCAATACCTTCATTGGTATTTTCAGTTAGCGTATCCGTCAGTGTATCGATCACATAGGTATCATCACCCAAACCACCAATGAGCGTATCAACACCTGTGCCACCATTAAGGATATTATTTCCAGTATTGCCTGTCAGAATGTTATTGGCAGTGTTGCCTGTTCCGGCAATGTTTCCCAATCCCATCAATGTCAGGTTTTCAACATTGGTTGCAAGCGTGTAGGTTGATGCGTAGGAATAAACAACATCCGTCCCAGCACTTACTGCCTCTGTTACAACGTCTAAAGAACCATCCACATAGTAAATATCATTACCCGTGCCGCCAATCATTGTGTCATTGCCCAGGCCACCATTCAGAATATTATTTCCGGTGTTGCCCGTGATTGTATTTACAAGATCATTACCAATGCCATTGATTGCGGCAATTCCCGTTAGTGTCAGGTTCTCGACATTATCGCTAAGGATATATGTCACAGAACTTTGGACAAGGTCGGTTCCTTCCGACAGATTTTCAGAAACGACATCAAACGTACTATCCACAACATAGATATCATTACCGGCCCCGCCACTCATCGTGTCGTTTCCAGTTCCACCATTCAATGTGTTTATACCAGAGTTACCAATCAAGATATTATCCACTGCGTTACCAATTGCATTGATTGCAGACGTTCCAGTTAAGGTAAGATTTTCGAAGTTGGCAAGAAGCGTATAGGTGAAAGCAGCTCGAACCGTATCTGTTCCTTCATTTGCCGCTTCTGTTACAACATCGGTTGCAACATTCATCACAAAGATGTCATCACCAATTCCACCGATCATGGTGTCATTGCCTGTGCCGCCATCGAGCGTGTCGTTACCGTCACCACCCGTAAGAGTGTTTGCGCCAGAGTTGCCCGTTAAAACGTTATTGAGAGCATTACCCGTTCCAGCAACGGAACCCGTGCTGGTTAGGGTCAGGTTTTCGACATTGGCTACCAATGTATGTGCAAGCGTCGTCTGAACCGTATCAATTCCCTCATTAGCATTTTCTGTTACAACATCAGAAGCGTTATCGACAACATAGATATCATTGCCCAAGCCACCGATCATTGTATCAGCACCCGTGCCACCAGATAACGTGTTGTTGCCAGCGTTGCCCGTTAGAATATTAACAAGCGTGTTGCCCGTTCCATTGATATTACCCGTGCCGATCAAGGTCAAATTCTCAACGTTGGATGCAAGCGTATACGCCGCAGCGGTTGAACGAACCAGATCCGTTCCTGAACTTGCCGCTTCGGTCACAACATCAGCACCATCAACATAGTAAATATCATTACCCGCACCACCAACCATGGTGTCGTTCCCTGCTCCGCCATCCAGCGTGTCATGGCCGTTTGCACCCGTGAGCGTGTTAACGCCAGAGTTTCCAATCAGGATGTTATCGGAGGCATTCCCCGTTCCATTGATAGCGGCTGTACCTGTTAGTGCAAGATTTTCAAGATTTGTGGATAGCGTATATGTGGCCGCACTATTAACCGTATCTGTTCCTTCGGAAGCATTCTCTGTTACGACATCCGATGCGGTATCAATGTAATAGATATCATCACCCTGGCCACCAACAAGTGTGTCATTACCCAGGCCACCATCAAGCGTATCATTACCGCCAGAAGCTGTCAGTGTATTCACACCGGAATTTCCGATCAGCGTATTGTTCAGTGAATTTCCAGTGCCGCTAATGGCACTACTGCCTGTTAAGGTCAGGTTCTCAACGTTTGCACCAAGTGTATAGCCTGTGAACGCAAGCTGCACGGTATCTATGCCCTCACTCGCAAGTTCTGAAACGGTGTCGCCACTGTCAATGATATACAAATCATTTCCAGCACCGCCAGATAATGTGTCGCTACCCGTGCCGCCATCCAGTGTGTTATTACCGATGTTTCCAATGATAATATTATTTACGGCGTTACCCGTCCCGTTGATATGGTCTGCACCGATAAGCGTCAGGTTTTCAAAGTTTGTAAGCAGCGTATAAGTAACTGAAGATTGAACGGTGTCGGTTCCTTCGCTGGCGCTTTCAACAACACTATCCGATGCGCTGTCAATTACATAGGTGTCATTACCCAAACCACCCGTGAGGATATTTATATTGGAGTTTCCAACAAGGATATTATTTGATGCGTTACCCGTTCCATTGATTGAATAGATTCCAGTCAATGTTAGATTTTCAAAATTGGCCGCTAATGTATAGGTCACGCTAACCTGGACTGTATCGATCCCCTCAGATGCACTCTCCGTTAAAATATCTTCGAGATCATTGATGATGTAAATATCATCACCCATACCCCCAATCACTGTATCAAGACCATTCCCCGAAATAAGCGTATCGTTACCACCGCCACCCGTCAGGGTATTATTATTGGCATTGCCAATAATAATATTATTAAGTGAATTTCCGGTGCCGTTAATTGCTGAAGACCAAGTAAGCGTTAAGTTTTCAACGTTTGAGCCCAAAGTGTACGTGATATCTGTCTGAACTGTGTCCGTTCCCTGGCCTGAGCTTTCAGTGACGACATCGCCAAGACTATCGACAACATAGATATCATCTCCAATACCACCCACAAGCGTATCGTCTCCGATGTTACCATTTAATGTGTCGTTACCATCTCCACCTGTGAGAATGTTGTTCCATTGGTTCCCCATCAAAATATTATTGAGTGCGTTACCTGTCCCATTGATATTTGTAGAACCCCCTAGGGTCAGATTTTCAACATTAGCACCAAGCGTATATGTTAGTGCAATTTGAACAGTGTCGACTCCCTCATTGGCATTTTCAGTCACAACATCAGACAAGGTATCAAGAACGTAAATATCGTCCCCCTTACCACCCGCCATTGTATCATTCCCAGCACCACCCGTAAGCGTGTCATTGCCAGCACCACCATACAAGGTATCAACACCGTTGTTACCCTCTAGCGTATCGTCCCCGTCATCTCCATAAAGCGTATCATTTCCTTCACGGCCTGTGATAAAATCGTTAGCACCGTGTCCATGAATGATATTGTTCTCTAATGCTAGTGCATCAATGCCATAGAGAGTTTCCGAAGCATCTGTTCCATGGTGCGTAAAATCAAGGGAAGCAATATCAAAGGTTGTGACACCTGTAATTTCAATTTTTTCTACGAATGTACCTGGGTTAGATGTAGCAATACCGCCTTTAATAATTACGACAAGCTGTCCATCATAGTAAATGTTAATATATTGTGTCGTTGCATCATAAAAATTTTGAAGCGGATTAAAACCAGCAGTAAACAGTGATTGGCTATAGGTGTTCGCAAAAACGATCTTGTCTAAGGAGCCATCAACTTCAATAATCGTATCTACACCCGATGTATAGATATAGGTATCGTCACCGTATCCACCCTCAAGAACATCATTCCCCAATCCACCATTCAGCGTATCATTACCCGCATCTCCAAAAAGATGATCTCTTAAATAATAGGCGCGATCAACTCCGGTAATCGTATCGTTTCCGCCAGTCCCATTCTGCGGATTATCCAGCGTAATTAAATTAAGTGTTGATCCGCTAGCGAATTCAAGCGTCTCAATTGAACCATATCCCACAAGACCGTTTGAATTATACTGAGTTCCTAAAGTTATCGAACCCTGCCCACTTACATTGATAATTAATTGGGATAAACCTGCACTATTTGTACGATCAAGCGAAATATCCGAAAGCGTAATCCCTGCAGATAAAACTACTTTGTCTGTACCACCCCCGGAGTCATAAAGAAAATCATCACCTGATTCATAAATATAGATATCACTTCCATCAGTATCCTTCAAATAGTCGTCACCCTCACCACCTCGATAGGTATCATTCCCGTACCCACCAAAAAGACGATCATCGCCAAGACCGCCATTCAATGTACTATGGCTATTGTAATCATTATAATCGGTGATGGCATCATCCAAAAATGTTCCATTTATCGTTTGAGAAGCAGCAACACCATTGATAGAAATCGCGTCAACCGCTGCACCTGAAACAATATTCTGCAATTGATCTAGGTCATACGTGCTGGCCGAATTATCAATAGCTGTATCCAAAAGTGCAAGATCACCACCCGAAAGATTATCAACACCAAGTACGTGATCAATCGCACGCACGACAAGCATCCATCCATACTCCGGCTGCGCTGTGGAATTAATTAAGATTTCAATAGCGGCAAGATTTGTACTTGATAATCCTGTAGCACCACTTGTTACACCTGTGGCGGCATTATAGACCATATCACCCGTGAACAAATCTTTGAACACTGTTTGTACAAGAAAGCCCGTTGTATAATGCGTGAGCACTTTCTGCCAGATGCCCTGAGTTTGCCAGTACGCTAGAGCAGCCCCTCCAATACCAATGCCTCCAAGACCTGCACCGACACCGATTTTAGGAATGCCGGATAAATCTTCAACAAAGCCCACACGGCGGCTGTCGTATGATTCGGAAGTTAAATCACGCAAATGGCTAACGGGCTGCCCACTCCAATCAAAAAGCATATCCTTAAATTTTTCTGCGAACCCTTGATTAGGGTCAAGAACCTGAGCCAATGTCATATTTGATAATGTTGTCACATTATTCAGCAGACCTTCATCCAAACTCATTTGAATATACAAATCCTTTAGATCGCCATAACCTCGCAAAGTTGGCACATATAACGTGCGAATATCTAAATCAAAATCATTCGAGTATTGTGTATTCTGCGTATCGTATTTAAACCATGCATCATAAATGTTACGCGTAGAACTATCGGCCATTGTAACGGTGCTAATATGGGTAACATCGTTCCCCTCAACCTGAACACCAGTCAGGGTCGCATCATTTAAACTAATGCTGCTTATACCAGCCACCGTCAGCGTTTTTAATTCGTTCGCCTGTGAAATTCCATCCTGATTTAGATCCTGCCATATTTGTAAATTGGCAAAATCTGTATCAGTGCTATTAATGATGTTATCACCATTACTATCCAATTCTGTCAGCTTCGTAAAACCATCGACCGTTTGTGTACCAAACAACTCGCCGTGGTTATCAATCGTGCCGTTATTATTCCAGTCACGAACTAGCAAAGCATCATCTGCTTTCACCCATGCGGCTGCTTCTTTGAATCCATCGCTATCAATGTCCCAATACACGGCATCCGTTGCAAGATTTGTCAGTTCAATCCCATCATTATCAAGATCAATTACCAGTGGCGTCCAGGTGGCATGATTCATTGAATCAATTACAAAATAGGCTTGCAACATATCCAAAGGTACGGGGCATGAGTCGGGATCCTGAATAACGTGTGGGACAGGTGAATCGGCAGGAAACATTGGAATTAGTGGTACATCTGGGAATATTGGATCCTGTCCGGCTGGCGGGTCAATGTAATCATCCACAATTTTCTGTAGAGCGTCCTGCACCCAAACAGCCAGATCAGCGGCCACCCCCACAAGAGGATCACCTGTTGCTGCTATAGCAGCAACAGCGGCTTTCATTAGGGCCATCGCATAATCTTTTGGTGCACTCATCAATTTATCAAAATCGTAATCGTACAATCCATCTGGAGCCAGAACACCAGGCCAATTATCAGGCGTAAGCCCAAGACTATGAGTTACAATTTTGATATCGTTATTGACGGTTTCTTCTGTTGTTAGAAATGTTCCCTTTTGGATTGTTTGCTGAACATAGTTTTGAGCGATTGTATTGGAGGCGGCTTGTACCTGACCCCCTGTTAAAATTTGTCCACCTAGTACAATGCCTAATGCAAGATTAGTCCTGGTATACGCAGCCAGCCAGCCACTATCCTGATTAATATTTATAGCTGATTGAACCCAAGATTGTGCTCCGCCATTTACTTCGTAGCCATTTGCTCTGGCTTGATTCATTAGATTATTAGTATACGTGTAGGCTGCAGCTCCACCACCCGTATTGTAAGCACTTTGTAAACCGTCCTTATCAGCTTGCGTCCACGAATAAGTTGGCATTATTTTTCTCCATTAATTTTGGCGGTTTCAATAAGCTCTCTTACAAAATGGTAAATCTCATATGATTTTGAAGCGTAGGCTGCATCAAAATGAAAGGCAAAGCCCAAATTTCCGTACAAATCATAAGTATTACCCATACTCTGACATTGGGGATTGGGCCAATCAGCTTTATCACTGCACACGATAAAGAAATCTCTATTTAATGTTGTATATAATTTCTTTCTGGGCTCGCAAGAGTATACCTCCAAATCGTCCCTACTTTCGCTCTTCAAAAGCCTTATTTCTGATGCACAATATATATTCGATAATCTCTCAAAGTCTTTAGCTAGATCAAGTTGAAATTTATTTGATGGCTTTTTATCTGAATTTTTATCGAGAGAAATTGCCAAATCAATATCTGAACCAAACTTTTTGAATCTCTCATAATTATCAGATTTCATTGGTTCAAATTTTGGCAGCAGGATACGTATATGGATATAGCCGTCTCCATCTTTTTCTGTTTGTTGCTTATACTTCCATAAATAATTTCTTGGAAAAGAAAAGCTATGGTCACCCATTTGAATCCGCACAAGATGAGTATCAAATCTATCTTTTGAAGGCGGCAAATTATCAACCGCTAACAAAAGCAACCCAATAGCGAAAATAGTTGCGGCTAATTTTTTTAATATTTTTGACATTATATCTCTCCCTGATAGACCATCATTAACAGATTTCCAGACAACGTAAAGTCGTAAAATACTTGCGTGGTAGCAAACAGTAATATAGCCCCTTACTTACCATAAGGCGTCACTCACTCCTTTATAGAAAACATAGCATTGGCAGCCTTCTCAATTGAAGCCCGAACAGGATCAAGATTGAGACGCGCATATATCTGTGTAGCTTCTGAAGATTTGTGGCCAAGACTTTTTCCAATGATCTGAAGGCTTGCTCCGGTAATTGCCTGATAGCTGCCAAACGTTCTTCGGACATCATGAATACGAATGTCCATGAGACCATTAGGCAAATCAATTTTATTCTGTTTTGCTTTTTTGGTTACTAGCTTGAAAAACTGATCCGCAGCAAATTCATAATTAATCTCTCTTCTGCTTTCTTCCACAATTTTCAACACGTTTTGGTCACGAGACCATGAATCAATTGTTGCTCTTTGACGAATTCGATCCCAAGCCCTAGATGGATCACTATAATACCTTGAGTTATCTTTCTCTGCCGGGAATACCCACGGACTTTTAGATTTTTCTTTTTTGCTGGAAAGAATCTCCAACGCCTTACTTATAAGTGGAATGATCACAGGCTCTCCATTTTTAGTGTCAGGAATTCTCCAGGTCTGATGCTCCCAATTAATCTCTTCCCAACGCATCATCAAAACGTTTGTTTTTCTTTGACCAACCAGAAGCAACATCCAGAAAAAATCACGAACTGTATCATTGCCTTCCTGTTCCAAGGATTTAAACAAGAATGGCATTTCATCAGGAAGAATAAAGCGATCTCTTTTTCTTTCACGATACTTCTTAATACCTATTGTTGGATTGCTACCTTCCCAGCCCCACTCAATCGCTTTATTATATATTGCTCGAATGCGCTCAAGAATACGATTGGCTTGATATAAACCATTTTCATCGTAAATCTTTAATTGAAGTTTTTGAATTTCGGCTTTTGTAATGGTACTCATTTGTCGATTAAACCAATGCGACAAAAATCTATTCACTTCGCGCTCATCATATCGCCAGGATTTCTTGTGCTTCTTACTATATCTTTCCAAATACTCTTTGAAATGATCCCCGAAGGTTAATCTGTTTGCGACTTCTTTTTTCTTCAACGCAACGGGGTCTTCACCTGCCGCTACCTGGCCCTTTAATATTTTGGCAGATTTACGAGCATTTTCGATTGACACATCTTTAGCAGATCCAATAGTCATGCGGACATTAGAACCCTTTACGCGCTTGCGAACAAAAAACGTTTTTGCGCCATTGGCTGTCACATAAAGACTAAGGCCACTTTCCTTGCTGTCTTTGTAATAGTCTCTTCCTGTTGAAGGTATTGGAAGTTGCTGTATTGATTGAATGGTGAAATTGAAAGTTTTGTCATCGGACATTCTAAACTCCTGAAAGTAGAAGCGAAAATTTTTGAGGGTACAATTCGAGGTATAAACAAGGCTATTTTAGCCCTGTTACTTATCTGGCTGGTGCCCCACCAGTGCCCCATTGACCATTAAAATGCTTATGCCTCAGTTAAGCTAGAAAGTCAATTAAAACTTTGATTATTAACTATAAATAACATTAGGTAATTCTTGTTATAGGTAAAATAAATCGGCTCATAACCTGAAGGTCGTTGGTTCAAATCCAGCCCCCGCAACCAATAAAATCAACAACTTAAATTATTCTTCAAAATCCCCCAAAAAACTCGGTGCCCCATTGGTGCCACGTTGCGTGTTAGTAATCAGTAGTCTCGGATAAATAAGAGAGTACGAATCTTCCGGATTGCAAGGGAGGGGCCATGAATTCAATTCCCCTCGGCTCGATCTACTTTAAGTTCGTAGCTGATATGCTATTATTAGTTTATGTCCAATAAGAATCCACTAGGGGGTGAAAACAGAAATTATATCTTTTTCTGTTTTTTTTCTTTTAAACTCTACGATAAAAAACGGAAGTCTCCTTATAAGGAACGTATAAAATGGGATCAAAAAAGGCTATAGCTGCGCTGCGCTCTTGTAACCCTGAAATTTGGGAACAGTATGTTCTTACCTATGAAAAGGAAGATGAGAAGTTTAGTAATAACTACTCAACACCTGATAAAAAAATTATAGACCTTACCCAAGAAGACCTTAGTGGTTATAATTTTAGTAAAATCAAACTTTCTGATATAGATTTCACGAAAACCAATCTTTCCAATTGCAATTTTAAGAATACTGAAATTAAGAACTGTATTTTCAGCGAATGTAAACTGGTGGGCACGGATTTCTCTGATGCGTTTTTTGAAGGAAATCGATTTATTGATTGCGAGTGCAATTCAGGGACATCTTTTAAAAACATTAAATCGGAAAATGGTGTTTTCGGCGGCCCGTTTAAAAATGTCGACTTCCGAGATGCAGATTTAGCACTGAATAGTTTTGTTGGCGCAAAATTTTTGGGAGCTGATTTGCGTGGTACCAGACTTAGGCAAGCGTCATTGGGTAGAACAGTGTGGCAAGATGCAATCATTGACAAAAAAACTGATTTTACCCTAGCATTCTTTTTAGATCACGATGCTACTAACGATAAAAGTGAGTTCATAACATACCCGAAATGGTTCAGCTGGCAAAAAACACGTAAGATCGGAAGTTTACCGATTTTCGGATTTTCATGGGTATCACTTCTAGCTTCACTCTTTGTAGTCAATACAATAGGTACAATTAGCACAATCTATCCAGTGATTTTTACGAATTTCATTCCCTACGAAATGACCGAGATTATAGCCAGCACACTTTTTTTAGCTTTTGGGAGTACTATATATAGACTGGGATGTCCAGAAGAAATCCAAGAGTTCACGGAAATAAGGTGGGTTTTTGAACATAGGCATCCACGCATTCAATACATCAGTAAGTCACTTCAAAAAACAGGTGGTCATCTATTGTCATTGTTGCTCCTTGCGGTGGGCGGGGGAATAGGCTTGCTTATTGTTTCTACTAGGATAACAACAGCATTTATATATATATTTTTCACTTGAAAACGAGCATTAGGAAAGTAACTATTGAAGATTTTGACTGTTTCCCATTCACCCTCTCCTGGAATATGTGGTTTCATTTGAAGCATGAAGAATCTGGCTTTTATAGAAAAAACTGCGGCTAAAACACTATCTGAAGTCGCTCATTTTGTCGGTGTGATTATCTAACAAAACGATTAGTCTTCTTTACTACGCTCTTCAGATTGAATTTCCGGATCAAATCAGGAGTGTTTCTAACTCCAGCCTACGCTTGAATACTTTTAAAAAGCACATCTAAATCAGCCTTTGTTTTTTCTAGTATTGATTCAAAACAACTGTCGCAGTATGGCCGAGAACTGGCAAAACTGCCTCCAAGCTGTGGAATTCTGTAGCACTCAATCCCTTTAAGGATGTCGGCTTTACATCTTTTGCAAGCAGATTTTTTTAATACAATATCCTTTTTTGGGGCCCCCAAGGTTCCGCCAATTAGGGAGGGGGTTTTTCCCTTAGGCTTGTTGCTTTTCATAATCACTTTTTGCTTTTCTCAGACGTTTTTGCAGGACTTGAATTATGTCATCAATGGATTCCAAGATTTGTTTAAATTCTTCAACAGAACATTGCTCACGGTCCTTACCCAAGCGTTTGCTGATCTCCTTATTTACCATTGTTACAGCAGCCACAAAATTGCTACGCCCGGTCACACCTAAGGACGTGTACTTGAATGGAATTTCTCTTCCTGTCATTTCGAGACTGACATGATTTAAGATAATTTTTGCGACACGATTAGATTGTTCATGAACACGTTTCCGGGATTCCGCTAGTGCTCGTTGTGGTTGAATTGAAAAACTTTCAGCAGCCGGTCCTTTTCTAATTGCACCAGGTTTTGCATTCTTCACAAATTCTTCGACCTGACTAGGATCGAGACCAAGCAACTTCATACGATCACGCAAATCATCAATTATTTGCTGGTCTTCAACCGAAGTAAAATCTTCCTCCCAAAGACTATCCACAACTTCATTTCTAACAACTACCATGCTTTCGGAGCCAGTAAGACGAGTGTTACCGGACCGAACTTCAGAAGGAACTTCTGGCTCTTCGCCATCAATGACTTTTTTCCAGAATGATTCATCGTCACGTTCGAATTGCTTAAACTCATTAAGTCTTTGATCGAGATTCATTCCAAGGTGAGTAACAATGTGGCCCATATTATCAGGATGCGCTGCATCATTTTGAACGATTACACGCATAATTCTACCAACGAATTGAATGTATGGTGCCAAGGAACGGAATGGACGGAAAATTGCCGCAACGCTTAGGTGCGGATGATCAAATCCTTCACCCAACATTTGAACTTGAACAATGCAATCCAGCGTTCCATTTTTTAATGCCACCAAGACATTTTTCTGTTCTTCTGGATCTTGTTGACTATGAATTATATCAGCGGAATATCCTCGCTCGGCATACATTGAACGAATATCTCTAGCGTGATTAATCGAACATGCTACAGCAATAAGTTGGTGTTGAGTTCCTGTTTGTCTTAACTCTTCGAGTTTCGCCAAGCTGGCATCTACAATGTGTTTATTGCAAAGAGGTGCTAATGCAACACCTCTGCTAAACCAGTCTTCTTCCTTAAGTTTACATACCTCTTCCAGCGAATATTTCCGGCCACGTTCATCAGTGAATCCGAGTTCAATTTCTGATGGTGCAACATAACTTGCCTTTAGACGCTTTATATAGCCCTTTAATGTCGCGCTTCTAAAGGAATATCGATAAACAAGCTCACCATCTATCTCTTGTCGATCACTTCGAAAAGGCGTTGCTGTTAAGTGGATAATTTTAGACTTAGGAAATCTGTCTAGTACTTTTTTCCAACTATCCGCAGCACTATGGTGCGCTTCATCAATGATTATCATATCAAAGAAATCATCTGGAAATTGAAGTAGCCACTTTTCAATATTCGTTGATAACTGTTGAATATTAGTAATGACGAAATGACATTTTGTTGCAACTGTAATATTTCCTGTATCCAGCGTACAAGCCAGTGGACCAGCCACCATTTGTTCATTACTTAAAACTCCCGACTTACGCCAGAAACACTTTTGGCGATTTGTTATATCCATCGCCTCATAAAGTCCATTCTTAATAGTAAGGTTTGGAGAAATAACCAGCACTCTGCCTTGTGCAATACCAAACGGAAGTATTGAAGCAAGACCAGTCTTGCCGCATCCTACCGGTATCTGAAGGATAGCTTTATTTTTTCCGGCACGAAAAAATTCGGATGTCCTCTGGTATGCATCACGTTGGGGATCACGCAGAGAGTTATTCAACTCAATGTTGAAATCCAGTGACGAAAAGAATGTTTCTATGGGTTGGTTGCCTCTGACCCAAAGGTCTAATTGAGACTTTTCAAAAGTCCACTTTTTACCAACCTTATTAGCGGGGATACGTCCCTCACGAGCAAGCGTATATAAAACTGTTTTTCCAGTTCCAATATATGAGGAAGCCTCTTCAAGGGAAAGCCAGCCATTTTGTGATTTTGTGTATTTTTCCTGTTTCATGATACCATTTGATAGCAAATGATAAATAAAACAAATAAAATTCTTGTTTGCAACAAAAACCTTAAAATCAATTGGTCAATTCTAAATTCATTAGACAACTATTGTCTCGAATTATGAAGGGAGGCTCTTATTTGTTTTGTTTTCGATAAAAAAATGCACTTTTTCGCCTAAATTAAATCGTCGAATTTTTTAACCTTCAGAATGAAAACAACTACTAACCTCTATTTAGGTGACAGTAAACAAGTTATAAAAAAGATACCGGATCAATCAGTTGATTTAATATTTACCTCTCCACCTTATGCGGATCAGCGTAAGAGCACTTATGGTGGAATTCATCCTGATAAGTATGTTGAATGGTTTTTACCCCTATCCAAGGAGTTGCTGAGAGTCCTCAAACCTTCAGGCACTTTTGTCCTCAATATAAAGGAGAAGGTTGTTGAAGGGGAGAGAAGCACTTACGTAATGGAATTGATAATTGAGATGCGGAAGCAAGGCTGGCTTTGGACTGAAGAATTTATCTGGCATAAAAAAAATAGCTATCCAGGAAAATGGCCGAACAGGTTTCGAGATGGATGGGAACGACTAATTCAGTTTAATAAGGACAAGAAGTTCGATATGTACCAAGAAGAGGTGATGGTTCCAATGGGTGATTGGGCAAAGTCTCGCCTAAGAAATTTAAGTGAAACAGATAAACGTCGTGATAACTCTAAAGTCGGCAGCGGATTCGGAAAAAATATTTCGAATTGGATTAACCGGGATAAAGCTTTTCCATCAAATGTGTTGCACTTGGCGACTGAGTGCAACAATAAAAAACATAGTGCTGCTTTTCCAGAAGAGTTGCCAGAATGGTTCATAAAACTCTTCACAAAGCCAGGTGATACGGTATTAGATCCATTCATGGGATCAGGCACTACAAATACTGTTGCTCAAAGGCTAGAGAGAAACTCAATCGGCATCGAGATTATGAAGGAATATTACGATATGGTGAAACAACAGTTGAAACCGACTAAGATTATAACATTAGACCCAATTAATGATGCCAAAGATAAACTTAGACGACGTCTCGCTGTACGTTGAAGGGAACATTGGAGATTTTCACCAAAAAAGATTAGCTAAAGTAAATACCATTGAACTGAAGCAAGTTCTTAAAAGTAAGAACCCATATTTATTCAAAGCGAAAAATGTAACGACTGCTAATGAAATTATCGAGGGTATATTAAGCGCTTTTTTGTCTTCTAGTGAGGAAGGAATATTCGGAAATTGGCTTGAAAGATTGGCGATCTATATCAATGACTCCGTTTATCAAGGCAGAAAAGCAGGCAGTGAAGGAATAGACTTAGATTTTGATCGGGATGGGCGCAGATATGTTGTTGCTATAAAATCCGGTCCAAATTGGGGTAATGATAGTCAAATCAATAAGCTAATTGATCAGTTCAATACTATTAGAAAGCGGCTTGCTACGTCAGGGGCTATCGTAAATTTAGTTTGCGTGAACGGTTGTTGCTACGGAAAGTCAAATCCAAAATCAGAATACAAAGCAAAAGGAAGTTACCACAAAATGTGTGGTGAAAGATTTTGGGAGTTAATCTCTGGTGACGCTAATTTATATACGAAATTGATTGTTCCGATAGGTCATCAGGCGAAAGAAAAAAATCAAGAATTCCAAGAGTCATATGGCAAGCTCATTAATCGCCTTACCAAAGAATTTCTAGAAGAATTTTGTACTAGTGAAGGAGAAATTGATTGGGACAAATTAATTCGATTTAACTCCGGTGCGGTTGGAAGCAAGGGAGAATCTCAAGAAGAAATTGTATTTTAAAATTCGTTGCATACCTAACCCAAAAAAAGATGCCTCAATGTATTATTCCAAATTGTACTAATAACGCAGAGCACAATATCAGCATCCGTTGCCGACGCCCGGATACCACTGCGATATGGGCTCCAAATACTCATGCATTTCTATGTGATCAGCATGCAGCGGAAGGTTACACCATAGATATAGTTTTAAGGCCGAATGGAACAACCGATATAACGACTAATGTATCTGCTGGAGGTCGAATAGAAACCAGAACCACACCAATTGTCAACGCACCGTAGCCTAAAGTCAAATTTCAACGGTGTATCTAAAAGAGAATCCATTTATTTTTTAAGTGCAAATTACGTGCAAATAAAAAAGCCACTTACAATTTGTGTTGTAAGTGGCTGACTTTCAGTGGGAGCTGAGGGGTTCGAACCCCCGACCCTCTGCTTGTAAGGCAGAGTACATTCGGGCCAATATCATAATCAACTTCGTAGGATCCTCGTTGGGCTCTGCCCTCATTATTTACTTTCTCATTAACATCAATCACCGTGCTGAATCGCAGATGATGAAACATGAAAAGGAAATTACAGCAAAGAATGCTGCCCTTACAAAATTAAATCTTGAACTGGATCGGTTTGTTTATAGCACGTCACACGATTTACGCGCACCCCTTATGTCGTTGCATGGTTTGCTTCAGCTTACCAAACTGACCAAAGATGCTGATGAACTGAAATCGTATCACGAAATGATGGAGGGTCGTGTGGCAAACCTCGAAAAACTAATCAGAGACATAACAGATTACTCAAGAAATTCACAGCAATCTATTGCTATTGCCAATACCTCTGTAAAACGTTTGGTTTTAGATTCCATTGAGAACCTTCGTTTTTTCCCAGGTGCAGAGAATGTAAAAATTCATCGACAAGTACCGGATGATCTCAGAATCACAACTGATCTTACGCGCTTGCAAATTATCTTAAATAACCTAATCTCAAACGCATTTAAATATTACGATAGCGCAAAAAGTAATTCCTACATACGGGTAACAGTAAAAGAGCGTCTTGATAAAATCATCTTTTCAATTGAAGACAATGGAATTGGAATTCCAGAGGAGTCATTGAATAAGATTTTCGAGATGTATACGCGCGCTCACGAACAATCTTTTGGATCAGGACTTGGTCTCTACATTGTAAAAGAAACCGTTGAGAAATTAGGAGGCACTATTCAAGTTCAATCGCGTGTTAGTGAAGGTTCGATCTTTACAATAGAAATTCCCAGCTTCTTGGAAGTAGCTATAGAATCTGAAAAGAATTCAAGCCAAATGAATGCGTAGTTGTTTTTAGAGTCACTGACAGGAAATTCATCCCAGTTGCGTTGTCGTAATTCTTTCAATCCCTGAAACAGTCCACAATCAAAAAGAACACGAAACTTACCAATGCCTATTAAATAACGCGATCCCGTTACAGTTCCTGTTCCTCCAAGAAATTTCACAGTCACATTCATGATTTTCTTGATTTTTATGCAAAGACAATTAAACCCAGAATTGTCATTAGGAAAAAGTTCTAATGGCGGCCATTAGGAAAAAATGTTTGAAAGGATAAGATAGTCAACGTTTTAAGTTGCCATTGGAAGGGTTAAATTCGGTAAGATTTTCTGACAAAGAACATGGACTATAAA
>JANMRZ010000075.1:0-29164 GCA_031388805.1 Chryseolinea sp.
TTTATAGTCCATGTTCTTTGTCAGAAAATCTTACCGAATTTAACCCTTCCAATGGCAACTTAAAACGTTGACTATCTTATCCTTTCAAACATTTTTTCCTAATGGCCGCCATTAGAACTTTTTCCTAATGACAATTCTGGGATAATCTCATTCAATTCCGTGACATCCTCTTTCAAGACGATATCGATTTGCGTTCTGTTCTGTACAGGAACTTCCTGAGGCGCAAAGCCAATAAAGGAAACCAGTAATACAGTCCCTGCAGGATCAGGAATATTAACGGTAAAAGAGCCAGTGGCATCTGTCGCGGTGCCGTTACTAGTACCTTTTACAAGTATGGACACTCCCGGAACCGGAGATCCATCAGCAGCTGAGGTGACCTTTCCAGTCACCGTCTGAGCGTAAGCCGAAGCACTTGCAAACAAGAGCAAGAGCACAAGCTTGAGTAAACGTTTTTTCATTGAGTTTGGGGTTTAGGTAAAAACATTATTTCGAGATCAATTCAACCGGCAGAATATTCTAGCGGTGAATTCGTGGGTCAAAGTAGAAGATAGAAGAATTAAAAGCAAGAAAAATTTGCAAATGTGTGCGCACACATTGATTATGTGTGCGTAAACATAACAATCAATCGATTGATATCAACTTCGGAATATTATTTGGTTATAGGTTTAAAAGCAGATACACTGATAAGCTGATACAGCTAAATCGGAAGGAGAGCATCTGGATGCAGTAAGTATTAGATTAAGAGACCAGCTGATTTTGAAGTACAAGTGAGTTATAAACAACACACCCAATTCAGGAATAGCGCTGGTTTGAAAACAGTTATCGATGGTTATATGACTGCATAACGTATTTTTGCCCGCATTATGAAATTCGAACTGACCTCCAAAGATTCTCAATCATCTGCCCGGGCAGGTGTTCTTCATACAGATCATGGTGATATTCATACTCCCATCTTTATGCCTGTGGGCACAGCGGGATCAGTAAAAGCTGTACATCAACGTGAGCTAGACCAGGACATTCAAGCAGAAATCATTTTAGGAAATACCTATCATTTGTACTTACGACCAGGCATTGAACTGCTTCATCAAGCTGGCGGACTTCACAAATTCAACGGCTGGAACAAACCTATCTTGACAGATAGTGGTGGCTACCAGGTTTATTCATTAGGCGCCAACCGAAAAATCAAGGAAGAAGGTGTGATCTTCAAGTCACACATTGATGGATCAAAGCATACCTTCACACCCGAGAGCGTGATGGACATTCAGCGAACCATTGGTGCTGATATCATCATGGCATTTGATGAGTGCACGCCTTACCCTTGCGAATATCAATATGCAAAAGACTCCATGCATATGACACACCGCTGGTTAACGCGTTGCGTTGATCGGATAAATTCAACCGAACCAATCTATGGATATGAGCAAGCGCTCTTTCCGATTGTTCAGGGAAGTGTGTACAAAGATTTGCGCCAACAATCAGCAGAGTATATTGCTTCACAAAATCAATGGGGAAATGCGATTGGCGGTTTATCGGTTGGTGAACCACACGAAGATATGTATGCCATGACCGATTTGGTTTGCAATATTCTTCCAGCCGACAAGCCTCGATATCTTATGGGTGTAGGTACACCCGAAAATATTCTGGAATGTATTGCTCTGGGTATTGATATGTTTGATTGCGTAATGCCCACACGCAATGCACGTAACGGGATGCTCTTTACAACTGAAGGTATTATCAACATCCGGAATGAAAAATGGAAGGATGATTTGTCTCCGATTGATGTTGCCCTCGGAGGATATGCCAGTACATTCTATTCAAAAGCCTACTTAAGGCACCTTATTATCAGCAAAGAAATTTTAGGTGCACAAATTGCTTCTATCCACAACCTAACCTTCTACCTTTGGCTGGTTAAACAAGCACGCATAAAAATTCAAGAAGGTACTTTCGTGGAATGGAAAAACAGAATGGTAAAAATTGTTTCTCAACGACTATAACAATTGACTATGAACTATCGACTATTTACTATGGACTAAATGAATGAAGCTTCTCGATAAATATATTCTCAAATCATTCCTCACCACATTTTTCTTTGTGGTGTTGATCTTATTAGCGGTGATCACCATGATCGACATGACAGATAAGATGGATAATTTCGCGAAAGCCAATCTTGGTGCCGCAGAAATATTTAGTTACTACCTGGATTACATTCCCTGGATTGGCACATTAGTAACACCGATCACACTGTTTATCTCTACTGTTTATGTATGCTCACGCATGGCAGGGCATACCGAGATCATCGCCATACTAAGTAGTGGTGTCAGCTTCAGACGCATTCTTTTCCCTTTCTTTATTGGTGCATTGCTCATTGCTATTGCCAGTTTCTTTTTAACCGGGTGGCTCATTCCCAATGCAACAAAATCGCGTTTGGCTTTTGAAGTGCAGTACTTGAAGACTAAATATTATTTCGATAAAAAGAATATTCACATACAGGTAGCACCGAATGTTTATCTCTACATGCAGAGTTATAACAACAGCAATCAAACGGGTTATCATTTTAGCATGGAACGTTTCGAAGACAACAAGTTGATGGAGAAACTTACGGCCAGTCGGGTTGAGTGGGACACTACCACACAAAAGTGGAAACTGCGTGATTGGCAAATAAAAAAGATCAACACGATTTTTGAAACAACCAGCAATCCAGAATCAATCGGATTTGAAAATACAAGTAAGCAGGTTGCTACGCATGGAGACTCTGTTAGAAAGGGATCTTCAATGGATACCACACTCGTTATCCATCCAAAAGAATTTGAAAGCGATTATCGAAAATACGATGGTATGACGATTAACGAACTTGACGAATATATTGACACCTTGCGCGAACGTGGATCGACAGGTATTGAATTATATGAAGTTGAAAAATACACACGCTATAGTTCTCCTTTTTCTATTTTTATTTTGGTATTTATGGGTGCCATTGTTTCATCACGAAAAAGCCGCGGTGGTACAGGACTTCAAATTGCATTGGGATTTGCCTTATCGTTTATCTTCATAATCTTCTTTACCTTGTTCCGAACGTTTGCTGAGAACGGTGCTTTACCTCCACAGATTTCCGTTTGGATACCCAACATCACCTTCGGCATTATTACTATTCTTATGTATAAATACGTTCCTCGTTAATGGCCACTCGAAACGATTACTTCAAACTTCATTTCATTGTTTTTCTTTGGGGATTTTCATCCATCCTCGGGAAATTAATTTTGCTTCCCGCAATGGAGATGGTCTTTTTTCGGTCGATTCTTGCTGTTGCTGGAATGGGAATACTGATTCTGATTGTTCAGGGAAATTTCAAGGTTACAAAAGCTGAGTTACTCAAACTTATCTTAATTGGTTTTATAGTAGCCTTGCATTGGCTCGCATTCTTTGGCTCTGCACGTGTTTCGAATATTTCAGTTAGTCTGGTAGGTTTTGCAACGAACTCATTGTGGGCCGCATTACTTGAGCCCCTATTCAATCGGAGCAGAATTAAAAAAACAGAAGTACTCCTTGGTTTAGTTGTCATCTTCGGATTGTACATCATCTTTTCATTCGATTTTCAATACAAACTAGGATTGATCTTTGGTGTGCTGGCCGGTTTTACCGGAGCACTATTCGCTGTATTTAACTCGCGAATGATTAAGACAATTGATTCTTATACGATTACCTTTTATGAAATGATTGGTGTGTTCATCGGGCTTGGTTTGTTTATGCCGATCTATAAAAACACATGGGCAGCCGATCACGTATTGCAACTTTCTCCTTCCTTCAATGATTGGATTTACCTTGTATTGTTAGCCGGTGTTTGTTCAGTTTACGCTTATTCTCAGGCTGTCGAATTAATGAAGAAGCTCAGTGTATTTTTCATTCAACTTACGTTGAACCTGGAGCCTGTGTATGGCATCATCATGGCTGTCATTATTTTTAAAGAAAAAGAAAAGATGGGTGTTAATTTTTATGCAGGTACATGCATTATTCTTTTGGCAGTTGCATTGTATCCCTTTATAAAAAACAGATTGCAGAGCAGGCAATATTTAAAGGACTGATCTTATCTTTAAAAGCAACACAACCAAGAGCGAACATTTGTATGTATCCAGACTGTAGAAAGTTTGACTCCTATCTTTTTTTGAAAGCTACCCGATGATGATTTTAATCAAACTAAACTCTCCTCTCAGATTAATTCTTTATCTTTAGCTATTTATCATCTATGTCGGAACCTACAACCAACTTAACGAGAAAAGAACAAGTCATCCGCAAGGCTGCTGAACTGTTTAAAGATAAAGGCTATGCCGCTGCGTCCATGCGCGACTTGGCACAGCTCTTAGGCATAGAAGCTGCGAGCTTGTATTCGCACATTAAATCAAAAGAAGAAATACTTCAAAGCCTTTGCTTTGATATGGCTACCGAATTTAGAAAATCACTGGAAGAAGTAGAAAAACAAAATGTGTCTTCTATTGATAAACTTCGGAACGGTATCATCGCCCACATACAAGTAATGGCAAAAGACCTTACCGCTTCAGCGGTATTTATGAATGAGCATCGTCACTTAAGTCAGCCTTATTTACGCGACTTCCTTTTGTTGCGTATCAATTATATTAATCGATTTAAAGCCATCATCGAATCGGGTGTAAAATCGGGTGAATTCAAAAACACCATCGACACGAAACTGGCTGTAATGACCTTGTTCTCCTCCCTTAACTGGATGCCGATGTGGTACGATCCAGATTCTGCCATCGACCCTACAGCACTTGGCTTTCAATTGGCCGATATGCTCGTAAATGGATTGAAAAAGAATTCCTAATTCTTAAGAGCTAACAATCGTTTGGTTCAAACGTTATAAAATTGTAAATCGCTATCTATTGGTTGCGATTGCATTTTTTATTGTGAAATCGTAAATCTCAAATCGTAAAGTTATGTACGGTGGTGGAAATACATTTGAAGGGATCCAAACGGATAGTTTAAGTAAAGAAGATCCAGCTCTATTGGCTGTTTTTGAAGCTCGGATCGAAAGGAGTGAAAAAATAGAATCTGCCGATTGGATGCCGGAGCTTTACCGCAAACAGCTAATCCGCATGATTGAACAGCATGCTCATAGCGAAATTATTGGAGCACTTCCGGAAGGTACATGGATTACCCGCGCTCCTGGCTTCAAACGCAAACTCGCTCTAATGGCCAAAGTGCAGGATGAAGTTGGACATGCTCAATTATTATACAGCGCTGCTGAAACACTTGGCAAATCGCGCGAGCAAATGATTCAGGATCTTATAACCGGCAAATCAAAATACTCGAACATTTTTAATTATCCAGCCTTTACATGGGCCGATTCCTGCTTTATATCCTGGTTAGTTGATGCTGGTGCCATTGTAAATCAATTGGCTAATGTGAAAGGTAGTTATGGTCCATACTGTCGAGCGTTGGAAAGAATTTGTGCGGAAGAATCTTTTCACTTAAAGTATGGACATCATTGCGTAATCTACTTAGCAGCAGGCACACAAAAACAACGCGACATGTTTCAGGAAGCCATCGACAGATGGTGGGCACCGATGATGCACTTCTTCGGTCCATCTGATAAAATTTCAACTCACACAGAAGTATTGATGAAATGGAAAGTGAAGCTGTCGCCCAACGATGATACACGCAACCAGTTTTTAGACATGTATGTTCCTAAAATCTGGGAACTGGGTTTTACGATACCAGATGATAAACTGAAAAAAAATTCTGAAACCGGAAAATGGGAATACACCGAACCTGATTGGGAAGAATTTAAAAGAGTTATTAATGGTGACGGACCTTGCAATAAAGAGCGATTAGAAGTAAGACGCATAGCCGAAGAAAGAGGACAGTGGGTGCGAGAAGCATTGCGAACTAAAACTACACAGTATATTATGCCACTTGCCTAGCAGATTATTGAAACACCATTCCTCTATCCGAAAAATGCAGAATTCGATGGTCGGCAAAGCTGAATCATTTTGTAATGAACCCACTGCCAAACTTTTATGAATTACTGAATACCGATTACCAAACTCTGATTACTCAGACATGACCTCACTAGACCCTCGCGTAAATCGGCTTCCGGAAATTGGAACAGAAGGTTTAATTGTTCCAAAAGTTCCACTGGATCAGTTCGGAACATTTGAAGTTTTTGTTCAGGCCAAAGAAGAAAAAGCATTTCAACACGAAGGAGCAGTACATGCACCAAATCTTGAAATGGCTTATATATTAGCCAAAGAAACTTTTACAAGGCGATTCACTTGTATATCGCTTTATGTGGTTGATACACGGAATGTGTATGTTTCACCAATGACAGAAGGAGATCAAAACGCATATGGTCTAATTTTAATTGATGATGCTTCAGATCAGGAAAAGAATAAAAGAGCTTTTGAAATCTATCACATGGTGAAGCGAGGCAAGCAACATATACATGTCGGATCAGTTAATGCTTCATCACCTCAGGAAGCAATGTCGATGGCAAAGCAAAGCTTCAACACAGGAAAGGTACTTAACATCTGGGTCATTGCATCAGACGATATTCGGTTTACTTCACCTGAAGAAAAAGAGCTTTGGCTTACTTTGTCTGAAAAGAAATTTCGGGATGCTGCTGATTACAAAGGAGGCGAAAAACTTTCATCCTTTTTAGAACGAAGGAATCTTGAACCCAAAGTCGATAGTCTTAAGTCCTGAGTCTAATGTCTAAATACTAACTCCTAATGACTCACTTAAAAGAACTTCTTTATAAAATAGCCGATGATCAACTCATACTTGGTCATCGTAATTCTGAATGGACAGGCTTTGGTCCTTTGTTAGAGGAAGACATTGCATTTTCTTCTATGGCACAAGATAAAGTCGGGCATAGTCAGGCAATCTATACTATTCTTCACCAACTGGGAGAACAGGTACCGGATACCTTGGCCTTCATGCGTCCTGCAACTCAATTTCACAATTGCATTTTCGTTGAGCTCCCTAATGGAGAATATGATTTTAGTTTAATGCGTCATTTTCTTTTTGATACAGCAGAAGCCATTCGCTTTGAAATGCTGGGGCGTTCCTCCTACCAGCCATTGGCTGAGTTGGCTAGAAAAATCAGAGGCGAACTGCGCTATCATACCTTGCATGCCAATACCTGGGTGAAGCAATTGGGATCGGCTACGGAAGAAAGTATTTCGCGTTTACAAAAATCATTACTTGAAGCCCTCCCCTATGCGCTAGGAATTTTTGAAGAATCACCGTTTGAAAAAGAAATTATAACCGATGGAATTTTTGAAGGCGAAAAAGAATTACAAAAACGCTGGATGAAAAAGGTGGAAGAAATTATTCAGCAAACCCATCTCTCATTGCCCGATTGGAAAATCGTAGCACCCATTTTAGGAGGACGTACAGGAAAACACAGCGAACATCTTCAGCCATTGGTTGATGAAATGTCAGAAGTGTTTCGGATCGATCCGACTGCTGAATGGTAGAGAGCTGCAAAAAAAATTAAAGATTAATAGTTATAGTTAAAAGTAAAATGCAAAAATGAAAAGTACAGTTCAGGAATTAGACTCCATCATCAATCAATTTAAAGATCGGATTAATGAAATTTCAGATGCAGAATTCGCAGCTAAACCCTTGGCGAATAAATGGAGCAAGAAAGAAGTATTAGGGCACTTAATTGATTCTGCACATAATAATCTTCGTAGATTTATTTGTGGACAGTACGAAACAACACCTTCAAAAATTGCATATGATCAGGATTTCTGGGTGGTGGCCAACACATATCAAAACACCAAAAAAGAAGATGTAATTCAACTTTGGGTTTTGATGAATAGGCAAATTTCTAATGTATTGTTGCAGATGAGCGAATCCAATTACAATAAGGTATCCAATGTTGGTAAGACGGAAACCAAACTTTATTCACTTCAGTTCTTAGCGGAGGATTATGTGCGGCATATGAAGCATCACCTCAATCAAATCATCCCGGGTTCATTTGATATTGCCTATTCCTGAACATGAAAACGCTAACGGTCGATACAATCTATACATGGCTTGAGGAAGTAAAAGATCCGGAGATACCCGTACTGTCGTTGGTGGATTTAGGGGTAATTACAGAAGTGACTATTATTGAGGATGCTGTTCACATTGAAATGACTCCAACCTTTGTAGGATGTCCTGCCTTGGATATGATGAAGGAAGAGATTGTATCTGTCCTTAAAAATAAGGGGGTCGATAACGTAAGTATTAAAGTAAGCTTTCGCGATGGATGGTCGTCTGATAAAATATCGGTGAAAGGGAGAGAAGCTTTAAAGAGATTCGGGCTGGCTCCTCCTCCATCAAATAAGGTTTTCATCGATTTGGAGGTTTTAGAAAATGCTCGTTGCCCGCGTTGTGATGGAGAAAATACTGAGATGAAAACTCCGTTTGGCCCTACCCTATGCCGGTCAATCCACTATTGTTATGATTGTAAGGAAGCATTCGAGCAGTTTAAACCTTTATAATTCTTTAAAAACCTTACATATCTTACAAATTGAAGCAAACACCACTAACATTTTCTTTCTTTGCACCGTTCTGAACCCAGAAGTCCAATTTTAAGAAATGAGCTCTAAGAGAAGCGTATCTAACGATGTGATAATCTTAAAGCTAATTCCATGGACCGCTAAAAATCAAATTGTTAACACATGAAACTCCTTATTCCCGCAAGTGCTCTATTGTTTAGCGTTTTCATAATAGGCTGTGGCGAAAAGAAGGCACCAACTCAAGATACTGCGTTTACTAAAGTCGATTCGCTTACCGATTACTACCTCGCCATTCAGGATAGCATGCTTCAAGCCTGGAACATGATGACCCACGATGACAATGAGAAAATTCTGGCGATGCACAACCTGGTACACGAGTTAATGATTACCAATTTTACGGACAAGGATATTCTTATTACCTACGAAGAACGACTTGAACAACTCAAACACCTGCGTTACACTCAAAAATCGATGGCCAATCCAGATGTGGTTGAAGAATATGATTTCGCTTCAAACTCATTAGTAAGCGAACTAATTAGTCTGGCAGAATCCCGAACTGAATTTACCTATAACACCACCCTGCAAAAACTGGCCGATGATATTCGATTAGCAGATCAACGAGTAGATACCTATCGGGAAGAGTATGATATCATCACACTTCATTATAATCGGTTTCTGGAACAGAACAATAAATTTCTTAAAGAGATTGACCCCAACCAATCATTCGAAAAGAAACCGATCTTTCAGATGGTCTCAGACGAATAGTTATTGTCATAGATTGACCGACCTTAATTAGCCTTGCCTCACAGAAGATTTGAATCAAAAGTTTGAGTCTGCAAATCCGTTAAATGCAAGGTTACTGGCACATTACTCTTCCGCGAACGCAATGCACAGAAGAGATATGCCGTAACGCGGGGTATTACATAATCTTGATAGATACTTTAACTTGCGAATACTGTGTGTATGAAGGCTTTCATCATTTCATTCGTTTATTCGCTGCTTTTGGGGCTGACTGGATTTGCGCAACCATCTCAATATTCTTTGCGCAATTATAAAGCAGTTGACGGCCTTCCTCAATCTCAGGTAAACATGGTATTGGAGGATGGTAACGGATATTTATGGATTGGTACATATGGTGGCGGTCTGGCCCGCTTCGATGGGCATCAATTTAAAGTTTACACAACGCTTGATGGCCTGCAAAGTAACATCATTAATTTCCTTAAGCTCGACAGCAAACAAAATCTATGGATCATCCATCAACGAGGTATAACCAAATTTGATGGTCACACTTTTACCAAATTTGAGCAACCTGGAGATCCTTCAGATGCCAAGCGCGTAAAACGAATATTCGAACACAAGGATAGTTTGTTCTTCACTATTGGCATGGGACAAATTGGAAAGATTTATAATGATTCAGTTTATTATTGGTCAAAATCAATCACCGAAAGTAAAGACATTTCCGTTTCTTTTTTTCATAAGATGCCTTCATGCGAAATTTTACTTTGCGTGAACGATAGCTCATTCATCGTGCGCGGAGACGCAGGCGATTATCGCTTAAGTCATAAAGACAGTTTTAGTGGTTTGAAAAATATCTTCAATTATAAAAGAGAAGTGTGGCTCACCACAGACCGCGGATATTTTACAATTGATTTCAAGAACAGGAAATTTATTCAACGCGACTTTAGTGTAAAAAACCACATTATTCTCTACGATAGCGTTGCAGATGTATTCTGGACAAGGCACGATAATAATTTGTTAAAAGAGTCATTGACAACAACAAAACATCAGATTGATACTGTTTTATATGACACTGAAATTAACCAGGTTCTTCTGGATGCCGAAGGAAACACTTGGTTTGCCACGAATGGAATGGGGATATACAAATATTTCATTCAAGACTTCGACCGATGCAGCTCCGATAACTTACGTGCTGTTATGGCCATCTTTAAAGATCATGAAGGAGCTACATGGATAGGTTCTCAAACGAAAGGGTTATCAAAAATTCATAAGGGCAAAATTTCAGCATATCCAAATAAAGATGAGCCTAATCGCAACGCTATCTATGCCATAAATGAAACAAAGGATGGAACCGTTTGGGTAGGAACAGCGTATGGATTAGGGAAGTACAATAGAGCAAGCAATACCTTTCAATGGTTTACGCGTGAAGAAGGTTTATCCAGCAGTTCTATTGTTAGTCTCGAACCAGATCCTTCAGGTGGTCTGTGGATAGGAACCTTTGGAGGCGGTTTAAATTATTATAATGGGAGAAAGTTTACCTATTACACTACAAAATCAGGACTTACTTCAAATTCTGTAATGGCTCTCCGATACTCACCTTACCATAAAAAAGTATTCATCGGCAATGATTTTGGTCTCAATGTTCTAAGCAAAGGAAAAGCTACTGCTGTTTCCATTTCAGGAATTGAAAATGCATCTGTGCTCTCCATCCAGCCATTCCGGGATTCTTTGTTACTCATTGGTACAGGAGGTTCTGGAATCGTGGTATTCAATCCGAAGACACAATCAAAACGATTGCTTACCACTCACGATGGTTTGACCTCTGATTTTATTTACTTCATCGCACCGGATTCAAAAGATGTGTTTTGGATTGGCACAGAAAAAGGAATAACACGCGTTCGTTTTAACAATGCATTCGAACTTGAAGAAAATTTACATTATGGATTCGATAATGGATTGACAGGCGTTGAGTCAAATCAAAATGCTTTCTACATCAATGGTGATGAAAAGTATTTTGGATTGATTGATGGATTATATCAGTTTAATGATGTTGAGAAACAAAACAAAAGATCATTTGACCTTCACCTCACCGATGTGCAGCTTTTGCTGGGAGAGTTTAACCTGCGTGATTATGCTGACAGCGTTCATGGATTTTATAACATACCCTACAATCCCAATCTTCCACCGGATAAGAATCACATTACATTCCGGTTCAATCGCGTAGATAAGCGATACCCAAAATCAGTTCGTTTTCAATATTTTCTCGAAAACTTTGATAAGGGATGGTCGCCTCCCTCCCCCATGAATGAAGTTACGTACAGCAATCTCCCTGCAGGCGAATACATATTCCACATTAAAAGCACAAACAAACATGGAAGCTGGTCAGATTCAGAAATTATTTATCCATTCACCATTCAAGCTCCATTCTATCAAACGGCTTCTTTTATCATAGGTGTAATTGCAGCTTTCACCGGTTTAATTATTCTGATTTTATATGCCCGTGTGAAGGCACGTGTGAATCGGGTGATTACCACGGAGCGTATCCGGATACGGGAGCAAGAATTGCTGCGCAAAGAAATCTCTCGCGATTTTCATGATGAAATGGGGAACCAACTGACTCGTATTATCAACTACGTGAGCTTGCTGAAATTAAACGGAACGAATGGCCATTCAAATGGAAATGGACATCACCATGATTTATATACAAAGGTAGAGGACTCAGCAAAGTATTTGTATTCAGGTACCCGCGATTTTATCTGGGCCATTGATCCTGTCAACGATGAGCTTTCAAAGCTCTTTATTCATATTCGCGATTTTGGCGATAAACTCTTTGAAGAAAAGAACATCAGCTTTCGTGCCTTCAACGAAATAAAAGGAAATATAAAATTACCATACGGCTTTAGCCGTGAGGCTAATCTTATTTTTAAAGAGGCAATGACGAATGCATTCAAATATTCAGAGGCTAATAATGTTAGCCTACGACTTCAACGTGGAGATCACGATTCCTTTCAGCTTACATTAGAAGATGATGGCATCGGTTTCTACACGGGTGATATTAATAAGTTGAATGGCCTGAAGAATATTCGCGAAAGAGCAGACCGAATTAACAGCATTGTACGTATAACAAGCATAAAGAATCAGGGAACCAAAATTGTATTGGTTTTCACACTCACTAAAACTTTAAAATATGGCCTTGCCCTTTAAAAAGAGAGTCATGATTGTGGAAGACGATCAGGAGATCCGCAACAGTTTCACATTAATTGTAAATAGTTCGCAAAAATTTATCGCTGTAAATGCTTATAGCAATTGCGAAGATGCGATTGATAACATTAATCGTGACAAGCCAGAAATTGTTTTAATGGATATCGAGCTGCCGGGAATGAATGGTATTCAAGGAACCAAAATCATAAAAGACAAAAGCCCGCATATTGATATCATTATGGTTTCAGTATATGAGGATAGTGAGCTTGTATTTGAGGCACTGAAAGCTGGTGCTTCAGGTTACATTACGAAAAGTTCAAATTACATGGAGTTGTTATCTGCACTGGAAGAAATCATGAAAGGAGGAGCACCCATGAGTAGTCGCATTGCACGGATGGTTATCGATAATTTTCATGTCAATCCAAATTCGCCTTTAACAAAAAGAGAAACCGAAATTTTGCAATTAATCTCAGAGGGTAAGACCTACACACAAATTTCAGAGGAACTTTTTATCTCTAAGGAAACATCCAAGACACACATCAAAAACATCTACTCTAAACTTCAGGTAAACAGTAAATCGGAAGCGATCGCGAAAGCAAATCTGGAAAAACTGATTTAAGCATATGTGATTTGATTCGGTAATTATCCCGTTATAAAATCCTGTTTTCCGGGGTATTTAAAAAGAGAAGTTTTTATTGACTTTTGCTGAGGTATTCTTCAACACACAGTTAGAAATTTCTTCAATACGTTTAGGTTAATGGAAAATTCTAAGAAGGATTCCAGCCCCTGGTCGAGGGGCTTTTTTGTGCATGTTAATTTCAATAACATGCTCTACATCTAACGTTTATCGGGTTAGATTACAGTACTCAATATACCATCATTCAAGTCATTTTTTTCAATCGCGCATTAGCGAGTTTTGATTTAACATCTTTTTTAAATTCTATAATGAAGATGGAGTCTCTTTTCTGAATCTCAAAAAATCTCTACACATGAAAAAAATTTTACTAACAAGTTTCATTTGCTTGTTCTGCCTGCCCTGGGTACTGGCGCAACAACGAAATGTCTCTGGCAAAGTAACCTCTGCTGAAGATGGATCAGCATTACCCGGTGTTAACGTTGTGCTGAAAGGAACTACATCAGGCACTGTAACCGATGCAAACGGAGACTATGTTATGTCCGTTCCATCCTCAGGTGGTGTATTAATCTTTTCTTTCATTGGACTTAGTTCGCAAGAACTTGAGATAGGAACCCGAACGGTTATTGATGCTTTGATGACACAGGATGTTACACAACTTGGTGAAGTCGTGGTCACTGCTGTCGGTATTGAGCGCGATAAGAGATCACTGGGATATGCTGTACAGTCCGTGCAAAGTAAAGACATCGTAAATGCTCGGGAGTCTAATATTGTTAATTCCCTGGCTGGTAAAATTGCAGGTGTACAAATTAATTCTTCGGGTGGCCAGGCGGGTTCTTCTTCCCGAATTGTTATCCGCGGTAACTCCTCTTTAACGGGAGAAAATCAACCCTTGTTTGTAATTGACGGGATACCCGTTGATAATAGCATGACTGCCGGTAATGCGAATACTGAAAGTAATCTTTTTAATGGTACAAGTTCAAATCGAGCAACGGATATTGATCCTAACAACATTGCAAATGTAACGGTCTTAAAGGGTACAGCAGCAACGGCTCTGTATGGTTCAAGAGGTGCAAATGGCGTGATCATGATTACCACTAAAAAAGGAGAAAAATCTACAATGGGGAAACCCAGCATTTCGGTTTCTTCAAACTATAGTATGAACACACCCGTTATCCGGGGATTTCAAAATGAATTTTTACAAGGAACAAATGGAAGCTACATGAATGGCTTGCCATTGGGGCAAGGTGGTTTTAGAAGTAAAGATCCTTTAACAAATCCAGGTGGTGCTGGTGCCTCACAAGGTTCTACATCGTGGGGACCAAGTAGATATGCTATGGATCAGTACACACTGGATTCAATCGGCATGCCTGCAATATATGATCCACGGAAAGATTTTTATAGAGATGGAAAAACCTGGGAGAACAATGTTTCAATCAGTGGAGGAAAAGATCAGTTTACATACCTTTTTTCATACAGTCGTTTAGACGAGGAAGGCATTGTTCCAACCAATGATTTTAAGCGAAATAGTTTTCTTGCTAAAATTGAAGCAACCCTGAGTCCCAAACTAAAATACAGTGGATCGATTAATTATGTAAATACATATAATAAAAGATTGACGGAAGGTAATGGTCAGCGAAATTACCTATATGGATTAAACTTCTGGCCCATTAGCCATGACATTACAAAGTACAACACAGAATCAGGACAATACTACACGTACCATCCAACAGCCTATAACAATCCTTTTTGGCTAGCGGAAAATAATGGTAACTATAGTCATGTGAACAGATTCATAGTTAATCAATCACTCACGTTCGAAATTACTCCTAACCTGAGCATTGTTAACAGACTGGGATTAGATGCGTATACAGATTTACGTGAAGACCAGGTAAATGTTGGAACCAGAAGCACTCCGAAAGGGCGTATGTATACCAGTACTATACGAAACTCTCAAGTCAATAATGATTTGTTATTGGTATTCAATAAAGAATTTACTAAGGACTTTACGCTTGGTGCAATTCTTGGAAACAATATAAACAGCAGAACTTTTAAACAAGATCTTCTTGTAGGCACTGACTTAAATATTCCGGATTTCTTCGACATCTCTAATGCCAGCGCGGTTCAAGGTTATGAAATCGATCAGGTTATTCGATCAACAAGCATTTTTGGACAGGCCAACTTAGAATACAAAGGAATGCTGTTTCTTAACTTAACAGGTCGCAACGACTGGTCTTCTACGTTACCTGAAAGCGATAGAAGTTTCTTTTACCCCTCTGCTGCATTAGGATTTGTCTTTACAGAATTACCACTCTTGGTTAACAATAAAATACTTCCGTATGGTAAGCTACGGGTAAGTTGGGCGCAAGCTGGTAATACAGCTCCACCGTATAACACAAGTCAAACCTATATTCGATCTAATCCAAGTGACGGAACCCGTGGAAATATTAATGTTCCTACACAGGGACAAAATGCGTTTGAACTTAGCAACGTTCAGGCCAACACTCAATTGCGAAATGAGTTGATTACAGAATTTGAAGTCGGTGGTGACTTTAGATTTCTGCAAGATCGTTTAGGAGTGGATGTTGCCATGTACAACAAAATAAGTAATGATCAAATTCTGAGTGCTCCCGTTGCGCCATCAACTGGTTTTACAAACAAAGTTGTTAACGTAGGCGAGGTAAAAAATAAAGGTATTGAATTGACCTTAACAGGGACCCCTGTAAAATTAAATAACGGACTTCGTTGGGATATCCAGCTTAACTATGCGAAGAACAAGACAACCGTTGGCGAATTAGCGCCAGGAGTGGAATCGATCTTCCTTTATGGATTTACGAGTCCGCAAATTCGGGCTGATGTTAACAATGGTTATGGTGTAATTTGGGCAGAAAAATTTGAAAGAACAGAAGATGGTCAGTTGATAATTGGAGACAATGGATTACCTATCCTGTCTTCTGAACTTGGCTCGATTGGTAATGTTCAACCCAAATGGACGGGGGGTCTAAGAAATACAATCAGCTGGAAAGGTATAACCCTATCTACTTTGTTAGACGCACGCATTGGAGGTGATATCTTGAATTTCGATTTATTCTATTCTACTTTTTATGGGTCGTCTTCCGTTACAGCAGATCGTGGAGAAGTAACTGTTTGGAAAGGTGTAAGACAAACAGGTGTTGATGGTCAGGATAAACCTGTGTATACCAATAATGATATACCCGTTATTAAAGATCAGGCATATTATCAAAACTTCTATTCTTCAAGCACAGAGTTGTTTGTTGAAGATGCAAGCTTTGTGAAGTTACGCGAATTAAGACTTTCTTATTCACTGCCTTCCAGTGTATTGAGTAAGACACCATTTACAGCCGTAAGTTTTTCAGCCATCGGTAGAAATTTATACATCGATAGCAATTTCACCTACTGGGATCCAGAAGGCAGTTTAGCTGGAAATGGAAATGGTCAAGGCTTCTATCATGGTGTTACACCGGGTACCCGAAGCATGACCTTTGGTGTAAATGTTTCCTTCTAAATCTAAAGACACTCGATTATGAAAAGCACAAAAATTGTATCCGTTATATTGTTTGCCGGAATGTTTTTTATTACCACATCCTGCAACGACTTTCTTGATGTTAACAAAGATCCAAATAATCCCACAAAGGTTTCGGAGCCGCTGTTATTAACCGGCATTCTTGCAAACTTCTCGTATGAAGTAGTGGGTGGATATCCTGTTCGTGTAACCAACACATGGATTAAGCAAACAACTTATAATGCAGTGTTGCCGCACTATGATAATTATCAGGTTACTGAAAATGATGTCAATAATCTTTGGACGTTTTTTTCATATCCGCAGATCATGCAAAACTGTAAGATATTGGCAGAAGCGGCTACCCAAAAGAAGGCTCTTAACTATTCTGCTATTGCCAAAATTATCAGGGCGTGGAACATGAGCATCGTTACAGATTTGTACGGAAATGCTCCTTTTTCAGAAGCACTAAGAGCAGATGAATTTCCAAAACCAAAATATGATACACAAGAGAGTATTTATGCAGGAATTCAGACTTTATTAGATGAGGCCATTAGCGATATTGATGCCACTGACAAAAATCTCACCGTTACTCCAGGTGCCGATGATTTTATTTTCAAAGGCAATATGACAAAATGGAGAAAAGTTGCCTTTACATTGAAAGCAAGATTTTATTTACATCTAACGTATGCACCAAACCATGTTCCGGCTACACAGGCTCAATTGGCTTTAGATGCTATTGCAAATGGATTACAGACGCTGGGCGATGATGCAAAGTATCCTTACCTGGATGAACCAGGTCAGGAGAATCCCTGGTTTCAATATGCCATTGATGGCAAATGGGATACCGATACTCAGATTAGCAATTTCTATATCACGATGTTAAACGATTTGAGTGATCCGAGAATCCATGCGCAAGCGGGTTTGGTAAATGGAGCATATGCTGGTCACGAAAATGGTACTCCAGCTGAACCTGATTTATCTCCAATAGGTGAATTCTATAGTGCGGCCGATGCGACATTAGAATTTATGTCGGCCGTAGAATCTAAATTTATTGAGGCCGAAGCAAACTTTTTATTAGGTAAAAGAACAGAAGCCGAAACTGCTTTGCGCGCTGGGCTCACAATATCCTTTGATAAACAAAAAGCTGCGATTGAAACCGGAGCTGCTGAATTGGGAATTACAGCAGGCACCATCAACACTGATATTACGAATTACATTAATGCAAATAGCATATTACCGGTTGATGATAAGGATGCTTATGAACACATCATGACCCAGAAATATATTTCCAATTTCCTTCAGTTTGAAACGTATAATGATTGGCGCAGAACGGGTTATCCAGAAGTGGCTCCTGTCGCTCAGCCTTTTCCGGATAACCTGGCTACAGTACCATTGCGTTTTCCTTATCCATCAGCTGAACTTCAGTATAACGCAACCAATGTAAATGACGAAGGCATACCTATCGGGTTCAGAGGTCTTGGAAATAAAGTGTGGTGGAACAGCTGCGACAATTGCTGTACAAATTGCGGTTCGAAGTAGAAACCTAAATGATTATAAAATGAAAAAAAATATAGTTCTGTTTGTAATTGCAAACATCTTGGCATGGAGTTGTGTACCTGAAGACGATGCATTCTTTGCCACCTCGTTTGATAAAGCTGCTTCCGTAACGGCACCCGCCAACGTAGCTTTTATTAAAGATGTATCGACAGGCGCAGACCTGGACATCGGTTTGTTGGGAAAGAGCAAAGCCGAAGACATTCAATCGGTAAAACTACTTGTTACCTTTGTACCCAGTGGCGAAACACTAAACCCTGAAGCTGATGGTGAAGAGCTTACTGAAGTTACATCGTACCCTACAACCGTATCGATTACTGAAGCACAATTGCTAAGCATAGCTGATCGAGCGAGCGTTAGTGATCTAAATCCTGGAGACAACTGGTTCGTTAAATATCGCGTTACTCTTTCAGATGGTACACTATTGACAAATGCCGTTCAAACGAATATATCGTTTACATGCTCTTCTGATTTAGGAGGTGATCTTGATTTTGTCACAACCAATATTACGGCTACAGGTGCTGGAGGTAATGCAGCAGCCTGCGGAGGCAGCACTTCAGGAACTGTTAGCTTTGATGACCAAGGTGGTGGAATCTATGAAATCTCTGACATTACCTTTGGGCAGTACGATTGTGCATGGGGAGATAATCCAGCTACCGGTGTCTCCTTAGTTGATGTTTGTGGAAGTTTGTCTCTTATTGGTGCAGATCAATATGGCTTGGTATATTCCATTTCTATCGTTAGCAATGACGGAACTGACCTGGTGATTGATTGGGAAAACGATTATGGTGACAGTGGAAGAACTACCTTAACCAGAACAGACGACAAAAGCTGGCCGTTGGATTTACGTACAGATTAAACCTCAGCTATCGAAAGGTTAATGGTGAAGTAGCTATTACACGCTTTAATTCTAAGAAAAGCCGCCTCAACAGCGGCTTTCCTTTTTTGTATAAAACCCGTTGCAAAGCGAAGTGATTATGAATAGATTAGAAAAATTTATAATCATGAATCGCTTCCTCATTTTAATTTTCTGCTTTCTGTTCTCCTGCACCTTTACACTTGCTCAACGCAAGAAGGCAGCGCCAGCTTCTTCCCAACCAGTATCAAGCGCCTATGCTGAAAAGATAAAAGGATTAAAACCCTATCCGGGTTTTCTGAACTATTACTATGATGAGAAAAATGATAAGATTTTTTTATCCATCGAATCATTCGATACCGAGTTCTTATACATTGTTTCTTTACCCGCAGGCATAGGCTCAAATGATATCGGTCTTGATCGTGGTCAACTCGGTGGTGAACGCATTGTGAAATTTGAACGGCGCGGACCGAAGGTACTAATGGTCGAACCTAATTATCGATATCGCGCGATAACAACCAATGCAGACGAACGAAAATCAGTTGAAGAAGCATTCGCGCAATCTGTGTTGTGGGGATTTGTAGTGGCTGCAGAAGAAGGTGGGAAAGTTTTAGTAGAGGCTACCGATTTCTTTTTACAGGATGCTCATGATGTTATTGGCACTCTCCGATCAACTCAACAAGGAAGTTATACTTTAGACAAATCACGATCTGCATTTTATTTACCTCGCATCAAAAACTTTCCGGAAAATTCTGAGTTTGAAGTAACGTTAACCTTTACTGGTCAACCTGCAGGTAATTACATCCGTACTGTTACACCAACACCTGGGAGTGTCACAGTTCGCCAGCATCACTCCTTCGTAAAATTACCGGATGCCAATTTCAAGCCGCGAAAATTCGATCCACGGGCAGGATACTTTAACATTTCATACTATGATTATGCCACTCCTATCCAGGAGCCCATTGAGAAACGATTTATCACACGACATCGGTTAGAAAAGAAAGATCCCTCGGCAGCATTAAGCGAAGCTGTAGAACCGATCGTTTATTATCTTGATCGTGGAACTCCTGAACCGATTCGTTCTGCTCTACTGGATGGCGCACGTTGGTGGAACCAGGCCTTTGAAGCGGCCGGATACAAAGATGCCTTTCGTGTAGAAATGTTGCCGGAAGATGCAGACCCGATGGATGTGCGATACAATCTCATTCAGTGGGTCCATCGTTCAACACGCGGTTGGTCTTATGGCGCTTCTGTAACGGATCCCCGTACGGGTGAAATCATCAAAGGACATGTTACATTAGGTTCGCTCCGTGTTCGCCAGGATTTTTTAATTGCAGAAGGATTGCTTGCTCCATATGAAAACGGTAAAACGGTGTCACCTGAAATGGAAAAGATGGCACTCGCCCGACTGCGACAACTTTCTGCACATGAGGTAGGGCACACATTGGGTTTGGCGCATGCGTATTCATCCAGTTCAGAAAACCTCGCTTCGGTGATGGATTATCCTCATCCGAATGCTCAGCTTGCCAATGGTAAAATTGAATTAAGCAATGCTTATGATGATACGATTGGTGCGTGGGATAAAGTTTCAATTGCCTATGGCTACCAACATTTCCTTCCTGGAACAAATGAAGAAGAGGCTTTGAATGCACTCATTCAAAACTCACTAAAATCAGGACTTACATTTCTTTCTGATCAGGATGCCCGACCCGTTGGAGGTTCTCATCCGTACGCTCACTTGTGGGACAACGGTAATGATGCAGCAGATGAACTGAATCGGGTGCTTGCCATTCGTTCAATAGCCTTAAAGAATTTTGGTGAAAAGAATATTAAACCAGGATATCCAATGGCCCTTTTGGAAGAAGCGTTAGTCCCCATGTACTTTTTTCATCGGTACCAAACTGAAGCTGCATCGAAGTTCATTGGTGGATTAAATTATCGCTATGCCCTTCGTGGAGATGGACAGCCCATAACAGAAATGATTTCTCCGGCACAGCAACAAAAAGCATTGGATGCTTTATTGAAGACCGTCTCTCCCTCTACCCTTATGCTTCCTGAGCGAACGTTGATGAGCATTCCTCCAAGACCGATTGGTTATTCACGTCATCGCGAAGTGATCAAAATCAGAACTGAATTAACATTCGATGCACTCGCCATTGCAGAGAGTGCATCCGATCTTACTTTTAGTTTATTATTTCATCCTGCCCGAGCCGGGAGATTGGTAGAATATCATGCACGTGATACCCGGCAGCCTAGTTTGGAAAACATTATTGATAAAGTAATTCTGGCAACGTATAAAGCACCTTTTAAAAATGGATATGAGGGTGCTGTTCAAATCACTGTAAACGAAACTTTATTGAACAATCTGATCAAGCTTGCATCAAATACAAATGCCTCAGGTCAGGTGAAGGGCATTACACAGTTGAAGTTAGAACAACTAAGAGAGTTGTTAACATTAAAAAGCAAAACAGTTGCTGACGAAGATTGGAAAGCACATTATAATTATGTCCTTTCTCGTATTGAAAACTTCAAAGAAAATCCTCAGGAATATCATCCAGAAGCATCGCCTGTTGCTCCTCCGGGACAACCCATTGGTGTAGAAGATCAAGACTTTTGTGGTTTGAGATGATTCGTTTGAATACCGGAACTTGAGTAAGATTTCGCTCTTTAGTGGATATTGCGTTCACTTTTTAGTATAAATTAATCACCTGATTTGTTCCCCATAAGGGTTCAATTATGCTGGAATGCCCCTAATTATTGAAATTTTCAATTGGTTTTGATATGTAGGTTTTTAATCCACATTGAGGAGAAACTTTATTGCCACTTCACGAAGTTGCAGTAGGTAATCATAACGATTATCCATTTTTCTTAAATATGCCTCCAGCATTTCGTTTTTTGATTATTCTGTTTCTATCCTCGCATTTTTCAATGGCACAGAAAAATGGAGCAGGTAGTATTGAAAACCGTATCCAAAATTCTCCTGATGATACCATAAAGGTTGATATGGTAAATAAATTCGTAAGTGAACTTCGCGATAAAGACAATAACCGCGGATTGCCATTCGCCATTGAGAATGTTAAACTGGCAGAAAAACTTCAGTACAGAAAAGGCCTGGGATTAGCACTCGAAAATCTGGGGTGGATTCAATATCGCAGAGGTGATTATACCAATGCTTTTGAACAATCTACAAAAGCACTGCATATCAGTCAGGAACTTAAAGATGAAGCTGCAATAGCACGTTGTTGGATTGGTATTGCCGCAATAAACTATGAACGAAAACAGTTCAGCATAGCCATTGAATATTTTAACAAGGCATATCAGGTAGGAAAAAAAACAAACGACCATCTTTTAAAAGCTCGAAGCTTAAATAATATTTCGTTCGCCTATTTAGAACTAAAGCAACTTGATTCAGCAGCACATTACGCACAGCTTTGTATAAAAGTAGCGGTTCATCATACTAATTATTATGTTAATGGATTTGCCAATCGCATATTAGGTGATATTGAGGTTAGGAAAGAAAAATACAACAGCGGTATCCAATATTACCTAAAGGCTATTGAAGTAGGTTCCTCAGAAAAGAATATTTTTTTACAATCGTCTACCAACCATCGGCTTGCAAAAGCATATTACTTAACGGGGAAACTGGAAAAAGCAAAACGTGTTGCTGCTAAAAATATTATACTCGCGAAAAAACATTCCTATCTGGATGACCTGGAAAAGACATACAAAATATATTCTGAGATTGTTAAGGCTCAGCAGAATATCCCCGAAGCATTTTTATATCAATCACTTTACTTACAGTTGCACGACTCGCTATACGACACACGTAACAACAAATATCTGGCCCTGATGCAAGCCAATTTTGAATCTGAAATAAAACAAGCAGAAATTGAATTGTTAACGAAAGACACGCAACTAAAAGAAGAAGCATATCGACAACAAAAAATATGGACCTATTTCTTTATTGGATGCCTTAGCTTAGTGCTCATTATGCTTTTTGTTTTTCTTTTTAGTAACCGACTGATCAGAAAAGCATATGATCAATTGAAAATAAAGAACAATGAAATCTATCGCCAATCGCAGCAACTTCGAAATTTGAATACAACGAAAGATAAACTATTCTCCATTATCGGTCATGATTTGAGAAGCCCGGTAGCGAGTTTAAAAGGCCTGATGGACATTGTGAGTTTGGATAACTTATCACCTAAAGAATTTGCAGATGTAACGAAGAGCCTGAAACGGAACTTAGATTCGGTTTATGAAGACTTGGATAATTTGCTGCTTTGGGCCCAATCCCAATTAAAAGGTATTCATGCTATGCCCCAAGTGGTCTACTTAAAACCTTTGGTTGAAGAAAAAATTTCCATGTTCACCGAATCCGCCCGACTTAAGGAAATTTCATTACTTAATGAAGTAGAAGGTGATGTTGCCGTTTGGGCAGATATCAACCAACTGAAACTTATTTTCAGAAACTTGTTGAATAATGCGATCAAGTTTAACCGGCCGGGTGGGATGATCCGGGTTTACATAACAGAATCGTCTGAGCACATTGATATTTCTGTAAGCGACTCTGGTGTTGGCATTGACAGTGAAGATTTGTATAAATTATTTAATGCAGAAACTCACTTCACAAAGTTGGGTACCAAAAAAGAAAAAGGATCTGGTCTCGGATTGTTGCTGACAAAAGAATTTGTTGAGTGTAATGGTGGAACCATCACCGTTGCGAGTGATGTAGGTAAGGGCTCCACCTTTACATTCTCATTAAAACGTGTTTTTGCTGAAGTAAAAAAGGAAAAAGCTTTACGCTCCTCCTTTTAATTTAGCCAATTCTGCTTCGTAGAATTTCAAATTTCCTTTTTGATCTTCTGGTAAATTCTTAATGGCTACTTCCCAATTTTTAATGGCGTTCTTTTTATCACCCAAAGCAGTATACCCCCTTGCTAAACCAACATACGTGGTAAAGGTGTCCTTTGGATTCAATTGTTTGTTCAGTTTAAAAACATCTAATGCCTTTTGATTCTTACCGGCTGCAAGCAACGTTCTTCCGTACTGATGTATGGATTGCATTGTAGCGGTTGGATGTTTAATGGCTTTGTCCATTATGGCTTCCGATTCAGCACTTCTACCTAATGCATCCAGCACCAGTGATTTAGTTTGAAGCGTTGTAAAATTTTCTACACCAATAAAAGGCATGCTTACTGCCGCATCGGCCCAGGTTAATGCTTCTTCTAAATTCGTTTTATGCTGCACACAAAACTGAGCTGCACTGGCCCAGTTCTGATAATTGAATCCTGGGTATGAACGCAGCTCTTTGCGCATTTCAGAAATATACAGATCATTCACATTCGGCACCTCTATCTTCATTGATACGCGTTTCTTTTCCCATTGCAGATAAGCCGTTGTAGAAGATGGGCCACGGTCATCAAAACCAAAGGTCAGCCATTCTGTGTAGGGAGCATCAACCGCAGTAGTTTGAACGCGAAGTGCATCTTCTTTTGGATCGTACGTATAACTTCCCCAACTCGTTGAATTCCTCGATAAGATCCATGACCATGGTCCTTCTTTCTCTACATCCAGAAACACTCCATAGGTTCCGGCTTTAATATCTTTACCACCGATCTTTACATCATGTGAAAAAGTGATGGTGGTATTTTCATTTGAACCCGCGCGCCATGGTGCGGCCTTTGATGGTCCGAATCCCTGATCAATAAATCCGTAGTGGACCAGTTCGCCCCAAATATGGCCGGTCCGGTCTTCACCATTTGAGCCATGAACATCGGGACTGCTATAATCTATAGTTACGGTAACCAATCCAATGTTTTGAGATACGATTGAATGTTGATTGTCGCCACTGGGTGGTTGAGTAAGCTCTTGCGAAAAGCAAAAGAATGACGCCAGCATGAGCAGTAGAAAGGTAATGTTCTTTTTCATAATAGGGTTGAATTTAGTGAATACGAAAGTAAACGATTGAATGGCGGAAGAGGTCTCACCTCATTAGCGGTATTTATATTGGATTCGTGTGATTGGGTTTATTCGGCACTAAAACCTGAAGAGTGGACGGCTGCACTTTTATTTCAAATGAATCATCTATTCCGCAAGGTTCACCATCAATATGGTAAGCAGTGGGTCTGGATGTTTTCAACAGAAGCGAAGAGGCTTCAAGGGTTTCACAAAAGATTGATTTCTGAATGTCACCTGCAAACATGTTGTAAATAAAATCAGCGCGATAGGCCGGGACTTTCTTTAACATCGTAACCTGAAGCAAGCCATCGCACACCGAAGCTGTGGGCGCAATGCGCGCATTGTTTCCATATTGTGAAGAGTTAGCAATAGCAACAATGAAGGCTTGCTGATTGATTGTTTGGTCCGTATACGAAAGCTGAAAATCAAATTCCTTAAACTGAATATATTCCTGAACGGTGAGCTTTACATAACCTGCCAGTCCGCGTTTACTTTTTCCTCCAAAGAGATTGGCAATGTGGCCGTCAAAACCAATACCCGATACATTGAGTGAGAGCTTACCATTCACCGTGAAGGTATCCATCGCGAGCACACGACTATCGAACAAGCTTTTCAGCCCTTCTTTGATTTTCAGAGGTATTCCTAAATGCCTTGCCAATCCGTTGCCTGAGCCGCGGGAGATGACGCCCATGGGCATGTTCGTGTGCACTAATCCTTGTGCAACTTCATTTATGGTTCCATCACCACCCACTGCAATTACATATTGAAAGTCTTTGGTGCAGGCCCCACGCGCAAGTTCAGTAGCGTGTCCACGATCCCTGGTAAATTCTATCGTACATTCAACATCGTTCGCTTCGCATGCATCAACCATCAAGCCCTCTACCTGCGGTTGAAAACCTGTACCTGCGTACTTATTGACAATGAATAATACCTTCTTACCTTCGCTATTCACGATTCAACATTAGTCAATTTTATGGAATTGGATTTTTATTTACCCCGGAAATTGTTGTTCAAGGCCTGGAATAAAGAAACGAAATTGCTGATGCGCTTAAATGCCATTGAATGCGTGCGGGGCGAACTGCAAAAGAAAAATCATGTCCTTCTTCAATTCACGGGCCTGTACGATAAGCACCAGGAAGAAATTTATGAATTGGATGTATTGCTCATCCATAACCGTAAACACGTGGCTGCGTGGAATGTGGAGCGAAATGGATGGGATCTTACTTCCTTAACGGACTCAACTTTTCGCGAGCCTCTTCTAAAACCGATTACAGATCAAGCTGTGCGCATTTGCAACTACTTTGAAACGGAAGAAGGCAAGCTAAAGTAGGATTATTTCAGGCTTACTTTTTCCTGAATGTATTTCACGGCCTGGTCGAAAGTTTGAAGTTTCTCAGCGTCATCATCCGGAATGCGGATATCGAAGGTTTGCTCAAACTCCATCACAATTTCAGCATAATCGAGTGAATCGATTCCTAAATCCTTAACGAAGTTTGCATCCGGGGTAATTTCTGATTCAGCAATGCCAAGTTTTTCTGTCAGTATCTTGGTGACTTTAAGAGGAATGTCTTGCATAGGGTTAATGAATGCGTAAATGTATTAAATCCACTTTAGCCCCACAAGGGATTGTTAGTTTCGGGTTTAAAGTTTAAAGTCATTAAACCGTCTACGGTCGACAGTCGACCGTGGACTGTCGACACTCAGAATCGCATGAAAAATTCCGTGCCCTTCCCTACTGTTGATTTTACGGTCAACGTTCCCTGGTGCTGGCGCATGATTTGGCGTGACAAACTAAGTCCGATACCTGACCCGGTTTTCTTTGTCGTGAAGAAAGGTATGAAGATTCTATCCATCGCTTCAGGCTCAATACCTGTTCCATTGTCTTTTATGGAAATTACAGGTCGCGTTTTTTCGTTTAAGAATGCTTTAATGATAATCTCATTATTCTCCGATTCATCAAAAGCCTGAATTGCATTTCGTATTAAGTTGATGAGAACTTGTTCAATCAAATTTCGATCAGCAGAAATGGTAAGGTCCTCCGGATAAATGGATAAGGTAAGCTGAATATTTTTCTCCGTAAGATCTTTTCGATGAAGCATGGTCAATTCTTCCAGCAAACATTTGATATCAATATCAATGGGCCTTGGTTTTGGAATGCTGGTCAGGCTTCTAAATTCTTTCACGAAATGAATAAGCCCTTCACTTCGCTTACCTATTGTTTGAAGTGAAAGATGAATGTCGTTGAGCTGATCTTTTGAAAGTGGTACGGTAGAGTCTGACAAAACGTGTGGCTTTAATTCCTCCTCCACCACTCCTGCAAGAGATGAGATCGGTGTAACCGAATTCATGATTTCGTGCGTCAGTACACGCACTAAATTCTGCCACGCCTCCATTTCTTTTTCTTCCAATTCGTTTTGAATATTCTGAATAGAAATGAGTTTCGCATTTTCTCCACGCAAAGTAAGTTCAATGGCATAAACTGAAAGCTGCAAAAGATCTTCTCCCGCCTTTACACGAATCAGTTCACGCCCTCCCGTTTTCAGTTTTTCAAAAACAAAAACAAGTTGCTCATGTACTTCGCGAAGATCATTCAATGTATCGGCACGATTGGTCTTGAGGAGTTTCCGCGCAGCGCTATTAAAAATTTCAATCTTGCCATCTTCTTTAAATACAAGCAATCCTATTCCCACATGCATCACAATATTTTTGAAGAAGAGGAACTCAGAATCTTTTTCTCTGCGTGTATTTCGCAGATTGGTCATGGCTTCATTCAACTCATGATGCAACCGTCTTACAGCAGGATCATCGCTTTCGGTTTTGAAAGAATACGTTAAATCATCAAACTTAATAGAGTCGATAAAAGCAGCAACATTTCCATTTGACCGATCGAGATAATCAATCAGCATCTTTACCTGGTAGGCGCTCAATGCAAAAAAAATGAGGGAGAAAGCCCAATCACCACGCGAAAAACTAAAGAATGAAAACAGAAAAATGGAAGCAGCCAGAAAGGCAACCCGGGGTACTAGCGGAGATTTCCAATTGAACTCCATCCTGTTAATTACAAATCATGAATATTGTAGAACAAAAACCCTGAAGCATAAAGCAAGTATACGGCAGATATACGATAAAGATCGATTTAATAAACAAAGTTATCAAAGAGAGGGTGTGCGGACTATGTTCGGTTTTGAAACATTAATCTTTTCGCACAAGGGTTGATGAGACTGCCCGTCTTTTTAACAACTGTAAAATGACACGCGAATGAAATTTCTGATCGTGAATACATTAAATATTTGAGCCCAAATACTTCATTCTTTTCTTGCAACATTTTTCAAGTAAGCAAGTGAAAAATAAACGAATTGAAACTAACCAATAGAACTGAACGCAAACAAAAAAAGGAGCGACTTCGCTCCTTTTCAAATCTGATCGTTTACAGTCATCAGGCCTTTACGCTGACATCATTTGGTTTGGACGTGCTGACCGTGCTGCGTACATCCAGTACTTCATAGCCCCATTGGCCCAGCACTTTCATTTCCTTTTTGTACACGCCCGAAAGAATGTCGCGACTGTCGCGTAAGGCGCTGATAATCTCCTGAACCTTCAGATCGCGTTGCTGATACGCTTCCAGCATTTCACGCTTCAACTGACTGGCTTTTTCGTGGTTCGCCAACGCCGTTTCCAGTGTGGGTGTAATTTCCGACCACTTCAGCACTTTCAGCAACGAGGCATCGCCATCGGCTACATGTTTAGACTGGACTTTTTTGGCCAAATCCAATAACTGTACTGGATTGCTGGCCGGGATTTTTACTCGCTTTTTCATATATAGTTTATTTATGTTTTCCGCATTGATGACACAAACATAAAAGAGCGCATTCCCAACGAGTGGGAATTTGGACTGGCCCTGGAAAAAACTTCTGGTTCCGGTAAAATCGAAAACATGCAAAATCAGGCTTGTGACAGGGGTATCATGTTTAAGGTTGATGGCGATGCGTTTATCGCTGACGGTTTTCTGTTCATTGTCATGAACTTTCTGTTGAAGTTGGCAGAAAACGAATCGATTGTCATGAACTTCTTGTTGAAGTTGGCAGAAAATGAGTCGGTTGTCATGGAGCTATCGGTTCGCGATGGCAGACATTTCGTAATCGGTCATGAAAATCAAATGAATGTTGACGACTTTC
>JANMRZ010000128.1:0-12439 GCA_031388805.1 Chryseolinea sp.
TGATCAACAAGTGGAAGTTAAATCCACTGGCCTTTTTATGCCGTATTTTTGAATCACTTTTTAAAGGAAACATGAACACTCAACAGGTCAACTTTTTGGCTTTTTTCTATAAACCGAGTTTTTAAGGGACGACTAAGTAAATACTTAAGGTGTACCAACATTTTCTTTTGAGTCTGGTGTGATTTTTCCATGCAGCGTTTTCACAATATGGTGCACAGTATATAAAGAAGTGAAGTTTCGCTACCCGTAAATATATTTCTTCAACAATCCTTCAATCTCCTTATAAAACAATTTCTCATTTCCCTCCGATAAGGCTGCACTTCCAGTGGCGTTGAAATCGTCCACAATAGGTTTATACCATTCCAGATCAACAGGAGTAATCAGCTGTCGTTTTAGTTCTGCTTTTATGAATTCTACTTTTACAGCCGAGAGCTCCATGATCTTGTATTGTTTTGAGAGGTAGGCAATCAACGTGCGCTCATCCAGAAAATCTTTGATCAAATCATTGCGCAATTTTCGAATTACGGATACGATGTTGATGGTTCCGTTTTGGGTAGTTGAAAAAATGTTGGAGTCTTCGTTCATATGGCTTAATTAAAAAATCAAATTCAATGTTCAGTGTTTTTTTACGATATAGGTTATGATGTTTTGCCAGGTTGGATGATATTCTTTTCGTCTCAAAACAAGGTTGAGTAAGGGGTTAATATGTTCTTGCCCAAATCTAACAAACGCTTCCCGATGGTCAACAGAAGGCGATTGTTTTTGACAATATTCATGAAATTCTTTTTTCCACACCTTCACATTAAAGCAGAATTTTTCTTCCAGCAACTCCCACACTTTCTCAATGTGAAGAGAAGAGAGTTCGTCTTCCACATCGTGTGGCAACTTGTCCTGTGCTAATCGACTTCGGGTTGGGGCTTCCACATGCCAATTGGGTTTATATTATTTTCTATGTTCTTTGGCTTCACTCATCAAGAATGATGTTACTGAAAAAACGTTTGTTGTGTCTCCGGAAAAAGCCGGGGTTGAAAAAGTGTTGCTTTTATAACCTGATCAATCTCTATATAAAATAGTGTATTGTCCAGGACTGTGAACTCGTTTTTCAACACCATATCGAAAGTAGACGCATATGCCATCACATCAATACCATCATGCTTCAACACATTGAGGGCATCTTTGATCTGTTCCATTAATTTAGGAGCTGCTTTCATAGCAAATTTATAATCAATGTAAGCTCCCAATCCACCATTGATTAATTTATCTATCAGTGCTGCACGATGTTCTTGCAGAATCACCCTCAGCTGAATGGGCACCAGGTGCAGATTCCAGTCTTCAATTTTTTTTATACCAATGGCTGTTTTAATTGTTTTCATAAACTAATACGGTTAGTGACAACAAACCTAATAAACTAATTATATTAGTTTATTGATTCTATCCAATTTAGTTTTAACCGCCCGTTTTTATCTTGTTTCAAGGGTTTATAGGAGTCATGCCTGTTGAAATAAAAAGCTCGCATTGATTTTCACAATACAGGGCAAACGATGAGCTCGCTATTCGTCAGGATGTCTTATTTGTTTTTACTGGTCTGATTGGCCAGCATCACCGTTTTTTGAATAACCCGATCCATTTTTTGTGCTGTTTCTTCCATCAATTTCACAATGTGCAAATTATCAGGGGTGAGTGATTGCTTATCGAGTATATTAATCAGACCCAGCATGGTCGACACCGGCTGTCGGGCTTCGTGTGATTGTGACCACGCTATTTCCTCAAGCTGTTTGTGTTGCTGTTCATTCTGAATTTGAAATTTCTTCCTGTCACTGATGTTTACTACGGTGAGTAAAATACCGATGATTTTTTTAGCATCTATAATCGGGGTGTACTCTGATCGCACCCAAAAGCTCATTTGTGGGTAGTGCATCTCTCGTTCACTGGCCACAGCGCTTTCAGTCTGAATAGCCTGTTCAAAATTTTTCCGGAACGCTTCAAAAACTCCTTCATCTCCTTCGTACCTGTAATCCGAAAGATTATCACCCATGCGCATCTCTCTTCCGTAGAGTAGTTTAATTCCGTCACGCGCAAATTTGTTGAAGAATAAAATACGGTAGTCTGATGAAACCAGGAAAATAGAAGACTTGGTATTGTCAAATATGGCTTTTAATATTTGCCGTGATGTTTCCTGTTCATTCTGAGTTTCAGGAAAGGGACCATTGTCCATGTTCATACCGATCTGCTAATGGCTAATTAATTATTGCCGAAATATAAGGGGAATACGACTTCACCAAAATGAATCTTCCATAAGCGGTAATGAATTTCATGTGCCGTCTTTCTTCAGCATGCTCGCTTTTCTTGAAGGTTACTCTATTTCAGGGATCAATCAAAATCGTGAACAATCTCCCGGTTTCTTATATATGGAACAACGTGCTTCAGGGTTTCCGTTGATTTACATCAGCATCACAGAGTGGCGTAAGTCGGTGTACTTCATCAGTATACGTCGATGAATCCTACAATTTCTGCAGGAGTATCTCATGGAGATATTTAATAGTTACCGGCACAGTGGATGATGCTTGCATCAGAGAAAGTGTTTTGACGTAACGTTAATACAAAACTTGTTTTAATACCGTATTTAAATTTTTACATTGTTTCGATCTTCCAGCAGTTTGATGATCCCTAAGATTATTGGATCGTGTGAGCAGGGTTCGATAAAATAATGTAAACTTCATTCATTCTAATCCACATCATGATACAAGCCAAACAAATGAAATCGAATATAACAGACCGCAGAACATTCATGAAGCAGACCGGTGTTCTGGCATCTGCCGCCTTTCTGGGCCTAGCATCGTTTCGTGCAAAGGCGAAGTATAAAATGGGACTGCAACTTTACACCATCAGAGATCCACTATCAAAAGATGTAAAGGGCACGCTTAAAAAAGTTGCATCCCTTGGTTATGAAAATCTCGAAACATATGGGTTTGATGCCGCTCAAAAAAAATACTATGGCTATGATGCAAAAGAGTTTCTGCAAATCTTGTCGGATCATAACCTAACCACGACCAGTGGTCATTATGACTTAAATTCGTTCTTAGCAAAACCACAAGACGATCTGAATCGCTATGTGGATCAATGCATTGAGGGTGCACATGCACTCAAACAGAATTACATCACCTGGCCCTGGCTCAACCCGGAATCACGCACGATTGAAAAATTTAAACTCGTGGCCGAAAAATTAAACCGAATTGGTGAACGCCTGAAGAACACAAACATATCGCTTGCTTATCACAACCATGATTTTGAATTCATCGATCAAAATGGTGCGATCGGTTATGACGTCATCCTCAACGAAACCGATCCTGCTCTTGTAAAACTTCAACTGGACATTTATTGGTCTGTTCATTCTTCGAAATTGAGTCCGCACGAATTGTTCAGCAAGCAACCTGGACGATTTGTAATGTGGCATGTAAAAGACATGGATAAGAAAACACGGGACTACACCGAATTAGGTAACGGCAGCATCGATTATAAACCCATCATGCCTGATGCTTCCCTTTCAGGACTAGAGAATTACTTTATTGAACAAGGAGGTAATTTCGCTAAGGACCCGATGCAAAGTATTGCAGATAGTGCTTCTTTCATGAAACAGCATTTGGAAAAATATCTTGACTAGTGCACCGCGAGAACAACCATACAATCTGAATTAAATTATTCTGCGAAGCTATCCGTATTTAATACAGTCCATCCAGGAAAAAGATTTCATTCGAAAAATGATGGATGATATATTGACTCACCCAGAGGATTGTTGGGCAGAGCCATCACAAATTTTAAGAAGAAAATGTGTTTCGTAAGTTAGAGATCAGCTTACACTTTTTTCTTTACAGCAGCTCTCAGCATCACCACCGAGGTATACAATATCACAACGATAACAACCCATCGAAGAACTTCCATAGGCAATGATTTTACAACGTATGCTGCAATGAGAACAGCAACGGTTCCGGTAATAGCGATGATGAATGAAGCACGCTTATTATACACACCTTCTTTAATAAATTTTAAAGATGCAACGGGCATAAGGAAGGCACACGATCCCATCATAATAGGAAAAGCTACCTGTGGCGACATTCCGAGTGCAAAAACCAAAGCCATGCAGGGCGCATAAAGTCCGATGCCCGCAGTCATTAAAGCACCTAAAACAAAGTTCACAGCCACTGCAAAGACAAGTGCTTTACCTTCGAGGCCAAGTGCTTCTCCTCCGCCCTGTATCCAGTTCATATTGGTTGAAACCATAAAACACGCCGCAATAAAAAGTCCCGCTCCCATCGTTAATCGAATACCGTTTTCCGGCAACTTTGCTACAACACCTGCACCCAACAATGCTCCTGCACCAGAGGCCACGATCATTAACACAAGGGTTAATGGATCTACCTTGACGATCTGAATAAAAATAATGGCTTGAGCAATAGTCGGAATAGCATTCGCTACATTGAGTGTGCCCGGTATCAATCTATCTTCAGACTGCTTAAAAAATTTAAACATGGCAGTCTCAAGTGAGAACGACCCAATGCCGAGAGTATCGAAAAAGTTACCAACAAATCCAATGGCTCCGGTTTTAAACCAGGAGTTCGGTTCCAGGTTATTTTTGTATTTGATATAATCTTTAATCAACAAGAAGGCTATCCACAATCCAAGAGCTGCAAGCGTAATCCAAATGGCAGTTATCATTCAATTATAGTTTGATGCTAAAATGCAGATAAAAAACCCTCGTACAAAATATTTTTATCAGGCTTGCATCTTGCGCCAGAAGAAGGCTTAAATAGTATCAAAATATGAATAGATTGAACAACAACGACAGACCGAATACTGCTTCAACGACCCGGAAGGTTGAGCATTAAAAAAAACGAAAAATCGCAGTGCCTCAGATCAGAGACACTGCTCGGTGAAACAATTCTACTTTATTATAATTGGCACACCAACTGTAACTTGTAATACTCTGTTCTTTGAATCAGAATACTCATTTATATTAGTGAAGCTATTACCGTATCGAACATCCACTGCAATCTTATTAAAAACAGAAACTCCTACACCTAATTGCAATCCAAAATCAATATTGTGATCGAAGTTCGCTTCATTCGGGTCTTTCGATTGAAAGAATCTAATATCACCCTTGGTATTGAAAAGCTCTGTTGTTTCTACTTCATCAGTTCGTGTTGCCACGGATGTGTAGCGTCCACCCAGGCCAAATCCAACAGAAGGTCCTACACTAACTGAAAATCTAAAATTATCGGGGCCAAGTTCATATTTAGCAAGTATAGGGAACTCGAGATAATGTATTGAATATTCCTGATGTGTATTAAGCGTATACGCCCCTTCATAGAAAAATTCACCCTCCGCATCAACTTTGAAACCTTTTTGTACGTACGATATTTCAGGTTGGATAGAAAGCAATCCATTGCCACTTAACTTCACTGGAATATTGTATCCAATGCCAAAGCTGTAGCCTGTCTTGTTACCAAATTGATTGTCCATTTGAGTAACAAACTCATCCGCATGTAAAGTCGAGAATGATACACCAACTTTCGGAATTAAGGTTTGACCATAGCTTGAGATGCTAAAGAAGATACTAAACAGAGCGATGCTTACTACATTTTTCATTTTAATTAAACTTGTTGTTAGTTGATTACAGTTTTCTTTTCGGGGGTTTATATTTCCCACGTGCAGTTTTACGGACATAAGAAAGGAATGGCCTACGTTAAAAGGAGCATTTACTACGCAAAACCAATTTTCCTGTTTTTTATGAAAATGTTGATCCCTCACATAGCGCTGAAATGAAATCTGTACCTTCGGGATTTTAAACATTGTATGATTCGGCTTTATTTTATCTCGTTATTTTTTTGGTTAGGTTTTATTATTTCATCACCTGCTCAGATAAGCCAGACAGAGCAGTACCTGATCCGAGCGAATGAATTGGTTTTTGAAGCCCCTGATTCTTCCCGGCTGTTGTCAAAAAAAGCAATTGCTTCGGCCGAAAATATACAGAATGACACGCTGGCCGCGAGAGGCTACCACCTGTTGGGTTTGGCAGAAGCTGTTCAGGGAAATTATTCCGTGTCTCAGGAATATTCCATGAAGGCACTTCTTGTTTTTGAAAAGTATAATTTGTTGAAAAGACAGAGTGCTACGCTCAGTAACATTGCCGGAGTAATTATTGCGGAAGAACGTTATCGCGAAGCAATCGTTTATTTGAAACGTTCACTTGTGCTGGATGAGCAGTTGATGAATGCAGCCGGTATAGCTTCTGATTATAACAACCTGGGAGTAGCATACAGGAAATTAGATTTGCACGATAGCGCATTATATTATTTTGACCAGGAGTTGCAACATGCTGCAACGCTTAAGCCCGAAGAAAAGGAAAATTTCTCGGCCACAGCAAAGTATAACATTGCCTTTATTTATACCCTGCAAGGCAAATATAGGGAAGCAGAAAAACTGTTAGACGAAGCGCATGCCTACTATCGAAAAATGAATGATCAGTATGCTCTTTGCTATGGTGCCTGGTATGATGCAAACCTGGCGTATGAAACAAGGGCTTTTGCTGAAGCAATCACGATCGCAGAAAAAGATTTGATTGAAGCAAATCGTTTGAAACTGGATGAAGTCCGCCTCAATCTCTTCGAGCTCCTTTCCGATGCGCATGCTGCATTACATCACTATGATTTAGCACTCCACTATCAGAAACAACACGAATCCGTAGCTGACAGTGTGTATACAAATGAGAAAGCGCGCATTGTAGCAGAGCTTCAATACGTTTATGAAACTGAGAAGAAAGGCCAGGAGATATTGGTATTAAAGAAAGAAGAGCAACGCCAGCGATTTGTAATGATGGTTACAGGAATTGCCGCATTGGCAGCTCTTTTCCTGCTGATCGTTATATACCTATCGAAGAAACTGCAAACCATACGCCATCGTGAACGCGAAGCGCATTTAATGGCAGAGCATGAAAAAATCCAGCGCGAAAAATACCAGATGCAGACAGAAAAAGAATTGCAGGCGGAAAAAAACAAGCAGCTTCAGTTTGAGTTAGAGGGCAGCCAGCGAGCGTTAGCAACCACTACATTATTTATTCAGCAGAAGAACAACCTGCTGGAAGACTTGCAGGGAGAGCTTCATAAGCTCACTCCACAAACGGATGAAAAACAACAACGCCAGTTTTTAGAAGTGACTAAGAACTTACAGCATCATATGAATTTTGAAGATGACTGGAGCAAGGTGATTATGCACTTTGAAAAAGTACATCCCCAGTTTTTCAACAAGCTCAAAGAAATTTGCCCTGACCTTACCATGAACGAACTACGGCAGGCTGCTTACATTCGCATTAACCTCACGAATAAAGAAGTAGCCAACCTCATGAACGTAGACAATGCGAGCGTAAAAATGTCGCGGTACAGAATAAAGAAAAAACTGAAGCTTGCAGCCGAAGAAAGTCTTACTGGATTTATCATGGCAGTAGGATAGCATTCTCGGAGACTCATATTTAGTACCTAGAGCATCTCTAAAAAACTATTTTTACTTATCTCGCCCCTTCCCGGCTATAAACCGGGGAAGATCTTTACCGGTTGGAGAAGGATAATTGAAGGTTTTTAGAAATGCCTTTTAATAACTTTTTCAGGCCAGATGACTTACGTCTGTAAGCGATCTGTTTGTTGCAATTTTACACAGGCTTCTTTCTAACATGCCCACCTCACTTTGTATACGTCTTTGTGTTGGGCTGTAGTCCATTTGTAGCCCCTTCCTTTTCCATTTCTTTCAATGGATACGAGATCTTTGGCGAACGGAAAATTATTCCTGTCACACGTGAATTTCAACTATATCATACTTTATAATCATCAGAAACAAATGAAAAAGAAAACACTACGCATTTTAAGTTGGGCGGCCATGATCGCTATTGTATTATTTACTTCCTGTAAAGACGAGGAAAATGACCTTAAAGTAGAAAAATCAATTTACGTGGCCGGGTACGTCTATAATAATGAAAGTATCCCTGTAGCCACTTACTGGAAAGATGGTGTGGCCACATCACTTTCGGATGGAACAGCGAACTCCTATATATATTCACTTTATGCAGCCGGCAATGATGTATACATGGCGGGCGTTCTTGGTACTTCAAACGAAGGCAGCGCTACGTATTGGAAAAATGGAGTGGCTACTAAGCTGACCAACGGTGCAACCGAAGCTAAAGCATCGGCTATCTATGTTTCGGGTAGTGATGTTTATGTGGCAGGGCGTGAACACAATGGCAGCGAGTATGTAGCGAAGTACTGGAAAAATGGCACGGAAACAATTCTTACCGATGGCACGATGGGGGCAGATGCAAACTCTATATATGTTTCGGGCAGTGATGTGTATGCTGTTGGATATGTGTATAATGGAAGTAAGTACATCGCCAAGTATTGGAAGAACGGGACAACAACCGACCTGAGCGATGGAACGCAATACTCTTTTGCAAAGGCTGTTTTAGTATCAGGCAACGATGTGTATGTGGCAGGCTACAATGGTAAAGTAGCCTTGTACTGGAAAAATGGCGTAGCTATCAACCTGACCGATGGCACAAACCAGGCTGAAGCGCATGCTATCTATATAGAGGGCAATGATATTTATTTGTGCGGAGGTGAACATAATGGAGACCAATATGTAGCGAAGTACTGGAAGAATGGCGTAGGCGTCACTCTTCCTGAGGGGCAAATAGCAACTTCGATTTTTGTTTCGGGCACGGACGTATATGCAGCCGGCTATGATGGAAATAGTGTAGCCAAATATTGGAAAAATGGAGTAGTCACTACCCTTTCTGAGCCAACAACATCAGCATATGTATTTGCGATATGCGTAAAGTAAGTTCCTGTCAAATGAAACCTTCAAAAGCTTCCTAAGACTTTCAATAATAATCAACAAAACGAATGAAAAACAGAGCACTACACATTCTCAATTGGATATCCATCATTGCAGTTGTCATGGTATTATTTACTTCCTGTAAAGACGAGGAAACGATCAGCGCTCCTGTTATTTCTTCTTTTTCACCTGAGAGCGGAACGACAGGTACTACGGTTATAATAACGGGCTCAAATTTCAGTACAACATTGGCAGATAATGTGGTGAAGTTTAACGAAGCCGTTGCAACCGTAAGCGCAGCATCAGCAACATCATTGACTGTAACGGTACCCGATGGGGCAACCACTGGCAAGATTACCATCACAGCAAACGGACTGACTTCCAGCAGTGCAAACGACTTTGAACTAACAAAATCAGTTTACGTGGCCGGGTACACCTATAAAAATCCGAATGAAGATGTATATGTAGCCACTTACTGGAAGGATGGTGTAGCCACCTCACTTTCAGATGGAACTTCACACTCTTCGATACACGCCATTCATATTGAAGGCAATGATGTATACATGGCCGGAGCTCTGGGTACTTCAGTAGATGTCCGTGCCGCGTATTGGAAAAATGACGTAGCCACCCCTCTGACCAACGGTACAGCAGATGCTTCAGCTTCGGATATTTATGTTTCAGGTAGTGACGTTTATGTAGCAGGACGTGAACACAATGGCAGTGAGTATGTAGCGAAGTACTGGAAGAATGGCGCGGAAACAATTCTTACCGATGGCACGAAGGAGGCATATACAACCTCTATATATGTATCGGGCACAGATGTGCATGTTGTTGGATATGAGTATAATGGAAGTAAGTACATCGCCAAGTATTGGAAAAACGGGATCGCTGCCAGCTTGAGCGATGGAACGCAATCCGCTATTGCTAAATCTGTTGTTGTTTCTGGCAGTGATGTATATGTAGCAGGTTATAATGGTGATGTAGCCTTGTATTGGAAAAATGGCGTAGCTACTAACCTCACCGATGGTATAAACAATGCTGAAGCACATGCTATTTATATAGCAGGCAGTGACATTTACGTATCGGGGACTGAATTTGATAACAACCAATATGTAGCAAAGTACTGGAAGAATGGTGTAGTCGCCAATCTTCCTGAAGGACAAGTAGCAACGTCCATTTTTATTTCGGACACCGATGTTTATGCAGCCGGGTATGATGGAAATAGTGTAACAAAATCAAAATATTGGAAAAATGGAGTAGTCACCAACCTTACAGACGGTACAAAACCAGCGTATGCAGTTGCGATATGTGTAAAGTAAACCTTATAGGACAAACTATGAAAAAGACACAGATGCTTAAGAAAACGATACTGTTTTTCACGTTAACATTCCTTCTTACAATTTCGATGAACAGTTTGGCTCAGTTTGGTAAACTTCTTAAAAAAGCTCAGTCAACAGACCATAATTCCACAGAGGGTAAAGAAGGTAAACTCATTTTTGCACACACTGAATTCGAAAGTTTTGATGCTGCTGCGCCTCACGCTATTGATGAAGTAAAAGACGGAGAAGAAGTATGGATATACGTAAAGCTGTCTAAGCCCATTGGTAACTATACGAACGTGCAAAAGTTTACCGACAATGAAGGGAACCTGGTTGAAAATGTTTCCTTTATGATTCAATTCAGCAGCCGTGGCAATAGCTCCGGTAAATTTTCGGAACAACCCGTTTTTGTAAAAGGTGGAGAGAAAGGAGAAAGAGGAATGGTAATCAATAAAGGGTATGTAGCGTACCTGGATGATATTGACCTTGAGAAAACAACTGAGTTCAAGATGTGTTTGAGCAAATATATTCGTCATAAAAGTTCATTCGTTTTTTTAAAACCAATTGGTGGTGGCAATGCCGGAACTTGGGATACAGAGATAAGGCTTAAAGGTAAAAATGATAATGTTTTTGCAAGCGGTGGTTTGATGAGCAACCTGGCTAATGGAATACCGAATTATCGCAAAGCCTGGAAAGCATACGAACAAATAATTCAGAATGGAGATATAGCAGACAACGTACTGCCACCAACCGGTAAGTTTAATGATGCATCCGTAAAAGCTGCTGTTATTAAGGAAGCAAAAGCTTCTGGAATAGTAGCGGAAAAAATTGTTTTTACTACTGATGCCTGGGCAGAAACCATCAATCCGAACGATGCATACCAACGAAAGGAAAGACATGTGTTTGGGTACATTACCTATAAGAATGGTGAGCAATGCATGTACTCTATGGCAGAAGCTACTCAAACACTGGTATCCGGAAATTGGTCCGCTTCGAGTGTGAAATTGTATAATACCGGTACACCTATACTTTGCAGTATGACAAAATAATTTCGGGGAGTCTGGAGAACGGACCTTTACAAGAAACTGTTTGCACCACTATGAGTAACAAGAGGCTGATTATTATTGGAGACTATATTTTTCTGGGAGTATGTTCTTTGCTTTTTACATACCTGATGTTCTCTTTATTTTAAGTAATAAATTTATTTTAATAGTGTGCAAAGGCAGGAAGATAATCTTTCTGCCTTTCATTTTTCATAACCCTTCTGGTTCCAGTCTTCCGGAGTGCGGATGATTTTAATCAACATAAATGAGTTCCTGCTAAGAAATTACTTTTGTATAAGAGTTGTGATAGATCTTCGCGTACTCGAAGAAAATATTTTCGATCAACTAGAAGACAATTCCTACCTTTACCTATATACCTATAATATTCTTCATGAAATTTAAAATTGCCTTTCTCTTAACATCAGTTGTGATCTTGTCCTGCCATGATAAATCTGAAAACAAAGATTCAGTCGCTTCAACTATTCAGATTCAGGGAACATGGGAATTAATTTCAGAAACTAAAATTGAAAATTCAGATACAATCTTTACAACCGCAAGCAAGCATCAAAAAATGATTAAGATTCTGAATGAAACGCATTTCAGTTTTTTAAAACATGATTTGAATAAAGGAAAAGATTCTACTGCTGTCTTCGTAGCCGGGGGAGGATCCTATAGTGTAAAAGATAATCAATACACCGAACATCTTGAGTATTGCAATGCCAGAGAATGGGAAGGTAATAGTTTCCCCTTTACTGTTACGATTCAAAATGACACCTTAATTCAAAGTGGCAGGGAAAAAGTAGAAGGTACAGATATTGATAGAATCATTATTGAAAAATATTTCAGGGTGAAGTAAGGGTTGGAGTTATTGTCCTTCGATGACGATTCATTTACCTTTCATACAAGGTTGGTGCATAAGTGGCGGGTGCAAGATGTGTGCACTGTCCTCGTTGCAAAAACGTTCTTTGAAAGATAACACTTTTAGCTTAAACCAAAACCCGCGATTGCTCATGCACTGTGTGCTTGTTGCACAACCACTTCCTAAATATAAGAATGAAAATTATCTTGCAGTATGCAAGGACGAAAAGCTTTTGAAGAAAAACTCTTCACCAACTTTCAGCTATCAGAACGGGTACCCACTGATAACTTCTACAGAAAATTGAAGGAGACGCTAGACCTGCGATTTCTCTACAAGACTACCGC
>JANMRZ010000139.1:0-28772 GCA_031388805.1 Chryseolinea sp.
TTGATTTCCTACGCTAACGGGGACCATCCGGGCGACATCCGCATCAGATCAAGATTTAGTAAATTGGAATTGTCCTTTGTCAGGCCGATTTAAAAACTGGCGCATTATAGCCCGGGCGTAATTCTGGTTGGAATGTAAAAAGCCTTCTTGTTGTAGCAAGAAGGCTTGAGGTGATTTCAGTGGTGGACTCTTTCGAGTACCCCGTTCAGAATAATTTCATATCAAAGATACATTCCCTCAGGACATTTTTATTAACCCCTAAAAAAATGTTTTATGAAAAGTAAGAATGTATCTATGAAAGTTGTGAACCCACAAGCAGCAGGCATTGACGTTGGCAGTCGGTCACATTTTGTTGCTATTGGACAAGCTAATGAAGACGTAAGAGAATTTGGTGTTTACAATGAAGATCTTCAAGCACTCGCTCAGTGGCTTATTGAAAATGATGTTAAAACGGTAGCAATGGAAAGCACAGGAACCTATTGGCAAAATTTATACACTTCACTTCAGAGTGTTGGACTGGAAGTCATTCTTTGCAACGGAAAATTCACTAAGAACATCAAAGGTAAAAAGACGGATGTACAAGATTGTCAATGGATACAAAAGTTACATACACTTGGTTTGCTAAGTGGAAGCTTTCTTCCCGATGAAGCATCAGAGCAATTAAGAACATATTGTCGCCATCGAACTAATTTACTGGAGTTGGCTGCATCTACTACTCACAAGATGCAGAAGTATTTACAACTACTAAATCTACGGCTCGACATTGTTGTGAAAGATGTAACTGGACTCACCGGGCTATCGATCATCGATGCAATCTGTAAAGGAGAAACAAATCCGGAGGAATTGGCTTCACTACGAAATGGCAACTGCAAGAGATCAGAAAAGGAAATTGCTAAAGCCCTGCAAAGTAATGGAAGGAAGGACTATCTGTTTGCATTGACACAGGAGTATAGATTGTATTTAAACCTTCAAGATAAAATAAAGGAGTGTGATCACGAGATTGAAAAAATGTTGAAGGATCAGATCAATTCGGATGATGAAAAGAAGCAGCATCACATCGAAAAGAAAGTGCATAAAAGAGTAAACAAGAACACGCCAAAAAATATTGACATCAATCTTCTGGCCTATCAATATTATGAAGGAGTAGATCTATTAGCTATTGAAGGCGTGAGCCATGCCACCGTACTTACATTGATGAGTGAGATTGGAACAGGAATCAATAAATTTTCCACGGCCAAGGAATTTTCAAGCTGGCTCAGGTTATCGCCCAATACCAAGATAAGTGGCGGAAGAGTGCTCAGCAGTAAAATACCAAAAGGAAGTAACCGATTAAAGATTGCCTTACGGAATGCAGCCAATGCGATTGGCAACTTAAAGGATACAGCACTTTCAAATTTCTTTAAACGGATTGCTTTTCAAAAAGGAAGAATCTCTGCCATCTCAGCAACAGCCAGAAAACTCGCGGTGATCATTTGGAATATGCTAGTAAAGAAGGTTCCCTATAAACCTGAAACAGACTATGAGTTCCTGGATCAAAAAAGAAAAAGGAAAGTACTGGAAATGAAGAAGCTAATTCATAAGTTTGATATCACACCTGACGACCTCGGATTGCAATTGAATATCAACAACTTGTGAAACGTTAGTCAGAACACTAAAACACTTAAGCACTTTCACTACTGCTGCATTTGCATTTCCTGATGTCTGCGGAATGAATTTTTCGTCAATGAACTGATTTCAATTGGTTCGATCACCTCATTTTTATCGTCAGTATGATATCCGTCTTCGTACGAGACGGCAACTGCTACATCCAGAGTATGATTGGATGTGCCGCGATATGTACCTTTCACAGGAGAGCAATCTGAAAAGCTTTTCCCTACAGCGAGACGAACATGTGCATCGTTCACCAAAATATTATTCGTTGGATCTAACCCTACCCAACCATAAAAAGGTATGTAGGCTTCTACCCACGCATGTGTTGCACCGGCACCGCGCATTCCATCTTTATTTGGGCAGATGTAACCACTTACATATCGTGCAGGTATTTTCAACATCCGCAGCATCACTAATAACACATGTGCAAAATCCTGACACACGCCTGACTTTAGTTTCCACACTTCGTCTAAAGTAGATTCGACAGTAGTAATTCCTTTTTTGTATTTAAAATTTTGGTAGATGTAATTGCAAAATTCACGAGCAGATTGGAGTGGTGTACAAACTTTGCATCGTTCAGCTTCAACCAACTGTTCAACTTCAGCTTGTGCGAAAAATCGCTCCACTTTTATAAAATCGATAATATGAAGTTGGTACTTAATGTTTTCAAGCTCTTGCCATTGTTCTCTATGTGAGCGATCATCCTTTGGCATCTCACGAGGTGATGTGTTCACCATCAACTGTGAATCAATAATTAATTCGTGGTGAGGTTGGGCTTGTGTAAAAGTGCCTACTTCATTGCCAAAATAATCCTGGTGGACATGAATGACTGAATTTCCTGAAAGGGTGACACTATGCTTTAACACATCCTGATAATTATCGCGTATTGGATAGAGCATAATCTGGTTGGCGCTATCGCGAACAGTATCTTCGTAAGTATACTTGGTGATGTGCCTGATTTTAAATTTCGACATGGAGATACATTAAGAGGATTAACTGTAAGCGAAATAATATTTGTTGAGCGTAACACCGATTTCTGAAATATCAGTTGTGATTTCAGTGAGGTAATGGTGTAAACCAATGCGTGAAACACTTTGTACATCTGAATACAAAACCTTGCTGCGAAGCTTTCCAATTTGAAAATCAAGTTGTGTAAAACCTTCTGTGTTCTTTTCCGCTCGCAGGCGCTCCGTGTATTTGTGAAGATGATTTAATGAATATAAAATGGATCGGGGAAAATCGGTATTAAATAAAATCTGATCGATAACATTACGGGCTTCAAAACCCGATCGGTAGCTTTTTAAATACAATGCATATCCTGAAACAGATTGTAACAAATATTTCCAATAGGTAGTATCTGTTTCTTTGTCTAAATCATATGAAAGGTCGCTGAATTTAATATCGAGAACGCCAGCGGATTGTGTTACGCGTTCCAGGTATTTGCCAATGTTCATAAAGGATAAACCTTCTCCCCTGAACATGGTGATATCAGCAACACCATAATACAACATGCACTGTTTTATCAAACCATCCAGCACTGTTATGGGATCTTCATATTGCAATGAATATTGAAGCCGATCTTCACGTACTACATGGTAGAATTCATTTAAGCTTTGCCACAATTCTTTTGTGATATTATCCTGAACACCTCTCGCATTTTCGCGTGATTGTGTTACCATATTAAAAACCGAGTTTGGATTTTCGCGATCCAATACCATATAATGCAAAACTTGCCGGCCACTGTTTTCGATCTTCGCTATACTTTCTTCTTCTTCATCTTCGAAGCCACCAAAGATATCCAGCACGGGTCGCCAGGTGAACTCATCCTGATTGTCTTGCGAAGAGGCATAGTTGGTTTTCAGCATTCTTAAAATGCTATCGGTCCGCTCCATATAGCGCGACATCCAATAAAGCGAATCAGCAACGCGGCTCAACATATGTTAGTCATTTAGGTTGATGATTAAACGGATAATACCCATGTGTCTTTGCTTCCACCACCTTGCGATGAGTTTACTACAAGTGATCCTTCTTTTAACGCCACGCGTGTTAAACCACCCGGCACGATTTCTATTCCGGAAGGCCCACACAATGCAAAGGGTCTTAAGTCAATGCGTCTGGGCTGAACTTTTCCATTAATGTAACAGGGTGTTGTCGATAAACTAATAGTAGGTTGAGCTATGAAATTACGCGGGTCTTTTAAGATTTCCTTCTTGTAGTCTTCTGTTTCTTTTTCTGTTGCAGCGTGCCCCATCAACATTCCATATCCACCCGATTCATTCGTTTTCTTCACCACCATTTTGTTGATGTTTTGCAAAACATAATCACGTTCGTCTGGCTTTTCTAATTGAAAGGTTGGAACATTTTTTAGAATGGGTTCTTCGTTCAAATAGTAGCGAATCATTTCTGGTACGTATACATAAACTGCCTTGTCATCAGCAACACCATTTCCTATTGAATTTACGATCGCTACGTTTCCTTTTCTATAAGCCGATAAAATTCCTGAAACACCTAAAACACTTTCAGGATTGAACACCAATGGATCAAGATATTCGTCATCGACTCTGCGATAGATTACATCCACTTGTTCCAAACCTCCCGTTGTTTTCATATACACACGGTGGTTCTCTACCACAAGGTCGCGACTCTCCACTAATTCAATACCCATCAAACGCGCAAGTGTGGTATGCTCAAAGTAAGCAGAGTTGTAAATTCCGGGAGTAAGTAATACAATGTTGGGTGAGCTGGTTTGTCGTGGTGACAAAGCCTTTAGATTTTTGTAGAGAATGCTAGGATACTGTGTAACCGGACGAACTTTGTTTTGTGGAATTAGATCAGGGAAAATTCGTTTTGTGATTTCACGATTCTCAATCATGTACGAAACTCCGGAAGGGGTTCGCAGATTGTCTTCTAATACATAGAATGTTCCGTCTGAATCGCGAATCAAATCGATACCAGCAATGTGAACATATATGTCATAGGGAACATGAACGCCTTGCATCTCTCGTAGAAAGTGAGGGCAGGAGTAAATCAGATCGCTTGGAACAATGCCATCTTTTAAAATGAACTGTTGATTGTAAACATCTTTTAAAAAAAGATTCAGTGCTTTAAGTCTTTGGGTTATTCCCCGCTCAATAAAATCCCATTCGGAAGCGGTTATGATACGTGGTATAATATCAAACGGAAAAATCTTTTCTACACCTTCACCACTAGAGTACACCGTGAAGGTAATCCCCTGACTCATAAAAAGTCGCTTTGCTAATTCTTCCTTCTTACTGAGGTCATCGCCCGGAATGTTGAGAAGAAAATTATAGACGTCCTGATATTGGGGTCGAATGCGATCCTCATTATACATTTCATCCCAGATGGACGGGCTTATCGGATAATTGGTAAAGAGGTCGGACGTCATAATTTTATTTGGAAAAAATCCAAAATACCATGCTATAAAGTCATAATGAATGAATGAAGCAATATTTATTTACGCAAACGAATGCTGATGAGAAGGTAGAAAATAAAAAAGCCACCTGAAATGAATCAGGTGGCTTTTTACAAGGAGTGGAGAATATTATTCAGCCACTACAACAACTTTAATCTCGTGCTTGATTTCTTTGTGTAGATCAAGAGTAGCAGAGTAGGTACCTACTTGCTTCGGGATTTCTTTCAAGTGAACTTTCTTGCGGTCGATATCAAAGCCTTTCGCCTTTAATACGTCTGCAATCTGAAGGGCTGTAACAGCACCAAAGATTTTTCCGCTTTCACCGGCTTTCGTTCCGATTTCAATAGTAAGCTCGCCAATTTTTGCTGCGAGTGCTTCGGCATCCTGCTTTAATTTAGCAGCCTTGTGGGCAGCCTGGCGGATGTTTTCTGCAATCAATCTTTTGTTTGAATCATTAGCAATAAGCGCAAAGCCTTGTGGGATCAGGTAGTTGTTACCGTATCCTGCTTTTACCTTAACGGTGTCGTTCTTATAGCCAAGACCATCAACGTCTTGTTTTAATATTACTTCCATGTTCGTAGTTCTTTAAAAGTTTAACGATTACTTTAATCCATCACTAACATACGGAAGCAGAGCAATGTGACGAGCACGCTTTACAGCTTGTGCCACTTTCTTCTGGAACTTCAGACTAGTGCCGGTGAGTCTGCGAGGTAAAATTTTACCTTGCTCGTTGATAAACTTCAAAAGGAAGTCAGGATCCTTATAATCGATATACTTGATACCGTTTTTCTTGAAGCGACAATACTTAGGTTTAACCTCAGCGCGCTTTACAGGTTCGTTCATTAATGTCATACTATGCTCGCTCCCCCTCAGCTTTTCTTATTTGTTTCTTAGGACCTTTGTTAAACTCGCCTTTGCGTCTACGTTCGTTGTAGATCACCGCGTGTTTGTCAAGCACTGTTGTTAAGAAGCGCATGATGGATTCGTCTCGTCTGTACTCGGTTTCGAGTGTTGCTACAACCGTAGAATCTGCCGTAAATTCAATCAGGTTAAAGAAGCCTGTGGATTTCTTTTGGATAGCATATGCCATCTTTTTTAAGCCCCACTGCTCTGTATTTACTACAGTAGCATTTGCTTTCTTCAAAACCTTCACGAATTTTTCGACAGTATCCTTTGCCTGTTCTTCAGACAAAACGGGATTTAGAATGAATACCGTCTCGTAATTGTTCATGTTTATTTTTAGTTTTTGAGGGGGCAAAGGTATAAAAAATGCCTTTACGCACAATATGCGACTCAGAAGTCTTTCAAAAACCTATTGCTGATGTATTAAAAACAGGCTTTTAACCACTTAAAATCGTTTCATGGCCAGATTTGCCACCGTTTCGCCAATAGAAAGTGAGGATGTAGCTGCAGGGGAAGGGGCATTGCATACATTAATGACCAGCTTATCCTCCAGGATCAAGAAATCATCCACTAAACCACCATCACGGTCGCAGGCTTGAGCGCGAACACCAGCCCCACCTTCAATGAGGTCATCCTCCTGAATTTCAGGCATTAGCTTTTGGAGAGCCTTGGTAAAGGCAGCTTTGGAGAAAGATCGATACATTTCACCCATTCCTGTTCTCCAATATTTAGAAGCCACTTTTCTGAAGCCTGGCCATGCTAAAGATTCGCCAAGTTCAGCCAGATTAATATCTGATTTTTTATAACCTTCTCGTTTAAAAGCAAGCACAGCATTAGGTCCGCACTCTACACCTCCGCCTACCATTGAGGTAAAGTGGACTCCCAGAAATGGAAAATTCGGATCGGGTACAGGATAGATTAATGTCTTTACCAAGTACTCTTTTTCCTTTTTTAATTTATAATACTCTCCGCGGAATGGGATAATCTTAACGTTCAAATCTTTTCGGGTAAGTGCTGCAATTTTATCAGAATATAATCCGGCACAGTTCACCATCAGCTTGGCTGTGTAACTTGATTTTTGCGTAACGACTACTACCGCATCATTATCCAGTTGAACATCAATTACCTTTTCACCTAACTTGATTTCTCCGCCTTGCTTTTGAAATACTTCAGCATATTTTTCTGCCACTACACGATAGTCAACAATGCCGGTTTGAGGAACATGAATACCTGCGATTCCTGCCACATGAGGTTCGTATTCTTTTAACTCGGCCTGCGTGAGCTTCTTTAAATTTTGCAATCCGTTTTGAAGTCCTCGCTCCAGGATGGTATTTAAGAAAGGCAATTCTCTTTCATCCGTTGCCACAATTACCTTTCCGCATAAATCAAATGGAACATTGTGCTTCTTACAGAAGTCGATTAATAATGTATAACCGCGAATGCAATTGGTCGCTTTTAAACTTCCAGGTTTATAGTAAACACCCGAGTGAATTACATTGCTATTATTCCCCGTTTGATGGTTCGCTACTACAGACTCTTTCTCAAGAAGAACAACCTTGAGCGAAGGATTTTGATTGGTAAGTTGAAGGGCCGTGGCAAGTCCTACTGCTCCGCCTCCAACAATAATGACATCGTATTGCACGCTATTATTTTTTGCGTGAAACTAGTGATTAAATCAGTATTGGATGCAGGTCTGTATTCCGTTAAATAAAAAAATTATGCTTTGATTGGTCTTACCTTAACATTAAGTCCTTTGTCGACAATCACAAAATGATTTTTGGGAATGAGCGTCCAATCCTTGTCGTCAGTCAGTTTTTCAGAAACAACTAATACGGCATTGTCATCATCTTCCGGAGCAATTAATTGGGTAATACCATCTTCCACTACATATCGACTACCTTCAGAATGATATAAGGTAAGTGGCTCTTCTTTTGGATTCGTAACGTATCGTGTGCCCACAAAAAATAATCCATTCGTCACCATCATATTGAGATAGGCTTCTTCTTTCACACCGCATTCGTTCATCATTTTTTTCAAGGCTGTGAAGGTGCGTTCGAAAGCATCGACAACCGCTTCTTCACTCACTGTTTTATGATGCGTAAATAATTCATTCAAGAGGTAAGCAAAAATGTGTTCCGAATCAGTTTGGCCTTTGATCCAATTATAAAGCTCATCACTTAAGGGTTCCCTGATTTTTCGTTTGATTAATCCAAAGTTTTCAACACCTCCGTTGTGCATCATCAACAAGTTCTTGTAACTAAAAGGATGGCAATTTGATTCGGAAACATCGCCCACACTGGCAGCCCGAACGTGGGCTACAAAACATTCTGTTTTGACTTTAGGTGCCAGGTTTCTTAAGTTCCGATTACTCCACGCAGGGTTAACCGATACGAAGGTTACCGGTTCGTAATTTATTTCCGGAACATACCAGCCAATGCCAAAACCATCTCCATTCAGTGGCTCCTCAATCTCTTTGGCATTTATACTTTGATTGATCAGGGAATTTTTGGGTTGATACAATAATTTATCAATGATGATGGGCGAACCCATATAAGCCATTAATCGACACATAGGTATGGTTGTTTGACTTAAAAGTTAAGCTCTTTATATAGAAATAAAAAACCCTGCAGACATGCAGGGTTTTTTGTCAGTTCTTCTTCTCGAATTTCAACGAGACAGAATTCATGCAATATCGCAAACCGGTAGGCTTGGGTCCATCTGGAAAAACGTGACCAAGATGTCCGCCACAACGGGAGCAGACTATTTCATCCCGCACCATGCCGTAGCTGGAGTCTGAACCTACCAGTAAAACGGTATCGCTTATGGGTTGGTAAAAGCTTGGCCACCCGGTACCCGATTCAAATTTCGTTTCTGATTTGAATAAAGGCAATTGACAAGCTGCGCAAACATAAATGCCGCTTTCATGGTTATTCCAATACTTACCGGAAAATGCTCTTTCTGTACCTTTTTCTCTCAAAACATAAAACTGCTGGGGAGTAAGTTGTTTTTTCCATTCCTCTTCCGTTTTAGAGACGTGGATTTTGACTGGTGAAACTCGATTTTTAGCTGATTTGTGTTGAGAGCATGCAGGTAACATCAGGCCTGTAAAAAGAATCATAATCCATGTTTTCTTTGTCATAACCATACAATTTACTTTATATAACGATACTTTAACTTAACTGGATTGACGCGGTTCAGTTTGATTGGTCATGCTCAAGACAAACTGGCTAAGTTCTTGCCATAAACCTCAGGACGTGAGAAAACATCTTATTTTTAAACATTTCTTGATATGATCAACGATATTTTTGTTTGCTTTTTAAAGAAGCAGTATAATTACCTGAACATGAAAAAGATCCTTCTGGTATCAATCATTTTGCTCGGTGCTCAGCTGAGCTTCTCACAGAATTACAAACTGCATTCTGTCTACATGTATAGCTTTACCCGCTATATTCTTTGGCCAGATGCCTATAATCAGGGAGATTTTGAAATATTGGTATTAGGCGACTCACCTATTTTTGAAGAGCTAAAGACAATGGCCCAGGCTAAGAAAGTTGGAGACAGGGTTATTAAAGTCACGAAGATATCCAACCCTGCTGACGTCCGTAAATGCAATATGCTTTTTGTTCCAGCTTCTAAGTCGGGCAAGATTGCGGATGTGCTGGCAAAAGTAGCGGATCAGTCTATTTTGGTTATTACAGAAGAAGCTGGTTTGGGAGCTAAGGGTAGTAATATTAATTTTATCATTAAAGATGGTAAATTGGTTTTTGAATTGAACCAAGGCTCTATCAATAAACAAAACTTGAAAGTCAGTTCGGAATTAAGTCGTCTGGCGATCTTGATCTAAAACCAACCTATGGAAAAAAAGAAGTCTAGTCTTCGCCTAACTATCGGAACTAAAATACTCGGTAGTTTTCTTATTCTCATTTTATTATTTGTCGGAATTGTTTCTCTTATTTTCTGGAAAGGAAATGTAATCGATAATGTAGCGAAGAGCTCGCGCGATAATTACAGGCCATCACAGGAGGCCATCCGCGAGTTTGTTTTGTTGGTTACCCGATCTAAAATGCTAGTTACCAATTGGGTCTACTTATCAACAAACGAAGAAGACAAACGTGCATTGAAGGTATTGCAAGACACTGAATTTCCTGCTTTAGAAGGTAAGCTTAAGAAATTGATGACGACCTGGGAAAGCGACAGTCAACGCATGTGGATGGATACTGTATTTTTGCAGTTTGATACGTTAGTGTCAATTCAAAAGAATTCTATTCAGGCGAGTCTTCAATCATTTGAAAGTTATGAGGATGGAATGGTAAAGCTATTGGCAGAAGATGCCATTGGTAGTCAGGTTATTCCACGTACTGCTGATTTGATTAAACTTCTCGAGAAAATTTCGAACGAACAAAATAAGGTAACGGCTAAATCGGATAAGGATGTACTGGATTCAATTGCCAGCCTCAAGAATTTTACCATTGCATTAGGAATCCTGATTGTTCTTATCGCCTTGGGTAGCGCTATTTTCTTAATGCGTTCCATAACGAAACCTGTTAACTTCCTTAAAAATGTAGTTGTAAAACTTGGAAAAGGAGAGCTGGTTGAAGAAAAGCAAGCCAAGTTTAGCAATGATGAAATCGGGGAGATGGCCTACGCCATGGATAACCTTGTAACGGGTTTAAGAGGCACGACCACATTTGCTGAAAATATCGGTAGTGGAAATTACCAATCTAACTTTAAACCCTTGAGTGAACATGATGTGTTGGGCAATGCCCTGATCAACATGCGTGATAACCTTTCAAAGGTTGCTGAAGATGATAAGAAACGCAATTGGGCCACGGAAGGCTTGGCTACATTTGGCGAAATATTGCGCACCAATACAAACGACATTGTAAAATTATCAGATGAGATTATCGCTAACCTGGTAAAATACCTCAAGGCGAATCAAGGAGGATTATACATCGTTGATGACGCGGAAGCTGGTGAAGAACCTACCATGTCAATGAAATCATGTTATGCCTGGGATAAGAAGAAATTCTTCAACCATAAACTTCATGTGGGGGAAGGTTTAGCCGGGCAGGCATGGCAAGAAGGAGATACGGTTTATTTAACAGAGGTTCCACAGAATTACATTAAGATCACATCAGGTTTAGGTGATGCCAATCCGACATCCGTTCTGATTGTTCCACTAAAAGTGAATGACCAGATTTTTGGCGTTGTTGAGATAGCGTCATTCAGTCTCTTCAAAGATTTTGAAATTGAATTTGTTCAAAAAATTGCTGAAAGTATTGCATCAACTATTTCATCTGTGAAGGTAAATGCGCGCACGCAGCGCTTGCTGGAAGAATCTCAACAAATGACGGAGCAAATGCGCGCGCAAGAAGAAGAGATGCGCCAGAACATGGAAGAACTTCAGGCAACACAAGAAGAAATGAATCGCAGCCAATCCGAAACAGAGAGCACCCTCTCTGCAATTCATGGATCGATGGCGGTGGTAGATTATAGCGTTGATGGATCTGTATCCAAAGTGAATTCCAACTTCCTGGAATTGTTTGGTTATACACAGGACGAAGTGGTTGGCGAGCATCATCGCATTTTTGTTTCCAAGGATGAGAAGAGCAGTGAAGAGTATCGTCAATTCTGGAAAGACCTTTCGATGGGGTATCCTAAAAAAGGAACATTTAAACGCATTAACAGAAAGGGTGAGACGATTACTGTCCGATCCAGTTTCTCTCCGGTCAAGAGTCGCTCAGGCGAAGTAATTAAAGTGATGGAGATTACCTATGAATTGAAATAGATTCTGAAAGTATACAAAAGCAAAAAAGCCCAGCGTCCCTGGGCTTTTTTGTTACCTAAACCTAAACCTATGAGAAGAATTACTCTACTCTGGGTTAACTAACGGCTCGTTTGTTTTATGGGTTTCAGGTATTATGAAAAAAGTTTCCTGTTATTTTTTCAGCTTGTCTTTAAATACTTTTTTAAACTTATCCAGCTTAGGTTGAATCACATAAGAACAGTACGGTGCATTGCCGTTTAAATTAAAATAGTTCTGATGATAATTTTCTGCCTTGTAAAACGTTACTGCCGTACTAATTTCCGTCACAATCGGTTGGCGATATATTTTCTCCTCCTCCAGTTTCTTTTTGTAGCCTTCAGCTAATTGTTTCTGTTCAGGAGTATGGTAAAAAACAACCGACCGGTATTGTGTGCCCTCATCAGCACCTTGTTTATTTAAGGTGGTAGGATCATGTGTTTGCCAGAAGATTTCCAGCAACTCATCATAGGTCACTTTTTTTGGATCGTAAGTAAGTTGAATTACTTCTGCATGACCGGTTAATCCACTGCACACTTCTTTATAGGTGGGATTTTTAACTTGCCCGCCAGCGTAGCCTGATTCTACTTTTTCAACACCATCGACTTGCTGAAACACTGCTTCTGTACACCAAAAACATCCGGAGCCGAATGTTGCTAATTGAAGACCTTCCATATTGAGTTGTTTAGTATTTACGGTTGTTGTGTTGCTCGATTTACCTTTTTGTCCGCAGGAAGTGCCCGCAATAAAAAGAAGTAGAGCAAAAGGAATTATTTTTTTCATACCTGGTGATTTATCGTTTAAGAAAAGGAATCGAATTCTATTCAAAAACTTTTGTAACTCTTTAACCCACTTACGTACAAAATGGTTTAGACGGATGTACTGATTTGTCAGCTACTAAACAAAAGAAGGTATTGCAAAGTTTTCAACCCTTTTGCAATACCTTCAGATACTTAAAACTGCTAATACAATTAGTCTTTAATCGTTAACTTCTCTAGTAGTTTTGATAAAATCCTTTAATAGCCGGGATAAGTTGATTGTAAATTGGTTTGGTGAATTCAAGAAACAAATCCTGTTGCTGAGGTGGTTGTAGCTCGCGCATATTACAGATCGCAAGTTGCTTGTCGTTGAGTGCACGTTCATCACCATTAAATCGGCCCCACTGACTTACCCAAACATACTCACCTGTAAATTTCCGGGTAGCCAGCACACCATTAGTCTTTGCATCCAGTGCGACCATGCTTAGCAAACCTCTGGAAATAATTTCTTTTCGGTAGGTAGTTAATTTAGCTTTTACCGTTCCGTAGACGGGCGTGGGTTTTCCACTTACTTTTGTTTCCCCAATTTTAACACTGTCACGTGTAAAGGTTTCCTCTTTCTCTTTTAAGGATTGATTGCCAACAGAGAAATCATCAAACTGCATGCGTAGAATTTGATCTGCATTAGGGAGGTTAACAGAATTAGCTTCTTCGGGAGTGTAAAATTTGATAAAGCCTTGATCAGGATATTGACTGTGCAGAAATTCTTCTACCTTATCCTGAAAGAAGCCACCACTTAAATTATATCGCGCAGGTACGGGAATCTGCTCAACGATCACTTTTAAAGTGGCTACGTCTTTTGATTTGCTTAAGTACTCTACAACATCTTTATATCCAGGAGCAAAGTTTTGTGCATCAACAAAATTGAAGTAGGCTTTCCGGGCTTCTATCCGATTACCTTTCATCAAATTTTCAATACCGGCATTGTAGCTTTCTTCAGCTGCTTTTTCTTTGAGAGGACCAATTTCATTATAGTAATTCACCGGATTTTTGATCACACGCAAACATCCGGGACAGCGTTTCATTTCTTCATAGAGCCGATTAATTTGATTGTATGACTGGATAGCGTTTTTCCATTTGTAAGCCGAGTTTGATGCAATTTCATTTTTTGCTTGCTCTTCTAAAGCAGCCACTGCCATGGGGTAGGCATTTCGCAATGCTTCTGCCGATTTTTCATGATCTGGCTTTTGTCGTAAACGGTTTGCTGCCTGGAGTACCGCGCCAAAATAATCTCCTTTTTCGTAGGCTTTCTTACCCGAGCTGCAAGCTGCAAAAATTAATAAGAGAATGATGAGTATACGTCCTTGGTTCATAGGTATTGGCTTATAGAAAAATCAATTCAAAATTGACGCCCGAAAGTTAATCAGTTCGATGGAAAAAAGTAAATGAGCATATCATCAATCAGGTCGCGCCAGTTTCCCCACGAATGCCCTTGGTTTACCTCTTTATATTCATAGGTACACGTATTCTTATCCAGTATCGATTTCATTTTACTGGCACCTTCTTGTGTATCGTTAATCTGTCCCGAAGTCATGAAGGTTTTTACGGGTGGTTTATTTGGGTTATCGCAATAGGTATAGATTTCAGGACGAAACCAGAATGCGGGTGACTGAATACCTGCCAACCCAAAGATCTCAGGTTTTGAAAACGAAAAATAGGCTGCTGTTAAACCACCCATTGATGTACCGAGGATAGCACGATCTTCTGGATGAGTACTTATTGGAAATTGTTTTTCTACTTTCGGTATAAGTTCATTCACTACAAAGTTAAGGTAGTGTTCATTCATCGCTAACTCCATCATTCTTCTATTGTTAGATCGATTCACAGGTTCACGCTGATCAATAAAAACAACAATGATGGGTTTGATTTTTTTTTGATGGATGAGATTATCCAGAATGGTAATCATATTGCCCATGCGCTCGTGCATATATTCATATCCATCCGTTACGTACATGACTGGATATACTTCTTTTGATTGTGTTTTATAACTGGCGGGTAAATAAACGCTGTAACTAATCTGATAACCGAGCTCCTTGCTATTGATTAAAATATCTTTTTCAACACGACCGTGAAAGATGGCTTCTATCGGTTGAGTGATTGGATCTTCATTCCATCTTGGCATGCGCAATTCTGAATTGGGACTTCCGCCCCCTACACCCGACCATTGCTGATGTGGATTGGATGGATCGAGAATCCAATTCGTTTCATCAATTACAATTTTATAATCGAGACGCGCATCTTCCGGAAAAGATGTTTTCAATATCCAGATATCAGTGTTGGGAATTTTTGTGCCAGCGTTTTTGAATTTCTTATCATAACCCCAGCCATTGAAGTCACCCATCCACGAAACGGTCTTGGCCTCCCCGCGATACAGGAATACCACAGAGTCTTTATCAATGAGCGGAATCTGGTGATGATCTGAAAGTTCTTGCCATGTCTTTTCGACTTCTGTGGATGATGTTGAGTGGAGCCCTATTATTTTTTGATTGAAGGATGGATAGTCCTGAGCATACGAAAGCGATCCTGAAATCATTCCGAGAATAAAAAAAGCATTTCTTTTCATTAACAAAAATTAATCAATCTTTATCCTCAACTCGAAGTGAAAGAAATCCGGCAAGCGTCATAAATCCTCCGCCTAATACTAACGTCAACATCGTATTTCCTTCGAAAACATGTATTGTTAAAAAGCCTAAAATTGTTGCCGCCACAATTTGAGGTATTACAATGAAAAAATTAAAGACACCCATGAAGTATCCCATTTTATTAGCAGGCAACGAGCCTGATAGTATTGCATATGGCATAGATAGGATACTGGCCCATGCTATTCCTACAAGCCCCATTGAAATGGCGATTGTCCAAGGTTCGCTAATGAAATTCAATGAAATAAGTCCGAGACCGCCAATCACCAGACAAATCATATGTGTCTTTTTTCTACCTACTCTCAAGGCTATCATTGGGATGATGAATGCAAATATTGCTGCCACCCCATTTCTTACGGATGAGCATACTCCGAGCCAATCAGCACCATCGTTATACTGTTGTTGGACTTTTTTAAGCTCCTGTTGACTTACCTCACTTAGATCTTTCTTTTCTAAGAAGTGATTTGCAAGGTTGATGGTTAGTATTATACTTTCTTCATCTTTTTGAAACCGATCTATTTCTTCTATGTCCTTCCTAAGAGAATTATTTTCTTTTTCATTTGATATATCCTTGCTGTCGAGAACGTCTACTCGCAATGCAGTATAAAGTTCTTTCGGAACTTTCATATCGTAGATATTGCTGGTTATTGCATTAGTCGAATATATCCACATGGAGAATAAAGCGAACCAGGTAAAAAATTGAACTAAGGCCAATTGCTTCATTGCTTTTGGCATGTTAAAAATTCCTTCGAAAGATTCTCTTAGCCCACCTATAAAGCTGGCCTTCTTATTTTCTTCTCTCAACTTCTCAATACTTTCAGGAGGAAACTCTTTCGTTGTGAAAACGGTAAACATAACTGCGGAAAGGAAAGCAAAGGCACCTAAGTAAAATGACCACTTTACAGAATCAGAAATTTCTCCTGTATCAGCAGTATTACTCATATTAAACCAGTTCTTAAAAGCCCATGGTAATAGAGCGGCAATGACTGATCCTGTGCCAATGAAAAAGCTTTGCATGGCAAAGCCTGCAGTTCTTTGTTCAGAGGTAAGTTTATCACCAACAAAAGCTCGGAATGGTTCCATTGAAATATTTATGGATGCGTCAAGTATCCATAACATACCACCTGCAATCCAGAGGGATGGTGAATTTGGCATAATCACCAATGCTATGGTGGCTAGAATTGCGCCAATGAAAAAGAAAGGTCTGCGTCTGCCCCAGTAGGGATGCCACGTACGATCACTTAAATAACCTATTATGGGTTGAACCAACAGACCTGTGAGCGGTGCAGCAATCCATAAAATTGGAATTTCATCTTTATTAGCGCCAAGGGTTTCAAAAATCCGACTTACGTTTGAATTCTGTAATTCAAACCCGAACTGAATTCCGAAGAATCCAAAACTCATATTCCAAATCTGCCAGAAACTCATTCGGGGTCTTGCGCCCAATGCAGGTGTACTCATACAGTATTATTAGTCGTTGGTTGTAAAGGCGGAGAGGATTTAGCCTTCGCTCGCTTTTGTTATAGTATGTTCTTTCACTAAAGTCCACAAAACGACTGAGATTGCCAATGATACTGTGCTGATTATGAACACTATATTTTTATTTTCTGCTGATTCTGTAATTTTTCCACAGCCAAAGCTAAACATGAAACCTTACCAGGTTATCGTTATTTCTTGTGATACATAATCAACTTCAGCTATAAGAACAGGTTCTTCTGGTGCGCGCTCCGGATCGGAGAATGGATCATACTTCTCCATTGCAGAAAAGAACTGATTCATTTCTTTCGATAGTCTTAATGATTTACCGTTGATGGTTATGGATTGTATATTCTCGTCTAAACCGTGAAGAACGATTTTCAGCTTCTTCGCGGGTGAAGTGTAATTTCCTTCTACTACGGATAACACAACCTTGCGTTCGCTGCTTTTGTTTTCGATCGATCGCTTTGCAAAGGTTCCATTCTGATAATCGAAGGTAGCTCCATCATCTTCGTAATGAGTAAAGAAAGAATCACCACCCACATATGCATGAAGAATATGGGTTGTTGTAATTTCTTTTGTGTGTGATTTAACCGGTTGCATCGGTAGAACTGCTCCCGCTTTTACAAAGACCGGCAATTTATTTAATGGGCATTCTATTATAATTTCAGTTTCTCCTGAGTATTTTTTGCCGGTGTAGATATAATACCAGTCACCTTTTGGAAGGTAGACTTTTACAAACTCTTTATTACTTTCAACAGGTGCAACTAAAATGTATGGTCCAAATAAATATTGATTATGAAACTGTCCGTCATAAATTTTCGGATCGTGTGCATAGTCAATAGCCAGCGAGCGTTGTACCGGCATTCCGGTTATACTCGCTTCGTAAAACAGCGAGTATATGTAGGGCAAAAGCTGATATCTGAATTTAATGTAGTTACGTGAAATCTGTTCTACCTCTTCACCATACGACCATGGTTCTGAATCGCGACTGTTAATCATCGAATGGCCACGGAAGAAAGGCGAGAGCGCCCCAATGGAAATCCATCGTGCAAAAAGATTATTGTCTGCATTTCCAACAAATCCTCCAACATCATATCCCGCGAAAGCGATACCGGTTAAGCCCATGCTGTTTACCATGCGGACTCCTAACATCATGTGATCATCATACGCAACGTTATCACCAGTCCACACAGCCGCGTAACGTTGTACGCCTGAAAAACCTGAACGCGTTAAGTTGAAAGGACGTTTACCTTTGAGTAATGCTTTCGTTCCTTCATATGTACTGCGCGCCATTTGAAAGCCGTAAAGATTTCTGCCTTTGCGCATCGTTGCTTTGTTGCCTTCAAAATCGAATTCAATATGCTCCGGTATCATCTGTCCCCAAGTGGCAATCTCATTCATGTCGTTCCAGTAACCCTCCACACCGAGTGCTACATATTCTTTGAATTGTTCTTTCCACCAGTCTCGCGCTTCAGGATTAGTGAAATCCGGGAAGTGGCACCATCCGGGCCAGACTTGTCCGGTGTAGTTGGTTCCATCGGGGTACTTAAGAAAGACATTTTGTTTTATACCATCATCATACGCTTTGTATCCTTCTTCAACTTTAATTCCTGGATCACACATAACCACCACATGAAAGCCCATCGACTTCAGTTGATCCAACAATCTCTTTGGATCAGGGAAATCTTTTTCGTTCCATGTAAAAATTTTATACTTCTCCATGTAATGAATGTCAAAGACAATCACATCAGATGGAATGTCTTTATCACGGAAGGTCTGAGCTAAGGTTAGCACTTCCTTATCGGGATAATAACTATACCTGCATTGCTGATAGCCGATACTCCATAGGGGAGGCATTTCCATGCGACCGGTAAGATGCGTGTAGTGCTGAAGTATTGTAGCTACGGAACTGTCGTGAATGAAATAATAATTCATTTCCCCCTGGTCGGCAGCAAAGCTCGAAAAGCGATTGTTCGATGCCCCAAAGTTGAAGAATGATTTATGCGTATTGTCAAAGAAAATAGCGTAGGCAAGTCCGCTGTGTAAGCCTATATAAAATGGCATTGAGCAGTAAAGGGGATCGGCCCCGGTTGAATAAGCAAAGCTGTCGGTATTCCAATTTTGATACCCTGAACCTTTTCGATCGAGCCCACCTGTTTTTTCGCCAAGACCAATGAAGCGTTCGCCTTCCTGAAGTCTTTTATAGGTTGTTACTTGTTCACCATTCCAGCTTGTTCCGAAGGCAGCGTCATCTTCGTTTATTGTTTTACCATCCAATGTTGCGAAACTAAAACGCATTGGATTTTTTTGAATCGTGAGAATTGTTTTCGAAGTGTGAATTTCGAGAGATGATTCTTTCTCTGTAATCGTGAAATTTCCTTCACCAGGTTTAGCGATTACAGAATATGAAAAATCATCAATTGTTTCTGATCGAATCAGACTGATCCGAATAATGGATTCGTTATATACCTGTATGCGAAATTTTTCATAATCAGTTTCTCCGGAAATACCGAAAGGTTCCTTTTTCCATTCTTTCAGGTTTCCAAGACTTTGACTGAGTGAGGTACGTGATGAGGCCATTGCTTTACGTTAAATTAACTTCGTAAGTAAAGCTAATTAACTAACGGAATCCAACGGGAAGCCGGGACAAAAATCAGAAATCGATTGCGGTAACACTATAGTTTCGAGTTTAAAGTTTCGAGTTCGAATAACTCGAAACTCGAAACCCTTAACTCGGAACTGTTATTATTTCTTTTTACCCTTCTTCAGCGAAGAATCGCGCACAATCAATCGCGTCTTCAAAATTTTTGTTTCGGGGGTAGGATCTTCATTGTCCTTTGATTTAAACTCAATTTGACGGATGAGAAGTTTTGCTGCCTCCTGACCCATTTCAAATCCAGGCTGATCCACAGAAGTCAATGGTGGTTCAAGCAAAGCACTGAAGAACCAGTTACTAAATCCAACTACAGCAATGTCTTTCGGTATGTTGAGTTTTGCTTCTTTAATGGCTTGCATAGCACCCATGGCAGCAGGGTCGTTCGTAGAGAAGATAGCATCGGGTGGTTGTGCCATCTTTAAGAGCTGTTCGGTTGCCATTTTCCCTTCTTCAATCGTTCCCAGTGGGCACGACACAATCAGGTCTTTGTTCACGGCAATATTATTTTCTTTCAAGGCTTCGAGGTATCCTTCAAGGCGTTGTTGTGTGATGCCTAAGTTTGGAGGTCCTTCCAAGTGAGCGATGCGTTTGCAACCCTGATCAATAAGATGTTGTGTTGCTTCTTTTGCTCCACTTAAATCGTCTACGATAACCATGCTTGAGTTTTGGTTTTCATAAACGCGATCGAAAAAAACAATTGGAACACCTTTGGCGATGATGCCATCGATATGATCGAAGGTATTGGTTTCGCGTGAAAGCGAGATCAACATACCATCAACGCGACTATTGAAGAGCGCTTTAATGTCAATTTTCTCACGCTGCAGTGACTCATTCGATTGAGTGATGATCACATTGTAACCAGCGCTGTACGCTACATCTTCAATTCCACTTATAACAGTAGAGAAGAAGAAGTGAACCAATTCGGGGATGATTACTCCGATGGTGTTGGTTTTGCTTTGTCTCAAACTCAACGCAACAATGTTGGGTTGATAATTAAGCTTTTCAGCAAGTTCGTTTACGGCTTTTTTTGTAGCAACACTAATATCGGGATGATCCTTTAGTGCGCGTGATACGGTAGAAGGAGAGATGCCCAATTCTCGGGCAATATCTTTAATGGTGACCTGGTTGTATTTCATACTGCAATATGAAAAATCCCGCAACAATCTCCGCAAACGCTTCGCAATTTTTTACAAAAGAATCGCAAACGATTGTGTAAGAGGGTTGAAATTTGGTTTTAATATCAAAATTCTAGGGCATTACACTAACCCGGGCATCAGTCTAGCTTCAGTGTAGCTGGCTTCTGGCATCAGGGATTGTTCAGATGTTCATATAGACGTTCATTATATGGGGTGATCAGATCGGCATTAGATGTTCATTCATGCAGCATTAGACGTTGGTTCATCAAGTATCGTATTAATGAAGGCACGCATGAGATGATGCTTCATAAAAACCACCGTTGATGAAAGGAACTCTGAATCTACTGGCCGGTTACACTGAAGATACTAGTTACCCATATTGCTGAAACATTTGCACGAAATTGGGTCAGCCCCCGTCTGCTCCAAGGTTCTTAAAAACTAATTGACTGGTTCAAGTTTTTGCGAGGTAAGTGCGCAAGGGAACTTGGGTCTGTCGTTCACAAGTAATTTTGATTTGAGAATTGTAGTTATAGATTAGAACGTTTGTTGAAAAAATAGATTGGGCAGAATAAAGGCACAAGTGAGTCACGCTATGGCCAATGCACAACACTGCGCCAGTGGGTGATTATTTTTAATAAGAGATTAAATTGACACTTCCGTTTTGAAGGTTGGTTTCCATTCTTCTATATTTGCGAGCTTGATAAAAATTGCCCTATGCGTTGCGAGTTAAGTCTGAATGTTATGAGGGATCACATAGGCCTGAGGATAAACAAGTTTTTTTAAAATGGCAGACACTTTTTAAAATAAACGCTTTTTTTTGTATTTACACCTAATTCATTATATCTAATGGAATTAAAATCTCTATTAAAAGTATTTCTGGGTACAACCTTTGTCTTTGTTTTCTGTAGTGCAGCCTTTAGTCAAACTGATCCTTCTATCCGCCCGCAGAATTTGAAAATAGCTTCACCAAACGCAGCAGCCCTTGGAAAGGTGGCGGATATTCCCATCGGCTACCACACTGGTACGCCCAACATCGATATTCCCATTTACACGGTTCAGGAAGGCCCCCTTCAGATGCCCATCAGTCTCAGCTACCATGCATCAGGCTTACGAGTAATGGAACAGTCTAGTTGGGTTGGAGCTGGTTTCTCATTAAACGCAGGCGGCATGATTACAAGGTCAATTCATGGCATGCCCGATGAGATATTGAGTTCCAGCGGAAGCTCAACGGCAATATCGTATTTCAATAATAAGGGCTACTATGATTATCTTTTTATGGACCCCGGTTCACCAGATTATAGCCCTCCAATTTTGGGTAACAACGTTATTGCAACGTATGAGTTTGCACATGGAAGACGTGACGGAGAGGCAGATATGTTTAATTTCAATTTCAATGGATATTCCGGGAAGTTCTACTTCAGGCCAGACCTGACGGTGGCTCTTGCCCCCCAACAGGATATCAAGGTTAAGCCCCTTATATGTCAATCGGGCTCGGGTTGCAACCCTTCCTATGAAGCCCTCTACGGTTTTATGCTAACAACTCCGGATGGCGTTAAGTATTACTTTGGGAAAGATTCCGATATGGCCGCAAGTTATAACTCCACTGATAACGCGGCTCCGCTGGAACACACAACTTCATATTCGGCAACTTCAGGCTTGAGCTACAATAAGACTGCGAGCAGTTGGTTTCTGAGAAAGATTGAATCGCCCGACAAAAAATTTTCGATATCCCTTGTATACAGCGCTGAGGATTATGCTTATTATACCACGTCATTATTTCCTCAAGCATCTTTCGGATCTGCTCTGGAAGGCATCGATCTGGTGAAAAACATCATGCAGGGTGTTAGGTTATCGTCAATCAAGTTTTCCAACAATGGTCAGGTGAGTTTTATTCCTTCCTATGTGCGCAAGGATTTATCAGGCCCAAACACAAACTTGTATGACATTGATGTAGACTCTACCAATGCTACAGCGCCACGCGCCCTGGGCAAAATAAGAATCTCAACCGTTAACAACGCTGATACTACTTTCTGTCAGTCCTTTGTTTTCGCATACGGTTATTTCAATGATACTTCTCATCCTTTGACTGGATACATGGCGAATCAGGGTAACCAATTCAATATTCATTCCGACAAGAAGAGACTTAAGCTCAACACGATAACTGAAAAGAGTTGTGATGGCAGCGTTATCAAACCTCCGCATAAGTTCACATACTTCGATGAAACATCCGTTCCTCGAACGCTTTCCTTTGGGCAAGACCATTGGGGCTATTACAACGGATATACTTCAAATGCCTCGATGCTTCCGCCAATTTCGATTGATAATGGTCTTACAAACTTATCGCCACCATACGGCAATCGTGATTCCAAATGGCCCGAGATGCGCGCGGGAGCGCTTCAGAAAATTCAGTACCCTACGGGCGGATATTCCCGCTTTGCGTTCGAAAGTCATCGTGTCTTTATACCTGTAAGTTTTTACGACTCCACTTACATAGGCGAGCTATCGGCTATAAACTGGAATACCGTAGGTCCGATTCCATTTCACGTTGTATCAACCAGTACGATGAAACTCCGGACAACTTTTCCGTACTACCCAAATGGAGCAGGTACGATCCGGCTTATCAACACATCGACAAGCGTAGATTATGGATTTGCAGTTTCGCAAGGCCTCAAGATATTTAAGATCCCCCCTGGAGATTATGAATTTAGTGTTCAATCAAACACCAGTGGAACTTATCCAGTCATGTGCAGGCTCTACACGATAGATAATCCCGGTTATCAGCAGCAACAAGCAGTCACGGTTGGGGGACTTCGTATTGACAGTCTCTTTTACAACAATGGAATGGACAATACCCAAAAAATACAAACGTTCGACTACGTAGATGAAAATGGCACAGACCAGGGGGTCCTATTTAGCCGGCCTGCCTATATCTCGTTGATGAAGAATTATACGATAAAAGAGCACGGAGGAATTCCAAGTGGTCTTGATTATCAAGACGGTTATTTTGACACGGTGAACGGGTGCATTGCCGGGATTGGGGAACCCTTCACTCCCACAAATTTCATGTTTTATACTTCTGCCAATGCCATTCTTCCCCTTGCTACATCCCAGGGAAATCACTTTGGCTATAACTATGTCAAAGTCACTGAATCGGATGGAGGTTATACAGTTTACAAATTCATGCCGAGCGGGAATCCGTCCAGTGATGTGTGCGTGAGAGTGATTGACCACAATGACTGCAATGATTTTCTCCCCAATTATCCACCAGCCCCTGAACCATTTAGGCCTGACCGTGGAGAAATGATCAGTAAATCAGTTTACAATTCTTTAAACGCGCTACTTTATAAAGAGGTATATACCAATGACTACCAATACGAACAGGTTGGCGTTCGTGGTTTGATCACAATACAAATCCCCTTCTCCTCTTCTCAAGATGGTCAGGCGGGAGATGTTCTGATGACGGAGTACGAGTGGAAATCCAAGAAGAAAATAAAATCCACTGTAGAAACGTACACATACGATGCATCGAATCCAGGAGCCACTGCGCTTTACAAAAAGTCTGAGACATTTTTTGAAAGTATAAGGCACACGCAACCTACGCGCACAGTTGTTTCAGACGGAGCCGGCAAAGTACTGAGTGAAGTAAGGAATACATTTACTGCTGATCTGGTGTTGCCATCTTGTCCTGATCTGGAACCAAACCTCAATACATTAGACGCAACTCTGATTTCCAATCTGGCCACCCGCCACACTACGTATAACACGGGCGACTGCGGCCCTAATGACTCTCCTTGTAAACTTGAGAAATGGTTAAGGTATACTTATTACTCAAACATCGACAGGCAACAGAATGTAAATACACGTATTGCACAGATTAATCAATACAAGGAATGTATAGACGGCACGGCAGCCGACTGGCGGCAATGGGCAAGCCCTGAATTAAAAGCCATTGTAAAACTCAAAACGCGAAATCAAGTAAACGCAATTGTTGAAAGGTCTCAATGGAGAGATGGTAAGTTCCTTTCTGCGGAATCCGTTACCTATCAGGATTTTGGTAATGATACGATTTCTTATTTTCCGGGCAAGCTAGATGTAATAAAGGTGGCGGCTCCTCTTTCAGCAGGTAGTTTTACACCTATTGCTTTAACGAATACAATTGTGACGCGTGACAATAAGTATACGTCAGAGGAAACCTATGCCTATAGTGACGGCAATCCAGTAGAAGTAACCGCTAAGAACGGAACCATTACGTCTTACATATGGGGTTATAGCAATTCTCAACCCATAGCCCAGGTGATCAATGCGAAAAAGGATCAGATTTATCATAACAGTTTCGAGACCAGCGGGGGTATTACAGGCATTTCGAAAACCGGATCAAAATATTTGAATAGTGGTACCTATACGATCCCATTCACACCAGCCGATGGCGCAACGTATAAGATGAGCTACTGGTATTGGAATACCGGTACCAGTAAATGGGAATTCAGCGGTGAACTTCCATTCACGGCTACTATTACAAACGGTACAAAGTTAGACGAGATCAGGGTATATCCTGCAGGTTCTACCATGTCCACCTATACCTACGACATTGGCAAAGGCATAACGTCCACAACTGATCCAAATGGTGTTACATCGTATTTTCAATATGATGAACTGGGACGATTACTATCAGTGAAGGACAATGATAATAACATCGTTAAAAACTATTTCTATCACTATAAGCAATAGCAGTTCGATGAACTATTTTCATCGAACGAATCCATTTTCAGTTAAATGTTTTAGTCAAATATTATGAAGTCATTCCACCTTTCATCTTTCGATATGCCTGGAAAATTATTCTGTTCACTCCGAAATCAGTTACTGTGTAGTATACTCTTCATCGGATCAATGCTGATTCCCAATATTCTTTCAGCACAATGTACAGGGGTGGGGTCCACTTCTTCCGTTACGATTACGCGGAGCATTGGTTGCGCCAATGGAACAGGAAGTAACGCACAGTGGGATGGACCTTCTGGTGGAAGTATCAGCGACCCCGGTGGATCGTCATCAACATTTGACGTAACCTGGACATCAACCGGTACCTTCCGGCTAAAGCGTACATTTCCTTCGGGCTGTATTTCCACCGTAGTGTATTCGTCCTACTATACTGTTGGCAGTATCCCGGGTACGCCTACGACTTCACCCGTTAGTCGTTGCGGTACCGGAACGGTGACTCTTACGGCATCCCCTGGTTCGAATGGCTCAGGTGTTAAGTGGACGAATGCAGGGGGGGCAACCTTATCAACCAGCAATAGCTTTACTAGTCCCAGTATTAGTGCCACTACGACCTATTATGTTGCCACCACGGCATCTAGTGGTTGTGAGAGCAGTCGTATTCCGGTGAATGCAATTGTGGATCAAAGTCCAACGGCATCGAGTGCCGGACCTGACCAAACCGGGTCAACTACTTGCGGCGCTTCAGTGTCATTAGCCGCTAATACGCCCTCTGTTGGAACCGGAAACTGGAGTGTGTTCAGTGGTGCTGGAGGTTCATTTGGAAATGCATCGAGCGCAACCTCGACGTTTAGCGGCACATCAGGTACGAGCTATACATTGCGCTGGACTATTACCAATGGATCCTGCGGTTCTTCCACCGATGATGTGATCGTTACTTTTAATAGACTGCCCACAACTTCGAATGCTGGCCCGGATCAGACGGCAGCGAGTACGTGCGGACTAACCACTGTAAATCTTGCCGGCAATACACCCAGTTTTGGTACAGGCAGTTGGAGCATCGTGAGCGGTGCGGGTGGAACGTTGGGCAACGCTGCCAGTGCAACTTCAACGTTTATCGGAACAGCAGGAACTACGTATACATTACGCTGGACCATCAGCAACAGTCCGTGCACAGCCTCTACGGACGATGTGATCATTACGTTCAATAGAGCGCCTACGGTTTCGAATGCCGGCCCCGATCAGACTAGCGCGAGTACGTGCGGATTAACAAGCGTAACACTTGCCGGTAATACACCCAGCATTGGTACAGGAAACTGGAGCATCGTTAGCGGTACAGGAGGAACGTTGGGCAACGCCGCCAGCGCAACATCCACTTTTAGTGGAACAGCAGGAACAAGTTATACATTACGCTGGACTATCAGCAACAGCCCATGTACGGCCTCTACGGATGATGTGATCGTTACGTTCAATAGACTGCCCACAACTTCGAATGCCGGGCCGGATCAGACGGCAGCGAGTACCTGTGGACTAACCACTGTAACGCTTGCCGGTAATACACCCAGTGTTGGTACAGGCATCTGGAGCATCGTGAGCGGTGCAGGGGGAACGTTGGGCAATGCCGCCAGTGCGACATCCACGTTTAGTGGAACAGCAGGAACCACGTATACACTACGCAGGACCATCAGCAATAGCCCGTGTACGGCCTCCACGGATGATGTAATTATTACGTTCAATAGATTGCCCACAACTTCGAATGCTGGCCCGGATCAGACGGCAGCGAGTACGTGCGGATTAACAAGTGTGACACTTGCCGGTAATACGCCCACGATTGGTTTGGGTACCTGGAGTGTCATTAGTGGCAGCGGTGGCAACGTGGTCAATTCAACACTCCCAACCTCTACCTTTAGTGGAACAGCAGGAACAACCTATACGCTACGCTGGACCATCAGCAATAGTCCGTGTACAGCCTCTTCGGATAATGTGATCATTACTTTCAATAGAGCCCCCACGGTTTCCAATGCAGGTTCCGATCAGAATGGATCTTCCACGTGTGGATTAACAAGTGTAACTCTTGCTGGTAATACACCAAGTGTTGGTACAGGCAGTTGGAGCATCGTTAGTGGTTCAGGCGGAACGTTGAGCAACGCCGCAAGTGCAACTTCCACGTTTAGTGGAACATCAGGAACGACCTATACACTACGCTGGACCATCAGCAATAGCCCGTGCACGGCCTCCACTGATGATGTGATCATTACTTTCAATAGAGTCCCCACGGTTTCAAATGCAGGTCCCGATCAGAATGGATCTTCCACGTGTGGATTAACTACTGTGACGTTAGCAGGCAACACACCTACGATTGGTACGGGCATCTGGAGCATCATTAGCGGCAGTGGTGGAACGTTGGGTAATGCAGCAAGTGCTGCGTCTACGTTTAGCGGAATAGCAGGAGCAACCTATACACTACGCAGGACGGTCAGCAATAGTCCGTGTGCAGCTTCAACAGATGATATGATCGTCAAATTTAATAATGACCTTCAACTGTGTGTCAATCAGAATTATATTGTAACAAATACCCTGGAGGTTAATGGAATATTAACTGAGTCTGCTATTGCTGGTCTGGCCGAGGATAAAAATGACAAAGTGATTCAATATTTTGATGGATTGGGCCGATTGATGCAAACTGTAAACAAGCAGGCTTCACCCAATAATCATTGGGATTTAATTCAACCGGTGGTTTACGACAATAATGGGAGGGAATTTCGAAAGTATCTTCCGTTTGCAGCAGGTGCTGACGGATGGTATAAAAGTGGTGTGATTGATGTAAACGGAGATTATGCCGGAGTGGCATTAAACTTTTATAACAATTCTACTGATAAAATTGCCGATGACAACAAGCCATTTGCTGAGACAAAATTTGAACTTAGTCCACTGAATCGTGTACTTGAACAAGGATCATCTGGATTAGACTGGCAACCTGATGCCACAGATTCCTATACTTCCACCGATAAGACAATCAAAAAGTCTTATCAGCTGAACAATGTTTCAGAAGTTTTGAAATGGACATTTACGTACCCAACAGTCACCTATCCTTTTGGAATAGTAAATGCAGGCACTGCCGCTGTTCCTGTTTACTACACTGTAGGTCAACTATCAGTAAACAAAACAAAAGATGAACAGAACAATGAAGTAATTGAATATGTGGACAATGAAGGGCATACCGTTTTGAAAAGAGTGCAAGTTGTTTCGGGCACCCCCGCAATTAATGATTCAAATTATGCTAGTACGTACTATATCTACAATGGCTTCGGTTCTCTGGTTTGCGTCATTCCTCCTGAAGCGACCCAACAATTAGCAACAGGTTATTACCAGTCAGGGGCAACCGATATTACAAAAGATGAGTTCTTAAAACGTTGGGCATTCCGATATGCATACGATGCCCGAAAAAGGATGAGCATGAAGCAAGTGCCGGGTGCTGATCCTGTTTACATGGTGTATGATAACCACGATCGCCTTGTGCTTACACAGGATGGCAACCAGCG
>JANMRZ010000201.1:0-8725 GCA_031388805.1 Chryseolinea sp.
CTTCTTTTTATCATGCTTGCCGCTAATATCAGTTTCTTTATTCTCTTTCCAGAGAAGTTTCAGAACCTTGAGAATGCGCTTCCGGTTTTTGGCGTGCTCGCATTTTATGCTCTTGGTATTTTATGGGTGTATTATGAGAAAGTTAAGATCTTCGACATCGTTGATTCGAATAATATTCGCAATGCAATCGAAAAAGCTATCAGAAGATTTAATAGATGGTATCTTTTATCTACACTACTTTATATTTTTCTGTTACCTATTATGTTTTATGTGGTTGTTAACATCGGGTCTGAAGCATTTCTTCACAAAACATTTCCCTTAAATACGGAGGTAACTGCTTGCGCTGTATTAACGATTGTAACGTTAATCGGAAATCACTTTTACTACAAAAAAACCTACTTCAAATGGCTCGACTTACTCAAGACTAATTTGAAAGAATTAGAAGGCGAAGCGAAATAGTCAACCAAATTAGTCGGGTAAGTAAGGCTTCAATAAAGCAAATACCCACGTACCTAATAAAGCCGATAAAAAGGTGATGATGGTTACCAAATAACCAGCACCAATTTGTGCATACAACGGGCCAGGGCATGCGCCTGTAAGTGCCCATCCAAATCCAAAAATCAATCCGCCAAAAATTACTCCGTGATGATATGGTTTTGTAATTTCAGCAACAAGCTCTCCCTCCATTGTTCTGATTTCAAATTTTCGAATGAGCCATATGCTTAGCGCGCCAACCGGCACAGCAGTCATAAAGATTCCATACATATGAAAGCCCTGGAAATAAAACATCTCCTGCATGCGATACCATGATATGGCTTCACCTTTTGTGAGCGCAAATCCAAAAACAACTCCAACGATTAAATATTTTATATTCTTCATGATATCAAAGTGCTAAGATGTAAGGAAGAACAAAATAACTGATCAAAATTCCGCCAATAAAAAAAGAAAGGGTAGCGAGTAGGGATGGCCATTGCAAAGCAGATAATCCAAAAATACCATGACCCGATGTACAGCCACGTGCGTACCTCGTACCAAAACCTACCATGAATCCTCCTACGATCATCAGTATGAATCCTTTAATGGTTGCAAGTTCATTCCAATTAAAAAGTTCTTCCGGTAAAAGTCCTTTCATTTCTTCAAGTCCGTAAGAAGAAAATAATTCCAGTGTTGCATCCGATACATCAACCGGATTTGGGTTGGCCAATACATATCCCCCCAGAAATCCTCCCAGCAAAACTCCTGCGACAAAGAACAGATTCCACTGATCCGCTTTCCAATCGTATTTCAAAAATGAAATGTTGGCGGGATAACATGCCGCACAAATCTGTCGAAGGGTTGAAGAAATACCGAATCGCTTATTGCCTAACAACAGTAAGGCTGGAACAGTAAGTCCGATAATCGGCCCTGCCACATACCACGGCCACGGTTTGAAAAGTAATTCCATTCGGTTTTTAGAAATGATGTTGGCTCCTATGCGTGAAGTACGCAAAAGTATTTCCGAAGTTCAAGAATATCTTTTGTACAAAGTTGCCAGGAAACAACATTGAATCTCAAATACTGTATTTTTACAATGATGATTCAATCAAAATCCATGCTTATAAAACCTCTCATCGTTCTTTGTATGGCAGCATTGATAGTATCCTGCACGCAACAGAAGAACGATTCTGACAAATCACCAAGCCAGGCCATTGATAGTACTGATTGGGCCTTGTTTCCTTTTGTTAAGGTTGATTCCGTAAATCCAATTTTAACTTCAAACGCGAATACTGTTTTCAAATGCCCCGTATGGAAACATGATGTTCATTGGGAAGCACATGATGTTTACAATCCTTCTGCCATCGTTCGTGATGATAAAATCTATTTGGTGTATCGTGCAGAAGATACAGTAAAAGCAGTAACAGGAACTTCACGTTTGGGATTAGCTGAGAGTACAGATGGAATTCATTTTACACGATTACCGCAGCCTGTATTTTATCCGGATGAAGACTTCATGAAAAAATATGAGTGGATGGGAGGCTGTGAAGATCCGCGCATTGTTGAAGATTCAACAGGTACCTACATCATGACTTACACTGCCTATGATGGAAAGATGGCGCGACTTTGCATTGCCTCTTCAAAAGATCTTCTTCGTTGGCAAAAGCATGGTCTTGTATTTGGCGATGATAAGTACAAAGACACTTGGTCTAAATCTGGAGCGATAGTATGTGAGAAGAGGAATGGAAAATTGATCGCTGTTAAAATCAATAACAAGTATTGGATGTACTATGGTGAAGGAATCATGCTTGCTAATTCAGATGACTTAATTCATTGGAAAATGTTAGAAGATGAAAAAGGTCAACCTTTAACGGTCATTCATAAACGAACAGAAACTTCTTTATTTGACAATGGGCTTGTAGAAGCAGGACCTCCGCCCATTTTGACAAAGCATGGAATTTTAGTTATCTACAATGGAGCTCGCAAGAAAACATCAGGAGAAGGAATTGAAATGTATAGTGGCGGACAAGCACTCATGGATAAGAACGATCCTTCAAAAATGTTATTCCAACTTAACGCGCCATTCATTTATCCTGAGAAGGATTATGAACTCGCAGGTTTGGTCAATAAAGTTACGTTCTCTGAAGGATTGGTTTTCTTTAAAGGCAAGTGGTTTCTCTATTACGGAACAGCTGATTCAAAAATTGCTGTGGCGGTTTGTGAGAACGATCTTTCAAGTGAATTATAGAAAAAGTAATAAATACAAATCCTGTTAAGGGAAATTAAAAAAGTTAAGTACATGAAGAATTCAAAGATTGCCATTATCGGTGGCGGAAATTTAGGAGCTGCAATTGCAGAAGGACTATTAAAAAGTGAGTTTGTTTCAGCGAAGAACATTACCGTCACAAAACGGAACCTGGATACACTTCAACATCTAAAAGCCGTTGGTGTAAATACAACAAGCAATAATAAAGAAGCTATTCAAAACAGCAACGTTATCATTGTCGCGCTGAAGCCTTATAATGTAAAGGAAGTGTTGGAGGGATTGAAAGAAAATTTTGATGCATCGAAACACATTGTTATTAGTGTGGTGACAGGTGTATTGGTAAAAGATCTCGTAGGCATTATTGATCATGGTGTACCGATTTTCCGTGCTATGCCGAACACGGCCATCGCGATACAAGAATCCGTAACCTGTATTTGTCATAGTGGTGCAACGCCTGCGCAGATAAATTATGTAACTGAATTGTTTGATCAGCTTGGCATCACCGTAGCCATCGATGAAAAATTAATGGATGCCGCGACTGTACTGGGTGCCTGTGGCATTGCCTATGCACTTCGTTTCATTCGGGCGGCAACACAAGGCGGAATTGAAATTGGTTTCGATGCCAAGACTGCCAGTTTAATTGCAGCACAAACTGTGAATGGTGCAGCAGAATTATTATTGAAAGGCAATCGTCATCCGGAAGAAGAGATTGATAAAGTGACCACACCAAAAGGTTGTACCATTGCCGGTTTAAATGAAATGGAACATCGTGGGTTTAGCTCTTCTCTTATAAAAGGTATTATTACTTCGTATGAGAAGATTGGGAAGTAATCTAATTTAATGATTCGCTGATGAGTTGATTCGGTAATGTGACAAGATATCAATGTAGGAGTTAAAAAATGTGAATTTGCATTTTCATTATCAAATTAACTTATCAACGAATTAACTCATCCTATTCACATCCACCTTCACCACAATATTCTGTTTGCCTGAGCTGAAGATAATTCCTTTAATCGGAGCGACATCAAAGTAATCGCGGCCATAGGCAACGGTGATGTGTTTGTAGGATGGCAATAAATTATTTGTAGGATCAAACTCTACCCAACCAATTTCAGGAAAGAAAACTGCTACCCAGGCATGCGATGCATCGGAGCCCACGAGTTTTACTTTTCCGGGAGGTGGAATAGTTTCGATATATCCACTTACATATCGCGCAGGCAGACCCAGGTTGCGCAAGCATGCAATCATAAGATGAGCGAAATCCTGACAAACTCCTTTGCGGGATTTGAGTACGGATTCAACAGGAGTATTTACAGTGGTGAAACCCGGTTTAAATTCTAATGACTTGAATATTTTCTGCATCAATGCCTGGCATCCGCTCCATAGTGTAGTATCTTCTGGAAAACAATCTTCTGCAAATCTTTTAATCTCTTCGCTGTAAGGAACGTGATTCGATGGTAATGTATACTGCATTACATCTGCATACGTTTCTCCATTTAATGCAACTTGCTCTTTAACATCACGCCATAAAACATAAGAACTAAAAGCACGATCGGAATTAATGCGGTTTTCAATATCAATTACGCTGTCCGAAATAATTTCAAGTTGAGAGTGTTCTTTATATATCGAAATGAACAATAAAGTGTTTCCAAAAAAATCAGTGCGATAGGTAAGTTCATCTGGTGTGGGCGATATTTTAATATTGGATGAAATACATTTTTGTTCCGGAAGGTTGATCGGAACTAAGCATAATCTGTTGTGACCAGTGCTCACTGTATCCTGATACCTGTATTCGGTTATATGTCTGATTTTATAACGCATGATTATACTTCAAACTGGAACCCATCCTTACTTCCTTGTTGCTGATAGGTAGAGTGACTGAAATAGTTTGCGCTCAACTTTGCAGACACATTCAAAATCTGTTTTTGCAAGGTGCTGCAAAAATCATCAAAAGCCTTTCGATGATTTGTTTCTTTATCTACTTCAATCAAAGCATCGATGTTCATTAACCGCACTTGAGAATAACATTCGAATACCAGCCTCGAAATTTCATTGTCGTTTGTGCCATTCTCTTTTTGTGCCAGGCTCCTGGAATAATCCAGAATTCTTTCTAGTTGAGAATAAATCGAAGTAGGGTTCTGACTATTCAAAAACAAAAGATCGATAGTGGGAGATACATTAAGAGAGGTTCTGTAAACTGATCGATACGAAGAAAGATTCTGATTGCTTAATAACAATGCTTCCAATAATTGGAATTCCACACTCTCTTCATAATCATGAGACAGAATGGATTTGTATTGGGCTAGTTCCATTAAGATTTCCTCAATGAGTTGCCCCATGCGGTACATAATCCGCCCATCACTACGGTACATACTCTGTCTTGTCATCTCAGAAAATGAGAGCAATCCTCCGGTTAATTGATCGAGCAATGAGAATGCATGTCGAATTCCGTCAGGTTCTAAAACGGCAATTCTTCTTTTTATATTTTCGATGTCGTCAATGATTCGCCAGCTATCGACTGTCCATCGATCGCGCGCAGCGTACATTGACTTTAACAGATTGCTTAATGTAAAGAGAATACTTCCTGCACGATCCGGATTACAAATCAACTGATGAATCTCCGGTAATGGATTATTCATTTCCTCTTCTGCATCTTCTACAAATCCCGGATAGGTATCGGTTATATGAGTTACAGTTTGTAATAAAACTTTTAATGATTCTGAGTCATTACCTCCCTGGATATAATTTTTTTGCGTCAGGTTTCGCAATACAATCCTTATAAAGCGAGAAGTACGAACAACGCGCTGTGTATAACGACCCACCCAAAACAAGTTCTCAGCCGCGCGACTTGGTAACACAGCCTTGCGTTTCATGTCAGCAGTCTGGCGCGCAACAGATGGCGAATCTGTTTTCGTGAACGTTGCCTCAACCCATGTGTCTTTAGAAATACCTCCATCCTGATTTGAAACAAGGAAGCTTCCTCTTTCAGGAGAACAACGTGTTAGTCCTCCGCGCATCATTTCGTAACCGCTCTTGTTCGCGACTAGGTAGGAGCGAAGTACAGTAAATCGAGGTTCTAATTTTTCTTTTGTAAACACAGGTGATGTAGAGAATTCTACTTCTTCCTGGCCCACATATCGAAACGGTTCAAACTTTATCTTCCGAATCAATTCTTCTTTTTGTGCTTTTGAAAGGCGGCTACCCATCACGGTTTTAAAACCACTTACACGTTCAATGTCTTTTATAACAAGTGTGTCAAGGTGCTCCAGCACATAATCCATTTCCTTCTTCTGTCCGCACCACCATGTTGCAATCATTGGAATGATTGGCTCTTCATTGAGAAAATATTTAAAGGCGCCATGGAGAAAGGCCATTAATCCTGTGTTCTCGAGAATACTACTTCCCAATGGATTGGCAATAGCAACATTACCTTTGCGAACCGCTTGTAATAAACCGGGTATACCAAGTTGAGAATCTTCACGGAGTTCAAGTGGATCACAAAATGCATCGTCAACTCTTCGTAAGATTACATCCACCTTCTCAAGGCCTTCCACCGTTTTGATCCACACAAAACTATCACGCATAATGAGGTCTTCACCTTGCACTAAGGTGATACCTAGGTAAGATGCAAGAAAGGCGTGTTCAAAATAAGTTTCGTTTCGCGGGCCAGGTGTAAGCAACACAATCCGCGGATGTTCTTTCCCCTGAGGTGCAATTTGTATCAACGCCTGCATCATGTTGCTGAAGAATCCCCCAAGCTTAGCAACCTGATGTTGTTGAAACAATTCAGGTATCACACGACTTAATGCGCTTCTGTTCTCTAATGCATAACCCATTCCCGAAGGTGCTTGCGCGCGATCTTTAATAACCCACACTTTTCCATCGGGGCCGCGCGAAAGATCAGCGGAGTACATGGTAAGTTGATAATCACCCGGTAATTTTATTTTATCACACGGACGTAAAAATCCGGGATGCGAATAAATCAGCTCTGGTGGGATGATTCCTTTCTTAAGAAGTATTCTGTCGCCATAAATATCTTCTAATAATTTATTGAGTACGTAAGCACGCTGCTTCATGCCGCGCTCTACCCCTCGCCACTCTGCAGCAGAAATTACAAGAGGTACTGCATCTAATAACCACGGACGATTGAGTCCGCTTGTATCACCGTAAACATTATAGGTAACACCATTCTCCTGAAGAATCTTTAATAATTCCTGTTGCCTGCTTTTTAATTCAGCTGTTCCCAGGTTTTCAATATTGGTCAACAACTGTTTCCAAGAATCTCTCGCTTGCTCATTCTGATTGAAACATTCGTCAATTACTTTTTGATCAGAGAGGTAGCCTGATGTTAAGTTATTGAGCGATAAAGGTTGAAATCCGTTACTCATTAATCCTTTTGGTTAGCCTCGAATGCACGAATGGGTATATTATTCGTGCATTCGTGGCAATTAAATTTAGAATTGTCGAAGGTCTAAAGTACGAGGATATTCCGGACTTATTTTTAACGGAGGCGGATCAAAATTTTTCGGAATCTGATTCGGTTCTAAATAGCGCGATACGGTACTGAAATTTTCCGAAGGTGTAATGGCTCCCTGTGTATGACCTTGTGTCCAGAATCGACTGATCCTACGCCCTTCTGCTTCATACGAATTCACCGGGAAAGTATCGTAATTTCTTCCGCCTGGATGCGCCACATGATAGGTACATCCACCGATGGAGCGATGATTCCATGTATCAACAAAATCAAAGACTAACGGAACATCTTTACCTAATGTAGGATGCAATGCCGATGGAGGAGTCCACGCACGATAGCGAACTCCGGCAACATATTCACCTTTCACTAATGTGTTTTGTAAAGGAACAGGTACACTATTGCAGGTGATCATGTAACGCTCATGATTAAAGTTCCTCACTTTTATTTCGACACGCTCAACAGACGAATCAACAAAACGCGATGTGCCCGCGCTGGATGATTCTTCACCCAACACATGCCATGGTTCAATACCCATGCGTACAAGCAACTCCATATCCTGAACCGTAATTTTTCCATACAATGGAAAACGAAATTCAAAAAATGTTTCAAGCCACTCAAGTTGGAACGGATAACCTGCTTCCTGAAGATCACGTGTTACCTCGGCAAGATCTTGTTGAACATAATGCGGTAACATGAACTTATCATACAATTCCGTTCCCCATCGGGTAAGTTTATGTTTGTAAGGTTTCTGCCAGAACATGGCAACGATAGAACGGATCAACAACAATTGAACAATACACATCTGTTTATTCGGAGGCATATCAAAACCCCTGAACTCCAAAATACCTAAACGACCTGTTGAGCTATCAGGAGAATATAATTTATCAATGCAAAATTCTGCACGATGTGTATTCCCTGTAATATCAATCAAAAGATTTCTGAAAATCCGATCGACCATCCAAAACGGAACATCACCTTTTTCAGGAATCTGACTGAACGCAATTTCCAATTCATACAACATCTCTTGTCGCCCTTCATCCACGCGCGGTGACTGGCTGGTTGGTCCAACAAATGAAGAAGAAAATAAGTATGATAATCCTGGATGATGTTGCCAATAGGTAATTAAGCTTCGAAGCAAATCGGGTCGTCTTAACAACGGACTGTCAGATGGTGTAATACCTCCGATGGTTATGTGATTACCTCCACCAGTACCAGTGTGCTTGCCATCAAGATTAAATTTCTCTGTGCTAAGTCTGCTGAGTCGTGCTTGCTCAAAAAGGATATCGTAGTTGTTCACGATCTCTTTCCAGCTTTTTGCTGGATGGATATTTACTTCTAATACTCCCGGATCAGGAGATAGCGAAAGTTTTGTTACACGATTATCATGCGGTGGTTCATAACCTTCAATAATTACTTTCAGATTTACTTTTTGAGCTGCCGCCTCAATGGATGCCAGCAAATCAAAGTAATGTTCTACATAGGTAAGTGGTGGCATGAAGAAATAAATCTTC
>JANMRZ010000011.1:0-60940 GCA_031388805.1 Chryseolinea sp.
ATCCGCTACATTGTGTGTCTGATTGCCTGTTGCTCTCAAATTTATTTCTATTCCATCACTGGAATTAACTTCGATCTCTCCTTGTATCACTACAAAAAGGACCGGGTCCGCTATCAATCCATTCATTCAAAGAACGTTTTAGCTTTAGAAGCTAATAGAAGTTTTTCAACTTGTGAGAGTGTTAATCCTGCCGATTAACATCCGTTTCTAAAATTTCGGAGTGCAAAGGTAAAGTAAGTGATTCTACTTTACAACAACTATTTCAAAATATTTTTTCCGACTGCGCTACTTGCAAAAGGGCCTCAAATGTACTCCAAGTATTATAAAGTGCAAAAATCTGTTCAAGGATTTAGTAGATAATATTCCTCTAAACTGATTCGAAACTTTCGTTGCTGAATCTGGCTACCTGATTACTAACAGGTTATGATGACGGAGAAATATTTTTATTTATGACCTTTTTATACAACGGAACAGTGCTGCACGGCTCTCCAAACATCAAACTGCTTACATAATTCATTAATTGATTTGTTGCCTCAACATAAATAGATGCCGGAACGTCAACTTTACTACAACCTTTCACTACAACTTTGGCATTTTTATAGGTTGACCAGTCCACTTTCTGCAGCGCTTTTCGGAAAATTTCTATTTCTAGATCAGAGATTGTTCCGAATACAACCTCTTTTGCGAAAGGCTTTAATGCAATGCTGATTAACATGTATGCCCAAGTTGGAATGATCGCATCAGCCGAACATGTAATCGCGACAAATTTATTTTGATACACTGACCAGTCGTGGGTCTTAATAAAAGATCTAAAATCTTTCTCCTTTAAAATAATTCCTTCATATAACTGATCTGTAATATCTACTAGCACACGCCCGCCTGGTTGATAGTATTCTTCCAAATCAAAGGTGATCAATGAACTGTTCGAAACCTTATTTACAATTTGATCTTCAGCATCCATGGTTCATCAACATAAAAATTAAGCGATTTTGTTCGCGACTGGCTTCTTTATCAAAAACTCTTTTAAATAAAATGGTTCTGCATGACTCACATCTTCAATTTCTCTATCCAAAAATTTCTGATTCGCCATCGCGCCAACTTGTTTAGCGGATGGATATATATCCATGATAAAAAGAGCATTACGATGCGTAATTACATTTTTACACTTTGCTGAACCATTCCCAAAGAAAATTATAGGTTGGTTTTCCAATTGATCTGAAAAGGAAAACGCATCGATAACCTTCGCTTCAGTTGGTTGCTGTAAATTCAGCTTATCATCAGTCAGCAAACAATACACTTCCATTCTTCTTGCATCGATCATCGGGCAAAGAAATGCTTTGCTGATATTCACATCTCTCATTTGATATGCGAGAATCTCTAATGTATTAATTGAAATAAGCGGAATGCCTAAAGCGTAGCAAAGACCTTTTGCAGTAGATGTACCTATCCGTAATCCTGTATATGAACCTGGTCCGGAAGAAATTGCTATGGCATTAAGTTCATTTAATTCAATCCCAGCCAACCTCTTTATCTCATCGATAAGGACAGCTAATTTAGAAGCGTGTGATTGTTCAATATGAACTTCTGAAGAAGCAAGAAGATCCTGTCCGCGATGAATTGCAACAGAACAAACCGTGGTCGATGTTTCTAAAGATAAAATCAAAGACATTATTTCGGGAGGAGAATTTTACTGAAGACTGATGAATCACTCAATAAACGTTGAGCTTCCAACACTACTTTATCGTCACGCAAAGAAACTTCAGCCTGTCCTTCATTTAATTCATAATGAAAAGCTATTTCGGATTGAAGCGTTTGTTTAATTTCGGATTTAAACCGAACCAAATCGGTTGCTTTACTGGCTTCAATTTTTGTCTTCAGACTTTTAAGCTGCGACTCAAGCTCTGAATAATAGCGTTCTTGTTTTGCAGCATCGATCAGCTCTTTAGTATTTTCATCCAATGCTGTAGTATATGAAAACTTTTTCTCCTGAAGAAAGCTCAAGAATTTTTCATAAGCCTTATCCGATAATTGAAAAGTCTTTAACTCAGGCTTTGTTGGGTTCTCGGTACAATAAATCGTTGCAAAATCGAAGATCAAACCTTCCGAAAGAAGTGCAGCCGTTATCGTTCCCAGATATTCATCCTCCAGAATTACATCTGGATCGAGGCCTCCTCCATCAAAAACTTTTCGCCCTGCCTTTGTTTTAAATTCAACTTTTAAAGAATCGGCAACACGATTCACTGTACCATCATCTTTTCGATGAGTGTAATCCAATGCCTGAATACATCGCCCACTTGGAATAAAGTATTTTGCGGTTGTAACTTTTAGCTGTGCATTATACGCCAGTTGTCGGGTAGTTTGTACCAACCCTTTTCCAAATGTCCTGCTTCCAATCAACACCGCACGATCATAATCTTGTAATGATCCCGCCACAATCTCAGAAGCAGATGCACTTCCTTCGCCAACTAAAACAACCAAAGGGATTGTTGTATCAATCGGACTATTCAATGTTGTGTACGATTTGTTCCAGTCCTCCATCTTGCCTTTTGTAGAAACAACTTCATTTCCTTTCGGAATAAACAAACTGACTATGTTAACTGCTTCATGCAATAGACCTCCAGGATTTTGACGAAGATCAAGAATCACTTTTGTCGCACCTTTCCCCTTCAACTCAATCACAGCATCTGATACTTCGTGTGATGCTCCTGGTGTAAAATCATCAAGCCTGATGTAACCAACATCAGAGGAAATTAATCCAGCATAGACAAGATTGGTCAGGCTTATTTTTTCTCGTTTGATATTGAGAACGAGACTTTCCTTCTGAGCATACCTTCTGATTTTTATTTCAACATCTGTTTTGGGTTGACCTTTTAACATTGTGCTAATCTCCGATGTTGATTTTCCTTGAACAGATTTTCCATCAACCGAAATAATTTCATCTCCAACATGAATGCCCGCTTTAAAAGCTGGGAAGTCTCTATACGGATGTGTTATTAAAACTTTCTTCTGAACAATGCCAATCAAAGCACCAATGCCTCCATACTGACCGGTCGTGCTGATTCGAAACGACTCCATCTCTTCTTCTGGAATATAGTCGGTGTAAGGATCAAGGGACTCCAGCATGCCATCAATACCTTTTCGAATCAGTTTTTGTGGCTCGACTTCATCAACATAATATGCATTTACTTCTTTGAAAAGTGTTGCAAAAATGTCGAGGCTCTTTGCGATGTCGAAATACTTTTCAACCGGCTTTCGAAACGCAAAACCCGTGATGAGGATTGCAAAAAAAATAATTGACCATTTTAATTTACGCTGCATGTCTTAGACGCTTAAAGGTTTTCACCAATCGTTCGTGAATTTGCGCTGACGGCAAAATCTCTTTGACACTATAAATATACGCGATCTGTAATTTCTTATCTGTAGATAGAAGATTCTTATTGAGCCTGTACGCTTCACGCATCCTACGCTTAATCAAGTTGCGGTCAACGGCTTTTTTAAAATTGCGCTTTGAAACAGAAATCAAAACCTGATGGAATGTAGATTCCGGGTCAGGATTGGGCATGAAATAAACCTTGAATGGGAATAAATAAAAAGAGGAACCCTTGCTGAAGAGTTCCTGTATGCTTTTTTCCTTCGTAATCTTTTCTTCCTTGCGGAATGTAAATTCCCCCATGAGGCTGAAATTAATCAATCTCCTTAAGGGACTTATAAGGCCCGAAAGGGATTATTTATGCTTTAAAGTCTTTTCGCTAGAAACAGTAAGCTTCTTGCGACCGTTTTTTCTGCGATTCGCGATTACTCTGCGACCGTTAGCTGTTGCCATTCTTTCGCGGAAACCGTGCTTATTCTTTCTTTTTGTGCGCGATGGTTGGAATGTACGTTTCATAATATTTCCGTTTGCCTTAAATTTTTAAGGGCTGCAAAGATGCTTAGGTTTTTTTGGATTTACAACTTTAGTCAAGCTGATTTGCCTGATTTCCCCTAAATCCTAGGAGATAAGATCAGCCATAACCCGCTTTGCCTGTGCAAGCTCCAGCCTCGGTCCAAATTGAGAAACTACCCTGGAAGAGGCTAATGAAGCCAATTTTCCAGCTTCTGCGTAACTATGACCATGGGAGATCGCATATAAAAAGGCTCCGGAAAACATATCGCCAGCCCCGTTTGTATCAATCGCTCTTACTTTATAAGGCTCAATGTTAATAAAGGTATCTCCATCAAAAATTAAAGCTCCGTTCGCTCCCAAAGTAATGGCAAAGCGCTTGGCTACACCTTTTAACTTTTCACGAGCTTCGGCAATTGTGTCGGTTCCGGTAAAAATCATCGCTTCCTCTTCATTGCAAAAAAGCAGGTCTACGCTGGCTCCTACAATTTCTGTCATCTGCGTTGAGAAGTATTTCACCATGCTCGGATCTGAAAACGTTAAGGCAACCAACACCTTATTCTTTTCAGCCAAGCGTTTGGTTTCCTTCATGGCCTCTAATCCCTTAGGACTTGTCACCAGATATCCTTCCAAATAAACGTAGGTAGAATTTTTAATAGCTTCTTCATCTATTTGCTCAGGGGAGAAGAATGAACTTACTCCAAGGAAAGTATTCATCGTGCGCTCAGCATCCGGACTCGTCATTACCAAACATTTGCCCGTGATATTTTCAGGCAGGCTTTCATATTTCAGATTGGTATCAACACCATTGCGCTTTAAATCCTCGATGAAGAATTTTCCTAATTCGTCCTTTGCTACCAGGCATGAATAAAAACTTTTTCCTCCAAACTGCCCTACAGCGATCATTGTATTTCCTGCTGATCCTCCGCAAGCCATTTTACTTTTCTTCATGTCGATGGCCTTCATCAAATGGTGTTGACGTTTTTCGTCAACCAGAGTCATGACACCCTTTTCAACTTCATTTTTTGCAAAGAAGTCGTCATCTACTTCTGTAACAATATCAACAAGGGCATTACCAATACCATAAACGTCATACTTCTTACTCATGCTTGATAAAATTTCCGCAAGGATAATGAATTCAAATGTTAGAATTTAACACCTTCCGATTTTTTGTTCAAACTCATTCTTGTTTTCTGCTAACGTTTAATGTTAAGTGTGTACTTAATTTTCCGTGCCCGATCCGGATAGTCAGTAATAAATCCATCTGCACCCATTCCTTTTATGGATAACATTTCCGAAACCTCATTAACAGTCCATGGAATAACACGAATCTTTCTGTGATGCAGGTAATCTACCTTTTCTTTCGTCAACAATTTATAATATGGGCTGTATATAGAAGGGGCAAAACCCAATTCATTCAAATTTATCTCGACTGATTTTAGATTCTCAACTAATGCTGCCAGGCGAATTTCAGGATATCGATCATGCCAATATTTCAGTACACGAAAATCGAAAGACTGAATAACGATTCGTTCCAAAGGCAGATATTGATCAAGAAGGTTATACACAATGTCAGAATACTCCTGAACTGAGGGGTGGAATTTACCATCACCTTCCGGAGAACTCTTTATCTCTATATTATAATCTACTTCGTATTGCGTGTGATTTTTGGTATGTACATCAACCGCTATAATAACATCGCTGAGTAAAGGCTTTACTACTTTCATCTTCTGTTGCTCAGGGAATCTTTCATTGCCTTTCGATCCACAATCAAATGCTTTAACTTCCTCATACGACATCTGGTAAATATTGAATTTCTTTTCGCTCTTCTCAGGAATAGCATTTCCAGAAGGATCCAGGCAAATGGACGGAGACATCCACGGCTCATGTGAAACCACAACTTGTTTATCTTTTGTAATCACCACATCTAACTCGAGTGTTGTTACACCCGAATCAAGCGCAAGCAAAAATGCAGGAATGGTATTTTCTGGTCGAAGTCCGCGCGCGCCTCTGTGTCCTTGAACATCAAACTTAGGAATATATTGTGCGGAAGCGTTTATGCTGAGCATAAGAAGCAATAGTAAGGTGCGCATAATAATGTACAAAGGAAAGGGATGTCTGTTTGTAGGGCTCAACTCAAATATAAATTATTTCTAAATCTATACCTCTATCGGACGCAATTCAAATTGTCGCGGCATCAGGCCATCCGCCAACTGGCGGGTTTTCTCCATTCACTAAAAATTTTCTACCATAAGGTTCGCCCCGCTCTGGGGCTTAAGTCCCGGAGGGACGTAGCTATGGTAGCGATGCCAGTGAACATATGGATTAGCTCCGTAGGAGCGACCGTAATAAATTAGGTGCGACAATTTGAATTGCACCCTGACAAAGTAGGACTAAAATTGAATGGCTATTTGCAGAGCAATACATGAATTTTTTTAGCATCTCTGCGTGCAGGCAGATTTGCGGTGAAAAGAGTACAACTATTTACCTACCAAATAAAAATCTGACGTGTTGCTAGCGAAGCCAAATTTTCGTGCTTGTTAGTTCCTTCTTAGATCCTTCTTAGTTCCTGGCTAGTTCCTCTATACCTGGCTAAACAGAAGTTTATTTGGGACATCGTGAAAGTGCGGTGTTTTACATGAGTGTTCCGATACCAACCCATCTATGTTATTGCCGGATCATCATGCGCATTCCCCCCCGAGGACGCATCCCGGTTGGATTCATGTGTTTATTTAGTGAATAGATAAACGTGAGCATATAATAGCGGCCAAGCGAATTGGTGGTTTGTCGTTCAACGTAGTTTACGTTTGCTGTTTGACTAATTCCAAAATTATTATCCAACAGATTGTTCACTGATAGTTTAAGCTCTCCACTCTTATTCTTCAACAAAAATCGTGACACTGAAATGTTCAGCAGCTCAACATTTTGCTTGTAGTTTGTGGTTTCACTTTTATAGCGAAGAAATTCATACGATGCACTCAATTGAAAATTCTTCAGAAAAGAATAATTCATTTCCGCACGGGCAGTATTATTAAAGTAAAGCTGATTGCTTTGCGAATTAAACTCATACTCCGTTTGGTTTCGGCTGATGGTTCCACTCAGACTCAAATCAAAGATTTCTTTGTAGTTATATTCATATCTCAACGTAGTAGAAATTGCATTCACTGAAATATTAGTCTCCTCCTCATTTATTACATTTAATCCGAATTGCTGATTGATGTTTGCAGAAAGATTAAAGCGACTGCTAAGTTTTGTTATCGGAAAACCAAAGGCGACATTACCATTCAGACTCGTGTTGTGATCAACGTTTACAGGTATTGTAAGACGCACTCCAAGACTGTCCGTAGTTTGCGAATTAGTAATTGCGTTTTGGGTATAGGTAGCATTTATAAACGCAAAGAAGTTGATGAATTTTGCAGGATCAAACGAAACAAAATTCGCGCGCCAGTTATGCTGATATGCTGGACGGAGTGCAGGATTTCCGGCAGATAAATTTAACGGATCACTGTTATTTACTACGGGCTGAAGTTGTGTGACAGATGGTTCTTGAACAGAAGTCTCATAGTCAAACCTCAAATGCCTGGTGTTGGCAAAGTCATAGTTGAAGTGTAGTGCCGGAACAATGTTTTGATAGGCACGCGAAATACTGGTGTCGTTTGAAATTAGCTCGCCATCAAGCTGGGTCATTTGATAACCTGCGCCAATAGTTAACGAATATTTTGAGCGATTTACCTTGAAGTTTATGCCCGGTCTATGATATTGATAGTTGCTTGAATACTCATTACTAAGATCATCATTATATATTTTATCTTCGTTTTTTATGTCATACACTTCACGGTTAACATCATTAACATTACCTCTAAAACTATAATTTACTTCCAAATATCTTCGATTCCCCAAAGGTTCTGTATATGAAAGTGTAGCTCCATAACTCGTGTTGTTGGTTGCTTGCGAACTTTTTTGATTAAGCGTATCTATTTTAGTTACATCGCTGTAATAGGTATTGATTGCATCTTGCTTACCCACTACATCCGTATCGGTATAACCCAATGAAAGATTTGCGGATATGGTTCTGCCTTTTTTTGCAAACCGATGACGCAACAATGCACTTGTGTTGAAGTTCAAGGAATTTTGATCTGAAAGTGTAGTGCGATCACTTTCATTCAATGCAACATCCTCTGCGGTCTTCGTGCTGCTTTCACTTCTTACATTTGATTCCGATTCTGTTGCTAATAAAGTTGTTGTCCATTTAACGGAGTTCGCTGAATCAATTTTATGATCGAGGACTAAATTCACGCGGTGATTTTCATTTGAGTTGCGCTGCTTGCTCTGCTGATTAAAAAAAGTATTTCCTGTTGGTATGAAGTTTTCACGATCAAGACCCTGATCGATGGCATGATCAAGATAGTTATAAAAGTAGCTGCTCGTTAAACTCGTTTTCTTGCTTATGTCTTTGTTGAAATTTAGTCCACCGCTATACGAAGACATAATGCCGGTAATACGATTTCCGAAATTTACCTGTGCACCTCCCTGATTTGAACCTCCATTACTTCCACCACCCGCATTAATCATAATCCTTCCGCCTCCGCCACCACCTGCCATCATTTGTTGTGAGGTGCCACTGAAGTTTAAATAATCGTCAATAGAAAATCCTTGTTCGTTGATATTATTGGCTGAACCTAAAATTGAAAACTGACTATCCTTTCGAAAACGATTCAAGCTCAACTTAGCTTGATATCGTTCTGACGTTCCAATTCCTCCCGTTATTGTACCAAACATTCCTTTTCGATATTCTTCTTTCATTTCAAGGTTGATGGTTTTCTCACGTTGACCATCATCTATACCCGTGAAAGCAGCTTGATCTGATTTTTTATCAAAAACCTGAACCTTATCAATCGCCTTTGCGGGAAGATTTCTGGTAGCAAGCTTTGGATCACGACCGAAGAATTCTTTTCCATCAACTGTTACACGTTGCACTTGCTCACCTTGTGCTTTAATTGCGCCATCACTTGCTACTTCAACTCCAGGTAATTTCTTAAGCAAGTCTTCCACATTTGCATTTTCAGTTGTCTTAAATGAAGATGCATTGAATTCAATTGTATCTCGCTTAACAACTACCGGGGCCTTCTCTGATTGTATCACCACTTCACTCAATTCCTGACTTGCTAATTTCATCGTGATCACACCTAACTCCACTACAGATTCACTCTCAGCTGGTTCAATTTTTTTCGAGAAAGTTGCCAAGCCAACATACGTAACTTTAAATAGGTAGCTACCTCTTGAAATATTTTTCATTTCAAAAAGTCCATCGGAATTGCTGCTTGCAAAGTTGACCAGTGATGAATCCTTTGCACTTAATAACATAACGGTGGCCGCTGGGAGCGAAACACTTTTGTCATCTTTCAACTGTCCCTTTATAGAAAATTTTTGGGCGAGCGCCACGTTACTAAACAATAGAAGTGCAAGTATTATTTTTTTCATTCAGGTAGAATTGAAAATGATATTAAAAAATTCTGATTGACTTAATGGATAGAATAGAGTTGTGGCATTTTCTAATTCCGAATAATCATTCCACCATTCGCGCGCATCCTTTCCATTTGCTCATCCATCATTTTACGAAACTCTACTGGTGTAATTTTCTGACCCTTCGTTGGCACAACAATATCATTCTTCTTCAATGGCTTCAATTCAATTTTCATTGCAACAATTACACGCTCTCCATTATTAATATCAACTGCCAGAACTGCGCCTGGTAATGTATTAAATCTTTCAGGGCCAACGAACGGGCGGATTTTATCGGTGTACCAAACCGTAATCTCTTGCTTTCGATTGGGCATTGTTTCATCTGTTCGATACGCCTGCTTGCATAAATATCCCTGAATTGTTTTTTCTTCCGTTCCGAATTTCCAAGGTGATAATTTTAACGTATCGATAATCAAATAATCTTTACCATTAAACTCTTGCTTTGAAATTACTTCCTGAGAGTTTTGATTTACATATACTTCAGTATTCGGCTGACGAAAACGCATTCTCATTCTACCTCCTCCGCCTTCCGCTTCAAACTGATCTTCCTCATCTTCGATGATGGGTTTATACATGGATGCCTCTGGATTAAAAAAGAGTTGCTCATTCGAAGTCCGATACTCAGGAATCATGCTCTTCATCTCTGCTCGTTCGGGTGGTAATCTGCGGTGAAGATTTACTTTTGATTCATATATAATGGTGCCTTCAGCAGCTTGTCCAAAAACAATTTGAGCTGCACTAATGGAAATGAGTACTCCGATGAGTAGGATGATGCGTTTCATAGTTAGCGTTAGTTTCACAATTGAAATAATGTATGCGTAAATGTACGCGGCAGGCCAATGCCCGCGAGTTAATGATCCTGAATGCAATGTTAATTAAGGTTAAAAGATGATTATGCTGAGATGAAACCCGGTACTTTTGTAGACATGAGCACGAGCCGTAACTCACTTTCGATTGTATTAATCACCTGCAGCATTGGTTTACTGATGGCATTGCAATTCTTTTGGTTGCGTAAAGTTTATCGCGATGAAGAGCATGGCTTTCACAAGGAAACCAGTTTCATATTTCGCAACATGGCATTTGCATTAAGTGACTCAGCTCTTCAAAAAAGTATTCGCCCCATGCGATCGGATTCAGGTCCGGTTCTTAAACTACGAACCACAAAAGTGACAGACACGCTCCTGTTCCGAAGATCACATTCGGAATTGCCTATTAGCCTTCGGGATTCTACTGCCAATATTCAGGTTTATATTTCTCCAGGTGCCTATGAAAATGATTCTCTGGTTCATGTGCTAAAACCCCTTGTATCGCGGTTGCGTCAAGGCAGAAAGGAACGTTTCTTTTCTATCCGCTTGAATGCAGATTCTATTCCCTTGAGGGTTATGAATAAAGAATATAAAAACACTCTGGCCAAAGCAGGCATTGCTATTCCATTTCTATTAACGCGATTGGAGCCACCAACATCCGCTCCTGCTGAAATGGATTCTTTTGATCGAGACAAAGTAATTCTTACACCTGCTGGCGCTTTTGAGATTACATTCCTGGGTTTGCAATGGGTTATCTTCAAAAAAATAATTCCACAAATTCTATTTGCTCTCGTTCTTACCCTCATTACAATCAGTTCATTTGTTCTTCTCTACAGAAGTCTACGATCGCAGCAACGGTTAATGGAAATAAAAAATGATTTCATTAATAACATGACCCACGAGTTGAAAACACCTGTTGCCACGGTGAGTGTTGCTATAGAAGCATTGAAGAATTTTAGTGCCATTGATAATCCGAAGCTAACGCAAGAATATTTGGATATAGCAAAGCATGAACTCGATCGTCTTTCCATTATGACTGACAAAATTTTAGATGTCTCAATTTTTGAAAGCAAGGGGATTCAATTTGAACCAGAAAACATTAACGTGGATCACATCATTCAAGATATGTTGACTTCAATGAAAATGGCGTTTGAAAAGTGTAATGCGCAGGTAACATACGAAAAGAAAGGAGAGAATTTTGAAATCTTAGGTGGAGCGGTACATCTCACTAATGTTATCTATAACCTGATGGATAATGCATTAAAGTATAGAACTGAAAACCCGATCATCAATATTGTTCTGAAAGAGGATATCCGGAAATTAGTGTTGTCTGTACAGGATAACGGAATTGGAATTGCATCAGAATACCAGCGTAAGATTTTTGAAAAGTTCTTTCGAATTCCTTCTGGCAATGTTCACAACTCAAAAGGATATGGGTTAGGCTTGAGTTACGTTGCGAGTGTAGTTGAAAGTCATTATGGCGTAATTGAAGTCGATAGCAAAACCGGAGAAGGCAGCACCTTTATCATAACCATTCCCCGTCCTCCTGGCAAGATGTTCAAGAAAAGCCTTGCAATAAAATTTCGAAGGAATCGGCCATCAATTAAAAGTTAATGTTTTGAAGAGCATGACGAAAACAAAAATACTATATGTAGAGGATGAGCCTTTTCTCGGAAGAATTGTAAAAGACAGTTTAGAGGTACGCGACTTTATGGTACGCATGGTTGCCGATGGAAACGAGGTCATGCCTGTCTTTGAAGAGATGAAACCCGACATTTGTGTGCTTGATGTTATGCTTCCGCACAAAGATGGTTACGCACTGGCTCAAAGCATAAGGCAATTAAATCCAGCCATACCCATTATTTTTGTTACCGCTAAAACACAAACAGAAGATTTGGTAAAAGGATTTGAAGTAGGAGGCAATGATTACCTGCGAAAACCTTTCAGTATGGAAGAACTCATTGTCAGGATTAATAATTTACTGCAACTCTCTCAGAAAAATTCTACACCTACAAAAGAGGCCATTGCCGTGGGTGGATTTGAATTTGTCCCGCAGCGCTATGAACTTCGAAAAGATGGTAATGTGCGCAAGCTTTCTCATCGGGAGGCAATGTTGGTGCAGATATTGTCAGAGAATAAAAACACGATTGTCCATCGGAAAGATATTTTGCTTCGCATCTGGGGCGATGATTCATTCTTCAATTCACGCAACCTTGATGTGTACATAACCAAGCTTCGTGATTATTTTAAAGAAGATCCTGCTATTGAAATTATTACGATCAAAGGCGTTGGTTATCACTTTGCTGTTGGCAATTAATATGATGCTGAATACGTAACTTATTGAATCAAGATACAGAATAAGAAAAAGATTTGCAGCACTGAACGAACAGTGTGCCAATAAAAATATGAGCTGTAACGACATTAGCAGTCCGCACAAAAGAGAACTTATCAAACCACTTCTGCTTGTGGCGGAAGTGGTTTGATAAGTTAGTAAATGCATGGATAGAGCATAGCACCCGCAATCGGTCCACAGTTTTCAAAGCCATTAGCGTTTTCTGATCAAAATAAAACCAAAGATTGTTATTTGTTTGACAAAACAGTAACTAATAATAATCCTTCCCGTATATTTGTTTTACAAAACATATATAAATGGGAAAAGAATATCTGGGCGAATTCGAAGAATTGGTCCTCACCATAGTTGGAATATTACGGGATGATGCCTATGGCAACGCCATTGTAAATGAAATTAAGGAGCGTGTCGGAAGAGATTCCAATCTCAGTGCAGTTCATGTTACGCTCTATCGACTCGAAGACAAAGGTCTTGTAAAATCGAGCATGGGTGGATCTACGAACGCGCGCGGAGGAAGGCGCAAGCGAATTTTCACTGTCACTAATGCAGGACTTGCCATGCTTCGCGCAATGAAAGAAGCTCGAATGGATCTTTGGAAGCTAATCCCTCAATTGAAGATTGTTGGAAGTTAATATGCAGGAAAAAAGTACGCCACCGAAGTTTGCATTGCGATTGCTTGAATGGTTTTGTCCACCTGGTTTGTCGGAAAGTATCGAAGGAGATTTGGTAGAACAGTTTGAAGAGGACAGTAAAGTGCGCGGAGTTAGAAAAGCTAAGGGAAAATTTGTCTTGAATGTGATTAAATTTTTCAGACCTGGAATTATTCTTAGGAATCGATTTTCAATTGAATTCATGAACATAACCTTACTGCTTAACTATTTCAAGATTTCTTATCGCTACCTGGCAAAGCACAAGACGTTTGCTGCTGTGAATATTCTTGGACTGTCGCTGGGCATGGCTGCTTCGTTTCTGATTTATGAGTACGTTCGATTTGAAAAAAGTTATGATTCGTTTCATGAGAATGTGTCAAATATTTATCGCATAACCACGGAATGGAATTCTAAGCAAACACCAGATGACAAACGAGCAACGACAGTTCCATGGTCGGGACCTAATGTAAAAGAAGCTTTTCCGGAAGTAATAGAGTATTCTCGGTTCGTTTCCCTTTCAACTATGACAGGCGATAACTCCGTTCGCTTCAAAGACAAAAATATTTCAGAAATCAATATTTATTTAGCCGACCCTGGCTTTCTTAAAATATTTTCATTTCCACTTTTGCAAGGTAATGCTGCTTCTGCCTTAAGCAATCCACATCAAGTAATCATTACCAAATCAATCGCTGAGAAGTATTTTCAAAAAGAAAATCCAATAGGTAAATCCCTTGTGATCGATACCCACGGGAACTTATCCGGTAACGACTATTTGATTACTGGTGTTATTGAAAATCCTCCAGCCACCTCTCATCTCACTTTTGATTTCTTGATCTCCTACTCCTCGATGTGGCAGGGCCTAAATAACGGAAGTACTTATTGGCATTGGGACAATACCTACTGCTACGTATTGCTTCGTCCGAATGTAAATGTAAAGTCACTTGAGAAGAAAATATCCGATTTGCGAGTAAAGCAATTTGGAAACGAGTTCGGTGATTGGAAAGATATTATTGATTTTAAACTCCAGCCATTAAAAGAAATTCACCTATACTCTTCTTTAAAAGGTGAAGTGGCCATGAATGGCGATGGCCGGTCTGTTAATTTTTTAGTAATCGTTGGAATATTTATTCTGCTGAGTGCGTACATCAACTACATTAATCTATCAACGTCTAAAGCGTTGGAACGAAAAACTGAAATTGGAGTGCGTAAAGTTGTGGGATCTACAAAGATTCAGTTAACCATCCAACTTTTGGTTGAGTCTATTGTAATCAATTGTTTCGCGGTGATGTTGGCCGTCATCATTGCGAAAGTAAGTCAGCCTATTCTTGAAAATATATTCAACATCCATTGGCCTGTTTTAACACTGGAGTGGATTACACAAGAATTTCTTCTAACGACATTGTGTGTTGTTTTTGCCGGGATACTTTTATCAACGTTCTATCCAGCCTTTGTGATTACATCATTCAGACCGGTGGAAGTATTGAAAGGAAGTAAGTCATCAAACCTATCAACGGGAAATCGCTGGACATTAAGACAATCCCTGACAGTCGTGCAGTTTATTTTTTGCATAGGCTTTACCACAGCAACCTTTGCTTTGTACCGTCAATTGCAGTTTATGAAATCGTATGACTTAGGTATGAACATGGAAAAGGTAATTGCGGTGAGAAGTTATGGATTTCAATCCTATGAAAGTTTTCAAAACTTCAAGGCAAGATTATCATCCTCTTCACTGATTAGTTCGGTTGCTTCTTCTTCTGCCGCACCTGGAGATGAAATTGAAATGCTGGGATTAAAACCGAAAGTCAGAGTAGGTAATAACCCTGAACTAAAAGAATTAAAAGTGATTGGCGTAGATGAAGACTTTTTCAAAACACTTCATGTAGATTTTTTATCAGGAAGAAATTTTGATACTGGTTCTAAAACCGAAAATGATGCTGTGATTTTAAATGAAGCTGCGGTGCAATTATTAGGATATGGGGATTCAGAAAAAATTCTTCATCAACCATTGCACAATCTCACAGATAAGGAAAGCAAGATCGTAGGTGTCATTAAAAATTACCATCAACGATCATTGAAAAATGAATATGAGCCGATCGTGTTTGTTCCAAAGTGGGTAGAGGCTCATAGGCTGGGGTGGAATAAAAATTATTACTTCGTTCGACTGAATCCTACAAACAACATTAGTGATATTCAAAAAGCAATTGGAGAAATGGAGACAGCCTGGAAAGCTTCGACATCGGAGCACCCATTCAATTACTTTTTTCTTGACAATTATTTCGACAGCCACTATAAAGCAGAGACTACCTTTAGTTCATTGTTTCTCTTCTTCTCTTGCTTCGCCATTTTTATTTCCTGCCTCGGATTGTTTGGATGGGTAGCCTATACAACATTGCAACGCACAAAAGAAATTGGCATTCGAAAAGTATTAGGTGCGTCTGTGCAGAACATTTTGATGTTATTATCAAAAGAATTTGTTAAGCTGATTCTCATCGCGTCAATACTAACGACTCCACTGGTGTTGTTGGGATTGCAAAATTGGCTCAAAGCGTATGCGTTTAGAATTCAATTAACCATTTGGTTGTTTGCTCTCCCGCTGTTGCTAATCTTTTGCCTCGCATTGATTACCGTGGTATTGAAATCACTAAAGGTAGCCATATCAAATCCGGTAGACAGTATTCGATATGAATAAAATTAAACCTCCCAACTTCGCACTTCGATTCCTTGCCTGGTTTTGTCCACCAGGTTTATATGAAGCTATTGAAGGCGATTTGTTGGAACAGTTTGAAGATGATATTAATGAAATCGGTGAGAAGAGAGCCCGAAGAAAGTTCACACTTCATACCATTAGCTTTTTCCGTCCATCCATCGTCCTACGCAATAAGTTTTCAATAGAATTAATCAGCACCATTATGATCGGTAACTATTTAAAAGTGGCTTCGCGAAATATTCAAAAGCGTAAGTTCTATTCGTTCATCAATGCCTTTGGTCTAAGCATAGGTATTGCATTTTGTGTTCTCATCTATTTATACATACAAGATGAGCGAAGCTTTGATCAGTTTCATGCTAATAAAGATCGGATATACCGAATGGAAGGAGTTACGTTTGACACCTGGCAAAAAAAGTCGGATGATCCATATCAGCGATCAGCCTGGTTGCAAATGGGATTGAAACAGGCGTTAAAAGATGAATTACCTGAAGTTGAATTGGCAACACGGTTCTCAGGTGATAACACGGGTATTTTTAAATTTAAGGACAAGATCTTTACAGAGAAGATAACCTATGTCGATGGCGACTTCTTCAAAATGTTTTCTTTCAAATTATTGAAAGGTAATTCCGATAAACTCTTTCAAAATAAAACAGATGTTGTGATTACTCCTGCTGTTGCAGAAAAATATTTTGGTAATGAAGATCCTATTGGTAAGAGTGTATCGATTGATAGTGAAGGTGAGCATTCATATACGATAGCAGGCATTATAGAAGCACCACCTTCTAATTCAAGTTTCGTTTTTCAGATTTTATTGCCACAGGAGAATAGACCCTATTACACATACCAGTTGGATAAATGGACCAACTTCAACACACCATCCTTTGTTCAGCTTCGTCATAATTCGGATCTCACAAAATTTAAAGTGAATCTGGATAAGCTGGTAGAGAAATATATGGGAGGCGCTGATAAAGGTTGGGCAGAAAAATCAATCAATCCCCTTCCGGAGGATGGAAAATTATTTAGAATACAATTTACCCGCCTTACAGATATGCACTTGAAAAAGGAAATCAGTTGGGATAAAGTAAGTGATCCACAATACTCTTTTATCCTGGGTGGTGTTGCTGCTTTGATTTTAATCATCGCCTGTATCAATTATATATCCCTTGCCCTCACGACCTCTGCTTCGAGAAGAAAGGAAGTTGGTATTCGTAAAGTAGTGGGCGCAGTAAAGAACCAACTGATTTATCAATTTAGTTTTGAATCGATCATCATTGCATTGGCCTCCATGATCATTGGTTTGTGTTTGGTTATTTTATTTTTACCAGCATTTAATGCATTCACGGATAAAGCGATGGAATTAACATGGAGTAATTCACTTCCTGTTATCGGTGTGAGCATGGGCATTTCGATTTTTGTTGGCTTGTTGGCCGGAAGTTACCCGGCTCTTTTTCTTTCGCGATTTAAACCTGCTCTGGTTTTGAAAGGAGGATTCACTTCAAAGTTACAATCGGGTTTTACGAAACCATTAGTAGTCTTGCAATTTGCACTTTCTGCTTTTCTTATCATCAGTTCAGTAATCATGTATAAGCAAATGCGTTTTGTGGCAACCAAAGATCTGGGTTACAATCAGCATCAGGTATTGGTCGTGCCCACACAAAAAGGATGGAATGAAGAATCCAATAAAACGGTGCAACAGTTTCGTGATCGGTTAAGCCAGGAGAAGGATGTAGTGAGTGTGGCAGGAACAAGTATTTCATTTAACCAGGGCTGGTCCCGATCGGGTTATCAAATTAATGATGAACAAAAGTCAGCCTACATTTATGCTGTTGATCCGTTCTACCTGCCTACTTTAAATGTACAGATGGCGCTGGGAAGAAATTTTGATTCCAACATTCCTTCTGATTCTAATGCTGTGGTGGTGAATGAAGCGTTGGTAAAAGATATGAAGTGGACCGACCCGTTGAACTCATATTTAAATTGGAGAGGCGATACTGTGGGTTTAGGATGTCGCGTAATTGGTGTAGCAAAAGATTACCACTTCCGTTCATTGGAGTCGGGCATTGAACCCATGCTGTTGAGCATGGACAAAAAAGCAGCGGGATATTTAACCAACATGCAGATAAAGATTCGGCCAGATAATATTCCCGCTATTATTGAAAGAATACAAAAAACGTGGAAAGAACTATATCCTGATCGCCCTTTCGATTATACTTTTCTCGATCAGGATGTGGCCAGACAATATGAGACCTATGAGCGCTGGATGAGCATCATGGGATTGGCTACCGGCTTTGCTATTTTAATTTCGTGTTTAGGATTGTTCGGCCTTGCCGGAATCAATGCCGTGAATCGCACAAAAGAAATTGGCATTCGTAAAGTGATGGGTGCTGATTTAAAAACAATTTTTGTTTTATTGAACAAGCAATTTATCTGGCTGGCTGTAGTCGCGTTTTGCATTGCCTCACCACTTTCATGGTGGTTCATTACAGAATGGTATTTAAAAGATTTTAATTCTCAAGTTTCATTAGGCTGGGAATTATTCGCGATCAGCATGGGAGCTGGGTTGTTGTTGGCACTGGTAACAGTGAGTTATCATGCCATTAAGGCAGCGCTAATTAATCCTGCGGAAACATTGAAGTACGAATAACGGGTGTAAGCATCTCGCGTGATTTGTACGGCTCCAGGTTAATGCTAAATGCACAAACTTCAATTTACTAAAGTGTAAATCCATAGTGTCTAGAAATATTATTCTATTGATACAATGTACTACCTTGTCATTCATTGTATCTATTCTTTTGTATGAAGCGATTGGGAGTTTTGGTGTTGATTAGTTTACTAAGTGTGAAGTTGGTGAGTGCATTTGCTCCAAGCCAGCAAGTTAAAGAGGATACACTAAAGGCGCATCGCTATATAGAAGAAGCTAAAAAGAATTTTGATAAGCCTCGGTTTGTCGATTCACTGGGGCATTTAGCTTTTCAACTTGCAGGAAACTATTTTCCATTCAAAGCCGAAAGTGCATTCATTATTTCATTCGCTAACCTTGCATCTGATTTTGATGCTGCTAGACAATGGGCTGATACTGCAATTTACTATTATCAAAAAAACAACAATCACCTCTGGTCTGGATATGCTCTTCGTGCTGTAGGTACAACAGCTCAAGGCACGAACAAAAATGATTTGGCCATTCGCTACCTATTGGAAAGTGCCCGGTATTTTGATAAAGCGCACGACACGGTGATGGTGGCTCAGAATTACGTGAGCCTGTCATTACTATATCACAATAACCTGTTGGATTTTGAAAAAGGACTGCAGTACGGGCACGAAGGTCTCAAGCTAATCGAAAGCCAACATACGCAGCAACCTATACTTCTATGGAGAGTGATCAATGCCATTGCCATTAGTTATGACGATTCACGCGAGTGGGACAAAGCCTTAGCTTATCATGAACGAAATCTTGTTTTTGATAATCCTCTTTACAAAAACTCCACGCTCAACAATATCGGCAATACACTTCGCAAGAAAGGAGAGTTTACTAAAGCTGAAGTTTACTTTAAACAGAGTCTGGCGCTTATCGAACCAGACGACTATTATCACTTAGCCACCGCATATCTCAACCTGGCACAGGTAAATTCTGATTTGCAAAATATGAAGAAGGCTCTTTTTTATAACGACTCCTCTCTTTACTACGCAAATAAAAGTAACAACACTGAAAAACTCCGCGATGGTTATGAGATTGCCTACCAGATAAATCAAAAACAAGGTAACTTCAAAAAAGCCTTTGAATATGTGAAGCACCTGATGGAGATAAAAGATTCTGTACTGAACAAAGACAAAGCAGAAATTATTTATGAGATGGAGTCACGCTTTCAATCGGAGAAGAAAGAACTACAAATTGTGCAATTGCGAAATGAAACGCTTACCAAAGATTTGGAATTGCAACATACTCGCACCATCGTTTGGTGGGTAATCGCTTCAGTACTACTGGTTAGTGCATTGATATTTTGGCTATTCAAACGTCATCAGTTCAAACTCCGGCTTGATCGTGTAAAGGAAAACGAAGAACTTCAACGACAGCGATTCAGCGCCGTGATTGAAGCAGAAGAAAACGAACGTGCACGCGTGGCGAAAGATTTGCATGATGGACTCGGTCAACTTCTTTCCGCTGCAAAACTCAGTCTTACTGCCGTTACCCTTCCTGCGGAAGATATTCAGGGACAATTGCTTAGTAATTCAATACATGTGCTTGACCAGGCTACTCAGGAAGTTCGTTCTATTTCGCATAACCTCATGCCAGTTGCCCTTATGGAACTTGGACTAAAGGAAGCCCTGGAAGATATGATTCTTAAAATCAATGAATCAAAATTGCTGAACATAAAATTTCTTATTACCGGAATTGAAGCGCGATTACCTGCACCAATCGAGGTAGCCGTGTATCGCATTATTCAGGAAGTAATTAATAATATGATAAAACATTCAAGAGCCGATCAGATTGAAGTGAACGTATTGGGCAAAGGCAATACGCTTCATCTTTCTATTTCAGATAACGGCGTAGGCTTCGAAAAAGAAATGATAACCAAAAGTAAGGGTCTGGGCTGGAAGAGTGTTTTCTCCCGCATTGCTATGCTGAAAGGTAACATTGAAGTAGACACACATCCCGGCAAAGGCACCAACATCAACATACAATTTGCTATTGCATGAACAACACCTTGACTATTTTAGTAGCTGACGATCACAAAGTTTTTGCCGAAGGTTTAGTGGCAGTACTGCGCATAAAATTTCCGCAAGCATTATTTACGGTTGTGCATTCGGGTGAAGAAGCATGGGGACATATTGAATCAAAATCACTCTTTCAATTAGTGATCACCGACATATCCATGGCTGGTATAACAGGACTTGAATTGGCAACGCGCATCAAGCAACAACATCCTGCCATAAAAGTACTGATCCTATCTATGCATAACGAAAGACAGATTGTAGCGGCTGCACTCGCTACCGAGGCCGAAGGTTTTTTACTAAAGACATCCAGTACTCAAGAAATAGCCAATGCTATTAATGATATACTCAACGACAGCACGCATTACAGTCGCGAAGTATTACAGGTAATGCTCGACAAAATAAAAGACGAAAAGCAATCTGTTATACAAGAACCACTTACAGAAAGAGAACTGGAAATTTTAAAACTGATTCTCGAAGAGAACAGCAATGAGCAGATGGCTGAAAAACTTTTCATCAGCAAACGCACAGTAGAAACCCACCGCATGCATATTATGGAAAAAACGGGGTGCCGAAATTTAATTGCCCTCTACAAATTTGCCAGTCGAAACGGACTGATTGCTCCGTAAAATCCGTATTGATACGGATACAGAATCCGTACTGGTGCCGATGTCTGCCATTTATATTCTCTTCAGTTTTGTGCTTGTAAAACACAAATACTATGACATTAAGAAAATTTCTACTCGCACTTACATTCCCCATTTTACTGTTGGCAACGGCTGGCTGCGATTTGCTAGAGCCCACAACTGATGAGGATAAAGCATTAACAATGCTACTTAACGAATGGACTGTTGACACTGTCCGTGTTCGTGAATACGGTTTTTTTCCGGCTCAGCCACCTGGACCACTCCAAACACCACTTGGGAGAGACACACTATTGCCGGTAACGCGAATGAAATTCATTAGCAATGGAGAATTTGAAAAAGGTGATTTGATTGAGACGAGTTTAGTGAATGGTATAGAAGTACAAAAAGAAATTAAATGGCACTTAGATGCAACTAAGAAAACTTTGGCACTATACTACTACAATACAAGCACCAATGCTTATGATATTGGATTTGGTTATTTTATAATTGAACTGACCGACAACAAACTTCATTTTGAACGTGACGCAAATCTCGAAGCTCAAAATGGAGCCCGATATGGATCAATACATACCTTAAAGAAAATGCATAAGTAATTTAAAGGCATCTCTAAAAACTTCAATTATTTTTTTCAACGTGAGAAGGTCAATAGGAAAATGGTTTTTATAGATGCTTTAGTTTATCAACAATCTGTATCAAACCAGTTTTCTGTAATGCTCCTCTATTTACTAAGACTAAAAATTCCATGCAAAAAAATCTAATACTTCCTGTTTTACTCTTTACCTGTCTCGCCTTTTCTTCGCATGCCCAACTTGGCAAGTTTAAACTTGGCGGAAATAAAAAGGACTCAACTCAAACAAAGGACTCTGCCCAAAGTGATTCCACTACTGCCACAAAGAAAAAAGCTAAAGGTGGCAGCAACCTGATGGGTAAAATATTGGTGAAAGTAGCAAAGGTTGCTGGTTCTGTTGGAGGTTCCGCCTTTGGCATGGTTAGCACTACTGATAATTTAGATGAAGTTGTAATGACTGCAACCACGATGTACAACCTGCGCGACAAATCAGTTGAGACAGCAGACATGACTTTTTTTGGTGATTGGGTTTCGGGAGGTACGATGACTTTTTTTTCATTTACACAAAAATCAAAAGCCGGCTTCATGAAAATAAATGGAGAGATTATGGTTGACGGTAAAAAAACAGATGGCGATAACTTTGGAATTTACTCTGACTTCTCTCCACCAAATCTTAAAGCACCAAAAAAGATTGCTATTAAATCGGCCAGTGGACAGCAAGTATCTTTTACGATACCAGCACCTACTCAAACTTTTACATTGGTGTCTGTTAACGGTCAAAAAAATAATCCGGCAGTAGATTTTTCGAAAGACGTTACGCTTGAGTTCGCGCTTGGCGAAAATTTTGATAAGAACATTCCCCTGCAGATTAGCATTACAGCAAGAGTGTTAGGCATCAGCACGCTGTACCCGGTTGGTTTTTTCGCGCCTGCTTCTAAAGTAATTATACCAGCCGCCATTTTTAGAAATGTAGGCATTGATCCATCAAATGACAAACTTGCCAACTACAGCAATATTTATATTGAAGTGTGGCGCTCTGAATTTGTAAAACCAATTGAACTTGTCGGAACACTGGACATTGCTCAGGTAGCAATAATGTGTACAGATGGAAAACTAACCAATGTAATCACGAAGCCTAATGTAAACGCGGGCATCAAATATAAAGGCACAGAGAAATTCAAAAATGGTGGAATGGATTACAACTTCTTTAAACCAAACGCTTTCTACAGTCGCCCGACTTCACACATAAAAAAGGCAGGCGTAATGTCATTCACCATTATGGGAACTACCTACAAGGAAGGTAAAACTACTTCTTCCAGTTCTTCCTTTAGCGCTGGCGGAACTACCTATACCACCACCACTACTTCAACGACCACTGCAACATTTCCGCAAGTATCAGACAAACTATGGGACGATGTGTTGGAAGGACTTTATGCCGATTTCACAAAAGTAATTGAAACAGAATTGAACACTACGTTTGTACCGATCACTACTATAACCGATAGCAAGGCATATCGTGCGATTAAACCATTTGCGCAAGAGGATGAAAACACAACGACAGAGTTTCAGCGTGCGTATAAGAATACAGCAGTGCTGCAAAAAGTTGTTCCCTTTTCAGCGATAGCTGGTGGTGCGCCAGAGATCATGAGCGAAGCTGGAGTAAATGCACTGTTCAAGTTAGTACTCGATGTGAAAATTGCATTCGACAGAGGTGCACCCGTAATGATCCCAACGCTTTCAGTAGAATTATTAGGTATGCCTAACGGAGATCCGATCAACAGTAAATTCTCGATGCCAACAAAATATTTTCAGGGAGAAATAGTAGGCGATGGTGTTCGATATCCAAAAGACCTGACCAAAGAAGACATCGATAAGGTAATTCGAAAATCAAACTTATTGGAATTGTTTCAACGGGGTCTGCAAGAATTAAAAGCGAAGGAAGCCGCTAACCTGGATTACGAAAAAGCCTGGGAAGCATCGTTTTATAAATAGGAAAATTCATTTTCACACGGGAGCTAAATGAGTTGGTTGATGATAAGGAGATCAGTTTATTCTGGTCTCCTTTTTAATGTCTGGTTAAGAATATTAACAACGGAGTCGCGACATGAAAAAAGTAATCTGAAACTATAGATAAGTCTTCAGGCTAAATTACCTGAAGACTTATCTATTATGTTATTGATTTGGGCTCTCTAATTCAATCTTCACAGGCTTCTCATATCCAAAAAGTTCATCGAGCGTTAGCTCTTTTACCTCTCCGTATTTTTTAAGGTCCTTGAGATTGAGTTTATTCCGATCGCCCACCATTACTACATTGAATTTTTTTCCTTTGATGTATTGTTTCTGGAAGTTCTCGACATCATTGATCGTCATGTTCTGAACTTTTTCATAAACGTCTTTACGAACATCATGATCAATTCCTTTGCGCATGGCGTTTTCATAATTGAAAAGAATAGCTGTTTTTGTGATGCGCTCACTTTCTAATTTATTCATTAGTGAATTACGCGCCACATCAAAGCCGCCTTCCGACTTTGGAAAATTCTGAATGAGCTCCGTCATCGCTTTCATGGATTCAGCTTGCTTGTCGGCTTGTGTACCAATGTAGCCAAAGAACTGGTCGTTATCCGTTTTTTTATCACCAAGCCTGTAACTTGCAAATGCGGCATATGCGAGTCCTTGCGCTTCGCGTAATTCCTGAAATACAGGTGATGCCATGCTGCCTCCAAAGTATTCATTGAACATGCGTGCTTCTGGAACTCTGTCAGCATCAAATTTTTCACCCTTTGAAAGAAATATAATCTCTGCTTGCACCATATCATAGTTTGCCCAATATGCAGCCGGTTTGTCCATACTCAGCTCAGCAAATTCAACAGGGGTAGGTACCGGTAATAATTTATCTGGCAATATATGATTGGCGTTGAGTGATGCGATCAAATCTGTTTCTGATTTTGGACCGAAATACAACACACGATGTTGTGTTTTAGTAAATCCTTTAATGATGTCAACCAACTCGTTCGATTTTACATCACTTAATTCTTTATTCGTAAGAACATTCGTAAAGGGAGATTTGGCACCATACATTCCATAGTTCATCAAGCCCTCCCATAAAATAGCAGACTTGTCTTTCTTGATGTCATCACGCTTTTTGAAAATTCCATCAATCATTTTTTTGGCAGCTTCATCGTCCGGTTTTGGGTCGGCCAGCAATTTTTCAAAGAGCTGAACCGACTTATCCATATTTTCGGTGAGACCATTGAGGTAAACGTACGTTTGATCTTCTGCCGCGAATACTCCAAAGCTACAGCCGATCTTGTAAAACTCTTTCTTCACATCTTCGGCTGTCATATCACTCGTCCCCAGGTATTCAAGGTACTCGACTGCTTCTTTCATTTTCGGATTATTGTTGGTGCCTACATCCGACAGATAATAAAGTGTGAACAAATCGTTCTCTGTATTTTTAGTGTACAACACATCGACATCTTTATTCATCTTCAACTTTTTTATGTCTTTATCATAATCTAAAAACACAGGCTGAATTTTATCTACTTTGTTGGCCAACAGTTTTTCATGAAAAGGTGATTTCAATTCTTTATTAAGAGAGACTTTCGTAATCGATGGCTTTGTTACTTTCTGTTGGTTTGGATCTTTACCGTTTCGTTTATACACAACTACATAATTGTCTTTGTAGTGATCGTTCGCAAATTTTACAATTTCTTCTTTGGTGATCTTCTTTAAGTCATCTGTTCTTGAAATATAATCTTTCCACGGAATGTTATTAGTAAAGGCCATTACCTCATCATTTGCCCGCGACCAATTGTATTGCGATTGATTGATGGCACTTTTCTTCAAATCGTTGATAACCGCTTCGATCAACCAATCATCAAATTCTCCTTTCTTAACCAGCTCAATTTGTTCGAGCAATAATTTTTTAACATCTTCCAAAGATTGACCTTCACGTGGTTTGCCTGTGAAGGTATGCAATGAAAAGTCGTTGAGGTTGTCGACATAACTGCTCGGCTCCAACACTTTTTGTTGTTGTTTTAAATTCAAGTCGATAAGACCAGCTTGTGAGTTTGCCAGAATCATATCAGTAAGTCTTAGCAATTTCGCATCTTCAGAGCTTGTGCCTTTAAAACGGAAGGCCATGTTTAACCATTCTGAATCCGGACCATACACATCCACTTCAATCGGTTTTGATATCTCTTCTTCGGCTATTGGTTCCCACGGTTTTAAATCTGCGTTCGGCTCCCAACTTCCAAACGATTTGTCAATCAATGCAATGGTTTTATCATAATCCAGATCGCCACTCAAGCAAATAGCAACGTTATTAGGACGATAATATTTATAGAAATAATTTTTGATTTCAGTAATCGAAGGATTCTTTAAATGATCAATCGTTCCGATTACGGTTTGTGTTCCGTAAGGATGTTTCTTAAACGCTGCAGAATACAAAGCTTCGAATGTCTTCCAATAGTCATTATCCAAACTGCGATTCTTCTCTTCGTATACAGCCTCTAACTCGGTATGAAATAAGCGCGGCACAATTTTACGGAAACGATTCGATTCAATAGAAATCCAGTTTTCAATTTGATTGGTTGGAATATCATTTACATAAACGGTACGATCTTCTGTTGTGTATGCATTAGTGCCCTTCGCTCCAATTTCAGAAACCATTTTATCGTATTCATTGGCGATGGCCAGCTTGGAAGCGTCATTGGAAACCTGGTCGATCAATTTATAATAATTCATTCGGTCAACTGAGTCCGTTAGCGTGCGATAATGTTCAAACATGTGTTCGATACTATCGAGATATACTTTTTCTTTATCCCAGGCTTGCGTTCCAAAATCGCTCGTGCCTTTGAACATAATGTGTTCCAGGTAATGAGCAAGACCAGTGGCATTGGCTGGGTCAAACTTTCCACCGGCCTTTACGGCAATGGAAGTCATGATGCGTGGTTCAGCCTTGTATTGACTGAGGTATACCTTCAAGCCGTTTTTCAGGGTGTAGATTCGCACATTAAGTGGATCGTTGGTTACATACTCATAAGCATAACCGTTGCTTTCTGCAGTTTTGGTTTCATACTTACTTTCTGGTTTACATCCTTGCAGAATGATAAAGGACAGTAAAACATAGGTGAGGTGTTTGATTTTCATAACTTCTGTTTTTTGGGGTTGATTAAAAGAAAATTATAAAGAATTAACGGGACTTGCATGAAATATTATACAAGTAGATTATTTATTCATGTAAATAGTTTTACCCGTCTTTGCGGATTCACTTGCAGCCGATAGAATTTCAACAACGACTTCATTAACAGCAAATGAAGACAAGTCTTTTTCAGGATTAATTTTACCGTTTATCACAGCAGATAAATACGTGAATATATTCGCTCGCTCAATAGGAAGCGGAGACAAATCAATCCATGTTTGTTTTTCGGGCTGGTTGGTAGCAACGTAGCTCATTTTGTTTTTGCTGTTGGCAATCAGTACACCTTTTGTACCGTAGACCTCCGTATCTTTTCTTCCGTATGACCAATTCCATGAAGCTTGAATAATGGCCTGACACGTTGGATACGTTAAGATAATACTGGCTTCATCATCTACCTTGGGATAAACATCCGGTTTGAGTTGTTGTGTTACTGCTGTAACGGATAATGGTTTTTGTCCATCCATTAGCCAGGTCATAATATCGGCACCATAACAACCAAAATCAGTTAACGCTCCACCACCATTTTGAATGGGATCGGTGAGCCAGTCCAAGAACTCTTTATTACATCCAATTTCTTTCGGTCCTTCGTGGCCATCAAGGATAATTACTTTACGAATGGTACCTAAATTTTTTTCTTTCTTTACCATGTCCCACATTTTTGCGTGAGAGGAATACCATGTTGTTTCATAATTGGTTAACAGGTGGATATTGAATTTTTTAACCAACACCTGCATTTGTTTTAGATGATCAACGTTTACGGCCAGCGGCTTCTCAACAATTACATGTATTCCCTTTGGTGCACACATCTTCACAACTTCTAAATGTTCGAATATCGAATTGAAAGCACAGACTGCCCCAGGTTTTGTCTTTCTGATTAGTTCCTCCAGTGTTGGAAACCAAAGTGAATCGGGAAAATTGTGTTGCTTCAGCAAGCGCATGGCCAAGTCACGGTTTGGCTCCGCGAACCCAACGATCTCTACATCCTCGCGTTTGCCCATATAATCAAAAACCTGATTGACATGCGCGTGTGTCATGCCGGCAATACCTACACGAATGACTTTGGCCTCCACCAACAACGATATGAAGATGAAGCTGATGAATAGAGAGAAGCGTGTTATCATTTTGTTTTGAATATTGAATTGAATGAAGTTTAATACGTTGTAATTAAGGTAGTCGCATAAATTTGAATGCCCTATGAGTGCACAAACTGATTTGATCAAATGAAGTAGCGTTAACTCTACTCTCCAATGGCAAATTTTATAGGAGATTGCTCCACTCGCTTAATTTCTTTTCTCGCTTCCAAATCAAGTTTAACCCACTCCATGTTCCATTCGATAGAACCTTCAAATTTTATCTTGCTCTTTTTAAAATCTGCGGTTATGGCTTTTAAAAGTTCAGTATGTGTTAATTCACCTTTTGTTCTTAAAATATTGAGAAGAGATTTCTTCAGCACATCATACTTATCGTGATCCATGCTTATGGCTTTCTTACCAGCAGGATGTTTGAGTTGAATTTTCTGTTCCATAAATTTTGTTTTTCAACCTATTGCAAGAGATTTCCTCATTTGCTGATGACTGAAATAAAGCACATATATCAACTTATTGACATATTACATTAGCGTGTCGCGCAACTAACTTCCAGGTTCCGTCCTGATGCATCCATACATTGGTATATCTTCTTTTTATTGTTTGCCCCGAGCGGGGCTGATCGCCTGATGGAACAACCGTTTCATTACCCATGGCGAAAACAGTATTTCCTTTGATAATAACGTGTTCAATTTCACGTGTGAACGAAGTTCTCGCTCTTTTCATCACGGGACGATCCACGGTATTTCTTCCGGCAAAGGTCACAACATTATCAGGTGCGTTTACGACATAGTCTTTGTGCCAAAGTTTCAAAAGAGTGACGGTATCCTTTTCTAATATAGCCTTAACTTCCATTTGCTCAAGTTGTCTGATTTCTTTTTCTGTATTTGAGACTTGAGCATTCAACGGATGTACAGCAATGATGAGGGTAAATGCAATAAGTATTTTTTTCATCTTGTTTTGAATTTAAATAGGAGATGTTCTTTTTTCCGAAGGTTCAATTCATAAAAAAAACTTTCTCTTTACAACTAAACTTGTGTAGATATTCAGATTGTGCCTTTCCCCAACGTGAAGCTGAATTTCAAAAACGTCAATACATTAAATGTAAACCTATTTTAGGACGTAACAAACCAAATCAATATAACTCACATCACAGCAACCACCTCTTACGTCCACTGAAATTCTGTCTGAGCCATTTGTGGATTTTGTTTTTCATTGCAGTATACAGGACCGCTCATCTTTTGTATTTTGCTTCACGATGAAACGAAGAGACTTTATACTAGCAACTACGCTCACCATGGGGCTCCCACTAATCAGTATGGCGGAAAATATAAACATCAACGAAGCAGAGAACGAATTGAAAAGAAGGCTACTCGTATTTGGAAGTGGTAATTTTCGTGCGTTTCTGAAATACATTATCCCCTTTACAAAAAAGGATAATCCTAAAATCTGTTTACTGCCAACAGCTTCAGGTGATAGTATGATTAACATTACGGGATGGTATGCAGCATGTGAAGAGCTGCCCTTGAAACCGTATGTAATGAAAACTTTTATCAGTTCGTATGATACCAAAAAGAGTTTTGAAGAAACGCTCATGAGCATGGATGCGATTTTTGTAGGAGGAGGTAATACCTTGAATATGCTTGCCATCTGGAAGGCACAAGGGATTGATGTTTCTCTGCGAAAAGCATACGATGCTGGTGTGTTGATGACGGGAGGAAGCGCGGGCTCATTGTGCTGGTTCCAAAATGGAACCACAGATTCCAGACCGATACAACTTTCAACAGTTGATTGCATGGGCTGGATAAAGGGATCACATTGCCCTCACTTTGATGCAGAGGAATTTAGAAGACCGTTATATCATGACTTAATTAAGAAAAACGAGCTTCATCCTGGGTATGCTTGTGATAATCTGGCTGGTATTTATTTTGAGAATGAACAGTTTGTAAAATCGGTAGCCATTAATGACAAAAGTAAATCGTACTATGTTAGTATGGTGGACGGAAAAATCAATGAGAAAGAACTGCCTACCGAAATTCTCAAATAATATTTTGATTCAATTGATTATTGAATAGAAGCTCTATTGTGTTCTCTTAAACGATTTCGCGATCTGCTTAAACAACTCCATGTTGGTTTCGAAATCATCCTGGGCTGCGCCAAACAGAATGTAATAACTGGCTTCTGAAAAAAGTATGACCTGGTAGAGTGTATTGATTGTTCCGCTTTTCGAATCTGTTCCCTGTGCCTCGATTTCGTATCCGCGAAGTCCGTCAATTTCGATTTCGTTTATTCTATTTTGACTGGTTTGAATTTGATAAGGCATGCGACTAAGTCTGTTAAAGGCAAAAAGTTTTTCATTATCTGTTTCAATTTTAGAAAATGCCTGCCCCACAATAAACGTAGTCTTATCATTTGACTCGCTGGGAACTTTACCATCAACTGTATAGAGCAGCGTTCCGGAAATGTTTTTTGCAAATTCAAACTTGGTGTTACTTGTGTTGATTTTGAATGGCACTGCTGTGACCGGATTAACCATACTTGCAGGATCGTACACAACAGAGTACAGCGCTTTCACAATAGCATGATCTAACCCCTTAAATTTCTTTGGATACATTCCCGTAATGATGAACGTTGACTTCACATCGCCAAAAGTTAAAATGTATTTCACAAACAACATGTCATAAGCATGTTGTTCAGTAGTGATGAAATATCCTTCCATACCATTCACGCGAATCGCTTCTTTATTTTTAAGCGTTACGCCTTGCCCTTTCAGATCGCGTTCATTGAAGCCGCGTGTTGTTTCTGAAAAGGGACCAGGTATCTCGGAAACCATGATTGATGCATTCGATTCTTTCTGCTGAAATCCCTGGAAGGCTTGTGCCTCAGTAAAATCTGCAAGAGGTATTAAAGCAATTAGAGTTCCGGCAACTGATTTGTGATTTGTGCTTCGGGTGTTTTGATACTCCTTCTGAGCGAGTAGGTTCTTGGAGAGAAATAATGAAAGAGCAATCAAGGTTATTCTAAACATACACGTAACTATAATTGAACCTTAGACCTAAAATATTTTTAACGCATCATTAAATGTCTTTCTCTTCAACCGAGGGCTCTTCATTTTCCATCTCGTCTACTGGCACGTCTACAGAATTGATTTCAGCTTTTTGAAATTCATCCTTTAGCAGAATTATAGAAGTTACAGTTAGTATTAATGCCCCGCTCGTAATCAAAATCAGGTTCATCAATCCACCATAATAATCAATAAGTTCTGAATTCATCATGGCTTCCGCATCTATAAAGTACATACTAATGAACGCAGCGAAGTTGTTCACAAAATGTATTGAAATACATAACATCAGGTTGCGTGTTTTGTAATACACCCAACCTGACAAGCTTCCGATCGCTAATGCCGTAACAAATTGCCAGGGATTTAGATGAACAATACCAAAAAGTATACTGGATATCAATATGGATTTTGAAGGGGAATACTTTTTCAAAAGCCCATCGAGAATAATGCCTCTGAAAATCAACTCCTCTAAAATGGGAGCTGCAATAGCGATGGTCAAGAATGAAAATATTCCAGTTTGACTGGAAATCTCCAGAAATAACTTTTTCACAAATTCCGGCATTGGTATGAGAGTTACAAGGGGTGAAACTACACCTGTTTGAATTCCCAATACCGCTAAGGAAACCAATGCAATAATTTTAGCCGAACTTATACCAAATCTATACACACTTTCTCCAGATCTTTTTCTTCGAATGCGGTCAACAATCCAAAAGGAAATACCCATAGACAAAACATAGTAGACGAACATCGAGATTTCTTTGCCAAATACATCGTTAAGCACCATGTTAACGGGTACAACTACAACCATCATCAGTATTAGTATTCCAACAATTCCAAAACTTTCGGAAATACTTGGGTAATTTCTAAATATGTGATCGCTCATTTGTTTAAAAGTTTTAACATTAAATGGGTAGTGAATGGTAAATGGTGGTTGCTTGAGTCTTACAACTCTATTTATTTAATTTGAAGTTTTTCAAAGTTTCGTTAAATGATTCTTGCGCAAGAAATTCAGGATTGGGGTAAATGTAATTTTTATCAATCCCATTATTATCCAAGAAGGTTTTTATGTGTTTAGCTAAATTTTTATGAATGTTTACACATTGGCAAACCCAACCATCTTCCACTGATTTGTTTTTTTCTCTGAAGTCGTTTAGAATTATATGTTCCAATGGCAACGTGGGGTCTGAATTCCATGTAAAGACTCCTTGCTGATTAGTGATTCTTAAATTGTTGTTTAGTCCAAATTTTAAAACGTCATCTAATGAGTCAGAAAAGAATGCAAATGGTAGGTTATGCAAAAGATTTATATTTGTGAGTGCCGATGCAAACTTATTTCCAATCTTCATCACAGTCATTTTCTTCATGATATCATCTGAAAAAAGCTTATCATAAGTATCTGGCGCGAGTCCTTTGTGCTTCGCATACTTCTCTAACCCCTTTCTGAATTTGTTTGAATGGGTTTTAATTTCTTTCTCCATTATTTGTTTAATGCCCAACTCAGAAAACAACTTGCCGTCTAAAATGTAAACAGAAAAATATTGATGTATTTCTCTTGTCCCAATAGTTAAATCTACACCGTCCACTGCAAAGTAAAGAGCGTTTGAAACCTCTTCAGTCCAATCTAATAAAGGAGTTGGCTGATTATGATGTTGTAAGAAACTTAAGATTGCTAAGTCATTTTCAGGATCAATATTATTCTTTAACAAAAAGCTGGAAAGAGTTTCTCGAAAAACTTTTCTCCCTCGTTGAATAAAATCAATAATAAACTCTTTGTGAGAAATGTCCCTTTCTGTATACTTATAGATTATCCAATGCCTTTGTAAGGAACTATACAACCGCCAACGTGCTTCCCTAACTCCTCTGTAAATTAGGTTCTTCTTTTTGCCATATTCAAGAATAAATTCATCAAGTTCTTCTTTAGTTTCAATACTTCTTTGATTAAAAAAAATATTCTTTTGAAGAAAGCTTTGATATTCCGATAAATGTAAAGGTGAAGTAAATGGGTCCATTAATTGATCACCTACATAAGCGTTAATGGCAGCATGAACTAAAGAATCAACTGTGGAAGGAATTACTTTTCCATTTGCATCACTTTTAACTTTTAGTAATGATCGTAAAAGATCAGGAAATTGAATGCTTTCATAGCCTCCGTTTTTTAAATACTCATCGAATAAATTTACTTTAGTATCAAGATCTAACATTACATTAAAATTAATACGCTCGCTTAATCTAGGTTTACCTATCGTAAGATTAACAAACACTTTTCTACGTACTTACAGCTAACACAACTATAAAAGGTTCTTAGACTAGTGCTGTTGGGTGTTTTGATCTAATGTAACCAGACTCTCTAAAATATCCTACTCAACGATTGCCGTATTAATCTATAAAGAAACTACAGCTTGTCAAAATAAGAAAAGCATCCCAACCGGAATGCTTTTCTCAATTCATATAAAGATGCTCTACACATCCATCGAATCATAAACAATTACCTTCTCCCACAAGTGAGAGCAATCGGCAATAAACTTTTGGTGGATAGGATGATCCTGGTAGACTTTCTGTCCTTCGAGATCATCGAAGAACATGAGCTCGGATGCACTGTAACTGTTGTCCACCACGGGGCGTACCTCTGTTGAAGCGGGTACACCAATGTTAATCTTTCGGATGGTTTCAATCTTGGCAAGCGTGCGCAAGCCTGCAATGAGTTTTTCTAAATCTTCTTTAGAGCCCGGATTCTTCAACCAGAAGAACACGTGATGAGCTAGTTGTTTTTTTTCTTTTGTATCCATAGTTGTGAGTGACATACCAGAAGCAGCTCCTGCTGTTAACATGGCTGCTGTAGCGATAAAGGTTCTGCGATTTTGTTCCATTGCAAAAATTAGACTTTAGATGTTAGACATTAGTAGCTAGACCGGTGTCCAGCTACCCGGCGAAGATACAAAAATCAACTTGTGATTTCTATGCGATTGTGTTCCGGATCGAGGATAACACTTTCATAATAACCATCGCCTGTTGTGCGTGATTCACCAACAATTTCATAACCGACTATCCGTAGTTGCTCGGTTAGTTCGTCTACCTTCTCCTTGCTGCCAACTGAAATAGCAAAATGAATGAAGCCTGTATATTGCTGATGCGCGTCATTCTTATTGTCCGGAATATCCGGCATTTGCATAATCTCTAGTCGGCATTCACCTTCGAAACTCAGGAAGTAGGAACTGAAATTCTTTTTGGGGTTGAAATATTTTTCTCCTGCTTTTGCCTGAAAGTATTTTTCATAGAAGGCTTTCATCTTTTCCAGATCACGAACCCAGATGGCGAGGTGTTCTATTTTCATTCTTATACTTTGATTGGTTAACGATGAATTGAACCGCAGAGGCACAGAGGCGCAGAGAATATTTTTAAGAGTTTTATCTTTCCTCTGCGTCTTTGCGCCTCCGCGGTTTACATTTCATTTCTTCAATCCCCTTAGATAATGGATCAGATCCGTGCTCACTACATTTTTCACACCTGCTTCGCGAAGCATGGTAATGATTTGTCCGCGATGATAGGTACTGTGATTCACAACATGAAACAATGTTTCTTCGTACGAATCTTCAAACGGATCACCTTTCATATTTTTGTACGCATAAGTCGAAGACAGAAATGCTTCGTCTTTTGATTCAATAAACCTTTGAATCTCTTCGGATGATTTCACAAGACCTTCCAATGAAACCATTTTATCCGTAACCCCGATGTGTGGAAAAGCACCCAGACTTTCTCCTTCCATCCGTTTTAGCCAGATGAATTGTGCTCCCCACATGTGTTGCACCGTTTTGGCAATGGAAGAAAAACTGCTGTTGTTTTCCCGGAAGTAAATTTCATCTTCTACTTCACGCAGTACTTCTGCCGTTTTGGTATTTGCCCAAGCGTTAAAAGTCAGATGTTTGTGAATAGAGTACATGTTATTTCAAATATTCAGGTACCGGTATGCCTTCCTTCAAAACATCATCCGGTATAATAGGCAATCGTTGTGTTTTTAATGGAACAACACCAGCCCAAATATCCAATGCATAATCTTCTTCATCATCTTTGGGCGGACCTACTCGTACCTTCGCAGAAGCTTCTTCAATGTTAAATGCAATTACCATCGTTGCTTTCCATTCGTCAGGAGTAGGCTTGCGCACATCTTCCCATCGGCCTTGCTGCATTTTATTCGTAAAGACTTCCAGGGCTTCATAAAATTCATTTTGATCTTCTACTTTCTCTGCGTGACTAAATACCACTACTGATCTGTAATTTACGGAGTGATGAAAAGCCGATCGCGCCAGCACCAAACCATCGATGTGGGTGACACTAATACAAACAGGAAGTTTTTTCTCAGCCAACTCGCGCAAGTAAAAACTACCGACCGATCCATGCAGGTAAAGTTTATTTCCCATTCGGCAAAAGCCGGTGGGAATTTGAAATGGTTGTCCATCGCGCACATAGGCAAGTGTGCATACTAATGCTTCATCTAAAATATTGTAAACTATTTCTTTGTCGTACTCACCACGTTTTGGAAGACGGGTGATAGTGGTCTTGTCGGTGATAGGGAATTTTTCCATGTTCTGATAATTTAATTGATATTAATTCTACTAACTGTTCACGAACTACGTTTCCTTTGGATGATAAAACATTCTTTAAATTGTTCCATACCGATTCTTGGGTAATAATTGACGGCCTTTGGTGCGGCTAGCAGGAGGAGTGTTGCGTTATCTCCTGCGGCTTCTTTTGTCAATCGGATTAATTCTTTCCCAATACCTTGTTTTTGAAAAGCTTCATCTACTGCTAAATCGGATAGGTAGCAGCAAAATGCAAAATCACTAAGCGCACGCGATACACCAATCAGCAAATCTCCTTGCCATGCTGTGATGATAATGTTACCATGCTGGAGCATTTTTTCAATCCGGTCACGATCATCAACAGGTCTTCGCTCTGATAATGTAGAGCGCTTCAATACATCAATGAATTGATCGGCTGATATTTTAATGTTACTTCGATAGTTAATGCTCATCGCTATTTCATTTTTAAAACAATTTTCCCAAACTGATCACTCTTCTCCATCCGTTGAAATGCATCTGTGATTTGTTCAAATGGAAACACTGAATCAATCACAGGCTTTACATTGCGGCTTTCCAACAAATCAATCATCAATAAAAATTCATCGCGCGTGCCCATCGTAGTGCCGTGAATGGAAAGTTGTTTCCAATACAACAGTCGGGTTGATACTTCTGTAATGTTACCCGCTGTTCTTCCGAAATTTACAATTCGTCCACCGGGCAAGGCGAGTTCAATTAATTTTCCAAACTGATCACCACCTGCGCTGTCGATGATAATATCAAACCCTCCTGTTTCTTTCTGTGCTTTCGTTACCCACTCTGGATCTTTATAGTTGAAGCCTCCTGTTGCACCGAGTGATTTTGCTTTCTCAATTTTTTCGTCTGAGCCTGATGTTACATATACTCTCGCCTGATAGGCAACAGCAAATTGTAACACCCATAATGCAGCACCTCCTCCAATACCCGTGATCAATACTTTTTCTTTTGTGCGCAATCTTGCTTTCGAAAACAAGGCGCGATAAGCAGTTAACCCAGACAATGGGACGGCCGCTGATTGCTCAGAAGTTAAGTGTTCCGGTTTTTCAAAAATATACTTTTTGGAAATCACCATGTACTCACTGAACGTTCCGTTATCTGGCAATCCCAATATTTTAAACTTATCTCCCTGCACAATCGGATTGCTCCCCCACTCTAAGCTTGGATTGATGATCACTTCCATTCCGATTAACAATGTATCGGCATCTTCACCAACATCTTCAATAACACCACATCCATCCGAACCCAGAATAATTCCATCTGGAAAATGTTGTGCTTGTTCTTTGATGAGCCACAAGTCACGATGGTTCAATGCCACATGCTGCATGCGGATCAACACCTGGTCTTTAACTGGTTTTGGTTTTTTTGTTTCCTGAATGGCAATAGGATAATCTTTGCCGTGGAAGAGTAAGGCTTTCATTTAACTTATGAAGTGGGTAAAATTTGAAAGGCAGTTCTTCGTATGAAGCCTGTTTCGGTTACCGGTTTCCAGTTGCCGGTGGTGTGGGATTGGGTAAGGGCATGCTCACATACAATTCCCACACCACCGGAAACCTGCAACTGGTAACTGGCAACTATTTAATAATATAATTCCATCCATGCACATCGGGCTCAGAACCCATGCGGATGTTTTGAAGCTTTTGTTTTACGCGTTGTTGGAAACTATCTGCACCTGCTAATGGAATTTCAAGATCATTCCCTTTGATTCGAATCACAGCGATGGGTGCCACGACAGCTGCAGTACCGGTACCGAAAGCTTCAGAGATTGTTTTGTTCTTCAAGCCTTCTTCAATTTCATCAAGGCTCACTCTTCTTTCCTCAACTGAAACACCCATGTCTTTAGCAAGTGTCAAGATGGAATCGCGTGTCACGCCATCCAAAATTGCAGTTGTCAATTTAGGAGTAACCAGTTTTCCATTGATAACGAACATTACGTTCATCATTCCTACTTCGTCAATGTATTTATGTTCTTTGTGATCGGTCCAAAGAATTTGATCGAAGCCTTCTTCACGCGCAATCTGTGTTGGGTAAAATGCACCACCATAGTTACCGGCACATTTTGCAAAGCCTGTTCCTCCTTCTGCAGTACGTACATAATGATCTTCAACTTTCAATCGATACGGTTTCGCCTGATATGCTGCCACCGGACTGTTGATAATGATGAATTTAAAATGGTCTGCGACCTTCACACCAAGTCGTGCTTCATATGCAAACATGAACGGACGAACGTAAAGCGAAGAACCATCTGCTTTAGGAATCCATTTCTTATCCAACTCAATTAATGTACGGAGTGATTGGATGAACATCTCTTCGCTCACCTGTGGCATCACCATACGGTCGAGAGAATTGTTCATGCGTGAATGATGCTTGTGCGGACGGAAAATATTAATCGCACCATCGTTCATATAAAATGCTTTCATCCCTTCGAAGATGGCTTGTCCATAGTGAAGCGATAACATCGCAGGACTCATCAACATATCTCCGTAAGGAACGATGGCAGGCTCGTGCCATTTACCATCTTTAAAATCGGTCACGACCATGTGGTCTGCAATGTATTTCCCGAATTCCAGATTATCAAAGTCAACTTCATTGATCCTGGATTTTGCAATGTGATCGATCGGAATTGTGCTGGTTATAGTCATGGTGTATTTGTTTTCAGTTTCGAGATTTAAAGGTAGTAATGTTATCTCTATTTTTAGTCAGTAATTTATGGATTGGCAACATGAGATTATCGCTGTTTTTAGATGTCCCCAGTGACCAACAGAACAACTCATTTCATCAAATTCGCTATGAATGTCCCGCTTTCTTCATTTCCGTGGCGATTGCTGTTGATCCCTGATCATTCCGTTTTTCCAGCTCCGTTATAATCATTTCATGATTTTGAGCATCGCGATTTTGAGAAAGCTTATAGGTAGCCTCTATCCTCGAAATCCCGATTTCAAAACCCACAATGCCAAGCATCTCCCTCTTCACATAATTAGGATTCATTCGATCAACTGAAACTGGCCTTTCAGATTGTTTTTCATATTTAACGGTAAGCTCTTTTAATGAATCTAAAAGTTCTTGTTCTGTCTGGATTTTTAGTTTTCCATAGACATGCACTGCAAGATAATTCCAGGTTGACACATTTTCGTGATCGTACCATGAGGAGGAAATATAGGCGTGAGGCCCCTGAAAAATAGCGAGCACCTCCGTATCCGCATTCCACTCTTTCCATTGCTTATTTCCTTTCGCAATGTGCCCTTGTAACTTTTTCTTGTCAGAAGATAAAAGTAAAGGGATGTGAGTAGCCCAAGGCTTGCCTTCAACATTGCTAACTAAAATCGCAAAACCATTGGCATGAATAAATTCATGAAGCGCTTCCGTGTTTTCGTTTCGATTAACTTTTGCCGTGTACATACTAATAATTTTCTTTTAATGCCTGAACTGCAATGTTAACATCAGCCTCGCTCGTAAGCCAATTACTAAAGGCTGCGCGAATGGCGGGAACTCCTTTATAATTTGTTGGTGTGAAGAAAGCACGGCCATCGTCTCTAACCTTCGCTAAGAATTTTGTTATGGAAGCAGCATCCGGATTTTCCTGATTGAATGTGAAGCACACTACATTCATGCGAACAGGTGAGAGAAGTTTAAACTCTGAAGAGTCGCTGATCATTGTTCCAAATAACTTTGCGCAATTACAATTGCGCTCTACAATTTCGCGATGACCTTCTTTTCCGTAAGCCATCAATGTAAACCACGATGGCAATGCGCGAAAACGCCTGGAGTTTTCTGGTGTGTAGTGAAAGAAATCTGGACTCTGCGCAGGATCCCCTAAGTAAGCCGCGCTATTTTGAAAAACACTGAGCTGAATATTTTTATGCCGCGTGAACTGCATGGCCGCATCATACGGAACATTCAACCACTTGTGTGCATCGATGGTGATGCTATCGGCGTGATTAATACCTTTTATATAGTGAGCATAGGTAGGCGAACATCCGGCAAAGCCGCCAAACGCTGCATCGACATGAAGCCAGAACGAATACTTTGATTTTAATTTTGCGATCGCTTCCAGATCATCAAAGTCTACGGTGTTCACAGTTCCTGAATTCGCTACTATGATTAAAGGATTATTCTGATTGGCATGATTGGCTTTCAGATAGTCTTCAAGCTTTGTAACATCAATAGCTTCGCGGTCAGGTAATGTGTCAATTTTAATAAGCGACTTTCGTCCGATGCCCAGCATGGACAATGATTTATAAACACTTGAGTGCGGTGTTCCGCTTAAAATCTGAATCGGTTTTTCGCTCGACAATCCTTCCTGACTAAAATCAATACCTTGTTGTTCACCCACCCATTGACGCGCTTGTGCAAGACTTGTAAAATTAGAAATGGTAGCGCCTGTTACGAACGAACCAAAATATTCTTGATCCAACCCAAAAAGCTGTTTCAAGAAATGAAGTGTCTGCCTTTCAATTTGTGGCGCGATGGAATCATTACTTCCGCATGCATTTTGATCGTAAGCGCTGACAAGCCAATCACCTGCAACGGATGCCGGGGTAGAACCACCTGTAACAAAACCAAAATAACGTGGTCCTGCACTGTTCGTTATTTTATCTGCGAAGTTTTGCTCAAAAAATTTTAATGATGCATTTGCGCCAATACCTTTCTCAGGTATGTCAATCATTTCAATATTCGGTATGAACCGACCGGGGGGAAGATCATCTTGGTTATCGAAATATGCATTTGCCAACGCAAGGGTATTCGATAGAATATCTTTGATTGATTCACGATCTGAGTGAAGGGTTTTATTCATCGGTCTTTAATTCAAATAAATTGTTCCTGTAGAAAATAATTTTGCAGTGCCGGCAATAGCAACGCGATTGCCCAATAATTTACAATGCAGCTTTCCTCCTCGTTTAGAAAGTTGCTTCGCGTCAAGTTGGGTCTTTCCTAATACGGCTGACCAATACGGAGTCAAGGTAGTATGTGCAGAGCCGGTAACCGGATCTTCGCCTCCACCAGACTGCGGATCAAAAAATCGTGAAACAAAATCAACCTGATTTCCTTTGGATGTAACAATAATGCCGCGTGCTTTTACCTTGGATACTTGCGTAAGATCAGGTATCATGTTTTGAATGATCTCTTCGCTATCAAACACAAGCATGTAATCGGTTTTTCCTTTAAAAGTTAGTAATGCTTTTGCACCAAGTGCCTTTTCTAATTCGGGCATTGCTGGAACTTCATTAAACTTATCCACTGGAAAGTTTAATGTGAGAAGTACATCTGATTTTGTTATGGATAATGGTCCGCTAAGCGAATTGAACTTTATGGTATCCCCTTGATGACCCTCATGAAAAAACAAAACAAAAGCTGTAGCAAGTGTGGCATGGCCGCATAATTGAACTTCCATGGTGGTGGTGAACCATCGAATGCGAAGTCCTGTTGGCTCATTAACATAAAATGCGGTCTCCGCTAAATTATTTTCCATAGCGATGTTTTGCATCACATTGTCTGGAAGCCATTCTTGTAGTGGACAAACCACTGCAGAGTTGCCTTCGAAAATACGATCGGCAAAAGCATCGACCTGATATCGTTTTATTTGTAAGCTCATTTTATTTTTAATTAGCGCTATCCAACAATCTTCTGTGATAGTTAATCTGACCCAGGTGATAATTTAAATGTGCAGCAAGATGTACTAAGAAATATTCAGTCGATGTTTTTTCTGCGAGAACCAGCATGGGATATTCTTTTTGAAGATCGCCTTCCTTTAGAGTACTCAACACGCGATCTACTACCACAATCGTATCCTCAATTTTTTTAATCAATTCCTGCTGTGGAATGTCTTTCAATGAAAATTCCTGATCGCGATTTCGGATGTAGCCTGATTGTCCTAATGTCGCACCAATGTAGGTGTTCAAATTCCCGACAAGGTGAAGACATAAATTGCCTGACGAGTTCAAGATGCTCTTATCTATGCGCCACAGATTCTTTTCAGATTGATACAATTCGATTTCTTGCTTTAATTTATTCAGGTCTTTCTTGAAGATTGTTCTCAGTACATCTATGAGCATTTCTATATTGTTTAATGATGAGCGTTCAGTATAAAATTTACTTTCACTAAATGATGATCATCATGCTCGGCATCAAACCAGGCAAGATCAATTGGGGTCAACTGTGTTTTTAAGCGCGGATGAAGTGATGATCTTTTTAGATCACTCTCCGATAAGGTTTTATACTTTTGAATATTTGCTGTGCGTATGCGGTTAAAATACTCCAATACCTTTTCAATCGGCCATGGATTATAATCCTTTGGTTCAAATACAGCAGGAGAAAGTACAGTAGCACCATTCACCATCTCATCCATTCGCTTATTTGATATTTCATCTACTTCAGCGAGGTGACCAATGTTTTGTTTGATGCTCCACTTATCGTTATAGCGTTTTGATAAAATCGCATCATCAACACCGTTTACTTTTTTCTCGATGCGCACAATGGTTCCTTCCAATCGCTCCAGATAATAAGGAAGCATTTCAATGGGCTTGCCAAAGATTAATTCTCTTTCGAACCAGGGGACTTCATTCATGTAAACCAGACGTTAGTCGTTAGATATTAGATGTTAGACAAATTCATTTTTATTCTGTGAGGCGTTTGCCAACTATGGTAAGGCTTCGTTCAACTCCATCGAGTACTGCAATGTTTGGAAACATGCCCCACTCCTGAAATCCAAATGCTTTAAATAGTTTTATGCTTGGCTCGTTGTGCGAGAAGATGTAGCCCAGTATGGTTTTAATATTCATCCCTTCACAGCTCTTCAAAGAATAGTCGAGCGCTTTTTTTCCAACTCCTTTTCCTCTCACTGACTCATCAAGGTAAATACTGATTTCGGCAGTAGCATCATAAGCCGGTCTTCCATAGAAAGATTGAAAGCTCACCCATCCGATTATTTTATTGATCTCATCTTCAATCACCCACAAGGGTCTTTTGCTGGATGAGTGATCATTGAACCAGTTCAACTTACTCTTTACTGAAACTGGCTCTGTATCTGCGGTGACCATGCGACCTGCCACTGTTGAATTGTATATTTCAACAATGCGTGGAAGATCATCGATATGAGCATCACGGAATTTCATTAGTGCCAATTACTTCTTTTAGACATTTCTCTTCATCATCCAATCGGTTTGTGCATCAGTACCCAACATGAAAACATGTGAACCAAATTTTTCGAAGCCCCACTTCTGATAAAAGGCATAAGCACGCGGATTGTGTTCCCACACCCCTAACCAGATGATTTCATAGTTATGATCTTTCGCATAGTCAAGTGCAGTTTGCATCAACACCTTCCCAACCTGTTTGCCTACATATTGCTGAATGCAGTAAAGTCTTTCAATCTCCAATGAATTTGTGCCAACCAATTCTTCTGGCTCATACCCAACACGAAGTTTTAAGTAGGCCATTGCTTTATCACCATCATAGAGTAAAAAGAAAACAGTTCCTTTTTCATGAAACTCTTTCTCTAGCTGTTCATAGGTGAGATTCTTGTCGATGTAAAGTTTCATGTCCTCCTCTGTATTCGACTTCTCCAGTAAATCGCGAAAACTTTGAATGGCCACTTCACGCAAAGTGTGAAGATTTTTTTCAGTTACTAAAAGTACGGTTACTTCGGGTGCTGCATTGTTGAGTATCAATTCCATTTTTATATCACTGCGCTTATAAATTCCATCTACCGGAACTTCGATGAAACCAATTTTCCGATACAAGGCAATTGCCGTTTCCAATTTTCTGTTGGAGTACAATATGATTTTATGAGCACCAAGCTTTTTTGCTTTCTCAATCGCAGCGAATGCAAGTGCCTTCCCAATTTTTAATCCTTGAAATTTATCATCCACCGCCATCTTCGTGAATTCGTAAACTCCAGGCGATGCATATTTCAATGCAACTGTACCGGCAATTTCTTTATCATAACTTGCCATGATGATGGAACCACCATGCTCAATGATATGAACTTCCGGATGTTGCAATACATCAAAGTCGATCGGCTCCATCCAAAAATATTTTTCAATCCAATGACGGTTTAATTTTTCAAACCACGGTTGGTGTTCTGGTTGGTAGTCTAAAATTTCGATATCCACTTTTTGCTCAATCATGAAATGCCATTAAAATTTCCACAGATTAGAAGGAGTGGCAATGCTCTTGGGTTTTAAGAAATTGCCATCTACAATAAGTAGCTTCACACCTTCCTTCGAATACGATCGATGCTCACTTACATTATCCGAAACCTGGTAGCTCATTCCTTTTGAAATTGTAAACGTTCTTCCATCCGACAACTCGGAAATCATTTCGCCTTCAATGCAATACACAATATGTCCAGCCTTGCACCAATGATTGGCTTTGTATCCTTTGGAATATTCTACCAGCCGAATGCGAAGACCTTCATATTGTAATGTGCGCCAATACGCCATTCCACACTCACCACAATGTTGTGTTGCGGGAATGGTATCCCAATCTGTTGTGTTGAATAAAATTGAACTCATCATACTATTTAGTGAATTGAGTTTTCCACACACTGCGGAGTTGAGCACCCTTGTTCACAATATAAATTCCGGCCACCGTGATCAGTATGGCTAACACTATTTTTGAATTTAGTTTTTCGTCCAGTACAATCGAACCCAATATGACCGCGACAATGGGATTGACGTAGGCATATAATGAAACAATTGTCATTGGTAATTTTCGAAGGGTGTATGAATAGCACGCATACGCAATGATGGAACCGAATATGATTAAATAAATCAATGAGTAAACTGCTTCGGAAGACCAGCTCACTGCAGTGAGATCATCAAATAAAAACACGCCAGGAATTAACCATAGTCCACCAAAAAACATTTGCAGCCCGGCATTTAGAAATGGGTTTCCTTCTCCACTTCTCTTCTTCATCCATACACTTCCTGCTGCCCAGCTTACTACCGCCAAAAAGATTAATGCAATACCAATTTGATATTCAAGCTTGGCAAAATCACTAAGATGTTCACTGAAAATCATAACAATACCAATCAATCCAACTAACACGCCCACAACAATTGGAATCGTTGGTTTCTCTTCGCGATTGACAGCCAGATTTACTAAGATTACCATCATTGGCATAAGTGAACAAATAATAGCTGCTACTCCACTGGGTACATATACTTCCGCCCAGGCCACTAAACCATTTCCCATCGAGATCATAAAAAAACCGGAAATGGCCTGACGTAAAATATATTCGCGCGATGGCAATTGAACTTTAGCGAAGATCACCATGAAACCGGCAAGTAAAAGTCCTGCTGTTGTCTGGCGAATGGCTACAAAAAGAAATGGGGGAAAATGAAGCACAGCAATGCGCAAAGCCAGGTAGGTTGTGCCCCATATCAGGCAAATGGCTGCGAGTGATAGATACGCTGCGAGTAAATCTTTTTTCAATGCAGTAAGGGTTAATCGTTATCGGGGTGTGAGTAAGAATGGTGAGTGTAAAAACAATCCTTCAAAACTTCTCATTAATACGTTAAAAAAACAGTTTCAGTTTTTGTTATTTTGACCGGATCAGTTGAAGCCAGTTACCAGTTGCCAGTTTCCGGTTCTGACACATTCAAGTCTTTGAACAAATTATAACTGTGCTTATTAAAACCATGAATTTAAACTGGCAACCGGAAACCGGAAACCTTAATGCACCCACTGTGCAGCCAACGTAAACATCACTCTGTCTTTAGAAGGATTTTCTTCTTCATCTGAAGTATGTAAAGTGGTCATTCCCATTACTCCAACACTCAAAAAAATCTGCTTCGCTATTTTCATTCGGCTGTAAGCAACATTCAAGGCTGTTGTCACATAGCTTGTATGATCAAATACATGATTGTTGTGCCACACGGATGTGAAAATATCCAGGTGTTTGTTGGTATAGGTAAGACGAAAACGATTTACCCAATCCATTTCAGAGGGTTCAAAAATTAAATTCCCAAACAAGCCCATGTGCTCGAACGTAAGATGAGGTCTTAACTTGAAAGACGTAAGTAAAATGCAAACTGCATCCGATCCTTCATCTGCAAAATGATTAGGCTGTTCTAAGAAAGTACCTATATAAGGTGTGAACGTAATCTTATCTGAAATTTTAAAATTCCGGAAGACGGACAGTAATGCAAAATTATAATGGCTGGTATGATCCTGAAGATCGATGCCTTTGAAAATTAACAAGCCCCACTTTTTGTATTCAATCGTGAAGTTCACATCAAAAGTTGGATTGTCAGTACCAAGTCGCCCTCCATACATGAACATTCCTTTACTATGCAATCGTGTAGTGAGTCTCCAATGCAAAGGAGATTCCTTTTTCTTCACGCTCGTTGTGTCATTTTCGTCAGACAACAAAGTCGCAAACGAAGGTGAACAGGTAATCAGACTGAGCAAAAAAAATAGAGTAAGCAATATTGTCTTCACGATGATCAGGTTATTAAATGTTGTTGCGAAATACGAATGCCTCTTCCCCTCAGCCAACCTGTTTTATGCTATCCTTAAAAAGTTAGTACAAAACTCAGTGAAGAAACGTATGGAAAACAGTTTCAGTTTTGTTAATTTTGACCAGATCAGTTTGAGAATGGTTGCAGGTTACCGGTTGGCAGGTTTCCGGTTCTGCCGTATTGAAAGTCTATGACAAATTACAACGGCGCTTATTAAACCATGAATTTAAACCTGAAACTTGGAACCGGTAACTGGCAACTTGAAACCTTGAACACATATTCCTATGGAAACACTCGTAGCAAGACCCGACCACAAATACGCAGAAGTAGCAGAGCGTATTGAAATGTTGATTGACAACCGTGTGATGAAAGTGGGTGATAAACTTTTATCAGTGCGTGCGCTAAGTAAAGAGCAAGGCATTAGCTTGAGCACTGCGTTTCAAGCATACTATTTACTGGAGAGCAAAGGCTTGATTGAAGCGCGGCCGCAATCCGGTTATTATGTTAAGTATTCTCCGGAATGCACGCTTGAGCTTCCGAATGTAAGTGAACCCGTTGATGATGCCGTGCCGGTGAGTGTAGATGAGATGATCAATAGTGTTTACCTCGATCTTCGATCGGATAAGCTATTGAATTTTTCTATGGCAGCACCTTCCTTCTCGTTGTTGCCCATCGCGAAGCTTAACAAAGCCGTGATGCATACCTTACGAGAATCAAAAACAAGTTGTACAAACTATGAACACGTGCAGGGAAATGTTTCGCTTCGAAAACAAATTGCCCGTCAGGCTTTTAATTGGGGAGGCACACCGAGCGAAGAAGATGTTGTCGTAACCGCAGGATGTGTTGAAGCCTTATCACTTTGCGTGAAGGCAGTGACAAAGCCCGGTGATGCTGTTGCTATTGAAAGCCCTACCTACTTTGCCATTTTTCAAGTGATGGAGAGTCATGGATTGAAAGTAGTCGAGATCCCTACCGATCCGCTTTCCGGTGCTGACTTAGACTACCTCGAAAAAGCAATTCCTAAATTTGATATCAAAGCGTGTTTGTTTGTTAACAACTTTAATAATCCATTGGGAAGTTGCATGTCCGATGCAAACAAGAAGCGACTGGTAGACATGCTTGCCAAAAAAGAAATTCCGCTAATTGAAGACGATATTTATGGTGAACTCTATTTTGGAAAGAACAGACCTAAAACCTGCAAGAGCTTTGATAAAAAGGGACTGGTGCTGCATTGTAGTTCCTTCTCTAAATCACTTGCACCGGGTTACCGGATTGGGTGGGCCATTCCCGGAAGATTTAAAGAAAAAGTAATCCGGCTGAAACGGATGCACACCGTTTCAACCAATACCTTAGCGCAAAGTGCCATTGCTAATTTTCTGAGTAATGGAAGATATGAACTGCACTTACGTCATTTGCGAAAAGCACTCCATACACAATCATTGAAATACATTCAGGCTGTGTCAGAATATTTTCCGGAAGATACCCGCATCACGCGACCACAAGGAGGATTTACCTTATGGATAGAGATGAATAAAAAGGTGGATGCCTACAAACTCCACAAGCGCGCGTTGAAACATCACATTGGAATTGCACCCGGTCAGATTTTTTCTTCGCAGGGAAAATTCGAAAACTGTTTCCGCATTAGCTATGGCGAACCCATGAGCGCCCGCATTGAAGATGGAATTATAAAACTCGGGAAATTGATTGAGGACATGATGTGAAATATCTGAGGTGATTCATAAAATAATTTGCGCAACTGGGTGATTGAAGACCTCGTATGGGTATTAAGAATAAAGCATGTAGTATGAACAATAGTCAAATGGTCTCCGATTTGAAGAACCGAAATAATGCAGCCTACAATCTGCTCTATTCATTCTATTATCCCACCATTGAGCGCTTCGTAAAACGAAACAGTGGCACATCAGACGATGCCAAAGATGTTTTTCAGGAAACCATCATCGTGCTGCTGGATAAAGTACCTAAGGAAGATTTTGTTTTAACCTCCTCTATTAAGACGTACATTTTTGCTGTTGCTTCCAACATCTGGCTGAAGCGACTACGCGATGCAAAGAGATTAACCAAACTGCAGGATGATTTTGATATGGAAGACCTGAGCTTTTCAGCATGGGAAAAAGAAGAAAGCAAAGTGAAGCACAATATGATTCAGCGCATGCTGAATAAAGTGACAAGGCACTGCTATCACTTCCTTGCGAAAACATTTTTGAGCGGCGCTACGCGCGAAAAACTCATTGAGGAAATGGGCTATCGAAATTCGCACACGTTCGACAATCAAAAATACAAATGCCTGGAGCAGGCACGGAAAACAATTTAATTCTTGCGGGTGATTGAAGCCAGTCGGTTGGTATTCAATTAAAAACGCAAAATGAAATTAACCATCAACCAACAAGCTCCCGATTTCAGCACTACCGATGTTTCCGGCAACGTGCTTCAACTCAAAAAATTCAAAGGACAGAAAGTCTACCTGGCATTCGAACGAAATGCAGGTTGCCCCGTGTGCAACCTCCGAACGCACGAGTTATTAAAGCAAGCCAATTCTTTTTCGAAGAAGAATATTACCGTGATGATGGTCTATGAATCAACGCCTGAGAAAATGAAAGAATACCTGGGCGATGAGAAATACCCCTTTCACTTTATCGCCGACCCCGACAACACGTTATACAAAAAGTATTACGTAGAACAATCGGTTGGTAAATTCACGAAGAGTTTGTTCAATGGTCTTATGACAAAAGCCATACAGGGAAAGAAACTTTTCAAAAAGAGTATTTCACAAGATGGACACACCACCACCATTCCCAGTGAATTTATTATTGACGAGAATGGAAATCTAAGCAAAGTGCATTATGGAAGATTTGTGGGAGATCATTTGCCGATCCAGGAATTGAATTGAGTTCAAAAGCTTTTACGTGGATCATTACAATACTGAAACAAAATAATTGTTATCCGAAAGAAAGGCGTCCTGCTCTTGAGCGGGACGCCTGAAGTCGTATTGACCCATTTTAGTATTTATTTAGTGATTGGTTAATATGGTCTTCTCTAATTCATAGCTTTAATTTTTGGTTAACGTTTATTACTACATCACATCATTTCTACAGCACTTGCTCCACGGTCGATATTTTTCCTTGTCTGTCGTGGGCAATTATTACCAACTTAGATCCTTTCACCTGCGGATTAGCCGTTGTGATAACGTACCGCCACTTGGCTTCGTTCGGCACAGCCTTTCCGCTTTCGATCACCGCGCCCGCAGCATTCAGGATGCTCACGGACAGGTCGATGATCTTGAACGGCACCTTCGCGGTGATGGTGATCAGCTCACCTGCATTTCCATTGTACTCGTCAGCAAACACACTGGTAATCTCAGGCAGCGTAAGATAGTCTGTTACCGCAGCGAGATACGCGCTTTTCAACCCTTGCTGCTCGGCCATCACTTTGTAATCCAGGCCTCGTTGCGGATGAGCAATGGCGGCTGATGCATAATGTGATGCCCGGTTGAATTTATTTCGCGATTCCAACTGTTTGGCTGTTGGTGGCTTGGTACTGACCGAACGTCTTGAAAAGATCGTCTGTCTGTCCATTCTGCGAAATACAAGATCATCATTGTACTTACCACGAAACCCTTTCGTGATAATGTTTTCATCTACTTTTCCCATAATTTTTAAATTGTTTTTAAGTTTTACATAAATTTTAGTACCACCTGCAGGATGATGTTACAAAACTATGGTGGCACTCCGCCAGCTAGTGTCGGAGTGAAAAAAGAATGAAAATAGTTGACCATTATTTTTTAACTACCTGAATTACAGGAAGAAAAATTTACACGAACGTGGGCATTACCGACATTTAAAAAAGCACCGTAACTGCTCAGCCAGCTATTCGGAAAACGTGCGTGCGCGAACACAAAGAATTTCTATGCAAGGAAGTGTAAAACGTCATGGTGACATTACGAGTTGATGCTACATTATTTGAAAAGTATAGTGTCAATAAATATATTGTAACGATATTCTTTTACTAAAACCTTGTTCCATAAACCGTTAATCTATGCCCGTTGGAAAACATCCCTTCATGCGATACAGGATCATCAACGCATGCCTCACCAATACAAAGAAGCGTTATCCCACCATGGAAGAAATCAAAGCCGCCCTGGCCAAAGATGACATTGTGGTTAGCAACCGATCCATCGAACGTGACTTTGAGTCCATGCGCCACGACAAGCGCTTAGGATATAATGCCCGCATTCTCTATTGCAGCGACAACAAGGGCTATCACTATGAAGACCCGGACTATAATATCGACAAACTTCCGCTTACGCCCGAAGAGATAGAAGCCTTTGGACTGATCGTTGAAGCCTTTAAGAGTTTTCGTGGAGCGCAAGTATTCAACAACGTAGTGGGTATCTTCGATAAGCTCGACAAAGTGGTGATGCAGCAGGCAAAGTCGAAGAAGGGAGAAGTAAAGCCTCCGATAGCGGATTTTGAAAAAGTACCGTACGCCAAAGGCATCGAACATTTCGATACGCTCTACCACGCCATCATGAAGCAGCAGCCCCTCCTGGTTGCCTACAAGAAATTCGACAAACCCGTACGCGACCACATCTTTCATCCGTATTTGCTGAGGGAATTTAAATTCAGGTGGTATGTGCTGGGCTATAGCGAACCCAGCAAGAAAAAAATCATCCTGGCCCTGGACCGCATTGAGAATCTGGTAAAAAAGAAAGTTCCGTTCAAACCGTATACTGGCATTGACGTGCAGAAATATTTCGATCACACCATTGGCGTTACCATTAATCCTGACGGTGTGAAGGAAGTGCAGCTTTGGTGTTCGGCGTCTCAGGGCCATTACTTTAAAACGCAACCCCTGCATGCCACACAGCAGATCGTATCGGATGATGCCACCGGGCTAGTGCTAAGCCTGCAGCTTGTGATTAACTACGAGCTGCTGCAAACCTTGCTCGCGTTTGGTGCAGAAGTAAAGGTGTTGAAACCCGCGCCCCTACAGCAGCAGGTAAAAGACATGATCATGAGAGGCATGAAACTCTATGAATTGAATTCTGCGTAGCGCCCGAGCCGGCAGAGTGCCTGGCGAGATCTTAGGGAGATTCATGCGATACATGCATGAGTCCATGCAAGCCATCTGAACAACATTGCTACATCATCTGAACACGATGCATGCTCATCGCATGGTTATCGCATCAGCAATGCATCAATATGGCATCGCTATCGCATGCCCATAGCATGGCAGAAGCAAGGCACACGGATGGCACATGGAAGAGGCAACGGTTCTTTTTGTCTGTTGCGGATCCATCCGGGAGGCACAAGCGGACTCTTGGAATGATGGAAGCACAAGTGGGACCTTGCGCTAGATTGGGCTTCTCCCATAACGCACTCGAACCTGCCTGCCGGCAGGCGAGCAAGACTCTAATTCTATAAAAACCACATTGCTTTCTTGCCCAGCATTTTTACTAAAACTAACTATACCAAGGGTTGCCTATTGGAACATACAGATTACTTTTTTACATTGAAAAAGATTCCTTGACCCACCCGATCTGCGCGATCATAGCCTACCTGGAATCATTCGAAGACCCCGTCCCATCAAAGAGCGGAACTCAATACTTCAATATATGCAAATTGAAAAACTAAAAGACATAGTCCAGGACTGTCATTTAAATTTCCTCGTTGGCTCTGGTTTATCCATGCCGTACCTTAAAACTCTAGGCGACATTGAGGTCATATTGACTGCACTCGAAGCTGATGCGCTCCTCACGATGGATCAAAAGGATATAATTCGATGTTCTGTTTTAGGAAGATTTTTCAACGAGGTGATCCATAAAAATCTTAAAGTTATTAGCGATCCCACAAGTGAGGTAATATTAAACGAAGTACTAGAGAATTATCGAACTTTTTTGTCGACTATGACTGCTATTTTGTTGAAGCGCAAGAGCACGCTTTTAAGTAAACAGATTAATGTCTTTACAACTAATATAGATGTGTTTCTAGAAAGGGCACTGGAGGATGAGCAACTTGAATTCAATGATGGTTTTTCAGGTAGAATCAAACCAATATACAGTGTAGCAAACTTCAGCAAAACAGTATTTAAAAACAGTCTACATTTTAGTAATAGTGCCGAGTTGCCAGTATTCAATCTTGTAAAACTGCATGGATCTTTGACTTGGAAGGTTGAAATTGACAAAATTCACTATTCAGATTTAAAGTTAATTAATGCTGTAAAGCAAGCTCTTGATGTCATCGCCAGTCAAATAGCGGAGGTGCCGAATGGGTGCAGTGTTTCTGACCTTACGGATGCAATATCAACATTTACACACCAGCCAGAACATGGACTTTTTTTGTCTATCTACAAACAATTGGCAATCATTAATCCTTCAAAGGAAAAATTCCATGATACAATCATGAATCTTAATTATTATGAAATGCTTCGAGTTTTTTCAAATGAACTTGAAAAAGAAAATTCCATTTTGTTTGTCCTCGGGTTTTCAGTTGCAGACGAACATATTCGTGAAATATTAATAAGAGCGGCAAATGCAAATCCAACCCTGCTAGTACTTATATACTGCTATGACCATAACGCTCGTGTAGCAATTGATGCCAACATTGCTAAAAGCAACGTTGGCAGAAAGTACAATAATATAATTGTTGTTGAGCCAACTACTGCTGGAGTAGTTTTTGATTTCAAGAATTTGAACAGTACAGTATTTACGAAATTGTATAATGAAATTGACAAGGCATGAACAATTCCGATCAAATTGTAAAAGATTCTATTTTTAAGATAGGGCACGTAATATCAGTTGACGGACGCTCAGTTCTTATTCTTGTAGACAAAGCGAAAAACAGTTCTCACTTAGTATTCAATGGGGAGCTTATCAAGAATGTTTCAGTTGGTAGCTATTTGAAGATTTTTAAAGGGTTCACCAAAATCATCGGAAAAGTTGAGGGAGAATTCACGTCAGAAGATTTAAAATTCAAAAGCAAAAAATATGTCTCTGATAAAGATCGAGTAAGTCGCTCATTAAAGCTTAGTCTATTAGGCTTTTTTAATGGTCGAATATTTGAGCGGGGAATTAAAGAAATGCCGCTCATTGACAATGAATGTCACCTGTTAGATCGTCAAGAATTTGAAGCCGTCCATGATTTTATCAAAACAGATGACGTCTCTATTTCGCTTGGCAAACTCGCACTTGAAAAGAGGCAAGACATTCGAGTTGGAATTAACAGTTTATTCGCTAGCCACATTGGAATTTTTGGGAACACAGGCAGTGGGAAATCATACACACTTGCTAAGATTTACTTTGAGGTGTTTAAGAAATATAAGGAAAGCCCAAATTTCAAGACGAACGCTAAATTTTTCTTGATTGACTTTAACGGGGAATATGTTAGCGAGAATGACAATGTCATTGTAGAAAAACGATTTAAGAATACTTATAAGCTCTCTACAAAACAGAGTGCCGATAAATTCGCAGTTTCAAGAGAAACATTGTATGATCCTGCTTTCTGGGCAGTCGTACTTGAAGCTACAGAAAAAACTCAAACTCCATTTCTTAGGAGGGCAATCACAAATAGCTGGTTAAATGAGCGTGTTGCCAATCCAGAGTCTATTAAGGAACTGATTAAACATGAATTTCTATTGGTAATTGACAGGAATGACAAAGAATTGGGTGCAAAAGCATTGATTGAATTTTTGTCGGATATCGATGATTGTATCCCAAACTCGAATATTAAAAATGTCCGAGATTCGTTACGCGTACACCTTCAATATCACAATACAACATTTCAGTTTATATACGTACCTAGAAGCGGTATGACATACTACCAAACTGATATGCGTAATAGTGTAATTCTGGAACTAGATCACATCAATATCCCTTCTGATACTTTAACTGAACTTGATAGGCTTAAACTTCAAATCATTTTTCAGTACTACGATGACATTATTAAAGGGTATGCGAATAGGGAACATTTAGCACCGCTAATTAAACGGATTGAAAAAAGATTTGAAGACATAAAAAAAGTAATCACCCTAACAGATTCTTCTACACCTCCACAGCAAAATTTTACGATTGTTTCTTTGAAAGACGTCAATATTCATATGAGGAAAATATTACCTCTGCTTTTATGCAAACAAATGTATGATGAACAAAAGCAAATTACTTCTTCATCAAAGTATCTAAATATCATAGTTGATGAAGCTCATAATATTCTTTCCAGGGATTCCGAAAGAGAGAGCGAACAATGGAAAGACTACCGACTTGAAACATTTGAGGAAATTATAAAAGAGGGAAGGAAATTTGGTGTTTTTATGACGATTGCGAGTCAGAGACCTTCCGACATATCACCAACGATTATCTCGCAGCTTCATAACTATTTTTTACATCGATTAATTAACAATAACGACATCAATGCTATCGAGAAAACGATCTCATACCTCGATAAAGTCTCTTTCGAATCTTTACCAATCTTGCCAACGGGTACTTGCATTTTAGCGGGTCTGTCTGCTCAGGTGCCAGTCATAATAGATATCGGTAAGATTGATAATGATTTTGAACCTAATAATAAAACAAGAGGCTTGGTTGAATATTGGGAGCAAACTCCTTAAACAAAAAATACATCGTTGATTTCTCCAATCTAAAATATTTCAATTATTTTCAAAGTAATGATCAATTCTTAAACATTTCTGAGTATTTAAATAATATGAGACTATTGAAATACTTAACAAAGCTCTTTAATTGGGGTAGCCCCGGTACACAAAGAGCAATCGATCAGGAGAATGAGCACACAGCAACAGAACAAGTGAACATAACTTATGATACCATTAAGGGGTTGAGAAAACGACTACTTCCTTTCCAGATGGATGTTAGCTCAAAAACACTCCAAGAGCATCGCGAGCATTTTGATGCGCTTGCCGGAGACTTGATTGATCTGGACGTACCAATCCGTTACAGAAACAAAATAGTAGATGACTTGGGGGAAGCCAATATGTATTTTAATCTATTGACGACAAATGACCTTGCAGAATTTCAAAATGACAGAAACAAAAGGAATGAGGTCTATGCAATTCTGGATTCAGTTGCACGGAAATTAGGTGAAACACTTGTCGCTCTTCAAAAGGAGATTGGTGTTTTATAGTGTCACAAAACTTATTAAGGAGACTATGGAATTGGACATTGACGAACAAGTAACTGAGTGCATAAGTCAAAAAAGAATTTACAAAAAAGAATTCTCTGATCTTACAATAGAATTTGAACCCGCACTGGCGCCAGTCTTCCAGCATGGCTTTGAACGGTGGCGAGACTGGTGCCCATAAACTCATTCAAGTTTTCAAACTTGGGCTTTGATCATTTTCGTTCGGCAACGTGGGACAGTGAGGCGCTTCGAAAACCCAAGCCGTCATAAACATAAACGTTGCAAGACATTCATTTTGAAATGTTACGAATTACGATCATTTTCGAGCCTTGGAAAGGTAAATCTCGATTGTGTTTTAAATTTTGAAATGGAGCGATGAAAAAAATATATTTTACTGCCGGTCTATTGGTTTGTGTAGTTTTCATTTCGTTTGGGCAAAAAAAACAGGATGAGCTGTATGACGGATATGTTATTACACAAGATAACGTTTTGATAAAAGGATATTTGGATTTTGTTGTCGGAAACGATGTTAGCGGAAGGAAGATTTTGCTTTGTAAGCAACGGAATTTTAGCCCACGGGAATTTTATACACTTGAACTCAATGGTTACGCTTACAAAAAAGATACGTTTAGAATATTTAATAATCTGCAACCTTTCCTGGACGAAGATTATGTAATCGCGCGAGCGGAATCAAAAGTGATTGTGAGTGGTAAACTAGTTCTTTATAAGACATATGGTGAAGTTTTTAATGTGGTAACGCCAATAATGACCGGTGCTCCCAGCGGTGCTATGACCGCTACGGTGACACCTCGCAGGAGTAGTTTTTATGTTGTTCAGAACCCAGCGGGAGAGTTGATTGGAATAAAACCGGAGAATTTTCAGGAAGAGATCCATAAGCTGGTGTATGATGCACCCGATTTATTAAAACGAATTGATGAAAAAGTCTTGCGTTTTAAACACATTGAAAAAATTATCAGTGAGTACAATGCGCAGTTTTAACTTTTAATCCCCATCAGAGTCACCCACACTGGCGCCAGTCTTCTAGCATAGGTTTGCGCGCGGTGGCGCGACTGGTGTCCATACCCTCTCTATACTGATGGTTAGCGGCAAGCATATAGCAAAGAAAAAAACACAGTCATATGACTAAATTAAATACTGTTCCAATACTAGAATTTAAAACAGCCGAGACATTTGAGACTTGGCTCATAAAGAATTACGATAACTCAAATGGGCTTTGGCTCAAAATATTCAAGAAAGATTCGAAGAAAAAGACCATCAGCTATACAGAAGCACTTGATGTAGCGCTTTGCTACGGGTGGATTGATGGGCAAAAACAAGCACATGACGAACAAGCCTGGCTACAAAAGTTTTGCCCCCGAAGCGCAAAAAGTATTTGGTCCAAAATAAATATTGGACATGTCGAAAGATTAATCAATGAAGGTAGAATGAGACCCGCAGGATTAAAAGCTGTCGAAAAAGCCAAAGCAAACGGTAGTTGGGAAAAGGCATATGATTCCCCAAGCAAAATGACTATACCGGAAGACTTTCTAAAAGAACTCAGCAAAAACAAAAAGGCAGAAGCGATTTTTAGGGGTCTCAATAAGACCAATCTTTTCTCTATTGGATTTCGCCTTCAGACCGCAAAAAAACAAGAGACAAGAGAAAAGCGCATGAAAGAAATTATTGAAATGCTGGCAAAAGGTGAGAAATTCCATTAAAATAATTCAGCATTGTTTTGGCTATTTTTTAAAAAGGTTAAATTTTTAGAATAAAGTGAGACAAAGTTTTTACACCCCACTGGCGCAAGCGTCCCCCTTTTGGTTAATGGCGCTTGATTCTACATTCGTGACGGATTAAGCCACATAATCTCTACTACTCTAGCAAACAAATAATGAAACATCACTTTGGAGATTTATTAGACAGGACAGGCGACCATTGGACTATTGTTCCAAACAGAAATAGGTATGCTTATTCGTCTGACAGTAAGATTAAAAACATAAAATCGGTTAAAATTCTTACCATAAGCAAAGACCACCGAAATTGGAAACAAGTTTTTGATTGTCCAAATATTGAAGAAGTGACGTTGGACGACCCAAGTAAAGAACAAGTTCAAGCAATTGAAAAATTGACGCAGCTCAAAAGATTACGAATAACTTTTTTTCGTGCTAACGACATAGAGTTTATCGGCAACCTGAAAAATTTGGAAGAACTCATCCTGGAATATGTTTCAGGATTTTCAGACCTGTCGCCTTTGCAAAAATTGAAAAAACTTAAATCGCTGCATTTTGAAAACTTACGAAGTGTTTCAAACTTTGACGGACTTAAAGGCCTTAAGAGTTTACGGTATTTACACATTGATGGAACGCTTGACTGGAAGCAGCCAATTGAAAACTTTTCCTTTTTAGAAGGACTTCCCAAGTTAGAGCTGCTTGCCTTCGGCTTTGTAATTAACAAAACTGCCTTCCCTGCTTTTTTGCCGATACTAAACTTAAAGAAACTTAAAAAGGTAAAAATCGGTATGGCAACATTTCAAGCGAAAGAGTATGCGTTCATAGAAACAGCATTACCTAAAGTAAAATGTTGTTGTTTTGATGACACGGTTTGGACGCCTTGCTTTCGTATCAATAAAGGGTATGTTGAGTTTATAGGTAAAGGCTCAGGAAATGCAAACCTTAGCAACTCGAACGCAAAAGAAAAAATTGAAGCGTTTAAAACAAAGTATGAGGAGTATAAAAAGGAATCCCAGAAAGCAATTAAAGACTACTATGGCTAATATGGGATCATAGTGGAATTTAAACACTTTCTTCCGACCACTCCCCATACCAATATAAGCGTCTCGCTTGTATAACAATCTTCTACACGAGGAGGACGTAGTCAATCAAATGTAAATCAACTGAATTAATCCCGTAGCTGTTCCTGCATAATCTCTGGCGCTACTATAAAGCCATGCCTCCGGCACATCAACAAAACCGGCAGCGACCGGATTAAGATGAATATATTCCAATCGTTGATCCATCATTTCATTCGAACTTAGTTCAATGGGATGGTTGTGTTGCTGCCAAAACTGAAAGTCATTATTGTTGCTATACTCTGATGGGGAGTAACTATTATTAAAGTAAAAGTTGGTGATCCGTTGCATCAGAGTCCCGGGGGCCGGTGACTCTGATGGGGAGTAAAAATGAGTTACAAAACATAAAAAAAGAAGACCTCGGTGAAGTCTTCTTTTAGGGATGGGCTCCCGATTTTAGCAGCGACTTTTAAACAACCTACTCTGCTCCGCTTGAAGTTTCCATTTTATATTCGTAAGGCCTGTCGTAAAAATTACCTTCGTTATCAGCCCAAACGCTGAACGGCTTTCCGTTTTTATCTTTTAATTCGAGGTAGTATCCATTTACTTCCGGATCAGAGCTTTCCCAATAACCCATAACTTCGTAGTCTTTATAGAAACTGATAAGCAGAGCACTCTTCACTACCGAAGACACTTGTGAATTATTCCAATCTATTTTTATATACGTTTCAATGTAGTGGCTTTCGTTGTCGTAGGTCGTCATATACTCGGTCTCGCCAAGCCTATACGTTCCTGTGTATCCATATTTTGACTTTAACCATTCTACCGGTTGATCGGTTGCAATCGAAACGCGTTCATCCAGACCTTCCGGGAGATTTTTGATTGGCTTCAGATCGTTCATGATCGGCAGATCAGAACTGGCCATTTGTGCATAGGATGTAATGGTGAGCATGGTTGCCGCCACAATCGTCAGGAAATTATTTGCTATTTTTTTCATTTTCAATCGTTGTAAGAATTTCTGCCTTCAATATTGGGAAAGCTTGAATGTATCAAGCCTCGTTCCGTTGATTACATCTTATGAATAAACGTGCCACATTCAAAACACCGATAATTACTGGGTAAGGGCTGGCTTAAAGCTTACAAGTGATGAATGTTTGGAACCACTGTGTAGAAATCAATACGATCCAATCCCATAATGGGAGTTGATTTTCTCCCATCAGTCATTTTCGAGACGCAGATCTTTCATAATGCCTGCGCATTCATATTATCTGAATATGAAATGGTTATTAAAGGATGGCGGTAACGTGCTACTTCTTACTTGAATGATCAACGGTCTGGTCCAACGCTTCTAAACAGAAAAAATAATAAATAGTGTTACGTCTTAAAATAAGTTTACAGGTTTAATAATTAAATCTTTAGAATTATTTTAGGACGTAACATTTTTCAGCATCCGGAATTTCTCGCTATAGCATATACTACATTACCGGAAACATATATCTTAAACACTTTTCTTTTGTCATTGGACGGAGCAACATTCCCTGTTTGACTAAATATGTTAACCGCATTATCAACACTGGGATGAACCATCTTCCAGGTTTTACCCATGTCGGATGACCGGAATATACCATCCGGGTGACCACATATTAAATAATTGCCGATTTGTTTGATCGATGAAATGTTCAAGGAAGGATGAAGCCCTTCGTCAATGGCATTCCAGGTTTTTCCATTATCCCATGAAATGCGTATCCTTCTTGATTTGGTGATGTTACTATAGGACACCGCAGCAAATCCACCATCGATACGTTCAACAGCGATGCCCACACCGCCTTCGCTGATTACACGTTCCCAGTGCTCACCATTGTCTGTAGAACGAATGATGCCATGTTGACCTGTGCCGATGAGAACACCTTCAGACTCCACCAAATCCATCACCCAGCCTTCATTAAGGACGCGTTTCCAGTTTCTTCCCTTGTTGGTTGATTTGTAAAGACCGCTATCGCTACCTAAGAATATCGCCCCATCAGGTGTTTCAAAAACAGTTCGCAGCGATTGGCTTTTGAAATTTGTATATATCGGCAACCAGGTTCCTAAACCGGGTATTTTTTGATAAATTTCTCCTGCATAGTTGTAGGCCACGACTCCGGAAGGATTGAAAACAATGGAAGTACTTCGTGGATCGAGAACAGTCTCTTTTTTCCAAACAGGAGTTTTAAAACTGTTTTTACCCCGATACATTACATTTTTAATACGTACGTATACCTCTGATTCTCCGGCAAAAAAATCGTCAGGCTGTTCATATTCAGGCAAACCCTGACTGATGTCGTACCATGTCTGTCCGCCATCATTTGATTGGTAGATGATGTTGGTTGCTCTTGCTTCAACATCACCGGAAAAATTCTGTGCAAATGTCCGTGAACCGATGATTACCGTTAGTAGCATCAGTAGGATGTACGATTTTTTCAAATGTTTCATAAAAGAAGTTACTTTTGGTTTGTGTAACCAAACGTACGCACCGAAGGCATGGGCAAGTGTAAACAGTTTGTAAAAACAATGTAAATGAATGTAAATTCTTTCAATAGCTTCCTTTAGCGCGAGCTTCTCACCATAGCCGTCAGTTTAAGAAAAGAGAAATCTTGTTGCTATGCGTCACTCCCGCGGGAGTGAGTCTCATATTTTTTAAATGCCCAGAATGTGACTTGCAAGGGCTGGGCTTCCGTCTTGCTTTAGCAATATACATAAGGTT
>JANMRZ010000032.1:0-46495 GCA_031388805.1 Chryseolinea sp.
CAACACTGATGTAGCCTTGTTTTGATGCACGGTTTTTAAAGGCCTTGCCCATTTTTGCTTGCACTTAGTTTGCTCTAAGCTCGCAAAAAACAGCGAAATCAAATCTGTTTTAAATACTTTTGAGTCTTTCAGCAGACCCTAATTAACTTGTCAATAGCGCCTCGATGTACGTCGATATGTTGAGCAACGTTCACGACCGATAAATTCATCGGGCGCATATAATGAGACCACAATATATTCCCCGGATGAAGAATCAAATTAATTTCTTCTACTCTATGCTTTGATTTAATGCGTTCAATTTTGAACCTGCTTGAATGACGTTCACGGTACTTTTGCGCTAAGTATTCATTCTGCATCTCAATCCAATCGCATGAACAAACATCAAATGCTTTGACTAAAAGCGCAATGAATTGAAATTTCATTATCCTTTTGCCACTAATAATCGCAGCCAGTGTATGTCTGCTCATGCAAAAGTAATTTGCCCAATACTCCCTAAGTATCCCCGACGGTTTAAGGAAACATTCTTCTAGCATTTGGCCAGGGTTTGTAGGACTGGCGTTCGAAACTTCCATCACTCGCCTTCTTGATCTCTGATTCAGTCTTTCAAGATCAAAATATTTTGACATATGCGGGTGCTCATCGAGATATTTTTTCAAATGCCACTCTGATTGGAGGTCAAGCCATAGTCGTGGGCTTGTCCCCAACGCATCACCTAGCTTTCCGGCGTCGATGTATTTCATCTGTCTACCGCGATTAGAACGGGCGAAGTATCTCCAGCATACCCATAACCTAAATGATCTTGATTGAAAAGTTCAAAGGGTGCTCTGGAAATCAAATGGAACGAGTTCCGGATAAATCGCACCTATATGGACAATAAACTCTTCGAAAGAGGGATAATTCAATAAATTCAAGTGAAACAGAATTGTTTGTCCAGGTTTCTTTTTACAGCACTACTGTACAAATAATCTTCAACCGATCAAACTCGTCAACTCGGTATTCATCAAATTTTGCAGGTCACGTTCGGTCTGCGAAGACACAGACCGAGGAGAAGTCTTCCAATAGCCGGGACAAATATTTATTAATGCTTTACTATAAGTTTTTTCATTACTAATTCTTCATCATTGAACAACTTTAATATATAGAAACCAGATGGTAAGTCTGAAACATTAAGCTCTGTATCATGGGTATATTTAATGTCTTTACTCATCACTAATTCACCATTCGTATTAAATACCGTAAGTCTTGCCAAACTATTGTTGTTCTCTTTAAAATAATTCACATATAAAATATCATTTGCAGGGACTGGCCATAAAAACAAGTCTTTTACACAATCTGCATCTCCTACATCAGTAATTAGAACTTCTGGAATCTGAGCAACTTCGCTGGCTGATAATACATAGTTGTACACCATGAAATCGTCAATATAACCATTGAACAATGGATCAGGGTATTGGCTGCGACCAATGTAGTTCAACACTGGTTTAAAATCCAATGGACTTTTGGTGAATGTATTGGATTTATCCACCAGTTTGCCATTAACATACATGCATGCTTCGGATGAACCTAACGTTATCACCACGTGTGCCCATTTGTCGGTAGGCAACGCAGGCGCGTTCAAGCTTTGCTCGGTGCCATCATTCTTAATGGCAAAACGCAATCCAGAATCAGAATTCGGTGTTAAAAACATGTTTTCAGTCTGGTCGTTGCCAAAATCGAATATGCGTTGCCATGCAGCACCGCCTTTCCAGTAGACCCACGTTGCAATGGTAATCTCTTGCTGATTTGCCAGGTTGGCCGGCAGTTGCACGAAGGCTTTTGTGCCATTCAGTGCTATTGCTTTGGAGCCAACTTTACCCGTAACGAATGAAGTTCCTCCATATGATGCGCTGTGATTTAAATTAATCGTACTATCCAGGGTATTTCCATCAAATTGGAGATGAGCTACAAGGTCGTTGTCGCCAGTGGCAGTTGCTGAAGCTTCGTTAGCGTAAACAGAATGATTCAAGGAGTTGTCCACTGCTTTAATTGTATAAAAATACTGTCCACCTGTGGTGGTGGTGTTATCAACAAAAGATATTGATTTCACGTTACGTGCAATCGTATTGTAAGGACCTCCCGCAGACTCTGAGCGAAAGATGGTATATCCTGCAACGTCAGTCTCTGGGCTGGCCGACCAGTCCAATCGAATAGATTCTGCGTTTGCAGTGGCGACCAGATTGCCCGGTGGTGCAGCAGGTGAAACAAACTCCAATGGTGCACCAACCGGAAGAAACCGCCATTGTTGGTTTGTTCCACCATTTTTTTCCCATTGTTGAATGTTTGCCGCATTCGCAGTACTGGCATCAGCAACCTCCAGACATTTAGCACTGTTACGGTTACGAATATAAAACCAGCTATCCTCTGCATAGTCAAGATACCATTGTTGGTTTATGTTTTTAACATCGTCCCACACGATTATATTACCACCATTATCCAGCGAAAAGTTTAAGACGTCCGGCACCTTACCACTGTGCACCGCTGCAAACGTGAAGTAGCTAAAATCACCACCCACACGTGGGTCTACCGGAGTTACATTCCATTGTTGATAGGTTGCACCTGTGTTAGTGCCTTGCTGAAGATTGGCACCTGCACTCGCAGACCCATAGGCTACTTCCATCACATTGCCACTGTTACGGTTTACCAATACATAGCGCCCGTTGATAGCAGGCTGTATATCGTCACCCCAAGTGATATTTACAACTCTTTCAGCATTGGTCTGCCCCTGTTGGTAACCGGTCCCCCCAGGCATCACCATGGTGTATTCGCGTTGCGGGCCGTAGCCATCGTAGTAGACGTCCCTGTCTTTTGAGACAAAACGATAAGTGGTAGTGACGGCTTGCCGTTCCGATGTGCCACCGAAGGCTTGTACCTTGCCATCAGTACCTTGATAGACTGATGCCGCTGTCCAGTTAGGACGGTGTTCAGCATAGGCTAGTCGCTTACCATCGCTTGCTTTTACAAACTCTCCACGTGTCAGCTCTGCAGTGCCCCACCAAATACCGGTTTGCATACCATATTCAACACCAACCATAGCCTCCATTACATTGTGCAATTCATCATTAGTGGCATGATCACCGTTGGCATTCACCGTTTGAAAAAAGCTGGCATAGTTATCAAAACTGCCCGCAAGCTGATGAGTATTTCCTTCATCTAATTTATCCTTTAATGGGTTGTACCAAACCAAGGCCTGGTCTGTATTAAGTGTATTACCACCAGAGATACGAATGTTGTCGAAGCGAGGATTTTTTCTTAACTCATCGGCAATATTGTAAAAGTCGGTTACGGAACCTTGTCCGGTTGAAGTATTATCAGGCTCATTAAAAGGCGCAATGGAGACTACCTCACGGCCATGTTCCTGAACACGTCTTGTCGTTACGTCCATCAGCTGTGCCCAATTCGCTACGTTACCGTTAAATGATTCATCAACGGTGGGGTTGTCATCATTGAGCATTACTACCGTATTTGATCCAAGTAAATCAATTATACCTAATCGTTGGTTGAGCGTGGCGAGTTCTCCAGCCTGAAGGTCCCCATTAACTAGTGGAGACGTTGGGGTGAACGACAATCTCACTACGTCCACCTGATCGGCTCCCATAAAGGCGATGCCGCGCAGTATGTTTGCTTCACTGAGCCAAGCCAAGTCTAATCCCCAGATTATAGGTTTGGAAACACCCGTGTTCGAGATGCTAAAGGTGACTGTTCGGTCTGGAATCGGTTGAGCAACCAGGTTGTTGCTTGCGCTGGACACAAGACCTGACGGAGTAGTTTGTGCATTAATTTGGATACGTTCGAATCCAAATATCAATATGATTAGTATTGGGATAATACCCTTTTTCATGAATATTCTTTTTAGTTTAATAGTTAATGCGTTGAAAAATCTATTTTCCAAGTCGGCTGAAAATCTTTGTCTGATTCATTATCCATTATAACCAAAGGCGCTTAAACTCTATGTGGCCTCTGGAGATTAAAATATAGTTACACTTAAAATTTCAGAAAAGTGTATTGCAAACATAAGTTTAGGTCAACCTCAAAACAGGGGTCATTCTGATATTCCATAGGGGTCATTTCAGTAATTCAACCGATTGTTTTAAAGTAAATTCAAGAATTGACATAAACTGAGTAGCGTTTGTACTTCCTTCATAATGCGAACAGGCTGCCTCGCAAAAGGCAGCCTGTTTTTTTGATACCGAAGTATCGTTGGTAAAAATCTATTCTTACTTAAGTTCAAGCACCACAACAGAGAATGGCGGCAGTTTTATTTTCATTACACCCTTGTCAAGCTTTGCATCTGTAAAAGCCTGGGGCTTGATTTTTTCAGGTGTCTCAAACGTATTGTGGTCTGAGAGATCCTGCGATTTTAAAATACGGCCTGTAACCGATTTGTATGTTGATGCATTCAGTGTAATCTCAAACTCCTGTGCTTTATGGGCATCAATATTAACCAGTGAAATATGTGTCGCGCCTTTGTCGTCAACAGATGCGGAGGCTGATACTGCCGGCAATTTTTCAGCACCAAACGTATATGTCTCGGAAGATGCTATGTTTAAGGACAGCAGTTTCGCATCCTGGTGAACGTTGTACATCTCTAATACATGATACGTTGGCGTAAGGATCATTTTTTCATCGTTTGTAAGAATTACAGCCTGCAGTACATTGATGGACTGCGCCAGATTGGCCATGCGAACACGGTCTGCATGATTGTTAAAAATATTCAACGTCATACCTGCGATCATGGCATCACGCATGGTATTCTGCTGATAAAGAAAACCGGGGTTGGTACCAGCCTCAACATCATACCATCCACCCCACTCGTCTACTACAAGCGCTACATTTTTCTTCGGATCATATTTATCCATAATAGCAGAATGCTTTGTTACCAACTCTTCCATCTGCCACGCGCGTTGCATGATGGTGAAGTATTGTTCTTCTGAAAAGCCTGTTGCCGGACCTTTCTTACCCCAGTCAATAACGGAGTAATGATGTAGCGCTATGCCTTCAAGCATGTTGTGTGGAATCTCCCGCATCAGCACTTCCGTCCAGTTATAATCTCCAGAGCTGGCGCCCGATGCAATTTTGAAAAGCGTGCTGGTATTACTCCAGTCGGCCATGAACGTGGCATACTGTCTATATATATTAGCATAATGCTCGGCCTTCATATTGCCACCGCATCCCCAGGCTTCATTGCCTACGCCCCAGAATTTTACATTCCACGGTTTCTCTCTGCCATTTTCAATACGCAGTTTAGACATCGGACTAACACCAGGGAAGTTTACATACTGTACCCAGTCGGCTAAGTCTTTCACCGTGCCGCTGCCAACATTGCCAGCCAGGTAGGGCTCAGCACCAATGCGTTCGCACATGTCAAGAAAGTCGTGCGTACCGAAGCTGTTATCTTCTGTAACACTACCCCACCAGACATTAACCATCTTCGGTCGTTTCGATTTGTCGCCAATGCCATCTTTCCATTGGTAGGTGTCGGCAAAGCAGCCACCTGGCCACCGGAGGTTGGGAATCTTCAGTTTTTTTAATGCATCGATAACATCATTTCGTACGCCTTTTATATTCGGGATTTTCGTGTTGCCTTCACCAACATAATATCCGCCATAAATGCATTTGCCTAAATGTTCAGCAAAGTGTCCATAGATATGTTTATTGATTTTAATAGTCGGTGCTTGCACACTGATGGTGATTCGATTTGTTTGAGCTTTGATGCCCGAGGCGAGCATAAGAAACATCAGTGTTAAGATTCGTGTGGTCATTTTGAAAAGTTGGTTAATGTAAATTTCATTTTAAATAGAGCTAAAGTGTAAGTGTTGCACAAGATTAGGGTCACAATGCCCTTCTAACAGGGGGTATTCTGATCTATAAAGGGGGAGGATCTGTAAAAGGTCTTACGTACCTTTCCCCAGACAAAGACTAACCGGCACTCTGAGGTTACTGGATATTCCATCGCAACTCCGGCGAGAGCCCGATTGTTAAAAATGGTACTAAAAGCCGTTAACCGGTGATTAACTGGTGCCCGCAGATATTGCAAAATTTTCAGAAGAACAAAAAATAAGCAAAATTCAACCTTAAAACGCTTGAAATAGCCAAAACAAACGTTTGATTTACCCAAATACCCCCTACTAAATATCAATATGACCCCTGTTTTGAGAATGACCTAAACTTATGTTTGCAATACATTGCGCAAACGATTCCGAAAATATAAGTGTATATTATACATTAAAAGGAAGATAAAGTTTCACATAAAGATTATTTAACCCAATATTATTAGCCTATGACCGAATTTCTACACAACAAAAAATCATCGAGCACGGCAAGTGTTCACTTCAACGTGTTTAAGACTCTTTGGTGTGCGACATCCAATTCGTCAGCATAACAGCGTCTTGTTTCAAAACACGTGTGTTAAATAAATAAAGCAATTCAGTGTTACTGGTGGGCAAACCTCAAAAACAGAGGTGAATGCTAAAAAGAATGGACTAACAATGGATGAATCCGCTTAGGTAAGATGGCAGCTTTACTATTTCAGACACACACTTATTTTATATTTTATAAACTAACTCTAACAACTAAACCCTATGCAGATTATTCTACACGCACACTTCAAGTTTCACAAAATCCCCTGGGCTCAACGGATCATATTTACTCTGCTCCTTGTTGGATTTCAAAGTCTCAGCATAACAGGTTATAGTCAGCAAGGCCATGTGGTTACCGGTACAGTGATTGATGAACAAAACTCGACACTTCCAGGTGTAAGCGTTGTCATCAAAGGCACGCAGATTGGTACGCAAACTGATGCCGATGGAAAGTACTCACTCGCCATATCCGATGAAAAAGCAATACTGACGTTTTCTTTTATTGGCTTTACGCCACAGGAAATAACAGTAGGTACACAAACTACCATTAATGTATCGCTTTTACCGGATTTGCAGTCCTTAAAAGAAGTAGTTGTTGTTGGCTACGGTGTGCAACGAAAAGAAAGCGTGGTAAGTGCTGTTGAGTCTATTAATCCTGGCAAACTGCGGTCACCTACAGGAAATCTTACCAATGCTTTGGCAGGAAGAGTAGCTGGTATTATTGCCTGGCAGAGTAGTGGTGAGCCTGGACTCGGTACTGACAACTCGCAGTTCTATATCAGAGGCCTTTCCACCTTTGGTAGCGGAAAACAAGATCCACTGATTCTAATTGACAATATGGAGTCAAGTTCAACTGATCTTGCTCGCTTACAAACGGATGACATTGCCAGCTTCTCTGTACTAAAAGATGCCTCGGCTGCTGCGGTTTACGGTTCGAGAGGTGCTAACGGTGTTATATTGGTAACAACGAAGCAAGGTGATCTTGGTAAGGTGAAGTACAGCTTTCGTGTAGAGAACACTGTTTCCACCAATACAAAAAATTATGAGATGACGGATAACATCTCATACATGCGAGACGCCAATGAAGCAACGCTAACGAGAAATCCGGCAAAAGCCCTTCCATACAGTGAGAACAAGATCAATCATACCATTGCCGGAGATGATCCAGCGCTCTACCCAAACAACAACTGGCTTGACAAGATGGTTAAAGACTATACCATAAATCAACGGTATAACCTGAATGTTTCGGGTGGTGATGAGCGCGCCCGCTATTATATAGCAGGAACATACAATGTTGATAATGGTATTTTAAAGGTCGATCCTATTAATGATTTTAACAGTAACATCAAGTTACGCAACTATTCTATTCGAAGTAACATTACTGTTAACCTCACCAAGTCAACTGAATTCATTTTGAGATTATATGGTCAGTTTGATGATTATAAAGGCCCGGTTGGAACGGATAAAGTCGGTGGCGGAGCAATAGCATTTCAGAACGCTCTTTCTTCAAACCCGGTAATGTTTCCTGCTATCTATGATAAATCAAACCTGCCTTATGTAAAGCACCCGCTTTTCGGATCAGTTCCTACACAGGGTTTTGGTACACTAACCAGTGGTCTGTTTATAAATCCTTATGCTGAGATGGTAAAAGGATATCAGGTATACAAGACGTCCAACATTGAGCCACAAATTCAAATCAACCAGGATCTTGGTAGTATCGTGAAAGGTCTCAGCGCAACCGCGATGACGTACCTGCAGCGGTATTCGTATTACTCCGTTGGAAGGGCTTACAATCCATTCTTCTATACTGCAAACATAGATCCAACGAACCCCAAGGAATATAGCCTGTCGGTGCTCAACAATGGTGCACTGGGTTCTGCTTATCAACCAACAGGAACAGAGTATCTCGGTTATTCCGAATATCCAAAAGTTGTAACATCCAAAATGTACCTGCAAGGTTCACTAAACTATGCAAGACAATTTGGTACAAAACATGAAGTAAGCGGTTTGCTCACCAGCTTTATTTCAAGTTTTGAATCGGCAAACGCAGGAACTGTAACAGCATCTCTGCCACAAAGAAATACGGTTGTTGCCGGAAGATTTACCTACGGCTACGACAACCGATATCTGGCTGAATTTAACTTTGGTTACAATGGTTCCGAACGCTTTGATAAAACCAATCGCTTTGGGTTTTTCCCTTCCATGGGTATAGCCTATAATGTCTCTAATGAGGCGTTCTTTAGTCCGTTCGTAAAGACTATAACCAATCTGAAATTACGCGCCACGTATGGCTTAGTGGGTAACGATCAGATCGGTAAAACAGAAGACCGCTTTTTGTACCTGTCAGATGTAAATCCGAATAACGCGGATTACAGCGCAAGTTTTGGAACGGCCATCGGCACAACACAATACTCAAGGCCTGGCTACAGTATTAACCGGTATGGTAATAAGGATATCACATGGGAAATTTCAAAGCAAATCAATCTTGGGCTCGATGTAACACTGTTCGATTCCTTTACCATTGTTGCCAACGCATTCAAAACGTATCGGTCTAATATATTCTTCGAAAATCCAAACGTTGAATCTGCGCAGGGTCTTTCACAATCACCCTCCGCTAATTACGGTACAGGAGAAACGCAGGGTATCGATCTTAGCATGAATTACAACAAACAGATCTCATCTGATTTCTCATTCACACTCTCGGGCACGTTTACATATTCTACCAGCAAGATTAAAAAGAGCGACCAGATTCAATACAGTCCTGAACTTTCACATCTGTCAAATACAGGATACTCTTTCAGACAGGAGTGGGGCTACATTGCTGAACGGTTATTCATTGACGACCAGGAGGTCAAGAATTCTCCGGATCAATCGTACTTTGGCAGCACGGTAAGAGGTGGTGATATCAAGTACAGAGATATTAACCACGATGGTAAAATAAATGGTGATGACAGAGTTGCCATTGGTTATCCCACACAGCCTGAAATTATCTATGGTATTGGACCATCAATTACCTATAAGCGATTTGATTTTGGTTTCATGTTTCAAGGTGCTGCCCGATCAACATTTTTTATTGATCCGCTTAAAACATCTCCCTTTATCCAATTCGGTGGCTTTGACTGGAACAATAACAAAGACCTGATAGGTGGAACAGGATATCAAAATGGTGAATTGGAGGCTATCCATCAGAGCCATTGGTCTGAAGAGAATCCTGATCCTTATGCCTTATGGCCAAGGTTAAGTACCAACATTGAATGGAACAACATGCAGCGGTCTACCTGGTGGATGCGCAACGGAAGTTTCTTACGCCTGAAAACGGTAACGTTGGGGTATACTTTACCAACCCTAAACAAGGCTTTTCCTATAAAACCACGGGCATATTTTTCTGCCAACAACCTCTTTGCCATAAGCAACTTCAAACTTTGGGATGTTGAGATGGGTGGAAATGGATTAGGCTATCCGGTTCAGGCTGTGTACATGGTTGGACTTCAGCTCAACTTTTAATTATTAGAAAATATGAATATGAAACAACATACATTGATTCCTGGGTTTCTGAAAAAGGGAAATGCATCTAAACAAACATCATCTACGGTGGCGATTGTTTTCTTTATCCTCGTTTTCGCCATCACGTCTTGTAATAAATTTCTGGATGTAGTTCCGGATAATGTTACCACCATAGAACATGCTTTCTCCTTAAAAAATGAAGCTGAAAAATATCTGTTTACATGTTACTCTTACATTCCTAAAAATGGAGATGGCTGGTTTAACATTGGTATGATGTCAGGCGATGAAATCTGGTTACCTCAGACAGACAGAAACTATTGGAATCCTGCCTTTCAGATTGCACAAGGAAATCAAAACAGAAATACACCGATGCTGAATGCCTGGCGCGGACAGCAGCTTGGAGCGGAAAGTTATGAAGAAAGACTTTTTGCCGGCATACGAAGCTGTAATGTGTTTCTTGAAAATATGAATGATTTAACTAAAGTTCCTGATATAACGCTCGATGAACGCGTGAAGTGGATTGGTGAAGTGGAGTTCTTAAAAGCCTACTACCATTTTTACCTGCTAAGAATGTATGGTCCCATTCCTATCATCGACAAGAATACTTCTATCAATGCCGATGTACAGTCGAATTATGTAAAACGTATGCCTGTAGATGACTGTGTTAATTATATATCAGCGTTGCTGGATTCCGCAGCAAACAAAATACCCATGGAGGTTGAGAATGAGACTAAACAAATGGGAAGAATTACCAAACCTATTGCACTTGCTGTAAAAGCTAAATTGTGGTTGATGGCCGCTAGTCCGTTGTTTAATGGTAACAGTGACTATGCCGGCTTTACTGATCATGATGGAACGTCACTATTCAATCCTTCATTTGATATTAGTAAATGGGAGAAAGCCCGTGATGCAGCAAAAGCCGCCATCGATGCAGCCGAAGGTATAGGGCGTCAATTGTTTACTTATAGAAATGATCCTTATGGGCTCAATGAAATTACCAAAACACAACTTGGTATCCGGCAAGCCGTGTCAGAGCCATGGAATGAGGAGATTGTATGGGGTAATTCAAACAGTTATTTCTGGAATTCAAATATGTGCCAGATTCTTTTAACGGGCACAAAAGCTCAAAACAGACTGCCAACCCCAGGCGTGTGGGAAGCTTCCATTAAAATAGCTAAACTGTTTTACACAAAAAATGGTGTGCCTATTGAAGAAGACAAGACGCTGGATTTTTCTGATTACGAACAATTGCGCAAGGCAACAAAAAGTGAAAGCTATAACATCAAGACAGGGTACACTACAGCACGTCTGAATTTTGATCGTGAGAATCGCTTTTATGCCGACCTTGGTTTTGATGGAGGTATCTGGTATAAAAAAGATGCGCGAGGGGTAGATACCGCATTCTATGCACAAACAAAGTTTGGTGATTTAGGCGGGGCGCCTTCAACCTTGAGCTGGAACGAGACCGGCTACTACCTGAAAAAACTGGTGAACTGGGAAATGGTATTTAGCGACAACGATGGTACCACTTATACTATGTACCCCTGGCCTGAAGTTCGCCTGGCCGATCTTTATCTGACGTATGCAGAAGCACTTAACGAAGTTGAGCCTGCATCGTCCGAGGCTATCTCCTATCTGGATAAGGTAAGAGCGCGAGCCGGACTAGACGGTGTAGTTGACTCCTGGACAAATTACTCATCGTCACCGGGTAAGTATTCCAATCAGGCAGGCCTACGCGAGATCATTCATCGCGAGCGTCTTATTGAACTTGCATTTGAAGGCCATCGCTTCTGGGATCTTCGCCGGTGGAAGGAAGCTGAGACTGAATTAAATAAAGATATAACCGGCTGGAATTATACGGCTACTTCGTCATCTGATTACTATAAAGAAACGCATATCTATAGTCAGACATTCATAACACCTCGCGACTATCTGTGGCCTGTAGGTGATGCCGATACCAGGGTAAACCCGAATCTGGTTGAGAACCCGGGATGGTAGCCGTTGATAATTTTTTTTGAAGAAAATAATAACATAGCTATGAACACAAATAATATAAAATCAGGAATATATGCAGCGATAGCGTTGCTAGTGATGATCTCCTGTAGTGACGAGTTAACTAATCACCAGCCAGTAGGTTCTGACCCCAACGCACCTCAACAAGTTTCAGAAGTGCAGGTTACAAACAGAGCAGGCAATGCTAAGATTACCTACAAGACTCCTGCTGATCCCAACTTACTTTATGTGAAGGCTGAATACACCATCACGTCTGGCAAAGTTATGGAAGCAAAAGCTTCGTATTACGCTGATTCATTAGTGTTGGAAGGTTTTGCTGATACAGAGGAACATGAAGTGAAGCTCTACACTGTAAGTCGCAGTGAAGTAAAATCACAACCTATGACGGTGAAGATAAAACCGCTCACCGCTCCAATATGGGCTGTGTACGAAAGCGTAGAAATCATTAATGCTTTTGGTGGCTATAAACTCACTGCGTTGAACTCGACAAATGCATCTATAGCGATTCTTATTATGAAGCGCAATGTTCTGAACGAATGGGAAGTAGATAATGACCTGAGCGTTTACACCACAGCCTACGTAGTCGCTTCACAGAAAAGTGGTATGGACACAGTTTCGCGTCAATATGGTATCGCTGTGAGAGACCGATGGGGGAACATAACAGATACGTTGTTTCAGCAAATAAGTCCTATTTATGAAGTAGAACTCAATACAGCCAACTTCAAACACTTTCCACTACCAAACGACCCGATTCAGCAGCCTGGAGCAAGTGTAGCTAACATGTGGGATCTACGATACGGCTGGCCTGTAAGCTTTACAAGCCTTGCTACCGCAACGCTAACGACACCCTCTATTGTTACGATCGACATGGGAACTACAGCGAAACTAAGTAAGGTATGGATAAGACCTTTTAAAGAATTGAGCAATTTGTATTTTAGTTTTACAACGCTGAAAAGTTTTGAATTATGGGGATCTACCAATCCAAACCTGGATGGTAGCCTGGATAATAGCTGGACGTTATTAGGTACTTATGAGTGCAAAAAACCATCGGGCTCGTCAGGCGCTACAGAAACTGCTTCAGATCAGGAAGCTGCTGCGAATGGATTCTATTATGATATTGATTTTAATGCACCCAAAATCAGGTACATAAGAATACGATGTCTTAAAAACTGGGCTGGATCATGCCCTCAAAGCGTTGATGAACTGAAAATTTTCGGAGATCCGCGCTAACGTTAAATTTTGAATTATGGACCTTATTTTTTTCAATTGAATTACAGTAAGGTCTTTATCTAAAACATGAAACTATGAGAAACACATATAACAAGAAACGCATACTAGCCTGCCTCAGCATGCTGCTATGTTTTGCAATAATGGTCTCCTGTTCTGACTGGGACGAGTATAAAAAGTACACCAATGACGGTGAAATTATTTATACAGGAAAGTTTGATACTGCTGTAGTTTTTCCGGGTAAGGAACGCGTGCGCCTGTGGGGACTTCTTACGCCTGATCCGAAAATTGTTAAATGCAAAATTTTCTGGGGCAATCAAGACTCTGTAATTTATGATATTAATCCAGCAGAATCAGGCAATGTATTCGATCAGACTTTCCCTGTGACCGAAGGAACAAAGTCGTTTACCATCTACACCTATGATGCTGCCGGCAACACTTCAGTTCCTGTCATCGCCACTGGAAATTCTTACGGTACTCGTTATCGCAATACATTATCCAATCGCAAGATTAAATCAATGGATTATGATATCGATACCACCACCATCTATTGGGACATCATCGACAAGATGCTTGGGCCTGTTCAGATGGAGATACGATATAAAGCAATAACAGGAGACACTGTGGTGATAACACCAGCAACTGAATCGAAGAGTTTCCTGAAGGGACTCCAATATCAAACAGAGGGTTTCACGTATCGTACTGTATTCAAACCTTTGCCCGTGAAACCGAATGTGATTTGTATCGATACATTTTGCACTAAGTCTAGTAGCAGAGGAATTCCAACCTTTGCCGAACAAGAACTTGACAGGTCAATGTTTAGTGCCGCTGAATTAACAGGCGATGTCGGTGCAAACGGAGGTTCAGGTGGGGTTGCAGGGATGTGGGATAGCAAAGCACAGAATGACTATGGTGGCGCCAACTTTACAGATATCGGAGCAGGACAAACCTCACCTCAGATGGTCACTGTGAATCTTGGATTAAAAGCGAAGTTAAGCAGAATAACAATCTACCCTTTCCAGGAATGGTGGGGAGCATACTATGAGTTTTCTACGTTGCACCAGTTTGAAATTTGGGGCTCTTCCGCTCCGAGCAGCAGTGGCGCATTAGATGGAACATGGACATTGTTAACATCAGGAGTAATGGCCAAGCCTTCCGGCCAGGGCACAGGACAAGAAACTGCAGAGGATGCTGCTGCCGGAAAAGCCGGATTTAATTTTGATCTGGACTCCAACGCACCTAAAGTGAAATATGTAAGAATCAGGTGTCTTCAAAACAAAGATGGATTTTATAATAATAATAATAAAGCCTTCTTTAGTGTGGCAGAGATCAGACTTTACGGATTACTTCCCGAATAACATTTTATCAAACTTAAAAGTAATGAGCCCGGTTTTTACACCGGGCTTTTTTATTCCCTTCGGGTAAATACCCCGACTTATAGACAATCAAATGTCGGCAAAGCCCTCTAAAAATTATTTTTAGAGGGCTTTTGCTTATTATAGCCCTTCAAAAAATTCAAATATTCTCAGTATGTAGGTGAGCTTTTAGGTGAGTCTTTCGTATACTTGAAAAGGCTCACCTTTATCGATGTAATGACTTGTTTATCAGTCATTTAATTTGATATCATTTTAGACTCTTTGTGTGGGAACTGGTGAAATAAAACAGTTCAGAATCAATCATTCCAAAACAAACCACATGGAAAAGAGAGTCACTTACAGCACGTCATTCCTTTTACGTACGTCCAAAGGAAGTAAACAAGAAGCGCTCATTTACTGTCGTATTACAGTAGACATGCAACGCACCGAGTTCTCCATCAAGCGCAAGATCAGAAAAGAATTATGGAACAACGGGCAAGCAAAGAACAACAGTGAAGAGGGCAAAAGAGTGAACGCTTACATCAAGCAAGTTGACTCGCAGATATTTGAATACTATCGTGACATGCTTGCAGAACGTAAGCTTGTAACTGCCGAGGCACTGAAGAATATCTACCTGGGTATTTTTAAACAAGAGCAATCACTCCTTGCTCTTATCGACTACCACAATACACAACTTGAACACACACTTGAATGGGGAACGCTAAAGAACTACTTCACAACTCAGAAGTATGTGAAAGACTTTCTCAAAAAACGTCTACATACTTCCGATGTATTTTTATCAGAGTTGAAATACAAATTCATTATCGACTTTGAATTCTTCCTACGTCAACATGTGCCGGAAGATCATCACAAACCGATGGGAAACAACACCGTGATGAAGCATATTGAACGACTACGGAAAATGATCAATGTTGCTGTTCGCATGGAATGGATTGAACGCGATCCATTTGCCGCATATCAGCAAAAGTTTGAGCGTGTAGAGAGGGGTTTTCTTTCCAAAGAGGAACTTGTCACGATTGAACTTAAGGATTTTAAAATCACTCGCCTCCAGTGGGTTCGCGATCTCTTTGTGTTCAGTTGCTACACTGGTCTATCCTACATTGATGTGATGCGACTAACACCAGACAACATTACCATTGGAATGGATGGTGAATACTGGCTCATAACTGACCGGCAAAAGACAAACAATCCGGTCCGTATTCCTCTCCTACCAAAAGCATTGGAAATTATTGAACGATATAAAGGCAATCCAAAAGCCCAGGCAGAGGGCACGCTATTCCCTAATATCTCGAACCAGAAGCTTAATAGTTACCTTAAAGAAATTGGTGATCTCTGTACGATCAATAAAAACCTTACCTTCCATTTGGCGCGACACACTTTTGCAACCACAGTAACTTTAACTAATGGTGTACCTATTGAATCCGTTAGTAAAATGCTCGGCCATTCTAAAATATCAACAACGCAAATTTATGCTAAGGTTATTGAGAAAAAATTAAGCGATGACATGAAGCAACTAAGAGAGAAGTTGAGTTCCCAAAAGAGTGACACCAATCAACAACTATCCGTAATACGTTAAGAACATGAGGATGAAACGAGAACCACTTTCACCCTTTTCATTCCTTTTATGTCTTATTAGTTCCAAAGAAGGTACCTGAGTTTTAATGCGTATGCATATTTACATTACAAAATCGATGAAAATGATTATAATATAGCTGTATCCAGACTACGAAAAAAACTGTATAGTTTTTCCCGGATCATTCATAAATTATCATAATCCTTCACATTCGTTTATAATCAATTACAATCGTTTACAATTGTTAACCCACACACTGGTCGCAATTTATATTAGTATCATTAAATAGATAATTGTATGGAAGGGATAAGAGTAAAGAAAGCAGGAAGAGAAAATCCGGCAATCTATGTTGGACAATTAGTAACCGTAGAACATTTTGAATTGTTCAAGGAAGAACTTTTAAACAGGATCAATAACCTGCTGGAAGGAAGTTCTGGACTACCTGGAAAGAAATGGCTAAAATCAATTGATGTAAGAAAGTTACTCGGAATTTCTCCTGGTACACTTCAAAACCTGAGGGTAAACGGAACACTACCTTTTTCGAAAATGGGTGGAGTGCTTTATTATGACTATGAAGACATTCAACGCGTAATGTCCTCCAATCGCAAGAACAATCAACTACTGAAGCAAGGGGATTAAAACATCAAAAGTTCCCATGCAAAGAGTGTGAGCCATTATTTGTAGGAACCAAAAACTCTGGAGCCAGACGGGCTTCAGAGTTTTTAACTTATGAAAACACTTCAACAAATAGTATGTAGGGGTTAAATAAAGTACAAGCATGGAAAAAGTAATGCAGAAGGAGGAAATAAAGATGCCAGAAGCGGCAAAGAAACCTGAATCTCAAAGACTCCAGACTCCTTCCAGTTTTGCTGAGGAGTTATCAAAGTATCCCTCCTTTATGGATGGTCTTCTGAAATTTATCTGTCATCCATTTATTCTGTTTGGTGGCATTATGGTGGCAATTTACTTTTTCTATAAAGCCAGACAGTCAGGTAGTATTGATTCAGAGAATACAAAACTGCGTGAGATGAATAGCGAGTTGCTCGTGAAGGTTAAATCTTTGAATACAGAAAACAAAAAGTTGAAGAATCAGCTTGGGTTTGTCTCTGATAATGAAAATTCAAACGATCAGCGGAAGGAGAAAAAATTACTTACAACCAGCAGAAAGAAAATCAGTACTGCCTACTTAGAATAAGGTCATTTTTGAATTATCGTAAAATACGATACACACAGGCCGTAAAACAAAATGGCTTAGCATAAAATACAATTTACAAAGTAGTTTCCTGATTGCCTCCAAACGTATTTTACGCTAACACAATCGAATCTCAGTTTTTAATCGTTCTAAAAAGTCATGCAAAGTAATTGTGTATACTGTGGAAGCCTGTTCTCCTTTCAGAGAAACACTAAGAAATATTGCTCAAATAATTGTAAGCAGATGGCATACTTTTCACGTAATGGATTTACTCCAGCTAATGGATCGATTGCAAAGTCTGAAATTGAATATCCCCCTACTGATGCAGAGGATATCGTTACTGTAAAAGACGTAAAATACTCAACGCTAAATGGTTCTGAAAACGGTAAAGAATACAATAATGCCATTGCAATTGAAAATGAATTTGAAAAAGTAAAGGTATATGCCAAGTGTTTGTTCCGAAATCTTCTACACTTGTCGAGACATCAACATGTGGAACGAGAAATCCTGTTTGAATTTACGGCAACGTGGTCTCAATTAACACGATGGCATCCATTCCAAAGATCGGTAAGTCAGTTTCCATATTACTCCCTTGTGCTCGAATTGGAGCAAAAGCTTAATGCGTTAGTAAAAATGCATTGGAAAAGCGACCTGATTGAAATTCTGCTTTCGCAAAATATCAACGATCAGTTGACGGATAGTTTAAATGGCATGGAACAAATCAGAAACATCAAGTTCAATGATATTCGGTTTGATAACAGATAGTAGAAGTCAGTTTATTTTCAAATGGAGTACTAATCGATAAGTGCATCATAAACAACTTTAACGTCAAAATCAATTTTTGAGGCAGAGCTTAGTAATTGTTTGAAAAATTGTTTAAGTCAAAAGTACTGTGCATAACGTTTTCTGATTATTCCTTTTCAGTTCAAAGCTTTCCTTAACCTGGGTAGTAACCGCCCCAATGCTTACAATTATGCCCGCTTTTATGAATTGAGCATTAATAAGCCTGGAGGATAGATTACATATATCACAGCTTTAACGCTTGCAACCAGTCATATTATCAGAAACATTCAATCCATGTTTAAACAAGTTAGCTGGCATGGTTCTTAACGATATAGGATAGCACTTAAAAAGTTACCCTATGAAACTCTACATTAAATACATGGTCAGTTTAAGATGTAAAATGATCGTAAAGGAAGAACTAAGAAGACTCGGACTGCATGACGTGACGATCGATCTTGGTATTATTGAAATCAGTGAAGACATGACTCAAGAGCAGCATGATCAGCTAAAAGAAAATCTCAGCAGGACTGGTCTGGAATTGCTCGATGACAAGAAAAGTATCATCATTGACAAAATCAAAACCGCTATCATTGAGATGGTTCATTATTGCGAAGAGTTACCAAAAGTAAATTATTCAAACTACATCAGTGAAAAACTTCATTACGACTATACCTATCTGTCTAATCTATTCTCCGCGGTCAAGGGAATTACTATTCAGCATTTCATTATTATTCATAAGATTGAAAAAGTGAAAGAGTTACTGTTGGACGATCAACTCAATCTTTCAGAGATTTCTTATAGACTTCATTATAGCAGCGTAGCACATCTTTCGAATCAGTTCAAAAAAATTACAGGCCTTTCACCCTCCTTTTTTAAAAACCTCGGACAAAAACGTGTGGAAACTCTTGAAAACTTGGGAATGAATAAAAATACTTCGACAATCTCTAACGGAATGGAAGGAACTCGTCCATTACAGCGCACAAAAAAAACCAAGCAAGAATCATTCTTTGACAAACAACTCTACATCGTAGCCTCCTAAATCCACATAAGGAAAAATCATTACGTGATCAGGCTTCAATTAACTGATTTCTTAAAGAATAGGTCCAAACAAGCATATCCGTATGATTGGCAATGTCTTCCGCTAAACTACCACTGAGCAGATGAGTAATTCCTCGATGACCGTAGGTTGCCATGGCAATTATATTAGCGTTAACTCTTTTGGAAAACTGAAGTATGCCTTCTTCTGCGTCCGAATTATTATAAATATTCAGGGTAAAATTCTTTAATTCAAAATGCTTTGCAAAAGCTTCCAGACGTTGATACGTTTCCTGATCATCGGTAAAGTTTACAAGCGTATTAATAAATACAAGATGTAGTTTGGCCTGAAAGAATTCCTGAAGCGCTTTTACCTTCATCACAAGATCTTCCTGATGCTCTATTTCAAGCGTATTCGGGAATACAATATTTTGAATACTTCCTTTAAAATGATTCTTAACCACGAGCACAGGGACAGGTGATCTGCGAACGATCTTCTCCGTGTTCGACCCGACAAATACTTCCCGTAAACCGCTGACTCCATGAGAACCCATAATAATAAGATCAATTGATTGATGCTTAACATACTCCAGAATAACAAACGATGGAGGCCCAAATTCAACAGATGAAACGATCTCAACACTTAACCCTTCTGATTCGAACTTTCCTTTAAGTTCATCAAATTGCTTCTTAGAATTCTTAATTAATTCCTTGAGATAAGCATCTTCAAAGTTATCTATAGATATGATCTCCGGACTATTTAACACAGGAAGCTCAATAGCATGAATGAGATAGACACTAGCCTTTGTCTGAATAGCAATTCGAAGAGCAAATCGGAAAGCATTTACAGCTGGTTTTGAGAAATCACATGGAACCAATATGTTTTTCATAGAGCAATTATTTCATCAAAGATTACACTCAGAATTTATCTGAGTATTACATCCCATCGGGAATATCTTATATCCTTCGCTGATTTCCGTTCAAATTACAGATTACTAAAATCTTTAGATAATCAGTGATCTATGTAAATATCTCCAAAAATTGTGTATGAGTTGAAGGGGTAAATTAGATCATCTTACAGTCCATAATAATTTCAAATACCATGATAGAAAGAACTTATTCATTACTCAAAACAGGAAAATCCAATGAGTAATAAACTAAAAATATTCAAAGCAATTATCATCACTTGTGTTGCAGTAATAATTGCAATTACAACTGCGTCCGCCCAAACCAATCCATCCGTTGGTACATTCTGGCGACCAAAACCACGGAATTATGAAGTGAAGCATGCAATAGAAGTTGAAAGTCTGGTACCTATGTTCTTCACAGGAGGCTATCACTTTGCAGTAGGGTATCGCTATAAAAAATTTAGGATAAGAGCAAGTATAATAAATGGGGGAACTTATGATACAGAGAAGGCTGGTCTAAAAAATTCATCTCCAGATTTCAAAAGATACTACACTACATCGCCTGGAGTGTTCTTCGGGTACAATGTGTGGAAAAATCTTGAACTCTACACATACTTAGAATTTCACACCTTCGAAATAGCGCAAACGAGCACAGGCGATAAGCAAGATATTAAAAGTACCGATACAGGTTTAGGCATTAGCTATCAGTTTTTTATTGGTCGGGTATTTTACATACAACCGGGCGTGCATCTTTATTTAAGAAAGGATAACAGTGCAAATTTCAATGATGTCACATACAACATACCCAATGCAGATTTCTCACCTGTAGTGCGTATCGGTGCGAGGCTTTGGAGAAAGTACGAATGAAACGCAGGATTTTTTTTGCGGTGGCAGGAGGTACTCTTTTAGCTACAGCCGGAGCTTACTATTTATTGACGGATAAACGAAATTTCTCAAGAGAGCATATGAAAACAAACTTGCCTGGAAAAATTTCATTCAAGGCAGACGAGAGAGAAATTCTTTCGCTGGCATCATTGGCACCAAGCGGACATAATACGCAACCGTGGTTTGTAAAATACATGGAGCCCTATCATTGGATAATTGGCAACGATAAAAGCAAATGGCTTCAGGCAGTTGACTCAACTCAACGCGAAACCATTTTATCTATAGGAGCATTTATTCAAAACCTAGAGTATGCTGCAAACAGCATGAGTTATTCTTGTCAATTCAATTTACTAGCCAAGAGTAATCAAGATGAAAATGTTATTGAAGTAAAGCTTACTAAAGCTGGCAATGCCCCAAAGTACGATGTTCAGAAAATAAAAAGACGCAGAACGGTACGATCAAATTATCTCACTGATGTATTGAAAAAAGAAGACCTGACTTATTTAGCTAACGGGGAAGCTGATTTTATACACTCCATACCAAATACAGCAAAGGAACATCAATGGTTGAATGAACAAACCATTGAGGCAAACAGAATTCAGACTTATCGCGATCCTGCTCAAAGCGAATTAGCAGATTGGATACGCTTCTCCAGTAAAGATGCTGAACAACATGCGGATGGTCTTACCACGGCCAGTATGGAAATAGAAGGAGTATCAGCCTGGATCTTGAGAAACTTCTATTCAAAATCAAATGTGATGAAGAAAGGTTTTCGTGAGAAAAGTATTGATACTGTTAAAGAACAGGTTTCACAATCTGCTGGTTGGTTAATCATTACCAGTAAAGACAATTCAGTAGCCACCCTACTTGAAACAGGAAAAAGACTGCAAAGATTATTACTGAAGATCAGAGAAAGAAATATCGCTATTCACCCGATGACTCAAATACTAGAGGAAGCCACAACGAATCAATCACTAAACGAGTCCATCGGCATTAGCGATACCATTCAGTTTATTTTGCGCGTTGGCTATGTAAAAGATTATCCAGAACCAGTTTCATTAAGAAGGTCGGTCGAAGCATTTATTCATATCTAATAAAATGAATCAGGAAAATGAAAAATATTCTAATCATTAACGGTCATCCTGATAAAGAAAGCTTCTGTTTTGCCTTAGCGAAGAGTTATAAAAAGGGAGCTACAGATTCTAGGGCAACCTGTACACTTATTAATCTCATTGACTTAGATTTTAATCCCATACTCACTTATGGATATAGAAAAATATCTGTACTAGAGCCGGATTTAATAAAAGTACAACAGGATATAGTAGATGCCAATCACCTTGTTTTTGTTTATCCCACTTGGTGGGGAACCTACCCTGCTTTATTAAAAGGTTTTTTTGATCGGGTCTTTCTGCCGGACTTTGCGTTTAAATACCATAAGAATGATCCCTTCTGGGATAAATTATTAAAGGGTAAAACTGCCAGATTAATTACCACTATGGATGCTCCCGCGTGGTACTATTTTTTAATGTATAGAAGTCCAGGACACAATTCCATGAAACGAGCCATCTTGGAATTTTGCGGAGTAAAACCTGTTAAAATCACATCATTTGCTCCAATAAAATCATCTGATGATAAAAAGAGAAAGCGATGGTTAAGTGAAGTTGAAAAGTTAGGACATAAACAAATTTGAGGTAGGCTAATAATCTAAAGAATGAATCCTCCTTTCACGATCGAGCAATTTTTAAAAGTCTTTAAAACTACAATCAGACAGTTTTTCCAATGCAGTTTGTTCTTTATATGATAGTTGGAGTAAAGCTACCACTTGCAACGAACTCAAAACCAGAATTTCAACTAACGGTAGTAAAACCAAAATAACATGGCCAAAACATTTTCAGAAATAATAAAAAGCGACACACCTACATTAGTAGATTTCCATGCTGAGTGGTGTGGTCCTTGCAAAACGATGAAACCAATTTTAGAAGAACTAAAATCTAAAATCGGTAACAAAGCAAAGATTTTAAAAATTGATGTGGATAAAGCCCCACAAGCCGCATATGCATATCAAATTCAAGGTGTACCTACACTGATTCTTTTCAAAAAGGGTGAAATTAAATGGAGACAATCAGGAGTGATTTTGGTAAATAAACTTGAACAAATTATCAATCAACATTCCAGTTAAAAATGAAAATATTATTTTCAATAGTGTTAATGGTTAGTGCTGCTTTATTCAGCAATTGTAACAGGCAGCAGAAACCTGACTATAAAACCAGTCTATCGGCTGCTGAATTTGCCGAAAGAATAGCTGAAAATCCAACGTCTATAATACTGGATGTACGAACACCAGAAGAGTTTTTAGAAGGACATTTGCAAGAAGCAAGAAATACTGCTTTGAACGGGAATGATTTTGAGCAACAAATCAAAGCACTGAATAAATCGCAACCAATCTTTGTTTACTGTTTAAGTGGTGGCAGAAGTTCTGAAGCGGCTGATAAAATGCGATCGGACGGCTTCGAACACGTGTATGAATTACAAGGCGGAATAATGAAATGGAGAGCTGCCAATCTTCCTGAAGTCGCAAACACCTCAACCATATCACTAGGAATGACCAAACAAGAGTTTGACAGCCTCCTTATCTCTGACAAATTAGTACTTGTCGATTTTCATGCTGACTGGTGTGCGCCTTGCAAAAAGATGAAGCCCTACCTTGACGAAATTTCAAAAGAGATGGCTTATAAAGTAATTGTCATTCGAATCAATGCAGACGACCATCGGGCATTGTGTGAACAATTAGAAATTGATGCTCTTCCAGTTCTACAGCTCTACAAGAATGAAATACTCATATGGTACAATACTGGGTATATAAATAAAGCGGATGTGGTGAAGCAACTTCTATAGTGAATCACAATACTAAATTTCAATCAATTGAAGAATGAAATAAAATTACATCGCCTTAAAGTTAATCACACTCTAATCTGGGTGTTTTTTAATATCGTATTCTTCTATTTGTTCTATGCTGTTATCATAAATAAAATTGACTACCTGGTTTGGTTTAGTATTGGACTAATTTTATTGGAAGTGATTGTGCTCCTTATCTTCAAAAACATGTGTCCACTTACGTTGATGGCACGTAACTATTCTAATTCACATAAAAACAACTTTGATATTAATCTGCCCAACTGGCTGGCTATGAATAACAAATTGATTTATACAATATTCTTTATCATCATTCTGGGTGTGCTGATTTATCAGATGCTAAATCGTAATAATGCATAAGGAACTGACCACATATTTGGGACTGGGAGACCTAAAGAATTTTAAAATAGTTTAACTGAAATATGGAAATGGATTTTAAGAGTATTCAAAAATATTTAATTAACTGTTTTCTTTTAAAAATACCCATTTCGTTATGGGCTTTCTATTTAAGGATATATGAGTTAAAGAATTATTAAAAGGGACAGAATACAATTTGAATAGTAGATAAAAAAATGAAAGCGATAATATGTACGAAATACGGATCCCCTGAAGTTCTTCAAATAAGAGAAGTAGAAAAACCTACGCCTAAGGATGATGAATTACTCATAAAGATATATGCAACAGCTGTAACGGCAAGTGACATTTTTATTCGAAGCTCTAAGTTACCTATGCAATTTCTAATACCGATGCGCCTTATGTTAGGTTTGTTTAAACCGAGAAAGTCCATAATAGGACTGGTATTAGCAGGGGAGATTGAATCGATAGGTAAAAACATAAAAAGATTTAAAATAGGTGATCAAGTTTATGGATTTACTGGATTTGGATTTGGTGCTTATGCTGAGTACAAATGCATGAAAGAGAATGATTCAATCTATGGATGTTTGGCAATAAAACCGACAAATATATCCTATGAAGAAGCCACTGTGGCTGTTTATGGTGGTCTCTTAGCATTTCAATTTATGGAGAAAGTTAATATCCAGCCTGGACAAAATGTACTGATTTATGGAGCCTCGGGAACATCGGGTACAATAGCAATACAATTAGCTAAATACTTTGGGGCAAAAGTTACAGGGGTATGCAGCACGACAAATTTGGAGTTGGTGAAATCTCTGGGAGCTGATGATGTAATTGATTACACCAAAGTGGATACTTTAAACCCAGTTATTCAGTATGATTTTATACTTGATGCCGTTGGTAAATTAAAAACCTCAAAATTGAAAAAGGCATGTAAAAAAGCGCTTGCTCCAAAAGGAAAATACATCTCAATTGATGATGGAAAACTATTGTTAGACTCAAAGCGTCTTGAATCAATAAAAGAATTTATTGAGACTGGACGTATAAAACCAATTATCGATAAATGCTATTCATTTGAAGACATTGTCGAAGCTCATAGATATGTGGAGAAAGGTCATAAAAAAGGTGGAGTAGTAATAATAGTAACTGAAGGGGAAAATGAAATCTGCAACTAAAATAATCATATTCATATTTGGCTGCTTTTTGTTTTCCATTGTTGGTGGTGTTTTGCTCAATCAAAATAATGAAGTTGGAGGTTTACTATTTATTTCTGGCCCATTACTATTTTCAATCTTACTAACTTATTTTTCACATAAACAAAAAAGATTTTCATTTTTAAAATTCAATTTTTCAGGAAATGCAAAATGGTATCTAATAAGTTTTTTGCTATATCCCATTGTGGTAACTACAATTATATTTATCGGTAATCTAAATGATATTACTGTTATTTATTTTGAAAATAAACACATTTTAATTCAAACAATTCTTACACAATTACTTCTACGTTTTGTTTTTGCTTTTGCCGAAGAAGTGGGTTGGAGAGGATTTTTAGAGACAGAACTTAAAACGCAAAACTATTCTAATAACACAAGGCATATTTTCGTAGGAATAGTTTGGGCTTTATGGCACTTGCCATTTATTTTGGCAACTCCTTACACAAGCATTCCGTATGCCATTTTTATCCCAACATTTATTTTGGGCGTCATTGTTCTTTCATTTATTTATGGTTTTTTGTTTGAGAAAACAAAATCCATTTGGGCTGGTGTATTATTTCACGGACTAGCCAACACTATAGCTTGGTCTATTATTGATTCAAAATTTCTACTAATAAAAAATCCTATTGTAGCCAATATCTCTCCAGAAAGTATTTTAGGATTACTATTTTTTGGCGGCATTGCAATACTTACACGTAGACACAATTTCAGTAAACATATAAACATTAATAAAGAATACAATGGTTAATACTAGAACTTTCGCCAGACTTACAGGATACTCACTTTTATTGATGGCGTTAATAGCAGGGTTTTCTTTTGGATTTGCATTTCCAAAAATATTTAACTCAGATCAACTTGATTTTGCCCAACGTGACTTATCCGAAAATTTGCAACTCTATAAATTCATGCTTTTAGGAATTCTAATAGTTCTGCTACTTGATGTATTAGTTTCTTATACGCTCTACAAATACTTCAAAAATGACAATAGTAATCTTGCAATGCTGTCTTGTTTTTTAAGAATTATTTACTCCTTGATATTTGGCTTTGCTACTTATTATTTATTAAAAAATGTTGGACAACCAGATAACACAATCGCTGTTGAGAATTACAATTCATTTCAAAACACATGGTCAATTGGGCTGATAATTTTTGGCATTCATTTACTAATAGTTGGTGTGTTAATGAAGCAGCATAAATTAATACCGAAAATTTTATGGTATCTGACAATGATAGCTGGCGCCTCCTACATTTTGGTTCATCTATTAAAAACCACTTCCCCTCAATTAACCGAATTAAATAAGACCTTAAACACTATTCTGGCTTTACCTATGACTTTAGGAGAACTCGGACTTGCCGTTTGGTTGGTAATCAAAGGAGGAAAGAGTAAATAATTTAATACGGAAGTTAGCACAGCAATTAACCTAGGTGGCCAGAAACTGAATAGAATAAAAGTCCGTGATTAAATGAAAACAAAAAGTTTAATAAAACAGGTGATGATAACACTATTTGCAAGTGTATTGGGATTCATTTTAATACTAACCTGTATTTTGTTACTATATAGTCCTGGCAAAACTGAGCAGTTTTTAGATACTTCCGGCAAACCAATAACTGGAAGTATATCAGAAAAAACATTTGTAAAAATTGGTGAAGTTAAACAAGGGATGTTTATAAGAAGTAAGAGTATAGATAATCCGGTTTTGCTCTATGTACATGGAGGTCCTGCATTCCCAAATTATTTTTTAATCGACAAGTTCAAACCCGGGCTCGAAGATTACTTTACAGTATGCTATTGGGAACAACGCGGTGGAGGGCTCTCTTACTCATCTGAAGTTACTTTGCAGAGTATGAACTTCGGCCAATTTGCATCGGATGCTATTGATGTTACAAACTACTTACGGAAACGTTTTGCTAAGGAAAAGATTTTCATCATGGCTCATTCAGGAGGAACGCCAATTGCCCTACTTGCCGTGTCAAGAGAGCCAGCATTATTTTCTGCATACATCGGTATGGGACAGATTACAAACCAGACTAAATCAGAAAAAATGGCTTATACATATATGTTGAAGCTATATGAGGCAGACGGAAATCAAAAAAAAATTAACGAATTGAAAAAATATAAAGTTTTAGAATCTGATTCAAACATACTTTCATTCTATACATCGACTCTTCGCGACCAGCGCATGCATGAATTAGGTATTGGAACCATGCACAAAATGAAATCGGTTTTCTGGGAAATTTTTATCCCCGTATGGACTTGTAAAGCTTACACGCTTCAGGAAAAAGTAAACATTTGGAAATCCAAATTTTCATTTCTACCTAAAACAAATCTGATCAAAGAAGTGCTCGAAACAGATTTTACTTCCGAAATCACTTCGCTTGACGTTCCTACTTATTTCTTTAGTGGTAAATATGATTTAACAGTGAACATCAATTTGTCAAAAGCATATTTGACTAAACTTCATGCACCATTAAAAGGATTTTACACTTTCAACAATTCAGCACATAGCCCTTTATTTGAAGAACCTGATCTGGTAAGAGAAATAATTATAAAAGATATTTTGAATAATAAGAACAGTTTAGTAGATAATAATTTATGAAAAAATAGAAATGCAAATAGTATTAGTAAATCAACAAAATGAGGGGCGAACGATTTGTAGCAGTACATCGTGGCGGACTTTTGACAAAGGAATTTAACGACATAAAAAGCAATGCAACAAAAGATAAATTCACGACAACTTGCTCAAATAATTGGTCCGACACTTAGTGTAATGACACTATCGGAGATGATAAATTTATCTATTTGGGAAACTAATATTCCAAGTGTAACATTTCTTAATGGGGTATTACTTTTTGTTGGAGGGATTTCTGTAATAAGAGTTCATAATTTTTGGGTTCGTAGTTGGACAATTCTAATAACACTAATTGGTTGGTTAACCATACTACTTGGTTTGTTAAGAATGTTTTTCCCAACTGCCAAACAAGCGAGTGAAAATTTTTCAACTTATTTATTTCTTACTGTTTTGTTTGTAATTGGGCTTTTCCTGGCTTTGAAAGGGTATTATCCAATTAAAAAAAGTTCTGATAAATCATAAAAGGAATGCAATAAACTTTTGAACCAAACCCCAATGGAAATTACAAGACTATGACAGCGCGGAATATTTATTTGGCTTTATTAACCCTGCTTGGAATCGGAGCAATTTTCGGTGGTGGAGTTTTGATCATCTCCCCATCAGGAAAATTATTTGGAATGCCACTATCCATGTTAGACAATTCACCATTCAATAATTTTTTAATACCTGGAATTATTTTATTCAGCGTGCTTGGTATAATGCCTTGTTGGATTGTATGGTCTTTAATAAAGAGACCAGAATATAAAATAGCCGAATCGCTTAATTTCTTTACCGATATGTATTGGGCTTGGTCATACTCTATCTATACAGCCTTTGCACTCATCATCTGGATACAGATTGAAATGTCGTTTGTACAGTCGGTTCATTGGTCGCATACGCTTTATATGTTTTGGGCTATCGCAATAATGTTTGTTGCCTTGTTGCCACCGGTTAGAAAAATTTATAGAAAATAAAATATAAAGTAGCCATGCTGAAGTATTTAATCAAAAGATAATCATGGATACAAGCACACGGCCAAATAGACAAGCACTAAAATTCTTTCTGCTTGTTTTTGCGCTTTCTATTCCTTTATGGATAATTGAAATATTCATAGATGTAAAACGTTCGCGGTTAGATTTTTCTATAACAGATATTCTAGCAGCGTTTACACCCTTAATTGCAGCCTGCATTCTCGTTTATAAAGAAGAAGGACGTAGTGGTCTTTATAAGTTATTAAGAAGAATTTTAGATTTTTCCCGTATCAAAAAAAAGATATGGTATTTACCCATAATTTTTCTGCCCTTGTTTATTTATTTCTTGGTCTTCATAATACTTCAACTTACTGGACTATCTCTCCCAGACACCTTACTCATTCCATTTAAATCAATTCCTTTTCTTTTCATTTTGTTTTTTATTGGAGCAATTTGTGAAGAGGTTGGATACATGGGTTATGCCATTGAACCTATGCAAAAACGGTTTGGAGCCTTAGGAGCAAGTATCCTTATTGGAATACTATGGGCAGTGTGGCATTACCCATCAATCATTCAACAGGGGCACAATTTGTATTGGATAGCCTGGGCAACAATGGGTACGGTGGCTGTAAGGGTTTTAATAGTTTGGATTTATAGTAACAGTGGAAAAAGTTTATTTGCCTGTATCCTATTTCATACCATGTTGAATCTCGGGAGGCCTTTGTTTCCAAAAGACGAAATACATAATCCGTTGGTCGACTATCCTGAAATTCATTATTCGCTAATTGCAATCACATCTGTTATTGTAATCTTTTTATGGAGTCCAACATTAACACGTTTAGCGGTAATTAATAAAACGACAACATTGAAAGAAAATGACTGACAAAAAAACAACAAAACGTGTTATAGGCACAACTTTAGTAGACACTAATAAGATTAAGAATTATTACTATCTGGTTGGAGGAGTGCTTGCAATTCTTTTTTCCATTACGCATGTATGGAATGGACAATTCGTTGTTCTGCCAACTCTTAATGTGGACACAATTACTACAGATACTAAAACAATATTCTTTTATGTCTGGCATATTATAACAGCGGAAGATATGCTGTTTGGTTTAGCTTTTCTTTTTATGTCCATTCACAAAGATTTGTCAAAAGTGAGATTTGCTGCGTGGGTTATTGCCATTTTAATGATTGTTCGCTGGATAGTTATTTTTGGCGCAACACTATTGTATAATGCTGAAGGACTTAAGCATACAATAATCGATTCAATTGCGATCGCTATTTATGTTTCGTTAATTTTATTAGGCATCAGGGTAAAGGACAAACCAATTAAATAATAAACTTTACTAAAGCTAAATAGTAAAGGAAATGCAGGATGAAAAGATATTTCATAAATGATATGGATAGCAATAACCAAAAAAATAATTCGCCTATAAAATTCTTTTTATGGGTATTTATGCTTTCCATTCCATTTTGGATACTGGGTGCTTTGGCAAGAGATTATACTGAGATACTTCCTATCAAACTCCCCATCAGTGCACTCATGACTTTCTGCCCTTTATTAGCAGCAGTAATTCTCATTTATAGCGAAAGAAAGATTCCTGGAGTGAAGGAATTGCTGAAACTCCCGTTCGACTTTAAAAAGATCAAAAACAAGAAATGGTATATTCCTATTGTTTTTCTTATGCCCGCAATAGCTACACTTTCTTATGGATATGTGAAGGTAACAGGAACGATACTGCCCGAATCTAAAATGACTCTTCTATCAGTTATCATTTTCTTCTTTGTTTATTTTATTGGTGCAATTGGTGAAGAAGTCGGTTGGAGTGGATATGTAATTGAGCCCTTACAAAATCGGTATGGTGCATTAAAAGCAAGTATTATTTTGGGTGTGATTTGGGCTATCTGGCACATTATACCGTGGAGCCAGGCACATCAAACTACCTCATGGATAGTTTGGCAGAGTATAGGAACTGTTTTCCTACGGATTGTCATGGTTTGGCTATTTAACAATACAGGCAAAAGTGTTTTTGTGATGGTACTCTTTCACACCATGATTAATATCAGTCCATATCTTATTCCAAATTATGGATCGCATTACGACCCGTTTGTGTTTACTGTTTTATTACTAATGACAGTGTTGATAATAGTTTTTCATTGGGATTTAAAAACACTGACTCAGCACAGAAATATTTAAATAATAATATTCTTAAAAATGTTTAGACATCAGGGCAAAAGGAGAACCTTAAGCCACAATTTACAAATTGCATCTTTGCTATCTTTTGTGGCTGGGCTTGTAAATGTTGCAGGCTTTTTAGCGGTACAACGCTTAACAACAAATGTAACAGGGCATTTTGCTTTTTTTGCAGACGAAGTTTTTAAATTAAATTTTTGGGCAGGTTTTATATACTTTCTTTATATATTCTTCTTTTTCCTCGGTGCTTTTCTTTCTGGTTTCCTCGTAGAATTTATATTGATAAGAAATGAGAACAATATTTACATAATTCCCACCATTACTGAAATTATAATTTTACTCTTGGTAGCTATTTTTGGCAATAATTTAATAGCTAAAAACTCCAATATCATTGCTTGCAGTTTATTATTTGCAATGGGTTTACAAAACTCGCTCGTTACCAAAATATCAAATGCCACTGTGCGAACTACTCATTTAACAGGTCTTTTTACAGATTTAGGAATTGAACTATCGCAATTATTCTTTTACAAGCAACTCGTATTTAAAGCAAAATTATATGCATCAATAAAACTACGGTTAACCATTATCAGTTTCTTTTTTATCGGTGGAATTATTGGAGGGTTTGTTTATGCAAAAATTAAGTTGAATGTTTTATTTATTGCAGTAACTGTTCTGATAGCGGGTCTGATTTACGACAACGTAAAACTTAAAATAATTTCGTTAAAACGAAAACAACACAAATGAAACACAAGAAACTCATGATCATTGCACTTTCAATATCTGCCTTTATTCTAATTATCCTGACTATCGGAAAAATAAATTTATCCATGCAGTTTAATAAAGAAGTAGAAGAGTTGTTCGCACAATCGAAAAACATCTCTAACAAAACATTTAGTTATGATCAGCTATCCGATCTACCCGAACCTGTCCAACGGTACTTTAAACATGTATTAAAGGAAGGTCAACCCTACATTAGCTATGCGCGAATTACACACGATGGACAATTTAAAACGGAAATAGAGAAGGACTGGATAAACATTAGAGGAGAACAATATGCAACAACAGAGAAGCCAGGCTTTATTTGGAAAGGCACTACTTCCATGTTCACCGCCCGCGATATGTATATTGCTGATGAAGGAAGATTGGTTGTTTCACTTTTCTCATTGTATAACATTGTGGACGCGAAAGGTGAACAATATAATCAAGGTGAATTGCTCCGATGGCTTGGCGAAAGTATTCTGTATCCAACCAATTTATTGCCCAATGAGAATTTGCATTGGTTTGCCATTAATTCGGAATCCGCAAGACTAACCTTTCACTATAATGGGCTCTCATTGCTTTTCATCATCACTTTTAATGCAGTTGGCGAGATCATTCAGATGGAAACGAAGCGGTATATGGATAAGACAAATTTAGCAACCTGGATTATTAAATGTGCTCAGTACAAAGAAATGAATCATGTCTTGGTGCCCACAAATTTCGAAGTATTATGGCGACTGGAAAAAGGAGATTTCAGCTATGCTAAGTTTAACATAAAAAGAATTGAGTATAACAACCCTAAACAATTTTAGCAAAACAGAAATACGATAGAGCAAATGGAGCGGTGAACAATATTAGTAGAAACTTGATTCATAAAATCTGCTTAGCTCCATTACCTGAATTTTATCTGTTATCACAACACGATTTACAATCGATCTCACGTTTTGAGGAATAGAAGCTCTCCATAAAAATCTGTGAAACATGTAATTCATTTCGGTAAACATGCAACGTTATTCTTCTCAATCCGGAACGACCTTTAGTGTTCAATAAGAAATTTGAATTCGTGAAAAAAGAACATACGAATACTCTCACAAGACCTATATAAAAACGATTCGATCCGATGGACTTTATTGATTACTACAAGATTTTAGAGATTGATAAAAAAGCTTCTGAGGAAGATATTAAAAAAGCGTATCGAAAACTAGCGAGAAAACTTCATCCCGATCTTAATCCAAATGATAAGGAAGCACACAAAAGATTTCAACAGATCAATGAAGCCAATCAGGTTTTAAGTGATCCTGAAAAACGAAAGAAGTACGATCAGTATGGAAAGGACTGGCAACATGCTGATCAGTTCGAGCAACAACGTCATGCTCAGCAACCAAGGGGTAATTCTGGCGGTGAGCATTTTTCAGGTGCCTCCGATGACGATTTTTCAAGCTTCTTTGAATCCATGTTCGGAGGATCAGGACATAGTCGTAGCCAATCAAAATTCAGAGGGCAAGATTACAATTCTGAATTAAAACTTGACCTAATAGATGCACTGAAAACGCATCAGCAAACACTTACTGTTAATGGAAAAAGTATTAGGATCACTATACCTGCTGGTGTTGAGAATGGTCAGGTGATTAAATTGAAAGGACATGGAGCACCTGGTGTAAATGGTGGTCCTGCCGGGGATCTCTATATTACTTTTTTTATTGCCAATCATCCTTTATTCAAGCGCTTAGGAAATGATCTTTTTGCAACATCAGCGATTGATTTATACACGGCTACGCTGGGAGGCGAAACTATGATAGACACTTTGGATGGAAAGGTAAAATTAAAAGTCAGTCCAGAAACCCAGTATGGAACAAAAATAAGGCTGAAGGGAAAGGGCTTCCCTGTATATAAAAAGGAAGGCGAAACAGGTGACTTATACATTACCTATGAAGTAAAGTTACCAACCCATCTTACAGAAGAACAGAAAACGCTTTTCACGGAATTATCTAAACTCAAATAATCCTTTGTATGAAGACAGAAGACATGATATCCGCCAACGAATTTTGTATTCATCACAATATTGAATTGGCTTTTATTCGTTCGTTGAGTGAATCCGGGTTAATTGAACTCATCATCATTGAAGAAGAAATATTTCTGCCGATAAACGAATTAAGCCAATTGGAAAAGTGGGTTATGCTGCACGTAGAAATGGATATTAACATCGAAGGTATTGAAACCATTCATCACCTGTTGCAGCGCATCAACACGATGCAGCAGCAAATTGTACAGCTCAATAATAGACTTCAAGTCCACGAATAATAAACTACGGACTTAACGATACTAAAATTGAAAATGTGATGGTGTCCTTTCTTTTAAATAAGATGTAACAAGCAGTTTAATAGATAACTACACCAGGAGTCACTCACTTTTGAACCGGTTTCACCTAATACCCAGCTACTGCAATCTGTGAATGATGTAAGTTATTCCTGATTTAGTATAAGACTTCCAGAGACAATTCAGTCATCTTTATCTACGTAATTTCAATTTTAAAAACCACTTAACAGAATACAAGATGAAATCAAATGAAACACTTCAAAAGAATGTTCAGGATGCAATTAAATGGGAACCACATTTATATGCAGCAGAGATTGGTGTAACGGTTAAAGATGGTGTTGTTACGCTATCTGGAACCGTAGATACCTATGCAAAGAAATCGGAAGCTGAAGATGCTGTTAAACATGTTTCGGGTGTTAAGGCTGTCATTGAAAAAATTCAAATGAAGCAAAATCATAGTGACAAGAAAGAGAATGCCGAGATTGTCAATGAAGTATTAAATGCTTTCAAGTGGAATTGGGAAATTCCCAATGATACCATACGAGTAAAAGTAGAAGATGGATGGGTAACGCTTGAAGGAGAACTCGAATGGAATTATCAGAAAGAGGCTGCCCGAAAAGTGGTTAAAAATCTTATTGGTATAAAAGGTTTAACCAATGATATTATCGTTAAATCCAAAGGCAATGACAAGATTGAAAAAAAGGATATTGAAAATGCCCTTACGCGCAATGGATCAATCGATGATGAAGATATTGAAGTTAACGTTTCGGGTAACAAAGTAACATTAAGTGGTAGTGCTTATTCATTGTTCCAAAAGGAAGAAGCGGGACGAATAGCCTGGAATGCGCCAGGCGTTTGGGAGGTGAAAAATGAATTGGTTGTTGAGTATGACGATTAATTAATCCACAAAATAAAAGGTTCTGGCTATGGAAGAGAACTTTCAGCGCTGGGCATTGAGGAATTTGTAAATAAGAAACTCATTCGCACGAGCCAACTTACCGATCCATTTTAGCGAGAAATAAATATCTACGTTACTTGAAATGGCCACTACAAAACATAGTGATTTTGATCATACAGAATTAGCTAAACGACTCGCGGCAGCAGTGACTTCATACCTAATAAAAACAATTCGTAGCATTGGCCCGTTCACTGTCTTTGCTCCCACTAGTCAGGCATTCGTATCCATAAAAGAGGATATCGATTCTTTATTGCAGCCGGAAAACAAAAAATAATTCGACAAAGTACTGACAGGTCATATTGTGGCCGGAAAGTTAATGGCCAACACATTCAAGGATGGACAGGAACTCACCACAGTTGCAAGTGATAAACTAAAGGTATCTATCATCAATGGAACGATAATCGTGGGAGGAGCCACCGTGACATATTTAAATGTTGCTGCCTCTAACGGTGTCATTCATGTGATTGACAAGCTGATGATCCCATTAGCGTAAATGTAGAGCGAAGTAAAAAGTAATGTATTGAATAAATTTGGTGCCTCAGACTCAACTGTAACGGGACTAGTTTATTGTGAATACCTGCCATTATTTTATCAGTGAAACATGTAACTAATTAAAAAACATATCTAAGTCTAACCATTAAAGAAGTTGCCAACTTGTTAATCTCGTGAAAATTCTTTCACAAGGTAAATACAAAATAAAATGAAAAATAATGCGGAATTACAAAAGGATGTGCAGGACGCCATCAAGTGGGAGCCATTATTGAATGCAGCCGAAATTGGTGTTACGGTTAAGGATGGTGTTGTTACACTTACCGGAACAGTAGACAACTATCTCAAAAAAACGGAAGCAGAAGAAGCCGCTAAAAACGTAGCGGGTGTAAAGGCTGTTGTTGAGAACATTGACGTTAAATTTTCCAGTAACCATAGTAAGCCATCCGATGGGGATATTGCGATTGAAGTGTTGAATGCGCTAAAGTGGCATTGGCAGATACCGAAAGACAAGGTACAAGTTAAAGTGGAAAATGGTTGGGTCACTCTTAGTGGAGAGCTTCATTGGGACTACCAGCGCGTGGCCACCAGAGACGCTGTGACTAATTTATTGGGTGTAAGGGGCGTAAGCAACGATATAACAATAAAGGCAGAAACAGAAGCAGCGATTGAAAAGAAGGATGTCGAAAAAGCACTTGCGCGAAACTGGTCGATCAATGCAGATGACATAAATGTAAGCGTTTCTGAAAACTGCGTGACGTTAACCGGTACTGTAGAATCGTGGTATCAAAAAGAACAAGCATCCAAAATTGCCTGGAAGACTCCAGGTATACAGTCTGTTGAGAACTATTTAGTTGTAGAATTTGACTATTCATTAGTTGACTAATTAATTTAAAAAACAGGGGGCTTACCTCCTGTTTTTTCGTAAAAACACTATCATAATAAAATGAAGAAAATCTTAATACTTTCAATTGCATCCAGCTTCATACTGGCATCTTTATTCAGTAGTTGTGGTACAGCATCCGAGCAACATGCTGAACAGGCAAAAGAAAAAAGCTTACGAGAATAAAATGTAACGAAGAAGCATGAAGCATTTAGAATTGGTCAAAACTGTCAAGAAGCGATTTGCAAAAATAGATGACGCGTTAAAAAACGTAGTCAAAGATTTTGATGCAAATGACATTCACCTGTTTAGGATAGAAGTAAAAAAGCTAAGATCATTCCTTCGTTTAGTTAGCGCAGGCGGGGGTAAACACTCCAGGCAAAAGCTTCCGAATAAGCTTTATGGTTTTTATTGTTCAATCGGAGTAATTCGGAACCTACAAATTCAAAAGAAAAACATTGAAGAACTTGACAATCCAGAATATTCAAGCCTAACGAAATACTATCTGGACTATATCCACAATAAGATCGGCAGACATATTGAAGAGTTGAGAACTTTTGGTAAAGGCAAAAGACAATTCTCAAAAGGAAGACAGGAGATTATCAAAAACTTACCCTCCAGACTTAAATTAAAGTCCATCAGAAAATTTACAGGTGATAAATTAAAAACATTGACCAATTTAATGAAACCCTCTTCCCTTTCGGATGAATCATTACACTCGGTTCGGAAAACATTAAAAGATATTTTATATACGTGGTCTTACACCAACGAAAAAACTGCTATTCCTTCAGTAGTAGTGATGAGTAAGAAAGACATTCGTTCCATCACAACCCTTTTGGGTAATTTTCAAGATAAGTGTGTTGGCCTGGATCTTTTACATGCGCATTATAAGAAGCAATTGACCAACTTAAATGAGAGGTTGGTTTGGAGAAAACTGGAAAATAAATTATGGAACGAAAAAGAAAGCGACAGAGAAAATATACATAAGGTGTTTCAAAAAGAGTTTCATCTACAACATGATCAGTTGCAAAGTAGCATCAAGCAGTACTTACCGTTAGTGAAGAAACAATTGGTACACTAGACATTCTCATTCTCGTTACAATTGATGAATGATAGTTAGTTAAAAATTTAAGACATGAAAATATTAATTGTATTAACCTCCCACAGTGCTTTAGGTAACACCGGTGAGAAAACCGGGTTTTGGATTGAAGAATTTGCAGCACCTTATTATGTTTTAGCAGATGCGGGTGCAGAATTAACCATTGCTTCTCCAAACGGAGGTCAACCGCCCGTTGATCCTAAAAGTGAAGCTCCTGAAGCACAAACTCTTGCCACTAAAAGATTCTATAAAGATGCTGGCGTAATTGATAAAGTAGCGCATTCAATAATATTGAGTGAAATAAAGTATGAGGATTATGATGCTGTATTTTACCCAGGTGGACATGGTCCATTATGGGATTTAGCAAATGATCAAAACTCCATTCAACTCATCGAAGACTTTTATAATCATCAGAAGCCTGTCGCTTTTGTCTGTCATGCGCCAGCTGCTTTAATCCATGCAAAAGCAGAAAACGGAGAACCGCTTATAAAAGGTAAGCAAGTAACAGGCTTTTCAAATACGGAAGAAGAGGCCGTTAAATTGACGCATGTTGTTCCCTTCCTGTTAGAAGAGGAACTTAAAAAGCATGGTGCTCACTACAGCAAAGGAAAAGATTGGAGTTCGTATGTAAAACATGACGGCTTGCTCATCACTGGTCAAAATCCCGCTTCATCAGAAGAGGTTGCAAGGTTGCTTTTAAAGACACTGACTGGTAAGAAATAATCTTTACAAAATTAAAATCACACAATATGAAAATGGGTTATCCTGCGGAGCTTTTGAACTCAAGGGACTAATGAAGAATAAATCACTTCCTACCTTTACTAACTGACTTGCCTATGTCTACCTCATCCGACTATGGTATAAAGGGATTGACCTCAAAACAAGTATCAGAAGCGCGTACTCTCCATGGTCGCAATGAGGTGATCCGGGAAGAGAATAATTTTCTCTCTACAATGAAGGGTCTTTTTAAAGATCCGATGCTCTTACTGTTGCTGGTGGCATCACTTTTATACTTTATCAGTGGCGAAATTGGTAATGGTGTTTTTATGATTTCCGCCATCTTTCTTGTAATTGGAATTTCATTGTACCAGGAATCAAGAAGCAGGAACGCATTAGCGGCCTTGAAATCATTGACACAGCCAACAAGTAAAGTTATCCGTGATGGAGCCAGGTTAGAAATCAAACGAGAAGAAATTGTTGTAGGAGATTTTATGATAATCGAAGAGGGTTCATCCATTCCGGCAGATGGTATCATCGTCCACTCCAATGATTTTTCTGTCAATGAATCCATACTTACCGGTGAATCCATGCCAGTGAGTAAAAACAAAGAAGAGAAGAATAACGAAGTGTTTCAGGGCACTACCGTAACAGGAGGACTTGCGATCTGTGAAGTCAAAGCCATCGGAGCACTAACTTCACTCGGTAAAATAGGAAAGAGCCTTGAATCCATTGAAGAAGAAGACACTCCTTTACAAAAGCAGATCGGCAACTTTGTAAAGAAGATGGCTATTGCTGGTGCAGTTATATTCTTCATTGTTTGGGGGATTTACTATTTCAGATCGCATGAGGTATTAAGCAGCTTACTGAAGGCACTTACATTGGCTATGAGTATTCTTCCTGAAGAGATACCTGTTGCCTTTACTACCTTCATGGCATTGGGGGCATGGCGATTAATGAAGCTGGGCATTATTGTAAAGCATACGAAGACTGTGGAGACCCTTGGAAGTGCCACGGTGATCTGCACAGATAAAACAGGAACAATTACCGAAAACAGAATGAGTCTGGCCAAACTTTTTGTGTTGGCAACGAACAAAATAGTGGCACCGGAAAATGCTACTCTCCAAGAAAAGGAATTAATGACTGTTGCGATGTGGGCAAGTGAGCCTATTGCTTTTGATCCTATGGAGATTGCCTTACATGATGCTTATGGAAAATCATCGGCCACTGATTTGCGAAGAGAATATCGCATGATACATGAATATCCGCTGAGTGGCAGACCTCCGATGATGACGCATGTTTTTGAGAATGCTACAGGTCAGCGCATTATTGCCGCCAAAGGAGCTCCTGAGGCCATGATGCAGGTAGCAGACTTATCGGATGAGGATAAGAAGAATATTTTATTGGCGATACAAACTTTGTCGGAAGAAGGATTTCGTGTGTTGGGTGTAGGTGTTTCAACGTTCACCGGAAATGTCTTTCCAGAGAATCAGCAACAATTAAAATTCAAGTTCATTGGACTGGTTGCCTTCTATGATCCTCCTAAGAAAAATATTGCCAGTGTATTTGATTCGTTCTATAAGGCAGGCATAGCGATAAAAATAATTACCGGAGATAATGCAGCGACTACTTCAACCATCGCCCGGCAGATTGGTTTCAAAGGAGCGGATAAAACAATGAGTGGCGAAGAGCTTATTAAGTTGAGTGAAGAAGAGCTGAAAGCAAAAGTAATGGATGTCAATATTTTTACGCGGATGTTTCCGGATGCCAAACTTCGAATCCTGAATGCATTAAAAGCCAACCAACAGATTGTAGCTATGACCGGTGACGGAGTAAATGATGGGCCGGCCTTAAAGGCCGCACACATTGGCATAGCGATGGGAAAGAAGGGAACGGAAATAGCGAAAGAAGTATCGTCCCTTATATTAAGTGATGATGATCTAGCTAAAATGGTGGATGCTGTGGCGATGGGGAGAAGGATTTATTCTAACCTGAAGAAAGCGATTCAATACATCATCTCGATTCATATTCCCATCATCTTGACCGTATTTATTCCACTTGTATTAGGCTGGATCTACCCCAGTATCTTCACACCTGTGCATGTGATTTTTCTTGAGCTAATCATGGGACCAACGTGTTCCATTATTTATGAGAATGAGCCCATGGAAAAGAATATGATGCAGGAAAAGCCACGACCCTTTACCACTACATTCTTTAGTATGAGGGAATTAAGCACGAGTATTATACAGGGATTAGTTATCACGCTAGGTACATTGTTCATTTATCAATATTCGGTTAATCATGGGTATAACGAAAACGTTACCCGTACCATGATATTCGTCACACTGATTGCAGCCAATGTTTCACTCACCTTAGTAAATCGGTCATTCTACTATTCCATTTTTACTACGCTGGGTTATAAGAATAATCTTGTGTTTATTATTACAGCAACTACAATTGGCTTAACAGCCCTGTTGCTACTTATACCACCATTCACTCGCTTTTTTAAGTTTGACATGATCAATAGTTTTCAGCTTATGCTCAGTATGACCACAGGCTGCCTTAGTGTGATCTGGTTTGAGTTTGTGAAAGTATTCAAAAGAAGTAGTGCCAAAGTTTAAAATAAGCAACGAGTTTATTCGTTCAGTATGGAGTTTCAAATTTGCTTTAATAAAATTCAATATTGGACTCAAGTATTTGATGTATGTAGGAGAATTATGGTCGGAACAGCAATCGTAACCAAAGCCATTGAGTTTATGGGCTATTCATGAGCAGGTTAGAATCTTGGCCTCTGATTTCAACCTCCCGCTATCACTTCGAATTAATTCAGAATGTTTGAATAATTTTATAGCCTATTTTAATCCTTAGTACTTAGTATGCTTAGAATATCCCTTGCAGCATTTGCAATTTATTTTTCCACTCTGGCCGGCTTTTCGCAAACCTCTCAGGACTCTTCTTTATATAAAAACAGGAAGTTAAAATTGGAAGAAGTGAATTTCGTTTCCAGTTATTACAAACAGGATGGCAATAATTCGGCTGTTACAGGAGGAATTGGAACCGAGAAGCTAACCGATTTTGCGACAACAACAGATGTCAAACTATCGCGATACGACCATCGCAATCGTAAACACACCATTACCGGAGAACTTGGTATTGACTCATATACTTCCGCATCCTCTGATAAAATTGATCCATCTACGATATCTTCTGCATCCTCCGGTGATATGAGAATTTATCCTTCATTAGGTTACGCCATCACCAACGAAGCAAAGGGTTCAACCATTAGTGCAACCGGATCAGTTTCGACCGAGTATGACTATCTTTCAAAAGGATTAAATCTGGGTTGGTCAAAACTTTCAAAAGATAAGAACAGGGAGTTCAGTGCAAAAGCCCAGGTGTTTCTGGATACATGGACGGTGATTTTGCCAGTGGAACTAAGAGGCATTACCAATAAAAAAGGTAGCCTACCCAGAAATTCATACAGTGCCTCTTTTACACTGAGTCAGATTATAACCAAGCGTTTACAACTTTTAATTCTGGCGGATGTTGCGTATCAAAGTGGGCAACTGGCAACACTGTATCACCGAACGTATTTTACAGACGGATCGCATCAAGTTGAAAACTTACCTGACACGCGTCTGAAAATTCCGGTTGGTATTCGATTGAATTATTTTCTTGGCGATCGGTACATCATCCGAACATACTATCGATACTATAAAGACGATTGGGGGTTGAGTGCCCATACATTTGAACTTGAAACACCCATTAAGATTACACCATTCTTTTCCGTAAGTCCTTTTTATCGACACTACACTCAACAAGGTGTCAAATACTTTGCAGGTTTTGAGGAGCATAATCTGAATGAAGAATTTTATACCAGCGATTATGATCTCTCTACGTTAACCAGCAACATGATTGGATTAGGTATTCGCTATGCACCACCTGGTGGTGTATTTGGCCTTACAAAATTTAACGCATTTGAATTGCGGTATGCGAACTACCAACGCTCAACCGGTTTAGATGCAAACATTGTTACGCTTTTAGCAAAATTTAAATAATAATATGAAAACACTAATGATTAGTTTAGTAATGGTCTTCACGCTATCAACCGAATGGCTCACGAACATGACCGCTGCGAAGGAAGTTGCCACAAAAGAAAACAAATACATTCTATTAAACTTCTCCGGCTCCGACTGGTGTGGGCCATGCATTAAAATGAAAAAGGAAGTTTTTGAAAGCGAATCGTTTCTAAATCTTGCCGAAAAAAAATTGATCCTGGTTCGTGCAGACTTTCCGCGCTCAAAGAAGAATAAACTATCGGATGAACAAACGAAACACAATGAAGCGCTTGCCGAAAAATATAATCCATCTGGCAAATTTCCGCTCACCATTTTGTTAGACGCCAACGGAAAGGTCATAAAAGAATGGGATGGTTACGCATTCTCAAGTCAGGACAAATTCATTGCTAATCTCAATATTGTCCTGGCTTCAAAATAAACAGAGTGGTGGTAGTAGAGGCTACATATCGTAAACACGTTAAGCTGATGGGCAATCAGTTTGAATTTACTGTTGTGGCTTCTGATGAAAACTGGGCAAACCAGAAAATGGAGGAAGCAATTGCAGAAGTTCAACGCATTGAAAAATTATTAACCACCTTCGGTGATTCTAGTCAAACGAACCAAATCAACGTAAAGGCAGGTATTGAAAGCGTGCCGATTGATAAAGAAGTTTTCGATTTAATTGAACGTTCCCTTCGCATTTCAGCATTAACACAAGGCGCGTTTGATATTACTTATGGCTCCATCGACAAAAGCCTTTGGAACTTTGATAAGAACATGACATCTCTTCCTGATCCGCTTAAAGCCAAGGCAACTGTTCGTCTTATTAATTTCCGAAATGTGATACTAGATAAAGAACATCATAGTGTTTTTCTGAAAGAGAAAGGAATGCGAATTGGTTTTGGCGGTATCGGAAAAGGATATGCTGCCGATTGTGCCAAGAAAGTGATGGTTAAGGCTGGCGTAAGCAGTGGCATTGTAAATGCATCAGGCGACCTTACAGTATGGGGAACACAACCGAATGGTGAAGCATGGACAATAGGCATTGCTGATCCCGATAAAAAAGAACTGCCCTTTGCTTCTTTAAAATTATCAAACACCTCCATTGCCACATCCGGTAACTATGAGAAGTATGTGGTTATTGACGGTAAAAAATATTCACACACCATTGATCCCAAAACAGGTTATCCGGTCCAGGGGATTAAAAGTGTTACCATTCTATGTTCTCATGCCGAGATAGCAGACGCGATGGCGACACCCGTAATGGTGATGGGCATTAAGGCCGGCATCGGTTTAATCAATCAGTTAAAAGGTATTGCCTGCATCGTAGTCGATGATCATAATACCATTCATACATCTTCCAATATTAACTTGAAACACTAAATGAAAAAGACATTTTTGTTTGCCCGAAAAATAATTCCCTCAGTCATTTTTATCATTCCGTTTGCAATGAGCTGTGCTCCTGTAAAAGAATATCAGAAGATGCACCTCAATGATTCTGAAATGGAATTGGCGGCTCGCAAAACCCAGAAATTTGAAACCAGCTTCCAGCTTTACCGCGAAGGTGCCTCTGGCGCGAACGGTGGAAAAAATGGAGGAGGCTGCGGCTGCAACTAAGGTTCAGATTATCTTCAGAATTGTTCTCTTCCTTTGGAGTTATGAGAGACACAGTTCTGACTTACATAGACCATCAACGATCACGGTTGGCTTGGGTATTGTCCGCAATACTCCTCGGATTGTCCCTTGTCACACGAATTATTCAATTGCTGACGCGTTATTTTTTAAGTATGTCTTTTTTCCGTGAAGCATTACATTTTTCTTCCTTTACTCTTGCTCACAATGTCATGCAAGAACAGTTTGGAAAAAAAACATCCAACAATAGAGGCGATCTCAGAATCTGTTTATGCATCCTGCTTTATTCCCCTTTAACCTTCAACATCTGTGCATTAATAGCCACGACAACTGTACTCACGCTCATTAACACTGCACCAATAGCAGGGCTTAACATAACACCAAAATTATAGAGTACTCCGGCTGCAAGCGGCAGGGCTATGACATTGTATCCAGTTGCCCATATCAGGTTCTGAATCATTTTCCGATAAGTCGCTTTGCCAAACAAAATAAGATTCACAATATCTTTAGGATTACTATTTACCAATACAATACCGGCAGTCTCGGCTGCAATATCTGAACCGGAGCCTACGGCAATTCCAATGTTGGCCTGAGCAAGCGCAGGTGCATCGTTCACACCATCACCTGTCATCGCTACAAACTCGCCTTTCGCCTGAAGCTCTTTGACCTTCTCTAACTTCTGGTGTGGAAGTACTTCGGCAAAAAAGCCATCCATGCCCAATGTATCACTTACTTTTTTCGCTACCTCCTTGTTGTCACCGGTGAGTAGTAATGTTTTGATACCATTGGCGTGAAGGGTTTTGATGGCATCGGGAGATTCTTTCCTGATCTCATCTGCCAGCGCGATAAAGCCTGCTACTTTTTCTTCAATTAAAACATAGACAATTGTTTCTGCCTCAGTGGATACCGGAATATTTACACTCAGGTTGTTCTCCTTCAGGTAGCCGGGACTTACTACTTTCACTTGTTTGCCATCGATAATTGCCTGAATCCCTTTCCCTGTGATTGCATTAAATTCGCTGATTGAAGGCACGGAGAGTTTAAGTTCTTTTGCCTTGGCAACAATACCCGTTGCAATGGGATGCTCAGAGTTTTGCTCCAGCGCAGAGGCCATAGAAAGGATTTCATCACGATTCGATTTTTCAGAAAGTGAATCGTATCGTACTACGCTAAACTTACCTACCGTAAGTGTGCCAGTCTTATCAAAGACCAGTGTGGTTATCTTTCTTGAATTCTCGAACGCTGTTCGGTTCTTGATCAGCAATCCGCTCTGCGCTGAAATGGCAGTTGACCTTGCAACTACCAACGGCACGGCCAAACCCAATGCGTGAGGGCAACAAATAACAATTACCGTTACCATTCGCTCCATCGCGAACGCAAGGTCTTTTCCTACAGCCAGCCACACGATAAAAGTTAATGCGCCAGAAGCAAGGGCAATGATCGTCAGCCACCGAGCTGCCTGGTCTGCGAGCAATTCAGTTTTTGATTGGCTCTTTTGTGCATCCTGCACTAATTTTATAACCTGTGCTAAATAAGAGTCTTTGCTTCCATGTAACACTTCTACTTTTAATGATCCATTTCCGTTGATGGAACCTGCAATTACTTTCACTCCTTTTGATTTCTCAACAGGTTGTGATTCACCTGTGAGCATGGATTCATTCAGGAAACTACTCCCTTCAGCGATGATACCGTCTGCGGCAATCTTCTCACCAGGTTTGATCAGGATGATGTCGCCAACTTTCAAATCTTCTGTCTTTACTTCCTTAATTTGATCGCCCTGAACTAAGTGCGCTTGAGAAGGCATGAGTTGAACAAGCAATTCCATCTCACGCGATGCACTCATGATGGATTTCATTTCAATCCAGTGACCGAGTAACATAATCAGGATCAGTGTTGCAAGCTCCCAGAAGAAATCCATTCCCTTTAGACCTAGCACAATAGCAACGCTATATACATAGGCCACTGTAATAGCTACAGCAACCAACGTCATCATGCCAAGTGCCTTCGCTTTTAATTCATCTTTCAATCCAACCAGAAATGGCCAGCCACCATAAAAATAAACAACAGTTGCGAGTGTCATCAGAAGATAAGATGATCCTGTAAACGACCAGTTTAGACGAAGCCAATGTTGGATCATTGGCGATAATATCATAATCGGAACAGTCAACGCAAGTACAATATAGAATCGCTTTCTAAAGTCCTCAATCATACCGGCATGATGACCTTGACCTCCGTGCTCATGATTTCGTTGATGTTCATGATCATTCATCGCCATTGGTGCATCCATTTTCATAGACGAATGATCATGATGAGCATGTACAGATTCAGCCAAAGGCTCTTGCATATCTTTTTTAACAACAGGCACTAGTGTCATTCCGCAGATTGGACACTTGCCAGGTTCATCCTTCACCACTTCAGGATGCATCGTGCAAGTA
>JANMRZ010000036.1:0-14884 GCA_031388805.1 Chryseolinea sp.
ACGATTGAAGAATTTGGTTTTGATGCTTGTATCGGCGGCGCTCGTCGAGATGAAGAAAAAGCGCGTGCGAAAGAAAGAATATTTTCGGTGCGTGATGAATTTGGTCAGTGGGATCCAAAGAACCAACGTCCGGAGTTATGGAATTTATTTAACGGCAGAAAAAGTATGGGAGAACACTTTCGCGTGTTCCCGATTTCAAACTGGACGGAGATGGATGTGTGGCAATACATTTATGCAGAGAACATACCAATCCCTTCACTTTATTTTTCGCATGAGCGTGAAGTGATTGAACGCGATGGAGCCATCTTATCGACATCACCTTATCTCGCATTGAAATCTACTGAAGTTCCAACCAAGAAAATTGTACGATTCAGAACTTGTGGTGATATGCCGATAACTGGTGCTGTCGAATCCGATGCTGATACTTTGGAAAAAATTATAGAAGAGGTTGCCTCATCACGTAAAACAGAACGTGGCACGCGTGCTGATGACAAGCGTTCTGAGACAGCAATGGAAGATCGCAAAAAGGCAGGGTATTTCTAGTTGTCGGATACCTGTTGCCAGTTTCCGGGGCGGAAGTGTCGGGCATTGCACACCGTACAAAGACATAGACAAATTTGAAAGACGATAAGAAACAACATTAAGTAAAGTACAAACCGGCAACCGGAAACTGGTAACCAATTAACCCCCGTTGTATGAAAAGCCTTAGAGATTTAGAGATATATCTTGAGTCGAAAAGGCTTGCTGTTGAAGTACACAAATTGTCTATCACGCTTCCAAAGCATGAGCTGTATGAAGAGGGTAGTCAGATAAGAAGGTCATCGAAATCAATCACCTCTTCAATTGTTGAAGGGTATGGTAGAAGAAGATATAAAAGAGATTTTATAAGGTATTTGATTTATGCTCAATCGGAATGTGATGAAACAATGGTGCACCTTGATTTTTTGTTCGAAACGGGTTCAATGACCAATGAGACAATCTACCAAGACTTAAAAAATGCATATGATTCCCTGAGCAGAAGAATAAACAAATTCACCCAATGGGTAGAAGAAAATTTAAAAGACGTCAACGAAACTAAATCCGGAACCCCGGCAACTGGCAACCGGCAACTCTAATTTCAAAACATGAGCAATTTAAACAACCAACTTCTAAGATTCACAACAGCCGGCAGTGTAGACGATGGCAAGAGCACCCTCATCGGTCGTTTGTTGTACGATAGCAAATCTATATTTGAAGATCAACTTGAAGCAGTTGAAGCCTCAAGCGCAAAGAAAGGTTTTGACTACGTTGACCTTTCATTGTTGACGGATGGATTAAAATCAGAACGCGAACAAGGTATCACCATTGATGTGGCATACCGTTATTTTGCAACTCCCAAACGGAAGTTCATCATTGCTGATACACCCGGGCATATTCAATATACACGTAACATGGTTACGGGGGCGTCAACAGCTAACCTCGCTTTAATCTTGATTGATGCGCGCAAAGGATTGGTAGAACAAACCTATCGCCATTCGTACATCGCTTCGTTATTAAAAATACCACACATTATTGTTTGTGTAAACAAGATGGACCTTGTAAACTACGATGAAGCTGTCTATGATAAAATTGTTGAAGACTATAAAGCATTCTCTTCCAAATTAGAAGTATCTGATATTCAGTTCGTGCCCATCAGTGCATTGGTGGGTGATAACGTAGTGAATCGTTCTTTAACAATGGATTGGTATCGCGGTGCTACTTTACTGCATATGCTGGAGACCGTTCACATTGAAAGTGACTACAATCACATCGATAGTCGTTTTCCAGTTCAGTATGTTGTCAGACCAATGTCAAAAGAACATCACGATTTCAGAGGTTATGCCGGAAGGGTAGCAGGAGGTATTTTCAGGCCCGGTGATGAAGTGTTAGTGCTGCCATCTGGATTTACATCAAAAGTCAAATCAATTCAGTTAGGCGACAAAGTGCTGGAAGAAGCCTTTGCACCGATGTCGGTTACCATAACGCTGGAAGATGAGATCGATATTAGCCGTGGTAACATTATCGCCAAGCCTAACAATCATCCACAATCCGAGCAGGATATTGATGTGATGGTATGTTGGATGAATCAACGCCCGATCAATTTGAATTCAAAATTTTATGTTCGCCACATGACGAACGAAGTGAAAGGCGTATTAAAAGAAATTCAATATAAACTGGATATCAATAGTTTTCATCGCATTGAAAATGCCGAGCAGTTAACAATGAATGAAATCGCACGTGTGAAAATTCGCACAGCACAGCCTTTATTTTTTGATAGCTATCGCAAGAACAGAATTACCGGAAGTATTATTTTGGTAGATGAAGGAACGAACGAGACTGTGGCTGCGGGGATGATCGTGTAAGTTGGTTTAACCGCGGAGGCGCAGAGACGCAAAGGAAAGGGATGAGGGATAGCAATAATTTTCACGCTTCTGCAGAATGAATTTAAAATCAGTAATTAATAATTTTAAAGTATCACTTAATGTATCCGCGCCTCCGCGGTAAAATATTTTGTAATCACGTTAGCCCCCCAGATTATGGAGAAAGAAGAATTTAATAAACTATCAAAGGAAATCCTGGATGGCTCAATTGCTGTTCACAAGGAAATGGGCCCTGGATTATTGGAGTCAGTTTACCAACAATGTCTTGTAAGGGAATTGACCATGCGTGGATTGAATGTTCAGAGTATGGTGTGTATACCTCTTCAATACAAGGGTCATCTTTTGGACAAAGAATACATTATTGATATGTTGATTGAAAATGAGATTATTATAGAACTTAAAGCAGTGGAGATCATTCTACCGGTTCATGAGGTGCAGATTATTAGCTATCTAAAACTGGCCGATAAGCGTCTTGGTGTTTTAATAAACTTTAATGCTCCTCTACTAAAAAATGGATTCAGAAGATTCGTAAACAATTTTTAAAACCAGAAATATCGATTCCCTGCTTTATTACCGCAGAGTCGGAGAAACACAGAGGAATTATTAAAGCAGACTTCACGAAATACATTTTTATTTAAGAAACCTTAGCGCCTCTCCGCCTCCGCGGTTAACCAACCATTAAAATGACTCAACCCCAAATCCATAACCTTTTACAGACTGCAATCACCGCTGCTGAAGAAGCATCAAAAGAAATCCTCACCGTTTATCATTCAGGTGATTTTCAGGCGGAGGCGAAAGGAGATAACTCTCCGCTTACCCTTGCCGATAAAAAAGGCCACGAAGCCATTGCAAAGATTTTGCAGTCCTCAAATCTTCCTTTGTTAAGTGAAGAGGGTAGAAGCATTCCGTATGACGAACGCAAAGGCTGGGATTATTTCTGGATGGTTGATCCACTTGACGGCACAAAAGAATTTTTAAAACGCAATGGCGAGTTTACCGTAAACATTGCGCTCATACATAAAGGCGTACCAATTCTTGGTGTTGTGGCAGTGCCGGTTACCGGAGATGTTTTTTATGCCGATGAAGAGAATGGAGGGTTTATAAAACGCGAAGGCAAAACCACACCGCTTGCAAAACGCAAAGCCATTGACCTTGCTCAACCTGCTCTGCGTATTGTAGCGTCACGCTCGCACATGAGCGAAGAGACACAGGAATTTATCAACAAGCTGAAAGAACCGACTTTGGTTTCGCAGGGTAGCAGCTTAAAGTTTATGTTGTTAGCAGAAGGCAAGGCCGATGTTTATCCACGTTTTGCACCAACAATGGAGTGGGATACGGCTGCGGCACATGCTGTCGTTAAGTCAGTTGATTTAAAAGTATTTCAACACGGTACAGAAACAGAAGTTGTCTACAATAAACCTGATCTTTTAAATCCGTGGTTTCTGGTGAAGTGAGGAGGGTTTCCGGTTGTCAGGTACCGGTTCCGAGGGGTATGGAAAAGTAATCCAGAATTGTCACTAGGAATTAAAATTTAGCGGAGTTTTATGGAGTTAGTATTCATCCATAATCCAGTGAATTCGTCAGATATAATTTTAGCAGGCCTGATGTTCATGTTATTTTGATTTTTGGATTATTTTAAATAGTCTTGCAGCGTTAGCCTAAAGACGGTCTTTCCATTTTTATTGTGAGATATTTAGATTTTGGTTGATCTTGCAAAGACTATAGAGTTGATTCATTCCCATTTAACGACATTGTTTTTTTGAGCCATTCAAAAACAGCTATAGTAATTTTATAATAAGCATCAATTCAATATACCACATGAGAATCGGATTTTTGATTAGCCTTCTTTTTATTACTATTCAATTGGCATTTGCCCAACCCCCCTTCCTAATGTATTGCCACCTTCACCTAATGCAGCGACATTGGGAAAATTTGGGGATATACCGGTAAGCCAGTATACCGGCACGGCCACTGTAACGGTGCCACTTTATACTATTCAGTCTGGTGATATTACATTGCCAATAAGCCTGGATTATCATACCAGTGGAATACAGTTAAAACAGTTAGCAGGATGGGCAGGCCTGGGATGGACGCTTAGTGCCGGTGGTGTAATCAATCATCAATTAAAGGATAAGGACGATTTGATAGGTGGGACAAGTACATTTCCAGATATAATGACAAAAGGAGAAATGAAGATAACACTTCAGGCAGGAACAACCATCCCGTTCGCTTTATTTCAATTTTTTCATGAACATCCCGCATCCGCAAAGGTGCTCAACACTACAAAAGAAGAACAATTTGATTTAAGCCCATTTTTGGGAAGCATTGACGGGTATGATACCGAGTATGATATTTTTTCTTACAATTTTTGCGGAAAAAGCGGCCGGTTTATCATTACCCGTAGCGGTCAGGTAATATTGGAGAAGCAGGACGATATTATTGTCACTCCTCCTGCTGGAGGAAATCAGTTTAAAATTAAGGATAGTCAGGGTTTTATTTATTCATTTGAAAGTTATGAATTAGCCAGCATGGACCCGTTGGTTGGGTCGTTTAAGACTTCATGGTACTTGAGTAGGATCGAATCGCTGAAGGGTAATGCGATCGATTTTATTTACCAGCCGACAACAAGTCTGTCACTAAGTCAGGATTTGTGGAGCGATAATTTCGGATCTGGCGCTCCCTCTTCGCATACTATTCGTACAACTAGTTTTCCTAACGTTCTAATTTTAACCAGAATAAATTTTGCAGAAGGGTATGTTGACTTACCTACAGATGCCCTCCGGACGGACTACACCGGTTTACGAACAACAGGATTGAAAGTGTTTCTAAATGGTGTAGTGACTCCGGTAAAAGAGTTTGAATTCAAGTATACCTATTTTGATGCACAACGAATGCGGCTTGACGAAGTTGTGGAAAAAGCCGGCACATCTAAACTTTCTCCTTATCGGTTTTCCTATCATAATGACGGTATCTTTGGGTTAACTGATTTGAATGCTTATAGTTTTGATCACTGGGGTTATTTTAATGGAAAAGGTAATATCACAAGCATACCGGAATTCCGGGGAGGACCGATAGTAGTGGGCGCAAGTGGGTCGAGTGGAGATGTCACTAATCTTACATATCCGTTTCTCACGTTGGCAGGTGCCAATAGAAGCCCTGATCCGGATAAAGCAAAGTTATTTTCCCTGAAGGAGGTTCAATATCCAACAGGTGGTAAAACAGTTTTTGAAACGGAGGGTAATACATACTTTGTTGATTTTACTGGTCAAAGCAATAGTGAAGGTACATCAGGGCCGGCACCAGAATTCGTTCACACTAGTGATGCTGTAACTTTTGCGCCAGGGGATCCTGGGGAAGACTTGACAGGATCCTTAAGTTCCATGATTCCATCAGGGTCAAAAAATGTAACGGTGACGGCTTCATTTATCTGCTACGGATCAGATTTGTGTACATCAGCAAAAAGTTTGAGCTATGGATCAATTTATTTGGAATTGGATGGAAATACGAGGGATATAGCCGGAACGTTCGTTTCTTGCGGATATGGAGGCACTCAGAGCATTTGTAAAGCGACTGATTTAATTGCAACCCTTACTAGCAATTATAAATTTCATATTAGCAACAATGTTACAGCCGCACATAATTTTTTTCAAATCAAGTTGGCAGTGGAGTGGGATCAGCCTGCTAATTCAGTTCCGGTCGGAACTCCGGTAACTAAAAACTATGCTGCTGCTGGAGGGCTTCGTGTAAAACGAGTCTCGGATTATGATAGCGATGGAAAACTGACAAAATCTCAACGGTTTGAATATCATTATTGGAAGGATACTAATGCTGACGGAGTCCTGGAAGAATGCTCGTATGGAAAATCGTTTTCTAAGAGTCATTATTTTCGAAGTTACATCCAGAGTCAAACCCAAATGGAAGTAAGTGCATTATCTCATAATGTATTTCAACGTTTTTCAAATAGCGTAATACCTCCCGGAATCTCTGTTGGTTATGACAAGGTCATTGAATCCGTAACCTATACAGACGCTAGCACGGATGACTTTAATGGCAAAACAATTTATTCTTTCTTCAATAAATCCGATTCAATTTACTCCTATAACGTGAGTACTGGTGATGCTTATGGCGATAGCAGACCTCCTGGTATTGCCAATCTATCTCACAAGTTAAACGGGTCGTTGATAGCAAAAAAAGTATTTAAGAAGGCTGGTGCAGACCTGCAACCCGCGCTTGAAACAAAGACTGAATACTCAAAATCATTGCTCAATAATTATTTTAGCTTTCAGCATGATTATATTGAGGTAAATGAACTAGTAACAGTTTGGGGTGTTTTTCATCGGTACATTCTTTTTGTGTAACCTAGTATTCGCGCAGAACGCGTAACACAGAAAACAACAATTGAACGAATTTATAATCCATTGGATACAACTCAGGTTTATACTAATCAAGTACAATACAATTACGGTACTAAGCATGAGCAGCCCATTGAGATCGTAAAGACCAACAGTGAAGGAAAGACCGAAACTCAGAAAATAGTTTACCCACCTGATTACGGGACGTTATCATCTACCACCAACGGAATAAAAAATCTAAAAGACAATAATGTTCTTGTTCCGATCGAACAATATTTAACTGTTAATACCAATGTTATATCGGGAACATTGACAACGTTTAAACCATCTCTGCCTGTTCCGGATGTAGTCTATTCACTCGAAACTACCTCGCCCATTGCATTAACAAATTTTACGCATTCAAATAAAACGGCCAATGCCTTCTCTATGGACACCCGATATGTACCTCGATTGAATTATCAGCAATATGACACGAAAGGAAATTTAGAAGTTGTTTCAAAATCGGATGATAGCAAAATCATTTATCTATGGAGCGATAATAAAATATATCCTATAGCAGAGGTCGTAAATGGCGAGTATGGCAAGGTAGCATACACCAGTTTTGAATCAGGACTCAATGAAGGCAACTGGACATTTGCGGGTTCAACCAGTGGTACTTCTATTGCTAAAACAGGTTTGTATTTTTACACGCTTACCCCAACCATTTCGATTAGTAAAAGCTTGCCCGCTGGTAAGTATATCTTAGAGTATTTTGCTAAAGCCCCAGTTTCCATTACGGGCAGTGGGTTGTCTGTTGCACCTGTTTCGACTTCATTAGCCGACTCCAATGGCTGGATATTCTATAAAAATGAGGTTACACTAACTGGGCCTGTGACAATGATATTAAATGCTTCTAGTGGTTCTGTACTGATTGATGAAGTACGGGTATATCCTTTGGGTGCTGCAATGAAAACCTATACTTATAAGCCACTAGTAGGTGTGGCTTCAGTGACGGACATCAATGGAGCGACAACATTTTATGAATATGATGTATTCAACCGTCTTAAATTAGTCAGAGACGACAGGGGTAAAATTCTGAAAACATATCAGTATCAATATAAAAACCAAAAATGATGTGCATCAAAATGAACGCACACAGACTTATCGCTAAGAAAAAAATATGAAGAAGAACTTACTTCTCTTACTGCTGATATTCACGATGTACTATCTGCAGGCGCAAAATATAGCACCAGCCGGTTCTGTTAATGTTGGAAGTACTGTTACGTATACATTTTCGAATGGCTCATCGTACTCGAATATAAACTGGGCAGCGGGGAGTTACGGAACGGTTGAATCTAAATGGAATAGTGGAACTACCTATTACGCTACCATACATTGGACAACCCTCGGAACTGCCAGCCTTACGGTTTTGGATCAAAATTATGTAGGTCGAGGTAACTTATCTGTCACAATTAATTTGGGCACTCCCAACACAACCTTTTGGTCCACACCTGTTTGTACAGCCACTGCAACAACTATTTACACTCATCAAGCCCACCAGCAGGAGTGGATTGGTACTGGCAGACTACTAGCGGAGGTGTAAGTACTTCAAACAGCGGTTCTGACTATACTATTTCGGCTTCAGGAATCTATTATCTTCGGGCGCGGTGGAGGGCCACAGGTGCATGGAGCTCTTCCTTAAGTACAGGAAATATTCCTGTTACTAATGCCCCTGCAGCTCCTGCAACTTCTACTGATGGAAATGTAATCAGTAGTAACCAATCAAATGTTCTTATTTCAGTTAGTGATGTTACTGGTTCACTTTACTACAGATGGTATGATCAACCCTCGGGTGGAACACTATACCAGGGGCCTAGCGGTTCGTTTCACTTGCCTCTGCTTCAACCAGGCGCCAGTCAGACTTTTTTTGTTGCTTCATTTAATGGATCTTGTGAAAGCCCCACTCGAAAAAGTGTTACGGCTTATCTTCATCCTGCCCCCATATTAACAGTAACGAATGGAGGCGAAATCGTGTTTGGCAGTTCGGTTACAATTTCTGTGACAAACTATTCATATGACACTTATCAATGGATTGATGAATACGGACTGGATATACCAGGGGCTACCTCGTCATCATATACTACAAACTCTCCCGGAATTTATAGAACAAAGGTGACGAAGAGTAACTCGGCTGTTTTCATTTCGGACCCAATATCAATATTATCTCAGAATTATATCATAGCTACCGATGTACTTGAGGATGGTGTTACAAGCGAATCCGTTGCGAATTCTTTTGCAATAGGTCAACGAAATCAAGTCGTTCAATTTTTTGACGGGATGGGTAGACCTATTCAATCAATAGTGAGGCAAGGTTCATCAACTTCGAAAGACATTGTTCAGCCGATCGTCTATGATCAATATGGAAGAGAGCCTAAAAAATATTTGCCAGTTGTTACCGGTTCAGATGGTTGGTACAAGCCAGTTACGTTTGATGTTGCTGGAAATTACACAGGTGTAGCAGGTAACACCTACACCAATAACGCTTCAGGAAAAATCGCTCAGGATACAAGGCCTTTTGCCGAAACCATTTTCGAAGCCTCCCCTCTAAACAGACCGTTACAGAGTTATGGACCAGGCAGTAGTTGGGGACCTTCACCGGGTAGTAATAAATTCATTGCTCATCAATATTTGGTTAATGCTCACGGTACAGTCGCAAGTTCAACACAGGAAAAAGTCATTGCTTGGAAGGTTGATACTAATGGATTGCCTATTCGTGAAACCCCTTCAACTGGTTTTATTGAGACAGGTGGATATTACAGCACAGGCCAGCTTTATGTTAATGTTACAGTTGATGAAGAAGGAAATGCCGTTAGAGAATACACCAACAAATCAGGGCAAATTATTTTGAAGAAAGTGCAGGCCGTTTTGGGTTCTGCAAATCTAAACAGCACAACGGACTGGGCACTTACCTATTATATTTATGATGACTTAGGAAATCTTCGTATTGTACTTCAACCCGAACTGAGTAAAAGACTTCATAGTGGAGTGGATACCTATGTAGTCACGCAAACGGATCTGAACAACCTGGCTTTTCAATATCGATATGATGCCCGGAAAAGAATGTCAGAGAAACATGTGCCAGGTGCCTTTTGGGTGTATATGGTGTATGATAATCGTGATCGGTTAGTACTTACCCAGGATGGTGTACAACGAAACCTTGCTACCAAGTACTGGACGTTTACAAAATATGATGAATTGAACCGGCTGATTCTTACCGGTATAAAAGATACAACAGCATCGTTGACACAAGCGCAAATGCAAGGTGTAGTAGATACTTATTATTCATTAATCGCAACTACAAAACCGTGGAGAAAGTATGGTGAAAAGTATGTAGGCACAGCTGCTGCAAACAATGTGCACGGTTATAGTAATTATTCCTATCCAAGGGTAACAAATGCAGCAACACTAAATGTTGACAATTATCTTACTGTAACGTATTATGACAATTACACTTTCAGAAATGATTGGATCGGAACCTACACGTATTTATCTGATGGTCTTTCGAATACAAGTTTAACCGGAACATATACACAGGTTGCGACGGGTTTAGAAAACCAACGTGTAATCGGCCAGGTAACAGGCTCTAAAATAAAAGTTTTGGATGGTGGTGTTCGAGGTAGAAGTACCTGGCTAAAAACAATTAATTACTTTGATGATAAGTACAGAGTAATACAAACATTAAGTGATAACTATAAAGGAGACAAGGATCGAACGTCCATGCTGTATGATTTTGCAGGTAAGGTCTTGAAAACAAAAACCAGTCACCAGATTGCGTATGATATCGTTTGGTCAGAGTTAAACAATTTGATGTTAGAGAATAAGCGGCTCACTAAAATGACAACAGTGCCGCAGGTTTTTGGAAATAACGGTGCCGTATCGCTCAATAAATTACCTGCCAACCAGGATGGTTGGGTTGAATTTACGGTGGAGAATTTTGGATCAGATGTAAGTGGTTCAGAGTTTTTAATGGCAGGACTGACAGCCGATAAAAATGCAGCAATCACTACGGCTTATGTATTCTATCTTTTAACCGATAATTATGTTTCAGTGTATACTAATGGCATACGCCCGGTGACTTTACCAAACTACAAGCGAGGTGATATTTTCCGCATCGAACGAGTGGGTACAACCATGAAGTTTTATCACAACAATAAATTGATTCATACGGCAACGGGCGTAACAACAGCCGAGATGGTGATGGATATTGACGTGAACCGATGGGGCTGTGGAATTATGAATGCCCGCGCAAGTTTTGGCGGCCCTGCCATAACACAAGTAATAAGCAAATCAATTACCCGCACATTCGAATATGACCACGCAGGAAGATTAACCAAAACCTGGCACCAAATCGATGCGCAACCCCAAATCCTTCTGAGCAAGAACGAATATAACGAACTTGGTCAGTTGGTTGATAAAAAACTTCATAGCACGCTTACCACAGCAAGTGATGCCAAACAATCCGTTGACTACCGCTACAACATTCGAGGCTGGTTAACATCTATGAATGATGCTGCGCTTACACTGGATGGCTCAGAACCCAAAGATTACTTCGGCATGAACCTCGCCTATAACAACACTGATCTGGGTATCGGAAATACGGGCTTGTTCAACGGCAACATCAGTGGCATGACCTGGAGCAACAACCAGGGCCTGGGCACAACAAAAGAAAACGGTTACACTTTTAAGTATGATGCCATGAATCGCCTTGCTGGTTCATACTTCAGAGAAAAAACAACGTCATGGTCCGATCCTGCCAATAATGGATTTGATGAACGTGGTTTTAACTATGACCTCAATGGAAACATTATGAAGTTAATGCGCTTCGATAAGAAGGTGACGGGTTTTATGGATAGTTTGGTGTATGATTACAACGGAGGAGTAAACAAGACCAATCAATTATTAAGTGTAGTTGACCATGGTAATGACTACAAAGGATTTGTTGATGGCAACAGTAGTGGTACAGACTATACCTACGATAACAACGGCAACTTAACCCGCGACCTCAATAAAGGCATTGGTACTTCTGTTTCAGATAACACGAATGTCATTACCTACAACTACCTCAACCTTCCGGAAACCGTAACGAAAGGAGGGAACACCATTCGCTACATTTACGATGCCACTGGCCGCAAGCTATCACAGGTAGTAACAACGGGCACTACGCAAAAGCAAACCGATTATGCTGGCGAGTTCACCTACGAGAACGATGTCTTGCAATACATCAGTCACGAAGAAGGCCGCGTGATGATGACCAACACGAAGCTGATCTATACCAACAGCTATGATAAGCTTCCTACCGATGTTACCACTATTGGAGCGACCGTGGCTGCTTATACTATCAACGGACAAAAATATGTTAGCGTAACATCCGGTAACACCACTGCCGGCAATGGTATTTTACCAATAGGCACTACCTTCACGGTAGTGGCTGGTGATCGTTACAGGGTTAGAGCAAAAGGATATCGCACGACCAACCCGGTTTACCTCCAGGTGAAAGCCGGAACAACTGTGCTGGGCAATACCACACTTCCTAACAACGCCACCAACGAAGGATGGGTAGAACAGATTGTAACCATACCTGCCGGAGCAACAACCATGCAAGCCGGAATGGTGTGGGGCACAACGGTATCTGCGAACGAAATATTTTATCTCAATGAACTTGACATCACCAAACTCGAAACCATCACACCCGAATACCAATACAACCTCAAGGATCATTTAGGCAATGTGAGGCTTACGTTTACCACCAAGCAAGAAACCGATGGTGCTACTGCAACGTTGGAAGCCGCCAACGAAAATGCAGAAAGAAGTAAATTTCTGCGCTATGACAACGCCCGTAAAGTAAACCACTATTTGTTTGATCATACGAATGGCTCTACCCCGACCACGACAACGGGTGCCGCACAGCGCCTCAGCGGAAAGACCAACGAAATATATGGTCTTGCCCGATCACTCAGTGTAATGCCAGGCGATGTGATCAACATGGAAGTGTATGGAAAATACATTGACTCCAACACCGCAAACTTAACCACAGCATTGAATACCTTGGTATCGCAAATTGCTGCGGGTTCAGCACCAGCGGGAACCGTGATAGATGGTGGTAGTTATGGTTCAAGTACATCATCATTCCCTTTTCCTGGCGGATTAAACGGAACCACCAGCAGCAGTGGCACTGGCCCGAAAGCCTATTTAAACTGGCTGGTATACGATCGAAACGAAAATCTTATTCTCTCCAAGTGCGGCTACCAGCGATTGACGACTGCAGCCCGCGAATACGGACAAGACGCGGCCCACGAAAAACTCTCTGGGACAGTAAGTATAGCAGAAGCTGGTTATGTTTATATTTACCTAAGCAACGAAGAAGGAGCAAGTGCCTACGAAGTGTATTTCGATGACTTTAAAGTAGACCACATTAAATCTCCAGTGATACAGATGGATGATTATTATCCATTCGGTCTCGCCTTTAACTCTTACTCTAGGGAGAACAGCGTTGCAAATCAGTATCTCTATAACGGAAAGGAATTGCAAGATGAGCTTGGATTAAACTGGTTGGATTATGGTGCGAGAATGTATGCATCGGAACTAGGACGGTTTATGATAATTGATTCTAGATCGCATAATTACATGATGTATAGTCCGTACGGATATGTTGCTAATAATCCGATAAATAATATTGACTTCAATGGGGACTTTATATTGCCTAAGGAATTTTTAAATAAATTCAAAAAATTAGCTTCTTATCTGAAACATGATATTCAGCATATTTTAGAGAATAAAAAGATTGTAGATGCATTGAAAAAACATGGCGGTTTTTCTGATGCGCAATTAAAGGAAGCGTTTACTTGGAATAAAGGCCCAATTGTTAAGCCATTCGAAATTGGGACACTTAAATATGATGACGGTGTTGAGATTATCGTAGATGGCCAGTATGCTAATGATAATGGTAGATTTAAGATGCTTATAAATATAGATTTAGTTGAAGCCTTGGAAAAGGCAACAGGAAAGGATAGTGATGACATGCTATTTTATCTTGCAGTTGTAATTCTTCATGAGACTGTTCATCATGGTGCTGATATAAATAAAACACCTTTAGTTAATGAAGAAGGAAATGATTTTGAGAAAGCTGCCTATGGCCAATTGATAAAAAGAAGTAATTATAAAGAAGTTAGAAGCAACTGGTTGAAAATGCAGTCAGTGCCTACAGAAGAAGCTTCTTATTGGATTAACACTTCAACAAATTCTTCTAATAGCTCCGAAAAACAGAAAAAAGGTCCTGATGAAGATAGGGAAGCCGCTAAAAGATCAGGAGGTGCATATTGAGAGCCGAGATCGAGATAATTATGGGGAGCCCAATTTTAAAGAATATAGTAATAAATCATTGATTAAGAGAAATATGAAAATATTTTTGATCATAATTCTGGGTTTTAATATTGGGTGTTTTAAGATTAACACCAGCGATTATAGAGAGTATCCGAAGGACTTAGGCAAAACACAAGATATAAGTTTAAGCGATAAGAAAAAGGCTCAGCTTATTGAGACTGTATTGAATTTGCCAAGCGTAATCAAGTTCTCTAAGTTGAAATTAATTCAAGAAAAATACAATAATGTTTATATTATCTTGAAAAGAAGTGATTTTAACGACAGTATTCCACCTATTATGCAAAACGGAAATAGACTTATGGTTTTAAATAGTTTAGATTCATTGAATACTGAAGAGGTACCATGTTATCTCTTTAAGATGGACATTAAGAATGATACCGCATTTGTGAATTTATTTTTTGGGATCACAGGAGCTTTGGCATACGGCAATTTAAATTATATCAAGGGGCATTGGGTTCCAGATAAAAATTTTGTTGTTGGAGTTAGATAAGTATTCACTGTTCCCAAGTCTTCCTACCTAGTTCAAGTTTTGTGCGTGAGGTAACTTGGACCTGTAGTGTCCGTTTGTTTACAAGAAGTTCTAACAAGTTGGAGAAGAAACCCGAACATGACCACACCCATTCCATACTTAGGGTCTGCTGAATAAGTCATGAAATTGTAAAATCAACTATCGAAATACATTTTCATACTTGGGACTCAATTGAACCCATCTTT
>JANMRZ010000093.1:0-35898 GCA_031388805.1 Chryseolinea sp.
TGATTATTGTGTCAATTTTCCAATACCACAACATAACTGACCTCAAGAGGAGAAAAAGCCCAATCCAAAATAATATTATTACTAGTAACGCAATGATTTCTCCGAAACCAATTCCTGCCATAAATGCAAATAATTCCATAATAGAGTTCGTTAGGTGAAATTTAAAATTGTTATCAAATCTATCTTGTCAAATCTCGAATACAAGTTTGTCAGTGCTTTTTGTATCCGCCTAAAGTCCTCCCTGTTTGTCGTCTCTTTCCAGCCTTGCCCACAACGCCTAGCTATAAGACGTATGCGTGTAAATACCTACATCTTTGTCCCACGTTGCTAACGAAATTTAACAGCACACACGTTAAGAACCTACAATACAGCATGTGTTGTGAGACGTTTTTACTTTTTCAAATCATTCCCAGAAGCAATGTCCCTAGCTGAAAATTCGTTTGCTTTCTTTTCCATAATGTCCAGATAATACTTCTCGTCAAAAATAATCTTCTCACCCTTTATTCTCTTGAATTCCCGAAATATTGTCAACAATGAAAAATAGTCCCAATTGAGTGAGCGATTAATATCCACGGACCTATTTCCCGATACAATTGTAAAATAATAGTCAACCTTAACCCGACTTCCCTTAGATTTTATCTTAATGTCCGATGTCTTAATATCTATTTCTTTCTCCCAACGTGAATCAAAATCATGTCCAGTTACAATAATTTTGCCCTCAGTGATTTTCACCTCATTAACAAATGTCTTGGCTTTTATCAATGAAATGATCAGGTAGACAAATCCGAATCCTAAAATCATCAATCCAATGCGTCCGATGTCTTTTCTATCCTTAAAATAGATATACAGCATAATTGCTGTGATGATGAGAAAGCCAGCTAAAAACTCTTTTCTTACCCTTGTCCAAAATGTCAGATACTTTGTCGTTAAAATCATTGTCTTGACTGTCCTGTAAAATGTCTCACAACGCTTGGCTATAAGACGTATGCGTTTAAATACCTACATCTCTGTCCCACGTTGCTGACGAAATTTAGTAGCACACATGTTAAGAAACTACAATACAGCATATGTTTTATAGGTTTTGTTGTAGGCAGTTTTTTAACTCCGCCCTTTAAAGTCCCGTATCTGTTCTAATCTAATCCTCGCGTGTTGCTCAGTATTGTTGTCACCATAGAAATTTTCAATAGAGGTAAAGTTCTCAAATCTAATCTCACTTACATTTTCTCCGGTTGAAAGCAGATTATACTCTCCGCATTGATTACACTGAGCGATGAACCAAGAATTTGGAATACCTTCTCTTAATGACATTACCTTGACATTCAGACTCAATTTGCATTTGGTACACTCAAATGATTTTGTGTCAACTTTGACTTCCTTCTTTTTAATCAGTCCGATAATAGTCCCCAGAACTTTACCATATAACCAGTCATTTAAATTGTCCGCGATATCTAGTTCAAGGATTGAACCTATGTTGTTAAACTCATCGCCTATGAATTCTTTCTCCCCTGTATCGTAGTAACTCGTCTTAAATCTCTTCAGTCCGTTTGTCAGAGTTTTTCTTAATTGCTTTTCTGTCGCGTTTGATTTTAAGTCAACCAATAATTCATCCAAGCAGGCATCGGTCAAACGAATCATCTCATTAACCTTATCAGTGTCAGAAGGATTCAGTCCGCGTTTCTCCCAGTCAGAGTCAGTAAACTTTTTCTTCTCCCTGAGTTTTGTCAGCCGTTCTATTGTCTCTTGATTGATCTCCATACTGTCCCGAAAAATTGCCTACAACATTAGTATAGCCGCAACTCTATTGCGGGTTTACCCCCCATTTTCCACAGGTATACGCAACTCTATTGCGGCTATCTGCCATTTAGGGTAGCTAAACACCCCTTCGAAAATACAGGTAATACTCGTTGTCGTCCCTCAATGCTATACATTCAATATTATATATCCAAGTCGTCCAGTGGGCTTTCTATACCTGGCATAGTTAAACCGGCACATCAACAAATTTATACTCACGCAGGGCTTTATCGGTTATGATCAACGTAGGCGGTAGCACTGCACCATCACCGGGAGTATAGTGTACACGCCACGAATCGTTTTGTTGATACGTAACAATCTTCGGTTGCCCATCGGTGGTTTCTGTAGTTTCTACCCTCACTCCATTTAAGGCAAAACCAGGTTTGGTAATACGATAGGTAATTGTACCACGATCTTGCGTCTTAATAACTTTAGGCTTGCGCATATAATCTGTTATGGCTGCTGTATAAGCATTGGGCAATCTCAGAACCTTGGCGCGCTTCTGGTAATAGGCTTTCTGCTCCGGGTCGCGCAAAATCTTCTTAGCCCATTCAGAAGCCTGTTTGAAATTAACACGGGTGTTGCGCTGGGCTTCGCTTTCTTTCTTTTTGTCGGGTTTGCGGGCACGGTGACTTACAAAGGTCTTGTCGTGCATAGTCCTAAATACCAGAGATTTACCCAGCTTTCCCCGGAGACCTTCAATCAAATCATTGGTTGTTACAGTAGCCATAACCGCATTGTTTTTGTACAAGTATACAGTAGCAGCCCGCTGCCTATCAGCGGACTGACCTGATGGGCAAACTTTTTTCAGTTTTATTTCAGGGAAGATTCAGTGTCGGTTTGGATTAGGTAAAGGGTAGATTTGAGATTTCTCCACTCTTTGTCCACTCTCCATCCTCTCTTGCTCCACGCTCGATAAAGGCAAGCATGCGATAAGGTTTACTGGAGCATTCGATAACGTTCGAGAGAAAAAACTTTTTATACAAGGATCGCTGAACCTACAAGCCAGCTACACTGATCCTGGAAGGACTGACCTCCGCTGGTTGCCGGTTGCCAGTTATCGGTGACTGGCAACCGGCAACAATCCGTAAAGAACAAATAGGCTACTATCGTCTTTCACTTTTTGCCGATATACATAATCTCTCCCTTGGCCAGTCCAAACTTCTCTTGCGTTTCTTCGGGCAGGGTGGTGACAAAGGGATCTTCGATGGCGATCAGGCCGGCACGTTCCATTCGCTTTGGATAATCTTTTCCATACTTGCGCACGTGGTCGTCCTGGCCGTAGGCTTTTTCGCGCTCGCGCGGATCGGTAATGGTAGGGTCTTCCAACGTTACCTCTGGTATCGGATGAAAGAAAGGTACTTGGAGAATAGCAAAACCTCCGGGTTTCAGCACGCGATGAATTTCACTCATAGCTCGTATGTCATCTCTCACGTGCTCGAGTACGTGATTACATAGCAAAGCATCAAATGTATTTTCAGGAAAGGGAATATCATGGATGTCCATCTTCACCTTTGCCAGTGGCGATTCAATATCGGCTGTGATGTATTGGTCGCCATGAATTTTTTCGAAGCGTTTTATAAAACATGCCTCCGGTGCAATGTGTAACACGTGCATCGGGTGTTTGAAAAAATCAGTGCGCTGATTCAGGTAAAACCAGATTAGCCGATGACGTTCCAATGAAAGACAATTAGGGCAAAGCGCATTTGGCCGCGGGTTTAATCGTCCGTACGGAAGAAACTTACTAAAGCTTTTTTCGCAGACCGGGCAGGTAACATTGTTACCCCGGTAAAAAACGCTGAGCACTTTTAGGCCAACGCCACTTACCCGTTGCAGGTATTTGCGCGGAACAAAGCGAATCAGCAGGGAAATGATTTTTTTCATGGGCGGCAAAGATAACCATCAAGTTCAAAGTTCGATGTTCAAGGTTCGAGGTTTAGCTTTAAAGTTCCGTATCGGTCCATAGTCGATAGTCCATAGTCCATGGACCATAGACTATGGACCATTGACCTATGAAAAATATTCCAATTCCATTAAAACTATTTACCAAGCCTGCCCATCTTTATACCAGATTGGCTGAGGTGCTGGCAAGGCAGAATGCTAATCGGTAGTTTAAATTCCTAATCTGTGGTTGATACTTTACTGGACATAGCAATGATGCATGCTGATACCCTCGTAATCCGGGCCAAACAAGGGGATCAGCCAGCCCAAGGCAAGTTGGTGCAGCTCTGGTACAAACGTATTTACAATTACGCCTATAAATTTTTTCTCGATCACGACCTGGCCATGGAGGTCTCGCAGAAAACTTTTATATCCATGTGCCGCAACCTGCCCAGTCTTCAGGATAATGGCCGGTTTAAATCGTGGCTCTATACCATTGCCGTAAACTATTGTCGTGAAGAAGCCAGAAAGGCAAAAGGGAACCGCACAATTTCGTTCGATAAGGTTTGGAATCCGGAGGCAGAAGAATCCCCTCAATGGGAATCGTCACGCCAGCGAAATGAAAATCCGGAGCGCCAGCTTCAGCAGCTTGAACTTGCCGATATTTTGCAGGAAGCCTTATTGGAGTTAAGCGATGAGCAACGTGAGGTTGTTATTATGAAGGAGTATGAAGGGTTAAAGTTCCGCGAGATTGCCGAAGCCTTGAACATTTCGGAGAACACGGTTAAGTCAAGAATGTATTATGGACTAGACGGGTTGAAGAAAATTTTAGATCGTAAAAATATCACTAAAGATACCTTGGGTTATGAACTATAAACCAAATGAAAGCGAGTTGATGGCTTACCTCTACGGTGAGTTAGAGGGTGAAGCGAGGAAAAAAGTAGAGCTCTATCTTATGCAGCATGATGAAGAAAGACGTGCACTCGAAAATTTGCAGCGTGTAAGCAATCTACTCGGCCGTGTAAAAGATAAAGAAGTGATTGCTCCGCCAATTTTTATAGGTGATGCCAAGCAACGTTATTTCTGGGATGTTCCGTACTTTAAAACCATTATGAGTATTGCCGCTTCGTTGTTGCTGGTCATGATGGTGGCGTATTTTACCGGAGCTCAAATCAAAATGAGCGGCAATGAATTTAAGATCAGTTTTGGAAAACAACCGGAAGCAGTTCCTGTAGTTGTCCCTGAAGTAAAACCCACTGTAGCCTCATTAACAGCAGATCAGGTTCAAGAGATGATCAATTCATCCTTGGTAACAAACAACGAATCCTTACAAACAAGCTTTGAAGCCTCACAACAAAAACTGGATGCATCCATACGAAAGAGTTTAGCATCAAATTCCGGAAATATGGATCAGTTGATACGAGAAGCTTCAACGGCATCGCAAACACAAATCAGGGAGTATGTGGCCGGCATACAAACCGAGAACATGAAAATGGTGAAGGATTATTTTCAACTTACCGCTACAGATCAAAAGAAATATGTAGAAGCATTGTTGGTTGATTTTGCAAAATATCTTGATCAGCAACGGAGTAACGATCTCCAGCTTGTTCAAACCCGGTTGAACAGCATGGAGAAAAACACCAGCGTATTTAAGCAGGAAACGGAGCAGATTTTATCCAGCATCATTACATCGGTGGGTAGCCCATCAACAACAAAGGGAATTAAGAATTAAGACTTTAGACTCAAGAAGACTTTAGATTTTGAACAAGACATTAAGACTTTAAAATAAATAGATATGAAAACGATAGTTCGATTCTGGAAAAGTGCAGTATGGATGGTGTTGATGATATCGCAACCTCTCTTCGCACAAAAGGTAGATGATCAACGTATGCAGCGCGATATCGCTGTGGCAGAAAATGTGTTGAGCACATTAATTAAACAACAATTCGATCAGCAGCGTATGTTTTTTCCGCTGGAAGTATCTGCTAGTTATCAACCGGGCTATGGTGTAACATTTTACCTGCCGGCTGATTTTACAACACCTATTGCTTTTGCTATTGGTGGAATGGATATGAATAACATGACCTGGAATAATATCGGGCCATTGGATGCACCGGAACCTCCAGGAGCAGTAGGGTCAGGGTATACTTATTATAGTACGGACAGGGCAGATAATGAGAGAGAGATAGCAGACAGACAAAGAGAGAGAGAGAGACAGCAGAGTGTCAACACGATTAAGCTTGCCGGAAAATCAAAGCAGGGTAAGAAGGTTGATATGGACAGTCTGCGCGATGCGTATAATTTAAAAGTGGTGGAGGCTGTAAAGACGTTTCTTGTAGATTATGGAGATATGATTACGCAACTCCAGCCCGAAGAAAGAATCATTGTAGCCAATCAGGGAGACCAGCCTCGTGTTTGGGTAAATCAGTTTTTTAATTCCCCGCAACGCACACATCTTTCATTAGAGGTAACAAAATCTGATTTAACGGCCTATAAACAAGGTAAGATAAATCGTGATCAGGCTTTGGCAAAAGTAAAGGTGGTGAATACTCAATCGATGGAAGCCGTTGAGCCTGATTTTGAATTGCTGTCGAGTATATTCAACAGGTTGTATCGTGCCGACCTTTCTAAGACATACTTCACAGAAGATAATATCTATTACGAGCGTTTGAAAGATTATGGGGTGGTGTATTACATGCAAATGTTTAGTGGTGTTGAAATTGATTACATGCGCTTTTCAATGCCGACCGTAGGGTTGCAAGACATTGACTTGGCAACACGCAATAAAAAGGTAGCAGAACTGTATCCGATCTTTGAAAAAGAAATGAAGGAAAATATTCTGGATTATGGCCGCACATTGAAAAGCCTGAAGGATAATGAACAACTTATTTTTCAAATCAGGCTAACCCGATGCACTGGTTGTGGCATACCGTCAACACTGGAATGTATCATTAAGGGAAGTGTATTGAAAGAATTCAATGCCGGTAAACTAGACAAGAATGCTGCCCTTAGTAAAATGACAATCAAAAAAGGAGCGAATCAATAATTGAAAGCAATAAAAGTGGAAGGGTATGCGTTATCCTTCCACTTAATTACAGGATAGGGTAATGATGTGTATGAGTGGTTAGCGGTGCTGTAACCTTATTCGTTATTTTGAGTAAAGACTATTGGCGGTTATTAATTCGATTGAGTTCGCTAAACCAAAATCAGACATGAAAAGAAAATTACTTATTGGCGCTGGAATTTCTATAGGGCTTTTGGCAGCCTTCTTTATTTTCAGAACCAACACCGTTGGTGGAGTGGCTGATATCATTGCTGATGTAAAGCGCGGACCTTTTAAGGTTGAGATCGAAACCACAGGCGAGCTGGAAGCCAAAAACTCTGTGAAAATTCTTGGACCATCCTCACTTCGTGAATTTGGAATCTTCCAGGTAAACATTCAAAGTATCATCGATGAAGGAACTGTTGTAAAGAAAGGAGATTGGGTGGCAACACTGGATCGTTCTGAGTTTCAGAATCGCTTTACGGCCAAACAAATTGAAGTAGAGAAAGCCAATTCAAAGTTTGTACAAACTCAATTGGATACTACACTTATCATGCGTCAATCGCGCGATGAACTGATCAATTTGAAATATGCAGTTGAGGAAAAGGGGATCATTCTCGAACAATCAAAATTTGAACCACCCGCAACAATCAAACAAGCCGGTATTGATTTGGATAAAGCCAGACGAGGTCACGAGCAAGCTTTAGAGAACTACAAAATAAAGAAGAAGCAGAATATTGAAAAGATGCGCGAAGTGTCAGCGGAGCTTCGAAAAGTGCAGAATGATTTTAACAACATGACTAAGGTACTAGAGTCGTTTAGCGTTATTGCCCCAGAAGAGGGAATGGTGATTTATGAAAAAGGCTGGGATGGAAAAGCAATTAAGGCCGGATCGCAAATCAGTATCTGGGAACCAACAGTAGCTACGTTACCTGATCTTACAAAGATGATGTCGAAGACCTATGTTAATGAGGTAGATGTTCGCAAAGTAAAACCCGGGCAAAAAGTTGAAATTGGATTAGATGCCTATCCCGATAAAAAATTAAATGGATCGGTGATTCGGGTTGCCAATGTTGGTGAACAACGCCCTAACTCAGATGCGAAGGTTTTTGAGATTGCGGTTGAGATTAGTGGAACTGATCCAACCCTTCGTCCATCCATGACCACCAGCAATAAAATTGTAGCCCATGTAATTGATAGCGCTCTCTTTATTCCGTTGGAATGTCTGCACAGTCAATCGGATACCATTACCTATGTATTCAAAAAAGACGGAGCCAAAATAATAAAGCAAGAAATTATTGTGGGTGAAACCAACGCCAATGATGCTGTAATACTGGGAGGTCTTTCTGAAAGCAACAAGGTGTATTTGTCTGTCCCCGCGGGAAAAGAAGAGGACGAAATCAGTTTGCTGAAGCAAATGAATGGCAAACGTAAAAAGTTAAAAGAAGAAGAAATTAAGAAAGAGGATAAGCCAGCGATCGCGGTTCCTGCAAGCATTACAACCAACTAAAAGCAAGCAGAAATGTTATCCCAGCGTTTACTTGCTAACCTCTACATTGCAATTGATGCAGTGATAGCGAACAAAGTCCGATCGTTGCTTACAGCACTCGGTATAATTTTTGGCGTGGCGGCTGTTATTGCCATGTTGGCCATTGGTAATGGAGCACAACAAGAGATCTTGAATCAAATCAAATTGGTGGGTGTAAATAATATTGTGATAAAGCCCATTATCGAACAAGAAGAAGAAAAGGTAACAGAGCAAGTTGGACAAAAAGAAAAGAAGAAATTCTCGCCTGGCCTAACAATACGCGATGTGCGCAGCATGGAACGTGCCATTCCGGGTAAACTTACCATTAGCCCCGAAATTATTTTGGATAGTTACGTCATTCGAAATGGATTGAGACGGTCGGCAAAGCTTGTTGGTGTAGAGCCCGTTTATTTTGACATCTATAATTTTACTTTATCAGAAGGACAAATCTTCAATCAGGAACAGCAGCGCCTGGGTGCTCCTGTATGTATTATTGGTCATTCCATCAGTGCAAAATTCTTCCCTACAGAAAATCCGGTTGGTAAAAGTATTAAGGTGGGTCAACACTGGTTAAAGATTGTTGGTGTTTTAGCTGAACGCGTTGTTTCGGAATCGAGCATTAGCAAACTCGGCATTCGGAATTTCAACATGGATATTTATTCACCTCTTCAGACGGTTTTAATCCGCTATAAGAACCGCGATAAAATTACAGCTGAAGCATTGCGATTGGCGGCCATGCAAAGTAGGGGGATGTTTTTTGGCAACAGCGGAAGTGGTAATGAGCAAAGTGAGCTTGAAAAAAAGAACTATCACCAGCTTGATCGATTGGTTATTCAGGTTAGTGAAACGAATCAACTTACACCTACTGCCGAAATTATTTCAAGACTGCTAGAACGAAGACATTATGATGTTGTGGATTACGAAATAGAAATACCTGAATTACTATTGAAGCAACAGCAACGAACCAACGACATTTTTAATTATGTGCTTGGCGCGATTGCAGGAATATCATTACTCGTAGGGGGCATAGGTATTATGAATATTATGCTTGCGTCTGTGTTGGAGCGTATAAAAGAAATCGGATTACGATTATCGATAGGTGCCAAGAAAAGCGATGTGGTTCAACAATTTTTGTTTGAAGCGGTGATGATCAGCGTAAGCGGTGGGTTGATTGGTGTTGTGCTAGGCATTACAATGGCGCTTATCGTTTCAGAGTTTGCAGGTATCCCTACCATTATCAGTTTTTCATCCATTGTCTTATCCTTTGGTGTTGCAGCTACTGTAGGTTTAATTTTTGGTATTGCCCCGGCACGCAGGGCAGCCAGTCAAGATCCGATTACATCGTTACGATATGAATAGATACTTTCTTGGATTTCTTTTTTTCTTGTTTTGTAGTGTAGGGCTTCGTGCTCAAAATAGCTTCACAATAGGTGATGTTATTCAACGCTCACAATCTCAATCCCCTGATTTTAAACAAGCTGAAACGAGAAAGGAGAACCGGTATTGGCAATACCGGTATTTCAAAACAAATTACAATCCTCAAGTTCGATTGATCAGCAACAATGCTGGCCCGTTATACAACAATAGTTTTAGTCCCATACGTCAACCTGACGGATCGATAGTATACCTCCAGGAAAACAAATACAATCCAGGGGTAAACTACGCGCTTCAACAACCTATTCAATGGACGGGAGGAACGCTTTCCGTAAACTCCACCTATAATTATTTTAATGACATAGAGGATAACACATCACAATGGAATGGCTCAATATTTAATGTTCAATTAAACCAGCCCGTATTTTCATACAATCGATACAAATGGGATAAACGGATTGAACCAATCCGATATGAAGAGTCCAGACGTGACTATGCTGAATCGATGGAAGAGATTGCGCGTGGTGCTGTAAGTTATTTTTTCGGTGTTCTGGAGGCGCAAGTAAATCAACAGATCGCACAGTATAACCTGGCAAACAACGATACGATCTATAAAATAGAGCAAGGCAGATACAACATCGGTACAACATCTCAGGATAAACTTCTTCAAGTCGAGTTGCAGTTGCTTCGTTCAAGACAAGACGTTGCTCAGGCAAAACTGGATCTTCAAAATGCCAGCTTACTATTGCGTTCTTATATTGGTTTGCGAAATGGTGAAGGTTTTGAATTGATGTTGCCAGATGAGATTCCTATTTTCGCTGTCAGTGAAGAAGAAGCATTGAAACATGCACAGGAAACACGTTCGGCTTTCATTGCATTTCAAAGACGAAAAATTGAAGCCGATGCAGCCGTTGCCCAGGCGAAAGGTACACGTTATGAAGTAGGACTTTCAGGTGCTTTTGGATTGAACAACGTGGGTACTTCAGTCAATGATCTTTATCAAGATCCGGCACGTCAGCAATATATAAACCTCACGTTTGATATACCTTTGATTGACTGGGGGCGCAGACGCGCGTTGATGAAGAGTACATATGCCAACAAGCGTTTGAATGATTACCTCATTGCACAAGATGAGGTTTTGTTTGAGCAGGAGATATTAACGCAAGTACGTCAATTCGAAATGCTACAATTACAAATTGAAATCACACGAAAAGCAGATCAGGTGGCATTCGAACGTTATAAGGTTGCGCAGAACCGATACCTTATTGGAAAGATTGATATTACGAACCTCAACATTGCCTTAACAGAAAAAGATAACGCGAAGAGAAGTTATCTTCAAGCCTTAAAATCATTTTGGATCGCTTACTATAACTTGCGCAAGCTTACGCTGTTTGATTTTGCGGAAAGTAAATACCTCTACAACCCATTAGATAAAACTGATCGCTAGGAATTTTAGAAACTGAATTTCTCTAAGAATTCTTCCAGCTCTTCTTTTAATGTTCGGTGATTATTAATTCCCAGGGTTGAATTAATAATTTCATTTTCTTTCACATTGAGTTCGTGTAAACGTAAATGCTGGTTGATGAAGATAAACTCCAATGGAGGAATAAGTTCTTTAAGCGCATCCACAATGTCAATTACCTTTAGACTGCGCTCCACCAAATTGTAAGTGCCACTTGCTAATGGTGCAATAAGTAAGTTATTCAATGCCTTTGCAAGCAGATCAATGTGAATAAAGGTGCGAGATTGTTTTCCGTCACCTTGTATTGAAATGAGTTTATCAAAGTTGGCTTCGAATACAAATTTATTGATCACAGCGTCAAAGCGCATGCTCTTGCTGTATCCATAAGCATTTCCACACCGAATAATGTAGGTATCAATTTTATCAGTCAGTCTTCGCACATGTTCTTCCCCCCGAAGTTTAGAGACGGCATATGGAGTTTGGGGATTCAATGCGGAAAGTTCATCAACAGCATCTTTAGATGAGCCATAAACACCTGTACTGCTCGTATAAATGAAACGTTTTACATCACTCTCTTCAACAGCGTATACAAGTTCTGCCGTGCCCCAATGATTTACCTGTTCATACATGTGTGCATCAGAGCTCGCGAAGGGCGTGGTAACTTTTGCAGCCAGGTGATAAACTGTATCTACGCCTTTCAAACTTCTTCGAAGACTTCGTGAATCCAATAGTTCTCCTTTAATAAAAGAGATCTTTCTATACTGCTGAAGTCTCAATCCTAAAAACATATTGAAGTTGAGCCGGCTCAGGTTATCATAAATAACCACTTCTTTCACTTCAGGATTGGCAATTAATTGGGAGATCAACTCGGTGCCAATGTAACCGGCACCACCCGTAACGAATACTTTCATTTCTACTTGCTTATTAAATCAGTGTGCAGTCCACATTCTATTTTATTAAGACCGAACCAACGGGCTTCACGTTCCTGCATTTCGGGGTCTAATTTACGGGTACATGGCTCACAACCTATACTTACATATCCCTTTTCTTCCAGCGGATGCTTTGGAAGGTTATATTCTTTCTGGTATTGCCAGATCATTTTCGAATTCCAATCCAGCATGGGGTGGAATCGGATAGAGCCATGCTGAGCAGGCTGTTCTACTTTCATCGCAGCCCGCACTGCACTTTGATCTGCCCGAACACCATTGATCCAAACATCATTCGATCGAAGGATGCCATCCATGGGTTGGGTTTTGTTCAGGTAGCAGCAATGGTCAGGGTCTGATGTGAACAACAGTTTTCCTTCCGCATCACGTTGCATAAATTTTGGAACATCTGATTTTAAATCAACGATAGGTAGTCCAAAGAGCTCTGTGATATAATCTCTAAACTGAACTGTTTCCGGGAAATGATAACCTGTATTGATAAAGTAAACTGGAATAGACCGGTCGATCCTGCTTAGCATATGGAGTAGCACCAAACTATGCGATTGGAAGGAAGATGTGGTAAACATTTTCTTTCCGGAAGCTCGGTAGTCTTCAATTTTTGCCTTTATTTCTTCAAATTTCATGCAACCTATCTGTTAAGTAAATCACTCTAACTACTTAATAATCAATTCAACTGAATCGTTAAGTTGAATTATAACTTCAATTTACTATCTTCGATTCCCCTTTATCCTTAATCCTTTTACCAAATTGAGCCCTAAATATCGGTTTCTTTTAGCAGTCTTACTCACCCTGTTCGCACTTTGTAGCCAAATCGTTTTTGGCTAGACAAAAGAAGTGCATCAGGAAATTACCATCAGCAATACCAAATTAGCTGTTGAGCTGAATTATGTACAACCAGAAGATTGTACTGCTGGTTCCGGTCCATCAATATATCTGCTACAGGTGGATCAGGAAATTATAGTTTCAATGGACAGGTCCGTCAGGGCTCATTGCCACAAGCCAAAATATTTCTGGCTTTGGAAGTGTCTTTCTGTGGATACGATCAACTTACCATTAAAGCATAGGACTTACTTCACGCATGTTCGGAAAATGTTATTACGCTAAAGATTGAAGATGTTATTGTTCATAACGCAATAGCACCAAATGGTTCTGGCGATAATAAATTCATGCGCATTTTTTAGTATTGAATTTGAGAAAGCCACTCACTGGGTACGTGGCACTAAGCAATCCTGAAAATTTATGACGTGGATGAAAAGCCAGCGTGGGGACTTTATCAGTTTAAGCCTATGTGATTCATTCTACTCTTTACATTTCTGATCTCACCTAGGCGTTATTTGGTTCGCACGATACATTCTTTTCAAATTTCTAGTCATTTGGCCATTTAATTCAGTTTAAGCCTGAGTTTAGCTGGGCAATCCTGAACCTTTTATTGGCATTCATGTTTACCTTTGACAGATGAAAGTAAAGGTTTCCAGAAAAGAACATTTTAATGCTGCGCATCGCTTGTTCAATTCAAATTGGTCTGATGAAAAGAACAGCCTTGTTTTTGGAAAATGTAATAACCCTAATTATCATGGTCATAACTATGAGCTCGTGGTTAGTGTTGTAGGTGAACCGGATGAAGAAACAGGATATGTATTTGACATGAAAGTGTTGAGTGATCTGATAAAAGAAAATGTATTGACGAAATTTGATCATAAGAATTTAAACCTGGACACTGAATTTTTTCATCGCTTAAATCCCACTGCCGAAAATATTGCTGTTGTTATCTGGGGAATACTTCGTCAAAAAATAGACTCAAAATTTGAACTGAAAATTACTTTGTATGAGACAGAAAGAAATTTCGTTGAATATCCTGCCACTTAAGCCATTAGATGATGAGTTTGATGACCACGTAGGCTCATCTGCCGAAACACCACTTCGGTCGGATGCGTTCGATCTGGATGACGATCAAAAGATTGCGAAAATCGAAAAACATTTTCGGGAGATCATGACTATTTTGGGTCTCGACCTGACGGACGATAGCCTCAACGGGACGCCTCATCGTGTTGCCAAAATGTATGTGAAGGAAGTGTTCAGCGGATTGAATCCAAAGAACAGACCGACTGCACGGCTCTTTGACAATAAGTACAACTATGATCAAATGTTGGTGGAGAAGGATATTACATTCTACTCACACTGTGAGCATCACTTTGTACCCATTTATGGTAAGGCTCATGTGGCCTACTTCTCTAGTGGTAAGGTAATTGGTCTTTCAAAAATCAATCGGATTGTGCAGTACTTTTCAAAACGCCCGCAAGTGCAGGAAAGGCTGACCGTTCAGATCGGGATGGAAATGCAACGCGTTTTGAAGACAGAAGACATAGCGGTTGTGGTCGATGCGAACCATATGTGCGTGGCCTCAAGAGGTGTAGGCGACACCAATAGCAAAACAGGTACCGCTTATTTTTCAGGAAAGTTCAAAGACGAAAACGTAAAGCGTGAGTTTTTGAATTACATAAACGCTAAATAGTAATTATAGGGTCTTGGGTGGGTCAAATTCGACCTTCCCTTTTATTTATTCATAATTAAATGGCTATTTTGGTGCTCCAAACCAACTAGCCATTTTTTATTATGGCCTTAGAAAAAGACATCCAGCAAACCGATTTTCGTAATGAATATCAGAAGGGACTTCTTAATATTTGTTACACCTATTATTTCCTGATCAGTCAGGTAAACGAACTTTTTAAAAAGCACGATATTACCCGACAGCAGTACAATGTATTACGCATTTTGCGCGGTCAGTACCCCAGTCACGTTTCAGTTTATACCATTCGCGACCGGATGCTTGATAAAATGTCGGATGCTTCCAGAATCGTAGAGCGCCTGCGTTTGAAAGACCTGGTGGTGCGCAAGAGTGCAGAGAAAGACAAGCGAGCCGCAGCAGTTACCATTACAGATCAGGGTTTGGCCTTGCTGGAAATAATGGAACCAGAAACGAAGATCATGGATTCTTTGTTAGGTAACCTAAGTGAGAAGGAAGTGGAGCAACTGAATACTCTACTGGATAAAATAAGATGCGGGATTTCAATTCCACTTCAAGAGTCTGAAGAGCACAATGAGAATCATAAATCAGATGAAAAAATTAGTACTTTAGCGTCCCTTTAAACCAATAATTATGGTATTCGATTTAGACATGATCAAAGCGTTGTACAAAGAAATGCCGAAGCGCATTGCCAACGCCCGAAAAGTGGTGAACAAACCCCTTACATTATCTGAAAAAATCCTCTATTCCCACCTTCATGCTGATCAGAAGCTGGAGAATTTTGGAAGAGGCAAATCATACGTAGATTTTGCTCCGGATCGTGTGGCCATGCAAGATGCAACGGCTCAAATGGCGTTGCTACAATTCATGTCAGCCGGCAAACCAAAAGTTGCCGTGCCTTCCACTGTTCATTGCGATCACTTGATCGTGGCAAAGAACGATGCAAAGAGTGACCTTACTGTTGCAAACTCCGACAGCAAAGAAGTTTTTGATTTCCTTTCTTCTGTATCTAATAAATATGGTCTTGGTTTTTGGAAACCAGGCGCAGGTATTATTCACCAGGTGGTATTAGAGAATTATGCTTTCCCCGGCGGGATGATGATCGGAACCGATTCGCACACTGTGAATGCTGGTGGTCTGGGCATGGTTGCCATTGGTGTGGGTGGTGCCGATGCTGTAGATGTAATGGCCGGTATGGCATGGGAATTAAAATTCCCTAAACTCATCGGTATAAAATTAACTGGAAAATTAAGTGGCTGGACATCTGCGAAAGATGTCATCCTGAAAGTAGCTGGAATACTTACTGTGAAAGGTGGAACAGGTGCCATTGTAGAATATTTTGGCGAAGGTGCTACATCCATGAGCTGTACAGGTAAAGGAACAATCTGTAATATGGGTGCTGAGATTGGTGCAACAACATCAACCTTTGGTTACGATGAATCAATGTCACGTTATCTCAAGTCAACTGGTCGAGCAGAAATTGCAAAGCTTGCTGACTCAGTGAAAGAACATTTAACAGGCGACCCTGAAGTATATGCTAATCCTGAAAAATATTTTGACGAGGTAATCGAGTTGAACTTATCAGAATTGGAGCCGCATTTGAACGGACCTTTTACTCCGGATTTGGCAACACCCATTTCAAAACTAAAAGAAACAGCAGCCAAGAATGGCTGGCCTACAAAAATTGAAGTAGGACTGATTGGTTCATGTACCAACTCATCTTATGAAGATATATCACGTGCGGCCAGTTTAGCACGTCAGGTATCTGCTAAAGGGTTAAAGACGAAAGCAGAGTTTACCATCACACCAGGGTCAGAGCAGGTGCGCTACACCATCGAGCGTGATGGATTCATTGATACATTCAATAAGATTGGTGCTAAAGTTTTTGCTAATGCTTGCGGACCCTGTATTGGTATGTGGAGCCGTGTTGGTGCAGAGAAGAAAGAGAAAAATACAATCGTTCATTCATTCAACAGAAATTTTCAATCCCGTAATGATGGTAATCCAAATACCTATGCATTTGTTGGTTCACCAGAATTGGTAACAGCATTTGCGATAGCAGGTGATTTGAATTTCAATCCGTTAACAGATTACCTCACCAACGAAAGAGGTGAGCAGGTAAAACTTGATCCTCCAACAGGAGATGAATTGCCAGCAAAAGGTTTTGCGGTAAAAGATGCAGGCTTTCAGGCACCGGCAAAAGATGGAAGTAAAGTATCGGTAAAGGTAAGTCCTACATCCGATCGTCTTCAATTGCTTGCTCCATTCAAAGCATGGGAAGGCACGGACTTAAAAGGTCTTCGTTTGTTGATCAAAGCAAAAGGAAAATGTACAACTGATCATATTTCAATGGCCGGTAAATGGTTAAAGTACCGCGGACATTTGGATAATATTTCGAACAACTTGTTGATAGGAGCGACAAACTTCTTCAATGAGAAAATCAATAGTGTGAAAAACGGACTCACCGGATCATTCGATGAAGTGCCAAACGTTCAGCGCTATTACAAAGCACAAGGCTTTGGGTCGATTGTAGTAGGTGACGAAAACTATGGAGAAGGTTCATCACGCGAACATGCAGCGATGGAACCTCGCCACTTAGGTGTGCGTGCTATCCTTGTAAAATCATTTGCCCGAATACACGAAACAAATTTGAAGAAGCAAGGCATGCTTGGTCTTACCTTCGCTAACAAAGAAGACTATGACAAGATCAAAGAAGACGATGCCATTGATATTGTGGGCTTAACGACATTCTCACCAGAGAAACCGTTGACGTTGGTGTTGCATCACAGCGATGGATCAAGTGATTCTATTTCCGTGAACCATACGTACAATAAAAACCAGATTGAATGGTTTAAGGCGGGTTCTGCATTGAATCAGATGGGCATTAATGCAGCGGCAAATAAAAAGGCTGTACCTACCAACAAAGTAGTTAAGAAAGCTGTTGCTAAAAAGGCAGTAAAGAAGGCCGCACCAAAAAAAGCAGCAAAGAAGGTAGTGGCTAAGAAAGCGGTGAAAAAAGTAGTCGCTAAAAAAGCAGTGAAGAAAGTAGTGGCAAAAAAGGCGAAGTCAAAAGTAGTGGCGAAGAAAGTGGTTAAAAAAGCAGCAAAGAAAGTAGTAGCTAAAAAAGCTGTGAAGAAAGCTCCTGCCAAGAAGAAAGTAGCTAAAAAGAAAAAGTAAGCTTTAAGCATAAAGAAAAAGCCTCCCGATAATTTTCGGGAGGCTTTTTTTATTTCAAGAGATTCTATATTCTAAATACTATGTTCTGAATTCCAGATTAATGATGATGTCCACCAGCGCCATGAACGTGCCCGTGCGATACTTCTTCTGATGTAGCTTCGCGAACGTCTAATATTTCAACAGCAAAGTTTAATTCAACACCGGCCAAAGGATGATTTGCATCTACTGTTACTGAATCTAAATTTACTTCAGTCACCGTAACGACTTCACCTCTGTTGGTTTGAAACTGTGAACCAACCCGTACTTCCTGATCGCCAAATGCCGAACGCGGAACGTTTTGAGTCATGGCAGGATCTTTCTCTCCATATCCTTTTGCAGCGGCAATCTTCAATTGAAATTTATCGCCTTTTATTTTTCCTTCTAATCCTTCTTCCATGCCGATAATTAAATTACCTGCACCGTGTAGATATACAAGAGGCTCGCGTCCGCTGCTCGTGTCGAGAATAGTACCGCTGTTATCGGTCAGAGTGTAGTGAATAGACGCGACTTTGTGTTTTGAAATGTTCATATACTTCGTTTTTGTTTGTTTTTGGTGGGTATATACTAGCCCCGATGATGGAGGGCCAAAGGTAAATAAATTATGAATATCTCTGAGTCTGAGGATTTGGCCTAAGCAATTCTAGTGTTCCCCGATTACAAGAGATTCACCTATTAGCCCAGATTACGCATTATAAAAAATAGCCCCGACATTTATGTCGGGGAACAAACGAAACAAACCAAAAGGGCTTTAGCCCAATGTGATTTTGGCTAAAGCCGAATATTTTTGCCATTTATTTTCCCCGACCTGAAGGTCAGGGCTATTGGATATTCTCGGATTAAGGATGAAGGTTTCCTAAGATTGAATTGGAGAGTGAGCGTTTGTTTTGAGTATAAAATCCGATGTCGCATTTACTTATAATACGCATCGATCGTCTCAATGGTGCCGTCGGGACGATAAGTAAGTTGTGTTACTTTTACGGTCCTCAAGTGTGTCTTATCTCCAGACAATACACTGTCATGATAAAACAAATACCACTTCCCTTTAATCTCTACAATAGAGTGATGGTTTGTCCAGCCCACTACAGGATTTAAAATAACACCTTGGTAGGTAAATGGTCCATAGGGACTGGTTCCAGTTGCATACGCAATAAAGTGAGTATCTCCGGTTGAATAAGAGAAATAGTATTTGCCGTTGTACTTATGCATCCAGGAAGCTTCGAAGAATCTTCTATCATGATCTTTGCCAAGTAATGGCTTGCCTTCTGCGTTCAGAATTTCTATTTCTTTTACAGGCTCTGAAAAGCTGAGCATATCCTTGCTCATTCGCGCTACGCGAGCATTGATAGAAGGCGAATCATCTTTCATCAAATCGGTTTTTGAACCGGCAGAATCATACTTACCATCACTCCACCGTTGAAGCTGACCTCCCCATATTCCACCAAAATACATATACGACTTACCATCTGTGTCTGTAAAAACGGAAGGATCTATACTATAGCTTCCTTTAATAAAGGTAGGTTCTGCTTTAAAGGGTCCGGTTGGTGAGGTGCTTGTAGCAACACCAATGTGGAATACATCTTTTTTATCTTTAGCGGGGAAATACAAATAATACTTTCCGTTTTTGAAGGCTGCATCCGGAGCCCACATTTGTCGTCCAGCCCAAGGCACATCTTTAATATCTAATGCGACTCCATTGTCGGTAACCTCTCCACCAATGCTATCTAAGGATAGGATGTGGTAGTCTTTCATATCAAAATGACCGCCCTCGTCATCTTGCGCTATGTTTGATTCGATATCGTGAGAAGGATAAATATATATCTTGTTGTCGAATACATGCGCTGATGGATCTGCTGTATAGATATGGGTAACCAGTGGTTCAGCTATTGGTTTTGGCAAAGCACTCTTCGCGATTGAATCCGAAGCTAAAGAGTCTGTGGTTGATGTTGATGTCTCTGTTTTTTTACTTTGACAAGAAACAAACATAATTGTACCAGCAAACAATAGTGTGTTGCAGAAACGTAAGTTGGAGAGCATAATCATTTTTTTACTTTGGTATACTTGAAATACTTTCGAAGATAATTATTTTGATTGATAGAATTATCCTGATGTATACTTTTGTGACTCTTATTTAAATTCGGAGGAAACAACTTCAATGGCCTACCTTTAAAGTATTTTTGATCTTAATTACATTCCATGCAAGTCGGATTTGAGAAGTCATCACTTCAATTCTTAAAGAATCTTTCTAAAAATAATGATCGCGATTGGTTCCTTAAAAACAAAGGCACCTATTTAAAAGCACAGGCAAACGCTCTTCTCTTTTTTGACACGCTAATTGTAAAAATGAATGTGCACGATGCGATTCAAACAACATCAGGAAAAGAGGCTTTGTTTCGAATCTACAATGATGTTCGATTCTCTAAAGATAAGTCACCGTACAATCCGCGATTTGCAGGTTATCTAAAACGACAAAAACCTGAACTTCGTGGAGGTTATACCTTGTGGATTACACCTGGCAATTCGAGGTTGCGTTGTGGGTTCAGCTACCCAAACCCAGAAGACCTCAAGCGTATTCGATTGGATATTTCACACAACTACACAGATTGGAAAAAACTCTTGAATGTGAAATCGATCAAAAATACGTTTGGAGAAATGCAAGGTGATAAAGTGAAAACTGCGCCAAAAGGATTTTCGAAAGATGATCCTGCAATTGATCTGTTGCGCTACAAACAATTTTGGTTTGAACATCGATTTACCGATTCAGAAGTTATCGATCCCGATTTTTTGAATAACGTGAACAAAACATTTAAAGCCATTCGTCCTTTCTTTGATTATATGAGTGACGTGTTAACGACTGATATGAATGGCGAGTCACTGTTGGAGAGGAGAGGATAGTTTATACATACTTTGTCTGTGTAAATCAGATAGGTAAAAAGTGCAAGATTTAGTAAATAGCGTAATGAAAAATGTCTTCATTACGGTTTGCATTATCGTTGGCATTAACGCACATCTCTCTGCACAAACCTTTACTGATAGTAATTTACCTATTGTGATTATTAGCACAGATGGGAGTCAGGCGATCCCTGATGATCCGAAGATATTGGGCTCAATGAAAATTATTTACAGAGGCGAAGGCCAAAGAAATTATGTATCGGATCAGAGCAATAGCTTAGTGTTAGACTACAATGGAAGAATTAAAATAGAAATCAGGGGTTCAACTTCTCAGGCATTAGAAAAAAAACAATATAGCTTCACTACTCTTTTGACTGATAATACATCAAACAATAATGTGAAGTTATTGGGAATGCCAAAAGAAAACGATTGGGTATTAAACGGCTTGGCTTTCGATGCCTCTTTAATTCGTGATTATATCAGTTACAACTTGTCCCGAAAAATTGGAGAGTACGCACCGCGAACTGTTTATTGTGAGGTTGTTATTAATGGAAATTACAGAGGGCTTTACGTATTGCAGGAAAAGATAAAGGCAGATGACAATCGCGTTGATATTTCAAAAATTGAACCTGATGATAATAGCTTGCCTGATGTATCGGGTGGATACATCACGAAAGCCGATAAAGTAGATGAGGAGGATGTATCGGCATGGGCGGTATCAAGTTACATTGGTACAAATGATGTAAATTTCATTCACGAATTTCCGAAGCCATCGGATGTCACCACCCAACAGAATTTATATATCAAATCACAATTTGATAAGTTGTCTACTACATCCAGAGCGGGTAACTATTCATTTTTAAATGGATACCCTTCCGTGATTGATGTTCCTTCTTTCATTGACTTTATGATTATCAATGAGCTGGCGGCTAATGTTGATGCTTATCAGTTCAGCACCTATTTTCACAAAGATAAGAATGGAAAGCTTCGGGCCGGACCATTGTGGGATTTGAATCTTACCTATGGTAATGATTTATTTATGTGGGGATTAGACAGAAGCAAAACAAATACTTGGCAATTTTATAATGGTGATAACATCGGTCCGAAATTCTGGAAAGATCTGTTCGATAATTCTCAGTACAAATGTTACCTGGCTAAGCGATGGACTGAACTTACACAAATTGGACAACCCCTTAATATCACTACTATCAAAACACTCATTGATGAAACGGTTGCAAGAATAAGTGAAGCAACAATCCGGGAGCAAACAAGATGGAGTACGATTGGTGATCACACCTCAAGAATAAATGATGTAAAGAGTTTCCTGGAAGAGCGCATGGCTTGGATGAACAATAATATTGGATCGTCCTCATCTTGCAACAATGTAGAAACACCATCATTGGTTATTACGAAGATTATGTATCACGCCAGCGTTACAACTGAATTTCCAGATGGCAACGATCAGGAGTTTATTGAAATTACAAATAACAGTAATGAAGCAGTCGATTTAACAGGAGTGTATTTTAGTGGAACTGGTTTTGTATATCAGTTTCCTGCAAATTCAGTACTGCCCGCTCAAGGTGTTTTGCAGGTGGCGAGCCACAGAGAAACGTTTGTACAACAACATGGCTTCTCTGCCTTTGGTGAGTTTACGCGCAGTCTGAATAGCGATGGACAAAAAATAACATTGGTTGATGGGTTTGGTAATGTGATTGACTTGGTGGAGTATTCGAACGAAGTGCCATGGCCAGATGCAGATGGTAATGGGAAATATATCCAGTTAACAGATATTGACCTTGACAATAACATTGGAACAAACTGGGTTGCTTCCAGCGATCCTGTCTTCTCTACCATTACTGGAAATGAAGAGAGCAGCGGAGTGGAATTGAGAGTTTATCCAAATCCTATAGAGAATAGCCTTCGTATAAAAACAAGTAACACTATTACAGCATTGCAGCTTCGCGATCTTCAGGGACGGTTATTGGAAACAATGGAGACTGATAAGAACTATGTTGATTTTAATATGGCGAGCTATGCAAGTGGCGTGTACTTACTTCATATTGAAACATCGGGAAAAACCATTATTCGAAAAATTGTGAAGAAGTGAGAATCAAAATATTACTTCACGAATTGAATCGCTTTGGATTGAAGCTTAGCTAAGTTTCAATCCAAAGCGATTTTTCTTTTATCAAACGGAGATTTAAAATTTACCAAACTTGAGTGTGAGATTGTATGATAAATCAGAAAGAGCATTATCATTCAGGCCTGCAGCATCACTACCAAAAGCTGCGCGATACGATACTCCCGGACTAAAGCGCATCCACTTCAACAAGTTGATTTCCATAAAAACACCGGGCTCAACAACAGTAAAAAAGTTTTCATCCAGATCAAAGTCGTCAGAATCGTGATCGCTGTCAAACGAACGTTTATACTGTCCTGTAAACCCCCCACCTGTAAAGAGATGTAGTCCAACATGAAATATTTTATCTGACCACATTACATATTCTGTCGCTAAACCAAATTGAGCGTAGGCGTAGCTCATATCTACTCCGGGAACTGTGCTGTGTTCTGGAAATACTGGCAAGTCATTGGTTACTGCTGCACCCTCGATACCAATTAGAAATTTACTGTTTACGTACCATCCCCCATAGAAGCCAGCCATATTTGCATACTTGCCATTGATGGTTGTAAACTTATTGGTGATGGCACCGAAACCACCTGATTTACCGTGTTTAAAAACGGTTTGAATTTCCTGCGCATTAGCGATGGGTAGCACTGTTAGCAGGATGAGCATGGTAAAAATCACATTCTTTTTCATAGCATTCTTTTTTTTGATGCTATGACAATTCAGAATCGGGTTACCCCTATCCGAATCTTTGAATATTTTATTCTGATGAGGTTATGGATGCGTTGTGAGTTTACTGAAATAGACTATTGCCCACCTTTTACAAATGCCCAACCTTCTTCTTGTCTCAGGGTGAGTTGGATCATGGCAGAAGGAACAATTCTCACTGTAGAAAGTAAATCTTCTTTCTTAATATTTCTTCTGCGCATGGTGTTGTTGCATGCTGAGAAAATCACGCCTTTTGATGACAAATCAGAAAGTGCTGCGCTGGCTTTTGATTTCGTAGTCATGAGCAAGTCTAAACCTGGTCCATGGCATACTACTTCTACTTCAGCATTGGGCCATGCTGTGCGAATGTTCTTCACCTGTGCTGTGACGATTGCTTGCGAAAGAGAATCACCATCGGTGAACTGCATCACAATGCGATGCTTTTTCATATCCACCATGTCAGAATTTTGCTGAGCAAATAGTGTAATCACACTACAATACAGAACGACCAAAACAATTAATTTTTTCATGAGAGTGAGTTTAGAGTGAGTTAAAAAAACAGACAGCTTACTTTTAAAATTTTAAAGTGATTGATTTTTTAAGTTTTATTACGTCCTAATTTCTACACGGTAATCTTTCTATTGCGCGATAATGTTTTCCATCGCTCTGCCACGTTATGATTTCGAACTACACACGCTTCATCGTGCAATGCAATTGTTGGACAAACGTGATACGGCACTCCATACAACACATCACCAACTGCGTAATTATTTGTGCTTGAAGTTTTGAAAGTCATATGCTCTTCGCTATGACCTGTTGGCTCAAGATCAGCAGCATTCAAAAAATAAACACGATTGGCCAGAGGATTTTCGGAGGCAATGGCTTTGTGACCAAGATCGATACAAATGGTATTCTCTGTTGGTTTTGAAATAACGCGCGTGATGACCAGGGCTGCAAACCAATATTTCTGTTCAGTTAGTATTTGCTCATAGCCTTTATCCCAATAAATGTATGTTCCTGGACTGCATTCAATTTCTTTCCGTTTTGAATGAATGGAATAGGTAGGCGTACCTCCGGCAACGATAATCAATTTCTTTCCGTCTTTTTCCTGAATGCTTTTTTGCAATGCTTCAACTTTGCTGAATGCTTCATCACATTGTTTGGTGCGAACTGTGAAATCCACATCACTCAAGTGACCATCGTAAGCATGAATTCCAACGATTTTAATTCCAGTTAATACTTTACAGTCTTCATATAGTTTCAACGCAGCTTCCGGAACAATGCCAGTGCGATTCATACCTACATTCAAATCAATGAAAACATGTAGTGAAATGGATAGAGTTGAAAATACCGTAGAAAGGTGATTAGCACTTGAAAGATTATCAATCAGGCAACTGAATTTTGTATCTGGAAATTTTTTAACAAGTTCTGCAAGACGGTTTGCTTTGGGTCCGACAGGTTGGTAGGAGAGGAGTACATCAGGAGCACCAACCATTGCGAGCATCTCCGCTTCGGCAATGGTAGCGCACTTAAATTTTTTAATTCCTGCTGCCAACATCATCTCCGAAACTTCACCTGACTTGTGCGTTTTGATGTGCGGTCTCAATCTGCTGACATCATCAATGCTGTGCACCAAAGTTTGAATATTCTGCTCAATGCGATCCGCATAAAGCGCCAGCGCAGGTGAATCGATTATAGCTACATTATCAATCGTGAACCACTCGGATGTTGCCATTTTAATTTCCTTCATTTAATTCGAAGAGCGCTTCAATTTCCACGGGAATATTGTCGGGTAAAGAACCCATGCCTACAGCACTGCGTACACCAACACCATTTTCTTCTCCCCATACTTTTGCGAACAATTCGCTGCAACCATTAATAACAAAGGGGTGACGTTCAAATTCAGGCACAGCATTCACCATGCCCAATACTTTAATAACGCGTTTGATTTTGTTCAGACTCCCTAAATTTTTTGTAAGCGTAGCAAGAATGGCCAGCCCTACTTGTTGTGCAGCGAGTTTGGCTTCTTCAACATTTAAATCGACCCCTAGTTTTCCGATGATGAGCGTACCATCTTCCTTCACCGTGCCATGACCGGATACATACACCATGTTTCCAACAATTAGAAAAGGTTTGTAGACGCCCAAGGGTTTAGGAGCGGGAGGTAGTGTTAATCCAAGTTGCGCGAAGCGCTGATCAGGAGATAAATTCATGTTAATAGTTAATCGTGATTTGGTCTGAGAAAGTTAAAATACTTCTTTGAATTACTCCCTACCCAATAACAGATAACAGTTAACTTTTCCCCACTGAGAGTAAGGTTAACACTGAAAAGAAATGCAAAACACTTCCCCCCAGCACAAAGAGATGCCAAACACTGTGATTGTACTTCACTTTATCGCGGATAAAGAATATCGTTCCGAGTGTGTACGAAATTCCTCCGGCAACCAATAGCAGAAAACCATTGTATGGCATGGCATTGTATAACGGTTTTATTGCAATAAGAATAACCCAACCCATCAACACATATAAGATAGTAGACATCATCACACGTTTGCCAACGGAAATTGATTTGAGTACGGTACCTAATATGGCGCAACTCCACACCACTCCCAATACAGTCCAGCCAATCCAGCCGCGTAAAGCGGTAAGACAAAAAGGAGTGTACGTTCCTGCGATTAACAAATAGATGGAGATGTGATCAAACTTATGGAAGACTCCCTTCGCACGGAGATTGGTAAGACTATGATATAATGTTGAGGCGAAGTAAAGCAACACCAATGTTGATCCGTATACAGAGAAGCTCACTACATGCCATACATTTCCTTTGATTGCTGCAAAGACAATAAGGACCACCATTGCTGCAATCGCTAAACCAGTACCAATGCCGTGCGTAATAGCGTTGGCTATTTCTTCTTTGGTGGAGTATACTCTCTTGGTGCCGTTATCAGCCATGGTATATTAAAGAAAAGATTGAATGATCATCACACCCGCTAAACCACATACGGCAACAACGGTTTCCATCAATGACCATGATCGAATTGTATCTTTAATGCTCAGATTAAAATATTCTTTGAAGAGCCAGAACCCAGCATCGTTTACATGAGAGAACATCAAACTACCTGCACCAACCGCCAGTACCATCAGGTTGGCATCAACATTAGATTGTGCCAGCAAGGGTGCCATGATGGATGCAGCAGTTAGTCCTGCCACAGTTGCTGAGCCTACGCACACACGAATAACACACGTCATCGCCCAGCCTAATACAAGTGGATGTACGTCAAGCCCACTGAGGAGTGTTGCAATTTCAGCGCTTACCCCACTGTCGATTAAGACTTGTTTCAATGCCCCGGCTCCGCTCATTATCAAGAGTACCATAGCAATGTCTTTCACTGCATCGATGTAAATATCCATAACGACTTTCATCGTTTTGTTTTGACGAATGCCGAGGGTATAGGTAGCTACAACTAGTGATATGATCATGACAATTGCCGGATCCGCTAAAAACGTAATGATTGTTTTTAATAATCCTGTTTCGTGGAGCGTGTTCCCAAGTATGGTTGTGGCAGCCAATAAAATAACAGGAAGCAATGATGAAAAAATACTGATACCTAATCCTGGTAACTCATCATCCGGAAGAGTTGCCGATTGAAATGTTTTATTGAGAGGCGTTTTTATTTTTTTTAATATTTTTGAAAACAAGGGCCCTGCGATCACTACGGTAGGAAGACCAATGAGAATGCCATAAAAAAGTGTCATTCCCATATCAGCATGAAATTGCGTGACTAATGCAGTGGGTGATGGATGAGGCGGAAGAAATCCATGGGTTACAGAAAGGGCAGCAAGCATGGGTAATCCGATATAGACAACCGGGAAGTTGTATTTATAAGCCACTGAAAAAATCAGTGGCACTACGAGCACGAAGCCTACATTATAAAATAGTGGTATACCGATAATGAAACCAGTAAGCATCAGCGCCCATTGAATGTAACGCGGGCCGAATAGTTTCATCATGCCTGCGGCAATTTGTTGAGCTGCTCCACTGTCGGCTGCGAGCTTGCCTAACATAGCACCACACACCACCACGATGACGAGTGAGCCGAGCATATCGCCAATACCTTTTTGGATGGAAGAGGTGATGTGCGATACATCAATGCCCAACAACAAACCTGCAAGAATGGAGATCAGTAAAAAAGCAAGAAAGGCATTGATCTGAAAACGCGTAATGAGCACAATGAGCAATACGATGCAAGAGAAGATGATCAGTAATGACATGTGATAAAGTTAAAGTGCGAACAGAATCTGAGTTAAAACTTATCCGGTAATTGAATAATGCGCACAACGATTTCATGGGGGTCGCCATCTTTGTCCAGTAAACTGAACTTCACCATCGGATTATCTTTTTTAATCTGGCTTTCAACGTGAATGATCTGATTGCCCTGCAAATGCTTTTCGATTTCCTTTTGCAAGATGTACAGTGAGTTTGCAAAATCAACTTCAAGCGGACTAGGGTTGTAAGTAGAGGTCTTCATTTTTTCAGTTTCGAGTTTAAGGTTTCGGGTTTCGGTTTCAAGCTTCGCAATTCTAACTCTTTACGAAACTCGGAACTTTAAACTCGAAACTACCAACGTATCAAAGCAGAGGCCCATGTGAACCCGCTGCCAAAAGCGGCCAAACAAATTAAATCATTTTCTTTGATTTTACCTTCCGCCCAGGCCTCGCTGAGTGCAATAGGTATTGAGGCAGCAGTTGTATTTCCGTATCTCATGATGTTGTTATACACTTGAGCGTCCGTAAGGGCAAGTTTTTCCTGAATGTATTGACTGATCCTCAAGTTTGCCTGATGAGGTACGAGCAAATTAATATCTTCTTTCTTCAAATTATTTGCTGTTAACGCTTCGTTAATCACCTCCATAAACCGAACTACCGCATGTTTAAAGACCTGATTACCATTCATCACGACTTTATAGGTAGAGGTGTCCAGAATCTGATCAGGTTGCCGCTCTTCTCTTGGGCGACTACTGCCTGGATCTTTTACATAGAGTTCTTCGGCAAAGTTTCCATCAGAATGAAGGTGAGTGGAAAGGATTCCCGGTTTATCTCTTGGTTGAAGAATGACAGCACCCGCACCATCAGCAAAAATAACGGCTGTATTTCTTCCTCGTGTTGTGGCATCTATGGCTGTTGATTGTATTTCCGCGCCCACCACTAGTATGGTTTTGTACATACCTGTCTTTATAAACTGATCGGCCACTGAAAGTGCGTAGATAAATCCAGAACAAGCATTTCGTATGTCCAAGGCACCGATGCGTCCGTCCAGGCCGAGCTCGCGTTGAAGCAAAACACCGGAGCCAGGGAAAAAGTAATCGGGAGTAATGGTGGCAAAGACTATGAAGTCAATGTCTTTTTCAGTCAGCTTTGCGCGTTCAAGCGCTATGCGACTTGCTTTCGCGGCCATGTTTGCCACAGTGTCCTTGGCTGGATCGATCCATCTGCGTTCGTGAATACCGGTACGTTCAACGATCCACTCGTTGTTGGTATCCATGATGGTTGATAGGTATTCGTTGGTGATGACGGTTTCAGGAACATGATGCCCAAGGCCCACAATTTTAGAATGGTGCATTCGATTGAATTTTACAAGGCGCTAAGGTAAAGAATTGTTCCGAATGGCTGTTAGGAAAATAACGCATCTGATGCGGACTTTGAACTCTTGACTTAATTCCCTAAATAGTATTACATTTTAGCAGATAGCTTTTTGAAACGAATTACTTCCTTAATCCTTCTTTTCGTGTTCCTATTTAATGTTGCGGGATACTATTTCGTTTATTGGGGCCTCCGTTATACAGCAAGCATTGAACTGAATCAGCGATTGGATGCTGGTAATTATTCACATGAGGAGACTGTCACAATTAAGATACCCCTTAGCATTCCATATCAAGTTGATGGCAAGGATTATGAACGTACAAGTGGTGCTTTCGAATATAATGGTGAATTTTTTAAACTTGTAAAACAAAAACTTGATCACGATACGTTATATGTTGTTTGTATAAAAGATGTGAAAGAGAAAAAACTCTTTAACTCCATGGCCGATTTTGTAAAGATTTCAGCTGATTTACCTGTATCATCTCAACGAGCGTTGAAGCTTCTGGGCAATTTTATAAAAGACTACATGCCCACCGCCACCACAAAAGTTCAGACAAATCAGGGATGGCAATTAACGTTTAATTTTGCTCCTCAACACTTCAGATTGCTTGATCAGTACTTCACTATTAGCTCCCCACCTCCAGATTCTATAATCTGATTTACCTTCACGTATTCATTAATTTATTATTCCACCATTATTTAAGATTGGGACTAATTATGTCTTAATCTGAATTTTGTTTGTAGGTATAGTGAATTTTTCTTTTCCGATTATTTGTGTGCTTCTGTGCCTGTGAGGAAAGCTTTACGTAGAGGTTAATTCAAAAATTAAAGTTGTTTAACCTAGAATAAATTAATCATGCAATCAAAAACCATTTTTTATATAATCGTTTTGTTCATTCTCTCAGTGTCTTGTAAACAGAAGCCGTCTTCTCACGAACAGATGGTAACGATTTTAAAACAATTCCGGAAGGAATCGTTTAGCCCGCACAATGAATTTCATCCGCAGGCAAAGTTAAAGTATACTGATTCCCTGCTAAGAGTGTCACGAAACAGAAATGAAATTGCGTATTGTAAATACTTGAAAGCGCACGTTCTGTTGGAGTTAGGTGAAGAAGAAAAATCACTTGATATCTATAGGGACGTGACAGCAGACCTTAATGTTATCCAGCTAAGATTGATAAATAAAGATAGGGCGGTGGCCAATTTTCGATTGGGAGAGCGCGCGAATTGTGTGGAGAATCATGCATCGGCATCCTGTATCTTTCCAATTAAAGGTACGGGTATTCATACTGACACCATCGGTTCACGAAAGGCGATTGAGGTGTATCAAAAAATGCTCACAGAAGCTCCCAATGACTTAGAATCACGATGGCTGCTTAATCTTGCTTACATGACACTGGGTGAATATCCGAAAGGAGTACCAGATGCTTTCTTTATTCCTGGGATGGAAGGGGATACAACGTATAAAGTAAATGCTTTTGAAGATATCGCATCTGATTTGGGTATTGATGTTAACAATATCGCGGGAGGAAGTATTGTAGATGATTTCGATAACGATGGTTATCTCGACATTGTAACTTCTGGTATGGGCATTGAAGAAAGCATGCATTATTTTAAAAACAATGCAGATGGAACATTCACGGATCTTTCTGATAAAATAGGACTTGAAGGAATTACAGGAGGATTAAATATTATGCAGGCCGATTATAACAACGATGGATTAAAAGATATCCTTGTTTTGCGCGGTGCATGGAAGGGAGAATTTGGAAACGAACCCAATTCCTTATTGAAAAATAATGGTGATGGAACGTTTCGTGATGTAACAATAGAAAGTGGCTTACTTTCCTATCATCCTACTCAAACGGCAACCTGGAATGATTTTAACAATGATGGCTGGCTCGATCTTTTTATTGGGAACGAACACATTACAGCTTGGAACGTGAAGCCTCATCCCTGTGAACTTTATATCAATAATCAAGATGGTACTTTTAGAGAGATAGCCGCCCAGGCACAATGCACTATAATGAGCTACGTGAAGGGGGTAACTTCTGGTGATTACGATAATGATGGTTGGAAGGATATTTTTATTTCCACCGTTGACGGAAAAAGGGTGTTGTTAAAAAATAAAGGAGTACATGAAAAGGAAATACTCTTTAGCGATGTGACCACCGAAGCTGGTGTTGACAAGGAGCGTGGAAAATCATTCCCCACTTGGTTTTGGGATTATAACAACGACGGTTGGTTAGATATCTTTACCTGTGACTATACATTTCAAAGATCACTAGCCTACTATGCAGCATCCGAAAAGCTGAATATTCCTGCAGGTAATCCTGAAAAGATGCTGTTGTACAGAAATAATCACGATGGAACATTTACAAATGTTGCGAATGAGATGGGTCTCACAAAGAATGTATTTGCTATGGGTTCTAACTTTGGCGATATCGATAATGATGGATTTTTAGATATGTATTTAGGTACCGGTAATCCAAGTTACGAATCGCTGATTCCAAACAAAATGTTCAAGAGTATAGAAGGTCAGAAATTTGCAGACGTTACAACTTCCGCCAGGGTGGGTCATTTACAGAAAGGTCATGGTGTTTCGTTTGCCGATATGGATAATGATGGTGATCAGGATATTTATATTGAAATGGGAGGAGCATTTATAGGTGATGCATACCAAAATTCATTCTTTCTAAATCCAGGACAGAACAATAATAACTGGATATGTTTACAACTCGAGGGCAAAACATCAAATCGTAGTGCCATTGGTTCACGAGTGAAAATTTCGTTTAAGGAGAAAGGCGTTGCTAGAAGTGTTTATCGTGATGTGAACTCTGGTGGAAGTTTTGGGGCATCTCCATTGAGAAGAGAAATCGGTATTGGACAAGCCATGATGATTGATGAAATTGAAATACGTTGGCATGGGAGCGGAGAAGTTCAGACCTTCAAGAATGTAAAACCGAATCAGTTTTTAAAAATAACGGAAGGTAAAAACCAATCTGAAGCAATAAACTTAAAAACAATTAACTGGATACTGCCAAACAGGATATGTCTTCCCACTGATATGAACACAGCAAATTTATAAATCATTACATTACAGTAAGCATTGCCTCACATTGCAGTACCAGAAGGATTGCCAGGAATACGCGGGCCATTGTCGTTGCGTCCTGATATTGTTAAACCGCTTAGGTGCGGGTTCTTAAATTTGGAGGAATACCTTATATCAGGTATTCCCATTGTGAAATAATGACAGCTTTAAATTTCTCTTCAGAATGCCATTAAACCTATATAACTTTGCTGAACATGAATTGGGTTACACTCATCATCGCGGGGTTGTTTGAAGTAGACTTTGCTGCTTTGTTTAGGAAAAGCGAAAGAATCTAGCGGAACAACTTCCACTTTGTGGTTTGTTGGATTTTTTGTTTGTCTTTCGATGAGTATGTACTTGCTTTATCGAGCAATTCAAACACTGCCCATCGGAACCGCGTATGCGGTATGGACTGGTATTGGTGCAGTAGGAACTGCTTTGGTTGGCATCTTTATATTCAAAGAACCAGCCGATTTCTGGAGAGTATTTTTTATCGTCACACTTATTGCTTCTATTGTCGGACTTAAAACGGTTTCAAGCGTATGAAAAACTTCATCTTTATTTTAGCATTTGCTGCTTTAACAGCATGTTCCATTTCAAGTCAAAAAGAAAATTCAGTAAATGAATCGAGAGGAATTGAGAAGTTAGATGTAGCGGCATTTCAATCTAAAGTAAAGGAATCTTCCAACACGGTTTTATTGGATGTTCGCACACCAGAAGAATTTGCAGCGGGTAACATTGAAGGAGCTGTCAATATTGATTTTAAGGCTTCCGATTTTGAACAAAAAATTGCTGAGCTGGATAAAAACAAAACGTATTTTGTGTATTGCCTCAGTGGCATACGAAGCGGCAAAGCGGCAGACCGAATGAGCGAGTTGGGTTTTACATCATTACATACTCTTGATGGTGGATACCGAGCGTTGGAAGAAAGTCAGAAGTAAAGGGATGCACCTAAAATAATGGACAAACTTTTTAGATTGAGAAATAAAGTCATCGTTACCGGTAACTGGAAACCGGTAACTTGTAACTAGTTCACTTCTTATAATTTGCAACATCCAAAACAATAGCGTTATCAGAATATTCCGCTGGCTGATTGCTCGCAATAAAAATGAGTGCTGTCTTGGGAAGCGATTGTAATTCTTTCAGATACCATGCAAATGCCTGACTGTCGAGGTTGGTGCCGGGCTCATCTAAAAAAATAATATCGGCCTCGGTGAAAAATGCCAATGCCAGTTTCAGTCGCTGTCTCATACCTGAAGAGAAGTTGGATATATATTTATCCTTTGCATGTACAAGGTTCATTCGATCGAGCATGTTTTCCAAGCTCATATCACCACGACTTCTCTTCAACTTAAAATGAAATTGCAATTGTTCAAGCAAAGTGAACTCATCGATCAAATCCATATAGGGAGTTGCAATGCTGATGTGCTGATGAATTTGCTCTATCGATATTTCTGAACCACCTTGAGTGTATTGAATTGTTCCAGTACTTGCGGGCACTTGCCCCCAAAGCACATGTAACAACGTAGACTTACCCGATCCATTTGGGCCTGTGATGGCATAGGTATTTCCAGAAGTAAAATTAAAAGCCATGTTTCGGAATATCCATTCACGATTGAAACGCTTTCCGAGCTCTTGGGTCGTGATGCGAATGTTAGAAAGTTCCGAGTTCAAAGTTCCGGGTTAAGTGTTCTTAAAACTGTAAAGCGCACCATTCTAAATTCTAACTCCTGAATTCTATATTCTTAGTCTTTCGAGCCATAACCTTTCATGATGCCACGATCGGAGGTCTTTATAAAATTAAGAATGTAATCTTTCTCTTCGCTTTTTGCGATTTCGCTTTCCACAATATCAATTGCTTTTGAATTGTTGAGGCCCTTCAAGAAAATATATCTGTAAATTTCCTGAATATCGCTGATCTTCTCTGCTGCGAAACCGCGTCTCCTCAATCCTACAGTATTGATACCAGCATATGCCAATGGCTCGCGTGCTGCTTTAGTATAAGGTGGAACATCTTTGCGCACCAGGGATCCTCCGGAGATCATTACGTGTGCTCCAATTTTTACAAATTGATGCAACGCACTGGCTCCTCCGATAATAGCCCAGTCGTCAATTGTAACATGTCCGGCAACCTGAACGGTATTTACCAGGATGCAATGATTTCCAATATTGCAATCATGCGCCACGTGGACATATGCCATCAACAAACAATTTTTTCCAATAACGGTTTTGAATTTATCGGTTGTGCCACGGCTGATCGTTACATATTCGCGGACTACTGTATTATCGCCAATAAAGGTTTCAGTCTTTTCGCCAGAAAATTTTAAATCTTGAGGAATAGAAGAAACAGAAGCGCCTGGATAAATCTTTACATTTTCCCCTAGACGAGTACCATCCCAAAGAATGGCATTCGGCCCGATCCAGCAACCGTCATCGATGGTAACATCGGCCTGGACTGTAGCAAAGGGTTCGATGGTAACGTTGTTACCAATCTTTGCATCGGGGTGTACGTTGGCTAGTGGGAATCTACTCATAAGTCTTTACGAACAATGCTCGCGATCATAGTACCTTCACATACGAGTGTATTACCTACGAAAGCACGGCCACTCATTTTCGCAATACCTCTTTTAATAGGCGCCAGAAGATCGCATTGAATCACCAATGTATCACCCGGTAAAACCATTTTTCTAAATCTGAAATTTTCGATACCGATAAAGTAGGTCCAGTAATTTTCAGGATCGGGAACGGTATTCAATACTAATATTCCTCCCGTTTGAACCATGGCTTCTACCTGAAGTACACCTGGCATAATTGGGTTACCCGGGAAATGTCCCTGGAAGTATGGTTCATTGACCGTTACGTTCTTAACAGCAGCAACACTTTCATTATCCAGATAGATGACTTTATCAATCATCAGGAATGGATAACGATGCTTAAGAATGTTAGAGATTTTGTTGATGTCCATTACCGGAGGTAGACTCGGATTGTATTTCGGTCTGCCCTTCCTGTCGGAATCCGCCATAGCCTTCTTCAACTTCTTCGCGAAAGCAACATTGGCTGCATGGCCAGGGCGAGCCGCTAATATTTGTGCTTTCAACGGACGGCCAGCCAAAGTAAGATCGCCTACAATGTCTAACAGTTTATGGCGAGCCGGTTCATTTTTATAGCGCAGCTCGATGTTATTCAAAATACCTTCCTGCTTTACGGCAACTTTTGGTTTGCCGAGCATTTTGGCGATGTTGTCCAATTCATCTTCTTGTACTACACGATCCACAATCACAATGGCGTTGTTCAAATCGCCTCCGCGGATCAAATTATTTTTATAAAGCATCTCCAATTCATGGAGGAAGCAGAACGTTCGGCACGAAGCGATTTCTTTTTCAAACTGACGGATATCAGTAATCGAAGCATGCTGGCTGCCTAATACTGGCGAGTTATAATCTACCATTACCGTCACGCGATAATCATCTAAAGGCAATGCAGCAATTTCTACATTACGGGCAGCCTCGCGATAGAATAAAGGTTCTTGAACCTCGAAGAAATCACGAATAGCATTTTGTTCTTCTGATTCTGCCTGCTTCAGGATTTCGACAAACTGAATAGAGCTTCCATCCATAATGGCACATTCAGGGCCATCCAGTTGGATGAGAACGTTGTCAATTTCCAATCCCGTAAGGGCGGC
>JANMRZ010000094.1:0-12044 GCA_031388805.1 Chryseolinea sp.
GCCGCAGCAGGGATGAACCTCAAACGGATGATCAACAAGTGGAAACTAAATCCACTTGCCTTTTTATGCCGTATTTTTGAATCACTTTTTAAAGGAAACAGGAACACTCAACAGGTCAATTTTTTGGCTTTTTTCTATAAATCGAGTTTTTAAGGGACGACTATTTATGTTGGATGTTTTTTGTTTCGACCTATTCGGTATGTCTTAACGGAAGATCATATAATTGTGCAGCGATTAATTAAAAATCTGATTATCAAAAGAAGAGACATTAAGACAATTAAAGAGGTAAGCGAAAAAGATATGCAGCTTACTATACGAACTTTTGGAGTAGGTGGACTCTTTGGCTATTTCGGGAAATTTTCAAATGCTGCTATCGGGAAAATGACAATGTATGCCACCCGAAGAAACAATGCCATTCTAATTGAAACCACAAACAACAAGAAGCTACTCTTAACCCCAGACAATCCTGTCGGTTTTATAGACGCAATGAACATGAAGGCCTAGTTCAGATAGAAAATATAAGAACGCAGTGTTACCTGCGTTCTGGATTAAAACTCAACTAACTGTTAACGTATTTGAAATGTAATCGGTAAACTGTATTGCACTTCAACAGGCTTACCATGCTGCTTACCCGGTATCCATTTTGGCATAGCCGAAACCACACGTATTGCCTCATCGCGAAAGCGCTGATCAACTTCTTCACCCGGAGCATCGGTAACACCCACCTCGCGTACGTCACCTGCTTCAGTTATAATAAAATCAACAAACACAGTCCCTTCCAATTCTTCTTCTTCCGCATCCTTTGGAAATTGAATGTTATCATTCAGGTATTTCATCATGGCATTTTTTCCACCTTCGAACGCAGGAGCTACTTCTGCTTTATTATAAACCATCTTTCCTTTTGAATCAACAAACGTAGGATTCAACTTAGCTTGCTCTTCAAATGCTAATCGTCTCCGTTCTTCGCGCATCGCAGTTTGCTTATCAAGTTCCACTCTTTTTTCGGCAAGGGTAAGTTTAACTTCTTCCTTCGCTGTCAATCCATTTGCTACAGAATCCTCGTGAGTTGATACGGCATCGTTATTTTCAGCTGATTTAGATCCGCATGACTGTATGACGGCTATTGCAACAGCTAATAGAATCATAATCAAAATTTTCTTCATAAGTGATGTTGTTAATTTTCAACGTGATTGATAATAGACGAATACAATGCCACATATATAAAGTGTTCAATTCAAACACAATTCAACCATCTTGCTTTTTTTTTGGTAAAGTTGTAGATAATTCTCTACAGGATATATCCCATTCACGATTGCAGCTTTTTCTTATTTACCTTTACAAACATGAAAACGAACCGATTCCAAGTTCCAAAAAACAGGCTTCAGGCCGATCTAAGTGAGCATGACGTGTTACACACCATCGAGTTTGAACCAGCACAGTTACTTCAATTAGAAAAGCTATCGAATGAGGAATTACAAAAATTCAGATTCATCCTGCCTTTTGGTGAATACATGTTTGCAGAGCCCGATACACGATTTATTAAACAGGCCATTCGTGACAACTCTTTAAGAATTGAATACTACGATCCATATGAAGATATTATTGTGATCAGAAGCGGGGAAGGTGATAGCAACACTACGAAACTTATTGAGGCGTATTCTTAGTTTATAAATCACTCGATCTTTGTTAGTGTTCCCAAATTCCGTCATTCAGCTATACCACTGCCAAACAGACTCCTCTTTTGTATAAAACTTTGAAGTCGTATACCCAAAAATAAAAGAGTGTTTAGACATCCTTAGTACTAGGAACCTTAAAAAGCTCTTAAAGGCATTCAAATCCCAACTGTAGAATTATTCTTTCTGATTTTCGAACAGCTAAAATGCAGAGTGACTAAATTTAGTACAACTAAACACCCCTCTATGAAACATTATATATTATCCATGGGGCTAGTCCTCATTGCGTTTTGTTTGCTTACCTGCAAAGAAGACGAGTCTGCAACAACACCTGGTGAATTTCAGATTCAGGTGGATGAACTTATTCAGGAAGACGGCTCAGGTGGCAGAACAAAAGCAACCCTACCGTCTGGCTCGTCATTACTAATCAGCATTGAAGATGCCGCTGGTAATGTTGTACTGAATTTTGAGCGAGTGAGTATTATTACGTTTAGCGGCAGCAGTGTCAGTGCTCCTATTCTGCTAAAGCCCGGAAATTACAAACTCAAAGATTTTCTGGTTGTAAATGAATCGGATGAAGTATTGTATGCCATTCCAAAGAGCGGTTCAGAGTTTGCCCGATTGGTAAACCGACCTTTACCCTTCACGTTTACCGTGTGGAAAGATCGTGTCAACAATATCTCAACACAAGTAGTGAGAGCCACAGAAAGCTCGCCTGAAAAATTCGGTTATGTTGCTTTTAATATTAATGAAGCAGCCTATCCTGAATTTCGTGTTGCGGTATTTGTTCCCCACAACGGACAGATGCTACTTACTCAAACAAAAGCATTTTTGATTCATGGAGGTGATACGATCTACAGCAAGCTTCTCTCATCATCTATTAACGAAATTATTTTTAAAGGAACGCCAGAGGGTATCTATACACTGATTTTGATCAAAAGCGGATATGGAAAATACACCCGGACATTTACTCTACAGGATCTGAAGGCAGAACTTGATGGCGAGCCATTGGAGGTATTCCTTAACCCCGCCTTAACCTTTGAATCTTCAACCTTTGGTTCAGAATTTCCGGAGACGCAACATGTTAGTTTCGACATAAATGGCGATGCAGGAAAGGAGGTAGTGGTTGATTGGGATGATGGGACTTTCACTACTCTCATCCTGAAGCCTCTGCCTGGAGAACCTCCATACTATGACGGTATAACCGGTTCATTCACGTTAGATCATGTATACACAACAACTACTCACCCTGTACCACGTCATGTCAGCATCACAGGAGATATTGAATCAATACGCCAATTAAATTTTGGATATTCGGTATACATTAAATCGTTGTCATTACAAAACCTTACGGGATTAATCGATGCAAGAGTATGGTTTCAAAACTCCCTAGAAACGGTTGATTTTTCAAGCAATAAAAACCTGCAAATGATAGGCGTTGGGTATAACGAGTCCATGAAATCATTCACTATTCCACAGACCAATAAACTAAAATTTCTTATTCTCGAAGAAATGGATCTCACAACCGAAGAAATTGATAAGGTAATAAACGATCTGTATCAAAACGTTACAGCACACAACATAATGGAGGGTGAATTCAGGCTATCTAAAATCGCCGAAGATGGATCTTCTTATGAATATATTGGTCCTCCATCTGAAGATGGTCTTGCTAAGCTCGATATACTTGCTAACTATTATCTCTGGAATGTTAATTGATTTATCATTCAAGCTGGCATAATCACCATGGGTTGAAAGCCTGTACATAAAGTTAACTTTATGTACAGGCTTTCATTTTTCATAGATTCGTCCGATGTATATCACCTATCAAACCAAGCAAATCTGATCAGCTGACTTAAGCACAATTTTATTTAGAAATAGAATAGAAAGGGATAAATCACTTTTGTTCTTTTTTAAAATTTGGTCTTAATGACAGGGATGCGTTAAGCTAACTATCACCAAAAGCAATCACCTTTCATGTTGTTTTTTGACGTTCATCCATGATAACGGAATTTTGCATATCCCAACTCGCGCAATCGTTCGCTGCTTTAGCAATCTTCACCCTTAGTAGCGTTTCTTATTCCAAATTTAACAAACTCAAATACCTTATTTTTTTCAATTCCGGTAAAAGCATATTGTTTAAATTAGATTTTTTACGCAAGCGGAGGCTTGAGTAGATTAGCGCACAACCGGACGCTCGCGCGATGCGGACAAATACTATTTCATGAAACGTACCATCATTTTATACGGACTATCCCTGGCAGCATTGCTCTTTCTAATGCAATGGCTGCAGTTTGGTTTTATGATTCGCGATCTGTCACTTGAGTTTTACCTTGGTGTAGTGGCAGTCGTTTTCACAGCGATCGGCATTTGGGCCGGACTGAAATTAACCCAGCCGAAAACCAAAGTGATCGTACAATCTGATTTCAGTTTTAATGAAGTCGAATGCAATCGGTTAGGGATAAGTAAACGCGAATTAGAAGTTCTTCAACTGATGGCGAAAGGATTTTCAAATCAGGAAATTGCTGACAAACTGTTTGTTTCGCTCAATACAGTAAAGACACATTCTTCTAATTTATTCATCAAGCTTGAGGTAAAACGAAGAACCCAGGCGATTCAACGCTCGAAAGAATTGATGCTGATACCTTAGTGGTGACAATATCATTTTGCAACATATTGAAAAAGGGTAATCGGTATTCGGTTTGGTCGGTACTGCTTACTGATCACCATTACACCAGCATCTGACAGAGTCTACTGGTTCAACAAATTTTGATCACCCATTAGTTGTATTTCCTTAACTTTTCATACAATCATCCTTTCGGGTGATGAATAAAAGTAGATTCTGGATGTATTTCGCTTCAACAAAACCAAAATTATTATGAAAAGAATCGTACTCATCTTTGGCTCTATAGCCGGTGTTATTGTTGGCGGAATGTTCCTGGCTACGTGGCCATTACATGAAAATGGCACCTTGAATCCCGAGAATGGTATGCTGGTGGGGTATACTACCATGGTCATTGCCCTGTCGCTAATCTTCTTCGGTGTAAAGTCATATCGTGATAATCAGCTGAGTGGCATCATCAGTTTCGGAAGGGCTCTGGTTGTGGGTTTATGGATTTCATTTGTTGCTGCTATTATCTACGCATTGACCTGGGAAATAATGCACAACACCATTGCTTCTGATTACTTAAAAGAGTGGGCGGACTACTCTATTGAAAAGATGACAAAAGCAGGAGCCAGCGCTGAAGAAATCATGGCTGAGAAAAAAGAGATGGCAGACATGTTCGAATGGTATAAAAATCCTCTTCTCCGATTTGGAATGACAATGGCCGAAATATTACCGGTTGGCATTCTGATCTCACTCCTCTGCGCTACCTTATTGCGCAAAAAAGAATTTCTACCCAGCGAATCAAAATAAAATACTACAGGTCAATCAATCGAGGTCTAATCAACAAAATATTATGAAACGAGTTACGGGTTTAGGTGGGGTCTTTTTTAAATCAGAAGATCCAAAGCAATTAAATACATGGTATCAAAAGCACTTGGGTGTTGAGGGACTGTTTAAGTGGAATGATCTGGATAAGCCAGAGGCTAAGGAACCGGCACAAACCGTTTGGAGTCCGTTTAAAAAAGACACAACCTATTTTTCTCCAAGTGAAAAGCCATTCATGTTCAATTATCGTGTTGAGAATTTAGTTGAGCTTTTAAAAGTTTTGAAAGAAGAAGGGGTTCAGATTGTGGGTGAGATACAAGAGGTTCCGTACGGAAAGTTTGGATGGATTATGGATCCTGAAGGAAATAAAATTGAATTGTGGGAACCAATTGATGATGGGTTTTAACGGCACCGTTGGTCGTCCCCTTTTCTGCTGAGAAAAGTACAAGTTTACCATTCCTGTAACTATTTAGAACTTTTGGAGTCTTTATTCCGTCACTTCTAAGGAACTAACGCCTACCTCATGCTTAAGAATCTAATCACCATTGCCTTTCGCACCATCCGCAAAGACAAAACCTACAGTGCCATCAATATTTTAGGTCTAACCATCGGTATTACGTGCAGCTTGTTTTTGCTGATGTACATTCTCGATGAGCTGAGTTATGACCGGTATCATACCAATGCGAACAATATCTATCGCATTATTTCCAACATCAAGGAACCCGATAATGCCTTTACCTGGGCCGTTGCTCAACAACCTATGGCCGATGAACTCCGCGATAATTATCCTGAAGTTAAAAATGTAGTACGGTTTAATGGTATCGGTAAGACACTCTTTAAGCACAATGAGAAAGAGTTCAATGAAACCGATTTTTACATTGCTGATTCAACGGTATTCGATATGTTCAGCTATTCTTTTCTGGCAGGCGATGCCAGCACTGCACTCGACAATCCGTTCTCTATTGTACTCTCAGAAAAGACCGCAAAGAAATATTTCAATGATGTTACTTCTGCCATTGGCCAATCTCTTCAAACGATTAATGGTGAGGGTAAGGCCGAAGACTTTAAAGTAACGGGTATTATTAAAGACGTTCCCTTGAATTCACATTTTCGATTTGAAGCCTTGATATCGGGTAATACCTATCCACAGACCGGAGGTTATAGCTGGGGAAATTTTGGTGTGTTCACCTACATCCAATTACCAGAGAATTATGATCTTTCAAAGATGTACGTCAGTCTGGATTCTATCATCAAACAAAAGGTTGATCCGATTTTTGCACAATATGGCATTACTATAAAATATGAACTTCAAAAAATTACTGACATACATCTGTATTCAAAAATTCAGGATGAAGCAGAAGCGGGTGGTGATATTTCCTACATCTACATCTTTAGTGCAGTGGCAGCATTCATGCTCATCATTGCCTGTATCAACTACATGAACCTGGCCACCGCACGTTCAGCAAACCGATCGAAAGAAGTGGGTATTCGAAAAGTAATGGGTTCGCAACGTTTTCAGCTTCTTGCGCAGTTCATTACTGAGTCGATTCTGATGGCCTTCCTTGCGTTAACGATCAGTCTCATTTTAATTTACGCTTTGCTTCCTGCCTTTAATACCTTAGCGAATAAACAACTTCCTTTCATTTATATACTTCAACCTACAGTGTTATTCAGTCTCATTGGTGTGATGCTATTTATTGGAATTGCCGGTGGAAGTTATCCTGCATTTTATCTTTCCGGATTTAATCCCGTGCAAGTTTTAAAAGGCAAGCTCGCTGCAAAAGGGGGAAGTGTTATCTTCAGAAAAGTGCTGGTTGCATTTCAGTTTTTTATTTCTGTCTTCATGCTCATTTCTACGCTGGTTGTATTCGATCAACTTCAATACATGCGAAACAAAGATTTAGGTTTTGCAAAAGAACGCGTAGTACGACTTAATCTCAACGAAAGAGAACTGCGCAACAAAGCACAGGTATTGATCGATGCATTAAAGCAAACTCCCGAAGTAAATGGTATAGGTATGGCAAACTCATCACCCGGCGAAGGAATTGGTAAAAATTTAATGAAAGTAGAAGAGAATGATGGCAAGCTCAGCGACAGAGGTGTGGATTTATATGGTGCTGATTTTGATTTCATAAAAACAATGGGGATGACCGTTGTAACAGGTCGCGATTTCTCACGCGATATTGCATCAGATACTACCTATGCTGTATTGGTAAACGAAGCCATGGTAGCCCGCATGGCGTGGACCGATCCGATTGGTAAGAAGTTCATTTTTGAAGGAGCAGGACCAGATGGAAAAGACATTGAAAAACGTGTAGTGGGTGTAGTAAAAGACTATCATCAAAATTCATTGTATGATGCTATTGAACCACTGATGATTATACTCGGCAAAAGAAACAATTATGTTTTTGTTCGCACAGAAGAAGGAGATGTTAAACAATCGCTCAAGGCCATTGAAAACACATGGAAGAAAATATTCCCAAGCTTTCCGTTTGAATATGCCTTTCTCGATCAGGATTTTAACTCCCAATACAAAGCTGATGAAAAGCGTGGCCAGATTTTTACCGTCTTCTCTAGTCTCACCATTTTTATTGCGTGTTTAGGATTGCTGGGATTAGCCGCTTTCACGACAGAGCAGCGCACCAAAGAAATTGGTGTTCGCAAAGTAATTGGTGCCAACATCAGTGGACTGGTATTTTTAGTATCGAAAGAATTTTTCTTACTGGTAACCATCGGCATGATCTTCGCATTTCCTGTTGCCTGGTATTTCACGGATACCTGGCTTCAAAACTTTGCCTATCGAATTGATTTAAAAGGCGAGTGGCCAACCTTTATAATATCTGCATTGCTGGCATTTGTCATTACACTTGCTACGGTGGGGTATCATGTTATTCGTGCAGCTTCGGCTAATCCTGTGAATGCATTGAGGGACGAGTAATGTTGCGATGAAGAATAATTCCTTTGCATACTTCCATTGATGAATACAGCTTGACGAGATAGGCATACCAAAAGAGAATGTGAGACTTGATGATTTTATGGGAGAATAAGCCTTTCCTATTAAAAAGATTACAAAAAAAGTCAACCTCTGAGGTTGACTTTTTGCTTTTTCAGGCACTTTGTTGTAAATAACATACGATTGCATTAGACCCTTGAAGAAATTCATCTCCATACTATTCCTGATCATCTTCCTCTTCAATGTGGGGGGATATTATTTGGTTTTCTGGGCATTGCGATCTCAGGCGAAAAGTGATCTTCTTCATCGTCTTGATGCTGATGAATACGCTTCTGAAGACATTGAAGTGTTAACCTTTCCCGTCACGCTTCCTTATCCCATCCATCAAAATGATTATCAGCGAGTGGACGGTGAATTTGAATTTAACGGAACGTACTTCAATCTCGTAAAACAGAAAATTGAAAACGATACCTTGTTTCTGGTTTGTGTGAAGAACCATCAGGAAAAGAAATTGGTCACCGAGATGACGGAGTATTCTAATCTGATGAATAACGTTCCGGCAAGCACCAAACACACCATTGAACTTTTTGGCAAACTCTTTAAAGATTATACTTCCATAAGTTCTCCTTCCCTCTCCTGCAATGAAGGCTGGAATGCTACTATTTGTTTTGGCTATCTTAATCTAAGACTTCTTACAAAGGATTATCCTATCCTCTCTCCTCCTCCTAAAGTATCATAAGCCTTTTTCTTTCAGACACCCTGCTTGTAACAGTTGTCATAATCACATATGAGGAATATGAAGCACATCGTTGATTACATAACGTTACGTGTGCTGGTGCATTTAATTCATTTATACTTTGATACTTTATTTTACAACTATGAAAACACGTATATACTTTTTAATACTTTTTGTAGCATTTTCTGCTACCCGATATTTTGATGCCAACGCACAAGGCTGCGTGGCTGTTCGCCAAATGGGTGGCGTTAATCCATTGTCAACAAACGGATATACACTGCCAAAAGGAGAATTTCAAATTGGCGCAAGCTATCGCTACTTTCATTCTTTCCGTCATTTTGTTGGAACGGAAGAGCAACGTCAGCGCCAAACAACTGGCGGAGGTCACGATGAGAATGGCAAAGAACTTGGAAACGCAGTAAATATTTATTCGCATGCAGTAGATTTAAATTTTTCGTACGGTATTAATGACAGGCTTCAAGTGAACGCCACCATTCCTTACGTTCACAATGAGCGTTCACAGGTATTGAGACAGCAATCACCAGTAGTCGATACTTTTCGGTATAGTGTTTTTGCACAAGGACTCGCTGACATTCGTTTCAGCGCCAGCTATTGGGTCTTCGATCCGGCCACTTCTCTAAAAGGTAATTTATTGGTAGGCCTTGGCATCAAAACAAATTCAGGAAGTCATTCGATAAAAGATGATGCACCCCAGATTGATGGAACAACGAGTAGTGTAGTAATGGATCAGGCAATACAACCTGGTGATGGAGGCATTGGTTTCTCCATCGAGTTGCAAGGGTTCAGGCAGATTTATAAAAATCTCTATGGGTTTGTTAACGGTTATTATTTATTTAATCCAAAGGAATCAAATGGCTCATTCAAATCAGCACCAACCGTTGTGAAGGACGGAGATGGCAACACTCTGGGAACACTATATGGTTATAATATTTATGCATGTCCTGATCAGTATTTTGTTCGTGCCGGTTTAATGGCCTCCGTAGGTAAAAATCTAACATTGTCTTTGGCTGGAAGATTTGAAGGCATTCCTGCTTATGACGCATTTGGTGGCCAGGAAGCTTATCGCAGACCTGGATACGTTATAGCGGTTGAGCCTGGCGCGTCATACCGCATCGGCAAACACAGCATTAGCTTGTTTGTTCCGTTTAACTTTGTGCGTAACCGCATTCAAAGTGCAGCTGATATTGCTCGTCAGGATTTGGAAAACTCGGTTATCACAGATGAATCTCAAAAAGTTCATAGACAAGGTGATGCCGCTTTTGCAGATTATTCCATCAGCATAAACTACAGCTATCGTTTAGGTAAGCTCTTCAACAAAAAACAAGGCTCGCTTACACCTCAAAAGGTTTTCTAGGCAGCGTCTTTTTCGGTTGCGAAAAAAGATTCAATAAAAAAAGGAGTGCGTTGCTGCACTCCTTTTTTTATTTCATTTCTTTTTCATCAACACCAAACGATGATTCATCAAATTTTAATACGTATTTCATCCGATACATATGCATCCCCACCCGCATAGAGTTTTTTGATTTTGCCATCTTCAATTATCAGGTTAACATTTAACAAACAGGGTGATGGTACTAACATATACTCACCTTGTATAATCGTGAGTTCAGTCTCTGTAGTGAAATTATTATCATAGAGATAACAAGCCAATGGACCTGCCGCCATTTCCCGTTGCCGCTTCTTCGTTTATTCCATAACGCGGGGCAAACATTCTTGTTGATACGGCACCACCTTTTTCAATGGGTAAAAAGAAAACATAATAACCGATCAGGTTATGCTTGTCAGAATATTCTTTAACCTTTTGCATATCCGGCTGCAGCTTCTTTAAGACACCTTCATTAGCAACCGGTACTATTAAAAAGGAATTGCCTGTGTTTACGATAGAGGGTAAATAATTCTCTGACAAGTCCGCATACGATAAATTCAGTGACTCTAAAATTTCGGACAGTTCTGCTTCAACATTGGTGTAAGCAGGCGAGGTTTGTTCCATATACGGCAATCCGTTTTTGAAGTAAATATCCCGATTGCCATCTATTGTCTCTTTTGACGAACGATCTCCCTTGAGCAGTCCCATTTGCTTTAAGTAAGAAAAGGTAGCGATTGTTGCATGTCCGCAATGCGCTATTTGTCTTGTGGGAGTAAAGAAGTCAATTTTAAAATCTGCACGGTTGGATTTAGAAACGAAAGCGATTTCAGAAAGACCAACTTTGGTGCTGATCTCTTGCCTTTCATTACTACTTATATTGTCGGCATTCAACATAACACCAGCAGGATTACCTCCCTTTCCGTCAACACTAAATGCATTTACTATTTTTATACTGACATCTTTCATATTTTTATTTTTTAGTTGACGATAAATCACAAACTACCTTCGTACTAACGCAAAACTAATTACCTGAACTATTCTTTTGCTCGCAACGGTTAATTGTGAGTTACTAACAAATAAATGAGTATGGCAATCAAAAAAGTAAATTCATCGAACCAGATAAACGAAATGCTACTGGAAGAGCGTTGTGTTTTAAACAAAGTGTTAAAGCTGACAGGTAAACGCTGGCTGGCCGAAACACTTCTGCTAATCGAAAATGACATCAATCGTTTTTCACAACTCAAAAGTAGTATGGATGGTATTTCAGATCATGTCTTATCTCAGAATCTAAACACACTTCTGTCTGCCGGGGTATTAACGAAAACCATCCATCAGCAAGTTCCGCTGAAAGTAGAATACCATCTATCACGAAGCGGCAAAAAATTATTGGTTCTGTTGCATGGACTATGCAGTTGGGGGAAAGAAAATGTAGAAGCCTGATGCAATTCGAGCAACTTGATTGTTGGATATATGGTAATGAATACATACCATTGGGGATAACACCAGCCAAATTGCTCATCAATTTCTTCAAGACGTTTGAGGAGATGGATGCGCCTAAAAGGAGTATATACGACATGCGGTTAGTCAGTTGTTGTGGGCAAGGCTGGAAAGAGACGACAAACACGGAGGACTTTAGGCGGATACAAAAAGTACCGACAAACTTGTATTCGAGATTTGACAAGATAGATTTGATAACAATTTTAAATTTCACCTAACAAACTCTTTTATGGAATTATTTGCATTTATGGCAGGAATTGGTTTCGGAGAAATCATTGCGTTACTAGTAATAATATTATTTTGGATTGGGCTTTTTCTCCTCTTGAGGTCAGTTATGTTGTGGTATTGGAAAATTGACACAATAATCA
>JANMRZ010000117.1:0-6441 GCA_031388805.1 Chryseolinea sp.
CAGCATTTTAAGCAACACAATATTGCTATTGAGAACATTGGTTCTTTAGAAGACTTGGCAAATATTCCACCTACAAGCAAAGATGATCTTCAAAACAAGAATTGGGATTTCTTATGTGTGCCTCGACAAAAAATTATTGAATACACTAGTACGTCTGGAACATTAGGAAAGCCTGTTATCATCGCGCTGACGGAGCATGATCTTCAGCGACTCGCATACAACGAATCAATTTCATTTGCATGTGCAGACGGAACAGAGCATGATCTGTATCAACTTATGCTCACGCTTGACAGGCAATTCATGGCAGGCATTGCATATTATGAAGGAATACGAAAACTGGGGGCAGGATTGATCCGAGTAGGCCCCGGTTTACCCGCTATGCAATGGGAAACCATTGAACGTCTACAACCTACTGCATTGGTTGCTGTTCCATCGTTCTTAATGAAGTTGATTGAATATGCTCAACACAAGAATATTGATTTGAACAAAAGTTCGGTGAAGAAGGCAATATGTATCGGAGAGAGTTTGCGCACGACTTCATTTGGACTTTCGACATTAGGAAAGAAAATTAAAGAGGCATGGAATATTGATCTGTATGGAACATATGCTTCCACCGAAATGCAAACTGCATTTACTGAATGCAGGCATGGCAAAGGAGGACATCAACATCCTGAACTTGTTGTAGTTGAAATACTGGACGAGAAAAATCAAACACTCAAAGCTGGTGAAGCAGGTGAGGTAACGATTACCACATTGGGTGTAGAAGGTATGCCGTTGCTGCGCTATAAAACCGGAGATATCGCCATTGCTTATGATGACGTGTGTGCTTGCGGTAGAACTACAACGAGGTTGGGGCCAGTGCTGGGTCGCAATCAACAGATGATTAAGTTAAAAGGAACAACGATCTATCCTCCTGGTATTTTTGATATCATTAACCAATCAGGTGATGTGCGCGATTATGTGGTAGAAGTTTTTACAGGTGAGTTGGGCACCGATGAGTTAAAGGTATATGTATTGGCGGGAGATGAAATGAAAGCAGAAACTTTTTTACGCTCTACTTTTCAATCACAATTGCGAGTTGTACCAACATTCACATTCGTAAATCAATCTTCGTTGGATCAATTGCAATTGGGAGGCCAAAGCAGGAAGGTTAAAAAATTCATTGATAATCGGAAGTAGAAATATCACCCTATCGGTAATTTTACATTTTTGATCCTTCTTAAGAACCCTGCAGCCGTGTTAAAACGAAATTTTATGCTGAAGGAATTGCTTTCCATTGGTTGAAAAAACTTCAAAGAAAATAACAGGTGCACTTCCAGTCCATTCAATTCGAATAATGCCAAAGTTTTTCTGCTTGATCAACTCACCAATTCGGTATTTATTCTCTTCCGTTCCCGCATCCCAGGTATGTGTTAAGCCGCTGGATGTAAAGTCATATAATGTGTAAGGTAATCCTTTTACTTTCAAGCGCGATAGTTCGGCAATGTGACGATCACCACTAATGAAGAATGTTTTCTTTGTGCTGTGTTTTTTTAAAAGATCGATCATGCGCTCACGTGAGGAACTGAGATTCATCCATTTTTCATAACCATGTTGAATGGGTATGAACTGAATACTGGTGCCAATGATGTTAATGGCGGCATCGGATTGTTCAAGTTGAGCATCAAGCCATGCCCATTGTGCTTCTCCCAACATGTCACCTTTATCGGTAGGGGTAAATCGTTTGTTTTTTTCTGTTGATTTTTTAAGGCTATCGCGAAAGTAACGCGTGTCAAGTAAAATGATTTTAACTTTTTTATTCCCCTCACCAAGGGTGTATGATGAATATACGCCTTCATGTTTTCGAACATCAGCATCATTGGGTACATCTAGAAAATCAAGCATCAGTTCTTTGCTTTGTTTTTTCATTACAAATTCTTTTCCACCATCGTTCACACCGTAATCATGATCGTCCCAAGTGCCAATGACAGGGCATGTAGAAAGTAGCTTTTGATAGTCCGGATGATTTTTTTGTCTTTCATATTTTGATTTTATAACGGCACCGTTTGTGGTGTCAGCATAAATATTATCGCCTAACCAAACCCATAGTTCAGGTTTTTTATCGATTACTTCGCGCCACAATTGTACAGTATCATCTTCATCGCTACATGAACCAAAGGCAATGGTGGTTGATGTCTGTGCTTGTAAGGTTGCACTCGAAAATAATAAAAGGGTAATTAATGCGTTTTTCATAGCTTGTAAAAATAAATGATTTCAGGGTATACCTAGAGGTGGAAAGTGTTACGGTTAGATTAATGAATACCAACGGGACTCTTCTTATTTAAAGGGTCAGGTTTTAATTCACTAAGATGCTTAGAACAAAATGAGATAGTCCGCCTAAAAGTTGTAATAATCTGCTTCCTTTACATGAACGGACTTTTTATTTTTGATCAAATAACTGTGAACATGCGCGCTTGCCTTTTATCTCTTCTGCTTATCCTTTCGGTATCGTCATTTGCTCAATTCAAAAACATTAAGCTTGATGAGCAAACCGATAAAAATCGTGTGGCAGAGCCCAGCATTGCCATCAACCACAAAGATCCCAACAACATTGTTGCTGCCTCCATTCTGGATAATATATACAGCACAAAAGATGGCGGTTTAACCTGGAAGAAAATAAAGGTGACATCTCCTTCAGGAGTTTACGGTGATCCGGTTTTGATTTCAACGGATAAAGGAACGTTTTACTATTTCCATTTGTCAGACCCAACTGGTGAGGGATGGCGCAATGAAAAAAGCCTTGACCATATAGTTTGTCACGAATCGAAGGATGGTGGTGAAACATGGGATGAAGGTTCCATCATCGGTAGCAATCCTCCGAAAGATCAGGACAAACCCTGGGCTTCATTGGATGATAAAGGAAACTTGGTAGTTACGTGGACTCAATTTGACAAGTATGGTGATACAGATCCGAATTGCCAATCTTTGATTTTGTTGAGTACATCATCTAACGGAAAGAAATGGAGCAAGCCTTTTCAGATTTCGCAGATACCGGGCGATTGTATTGATGAGGATAGTACAGCCGAAGGTGCAGTGCCAGCCATTAGCGCTGATGGAAAAATGTTTGTGGCATGGTCGAATCAGGGTAAGATTTTTTTAGACCGTTCATTCGATGGTGGTGATATGTGGCTTAGCAACGACATTACCGTTACCACACAAAAAGGCGGATGGGATTTAAAAGTGCCCGGTCATGACCGCTGTAATGGCATGCCCATTCTAATGATTAATAAAGCGAAATCCTTTCTTGGAAGTTTATACCTTACATTTTCTGATCAGCGCAATGGAGAAAAAGATACCGACATCTGGTTTATGCGCTCCATGAATTATGGTGACAACTGGACGGAGCCAATGAAGATAGGAGGCGATAGTCTGGGACGTCATCAATACCTTCCGTGGATGACAGTAGATCAAACCACAGGATTCATTTACATGGTGTATTACGATAGAAGAAACTATGAAGACAACCAAACCGATGTTTACCTCGCCTATTCAAATGATGGAGGGCTGTCGTTTAAAAATGTAAAGATTAGCGAAACACCCTTTACCCCAACCGACACCAATTTCTTTGGCGACTACACTAACATTTATGCACATAACGGAGTCATAACACCGATCTGGGCAAGAATGGACGAGGGTAAAACGAGCGTTTGGACAACTGTTATCAAACAAGAAGATCTGATTAAGCCTCAAACGAAACCAGCCAAAGGAAAAAAGAAGAAGTAAAGAAGTTAATAGTTAATGCTCATTGGTATTCATCTAACTACTGATATCTAAGTGCTAAAATCTATTTCTCCTGTCCAATTTCCTGAAACGCTTTCATAAAAGTCTCTGGCGATTGCGCTCCCGAAATACCGTATTTATTATTGATAATGTAAAAGGGCACACCACTAATGCCCAACTTGGAAAGCTCCTGTTCTGCAAGGGCAACCTGTATGGGTGAATTCTCATCGGCTAGTACCTTTCCAACTTTTTCAGCATCAAGTCCGGCTTGCACAGCAACATTTATCAGATTTTCTTTTTTAGAAAGATCAACCCCATCCGTAAAGTATGCCTTCATGAAAGCTTCTTTCACAGCAAGCTGCTTACCTTCTACACGAGCGAATTGAATGAGGCTATGAGCCTTTCTTGTATTGGGTGAGATGGGCTGTTTGGAAAAATTAAACGTCAACCCTTCTTCAGCAGCAACTCCTGTAACACGATCGGTTATCTCAGCATAACGATCTTCACCTCCAAATTTTTTTGTAAGGTATTCCCGTTGATTGAACCCGCTTTCTGGTGTTGTCGGGTTTAGTTCAAACGGATGATATTCAATATCGAAATCGTAAATAGAGGAGAGTTCATCAACAGCTTTCTCTAATCTCCGTTTTCCAATGTAACACCATGGACAAACCACATCCGAAACGACATCAATCTTGATTTTTGCCTTCATTACTTAATTTTTAAAACCTAACAGGAATTAAGTGTCAAATAGTTCTTCTTCTATTAATTTAAGATAGTGGTTCTATTAATTTAAGATGAAAGGGATAGAGATAATAAGCAAAAGGCAATGCAATTGCTTGCTGTTGATTGCCTTTTGCTACCCCTAATCATGATAAATGACATTATAAACCCTGTGGTAATCCCGAACCGGTAAATACTCCTCTCAATCTCAAGCCCTTATAGTTATTTAATAACCTTTGTTTTATTTTTGTGTTCTGGTTACGAAAACAAACAAAAACATGACAGTCGATACAAAACTCAGTTACAAGGTTAAAGACCTATCCCTGGCAGCCTGGGGCCGCAAAGAAATTACATTAGCAGAAGCTGAAATGCCTGGTTTAATGGCGCTTCGTGAGGAGTTTGGCAAGCAAAAACCATTGAAGGATGCCCGCATTGCGGGATGTCTTCACATGACTATCCAAACTGCCGTATTGATTGAAACACTGGTTGAACTAGGGGCGCAGGTAAGTTGGTCATCCTGTAATATCTTCTCAACACAAGATCACGCTGCTGCGGCAATTGCTGCTGCTGGCATCCCTGTGTATGCATGGAAAGGTTTGAACGAGCAAGAATTCGACTGGTGTATTGAGCAAACGCTTTTCGCTTTCGCGGATGGCAAACCATTGAACATGATTTTGGATGATGGTGGTGATTTGACCAACATGGTATTAGATCGTTTCCCTGAATTAGTTTCTGGTATCCGTGGAATCTCTGAAGAAACTACTACCGGTGTTCACCGCTTGATTGAGCGTATGAACAATGGTAAACTCCCATTGCCAGCTATTAACATCAACGACTCGGTTACAAAATCGAAGTTTGATAACAAGTATGGCTGTAAAGAATCATTGGTTGATGCAATCCGCAGAGCAACTGATGTAATGATGGCTGGTAAAGTAGCCGTTGTTGCAGGATATGGTGATGTTGGAAAGGGTTCTGCTGCTTCATTGCGCGGAGCGGGTGCGCGTGTTATTGTTACAGAGATCGATCCGATTTGTGCATTGCAAGCTGCGATGGATGGCTTTGCAGTAAAGAAAATGGAAGACGCTATTAAAGATGCAGACATCGTAGTGACTGCAACGGGTAACTTTGGTATTGTATTAGGTAAGCATTTCGAATCGATGAAGGACAAGACGATTGTTTGTAACATCGGTCACTTTGATAATGAAATTGATGTTGCGTGGTTGAATAAGAATGCCACGAAGGATGAAGTAAAACCTCAGGTTGATCTGTATACATTGAAGAGCGGCCGTCAGGTAATTCTTTTGGCGGAAGGTCGTTTGGTAAACTTAGGTTGTGCTACTGGCCACCCTTCGTTTGTAATGTCTAACTCGTTCACGAACCAAACCATTGCTCAGCTTGAACTTTGGACTAATACTGACAAGTATGAAAACAAAGTGTACATGTTGCCAAAGCATTTGGATGAGAAAGTGGCGCGTTTGCACTTAAAGAAAATTGGTGTTGAATTGGAAGTGTTAACGGCTGATCAAGCCAAATACATTGGTGTTGAACCACAAGGTCCATACAAGCCAGAGTACTACAGATATTAGTCAATAATTAAATATCTATTAAAAAGCCCCGGGTTGAAAAATCGGGGGCTTTTGTTTTAAGATGCATTTTACTAAGTTGTTCAAACAGAAAAAGCAGTCATGCTTTGATTTAGTTAGATGTGATGAGTGTGAATAAACCAAATAGAAATTATCGTGTAGAAGTTAGTTCGTGCTGCTGCGCGGAATATCAAAAGTAGCCAGGATACAATGTGTAGTCCGCGCAGAGAGAAGTTCCTCAGTGCAATCCTGCCATTGGCAGGATTGCACCGAGGAACTTAATTAACCACGAGAGGTAATCCGCTTCCGGCGGATTACCTCTCGTGGTTAAACACGGCTAGCAAACAGATGTAGTGCGTAGTCCGCGCGAAACGAAGTT
>JANMRZ010000153.1:0-5894 GCA_031388805.1 Chryseolinea sp.
CCCCAGGCACTTACATTTTTATCGGTAAATGTGACGTGTAATTCTTTCACCTTTTGGGTTATAATTGTGCCCTCTACAAAGCTAATAATATCAATCAGTTACAAAAGATAACAATGCTCTATTGCATTATCTGGGTTTAATGTATTCTCTTACTTTCTCAACAATTGATTCGGAAACGGAAACAGCAAAATATTCCTCTTGCCATTCAAATTTCTGATTGCATAAACTATGTTTATTGATCCAATAAGATAACTCCCCTTTTATCAATTGCATGATCTTGCTCATGTTTTGATCGTTGCTCAAGGAGATCAAGCAATGACAATGATCTTGATAGCCATTTATTGTATCTATAAAAATACCCTTCTCTTTAGCGTTTTCTTTTATATGAGTCCAAACTTTTTTCTTAAATCAAATGAATTAAGAAAGGGCTCTCTGTTTTTTGTAGACCAAACGAAATGAATGTAGACTTTTATAAATGCCATTATGGTGCTGGTAACGTGTTCTTTTAAAATCTACTGGGCTAAAGCCCGGATTACGGTTCATTATCTTGTGCCACAAACTAAAGTTCTTGGCAACTGATTGCATTTTCAAATTACAAAAACACGCATCAAAATAATTGAGAAAATAAAAAAAACTGCAAGAGTATCTGAATCTGAAAGCCTTATACAAAAAAACATCTTCTCAGAGGAAGATGTTTTTTGTTAAGTGACTGAATTTATACTTCAATCATCGAATCAAATTGAAGAATCGGCTCCATCTGATTTTGTGAATGAAGTCGGCATTCTTATCAATAGAAAGCCAAATGAAAAAGGCTTTACCTACGATGTGATCTTCTGGAACAAATCCCCAGAAACGTGAGTCGAGCGAGTTATGACGGTTATCACCCATCATGAAATAGTAATCTTGCTTGAACGTATACTCTGTTACTTCTTTTCCATCGATCAATAGTTTTCCCTTTTCGATTTTCACATTGTCATTGTGTTCGTAGAGTTCAATGGTTTTTCCGTAAAGCGTCAGGTTAGCTTCGTTGATCGGAATGGTAACACCTTCTTTTGGAATCCAAAGCGGACCAAAATCATCGATCGACCACTTGGAAAAACTTTGATCCGTTGCGTATTGGTTTCTGTAATAAGGAAGAACATTTCCTTCGCTGCTGTTTTTTTGATCTAGTTCAATCGAAATGATGTAGGCCAGTTTTTCAGCCTTAATCTTATCGATTTTGCTTTGGGATAAGCTTAGATTATAAATAACACGATCATCTAAGGTCTCTACCTGGTTAATATCTTCTGGTCCTATTTCGAAATGATCTAAGTTCCTTTCACTGATAAGTGTTTTTGATTGAACGATGTAATTGTATTGCATCTCAGGCGGATTGCCCAACGGTGTATTGTTATTCATTACCTGTTTATCAACAATGCGTAACGTATCACCGGGAACCGCAACACATCTTTTAATATAATTGGTTTTAAGATCAACCGGATAAAGCACACCCTCATTCAACTCTTGAGGCGGCACGTTAAACACCACGACATCGCCTCGTTTTACCGAACTGATTCCTGGCAATCTGTATTGCGGGAGTTTAATCCACTCGAGATAGGAAGGAATGTTAGTGAACCAGATTTTTTGGTGTGTTAAGGGTATTTGAAGCGGGGTAGAGGTAGTGCGTGTTCCGTAATGGAATTTGCTCACAAAAAGGAAATCGCCTACCAGCAAAGAATTCTCCATGGAGGGAGTAGGTATGGTGTAAGCCTCCATGATCAGCCAGCGGATAAGGGTTGCTGCTACGACTGCAAATAAGACTGCATCCCACCATTCCCGTATTTTAGTTTTAGGCTTCGCCTCACTCTGTGCTGTATTTTTCTTCCAAAACTGCCAATTCATATAAATCTGTTCGGTTTAAAGTCCGCAAATAAAGGGAAAATTATCGATCTGAAGGTTAGTCGCTGAAATGTGCCTAGAATTTCAGGTAGTCGTCCATGCTTAACACACCTTTTTTATCGCGCAGCCATTCGGCCACCATAACGGCTCCCAAGGCAAAACCTTCGCGAGAGTGTGCAATGTGTTTAATTTCAATATCATCAATAGCCGACTCATATTTTACAACATGCGTTCCTGGTACCTGATTAATCCGGAAGGACTCAATAAAGATATCTTCAGGCATTCCGGTTTGCTTGTTTACCCAGATTTTCTTCCGGTCTACATGCTTTAGCACACCTTCAGCCAATGTGATGGCAGTTCCGCTGGGCGCATCTTTCTTTTCGGTATGATGAACTTCGTCCATGGCAATTTCATAAGCTGGAAAGTTGTTCATCATTTTTGCGAGGTATTCATTCAGCTTGAAAAAAATATTTACCCCTAGACTGTAGTTAGAGGCATAGAAGAAAGCGCCATTCCGAGCCTGACATAGCGTTTCGATTTCAGCCTTACGGGATAACCAACCGGTTGTTCCACATACGATGGGAATATTCTTTTCGATCGATTTCTTCACGTTTTCAAAAGCAGCGTCTGGGTGGGAGAATTCAATGGCTACATCACCTTTAGCCGATTCAAATTCAGAGGCATTGTCGATATCAATACGGGCGGTAATCTGGTGGCCGCGCTCTTTGGCAACACGCTCAATGATTTTACCCATTTTGCCATAGCCGAGAAGAATAATGTTCATGCTGAAGAATACTTAAGTTTTGAGTTGCGAGTTTAAAGTTTAAAGTTACAAGTTCAAATGTTTCGAGTTTAAAGTTTGACTGAACAACTCGAAACTTTAAACTCGAAACCCGGGACTTTAAAATTTAGAACTTGATAATAATAGAAACCCCGGATTGACGACCAATCAAATCATTTTGATTAATGCTGGGTTGTATGCTTACCTGAAGATTAGGGTTAAGATCGAATTCTTTTAAATGGGCATCGACATGCGCATCGATGATTTGAAGTAAATACATTCCACCCATTAAAAGCGCCATGAGGTCACGTTTGTTTCGGTAAAAATCGACGGCAGTTCGATAAGTTCCTGTGGTGATGTTCTCACCGGGTCTGCTTTCGTTGTCGGCTTCGTAGCCATTCTCAAGGTTGTAGAATAATTCCTTTTTGTATTTCTGGTAATTGGTGTTGTAAAAGTTGAACCCATAACCAATACCGATGAATCCTCCGGCAACAAGCGGTAATTTCCAGTACTTTTTATTGTAAATCTGTCCAAGGCCCGGCACTATAGCGGCCAGTAAAAGAGCGCGTTGAGGATCGTATCGCTTTGCATACGATTTTAGCATCACAGTGTCCCTGCTTTCTATAATCAAGCTATCATCTTGCGTCAATACCTTTCCATCTTGCGCCAACGCAATGCCCGATGAAAAAACAAGAAGAAAGATAATAAGTCGCTTCATTTTGGATATCTACAAACTCCGCTGCAAGATAATCCAAAAGTCTAAACTTTCAGGATGTCGAGAATGCGGTTTAAATCTTCAACCGATATGAATGGGATTTTAATTTCCCCTCGTTTACCATCGCTCTTTATGGCAATACGAGTGCCAAAGTGTGATGATAGCTTCGATTGAAGTTGTACAATTTCGCGTGAAGCAGGTGTTGAAGAGGTTGTCGTATTTTCTGTTTTAGAAGGTGTCTTTTCTGTAGCGATTTCGCGCACCAGCTCTTCTACCTTTCTAACCGATAGATCTTCATTGACTATCTTTTTATAGATGTAAAGTTGTTGTTCAGTATTCTCAACATTTACAATCGCGCGGGCGTGGCCCATCGAAAGTTTATTATCCCGCACCGCGATTTGAATATCAGGAGGAAGTTTGAGGAGGCGAAGGTAATTGGTAACAGTAGAACGATTTTTTCCAACACGCTCGCCAAGTTCTTCTTGTTTCAAACTACATTCGGTTAGCAAGCGCTGGTAGCTTAATGCAATTTCCATCGCGTTAAGATTTTCGCGCTGAATGTTTTCGATCAAGGCCATCTCCAGCATTTGCTGATCATCCGCCAAGCGAATGTAGGCAGGCACTGATTTTAATCCCGCAAGTTGAGAAGCTTGAAAGCGTCTTTCACCTGAGATTAATTGATATTGATTGCGTGATAATCGTCTAACCGTAATGGGTTGAATAATGCCGTGTACTTTAATGGACTCCGCCAATTCAAGTAATGCATCTTCATCAAAATGTGTTCGCGGTTGAAATGGATTTACCTCTATCTCACTTATCTGTATTTCCGACATGCCGTTAGTAGGCGTGGTTGGAATTACGTCAGTGGCAATTTCAACTTCTAATTTTTCTTCTTCCTCGTTGTCACTAAGCAATGCGCTTAGTCCTCTACCTAATGCTTTTTTCTTGCTCATTTCGACATTCCGTTTTTAGCCAATACTTCATGTGCCAGGTTCAAATAGCTAATGGCACCTTTGCTTTCTGCATCGTGAACGATAACAGGTAAACCAAAACTTGGCGATTCGCTCAATTTAACATTGCGTGGAATAATCGTAGCGAATGTCATCTTTTGGAAATGCGTGCGTACTTCTTCAACGACCTGATTACCTAAACTAGTACGTGAGTCGTAAAGTGTTAACAGAATACCTTCAATCTCTAATGCAGGATTAAGGCGCGTCTGAATAATTTTAATGGTATTCAATAACTTACCTAATCCTTCAAGAGCGAAGTATTCACATTGAACCGGTATGATAACCGAATCGGCTGCTGTTAATGCGTTGATGGTAATCAAGCCAAGAGAAGGTGAGCAATCGATAATAATGAAATCATAATCATCTTTTACTTGGGCCAATGCATTGCGCATTTTTTCTTCTCTGCGCTCAATATTTACCATTTCAATTTCGGCACCTACGAGATCAATGTGCGATGGAAGAATATCAAGATATTTTAATTCATTCTTTACGATGGTGTCTTTTGGATTTACTCCATCGACCATGCATTCGTAAATTCCCTGATTGATATCTTTTGGATTAAGCCCAAGTCCGGAAGTTGAATTCGCTTGTGGATCGGCATCGACCAACAATGTTCTTCTTTCCAATACTGCTAAACTGGCTGCCAGGTTTATGGCAGAAGTCGTTTTACCAACACCACCCTTTTGATTTGCAATGGCAATAATTTTTCCCATCCCGAAACGCTAAAGTTTAAAAAAATAAAAAGCCCGGCGTTTAACCGGGCTTCAAATATAGAGTAAAATCATAGGATCGTGGAACATCGTGGAACGGGTTATCCACAATCGGTTCACAAACAATCATCATTTTTAAAGATATAATTTGAACGTGTATGTGTAATCCGTTGAGGTCTTGAGGAATAAGTAAAAAGTGAATTTTATTTAACTCAATAGGTATTACGCAACTATAAAGGTCACCTTACTATTCGCAAAGGGTGGTGTCCAGTATAAAGTTAAAGTGTGCTCGTGCGCGGAACATTTGACGCAGGTCTCAGTTAATCTGTAGTCCGCGCAAAAGGAAACTTATTAGCTCTCTCCTGCGACACGCAGGAGAGAGCTAATAAGTTTAGAAATACAAGAATGGCACTGCTGGCAGCGTGCCATTCTTGTATTTCAGATCTCTATCTGCTCTTTGATCTATTATAAAAAAGTGCAATCTATAGTTCTGCAAAATGAAGCTCCTTAATCATCCTGCGATTAGCGGGATGAGATTAAGGAGTTGGCTAAAACAAAAATGAGCCCCGCGTAGTAGCGGGGCTCATTTTTGTTTTTCTAATATGCGCCTGCTCTCTTATGAAATGCAATTGAGCTCTCGCGTACCTGCACTGAACGTAATCAGAACGAAACTCACTTCGTTTGATCAACGATTTACACGTCTATGGTTCTATTTCTTTTTCTTACTTCTCTCTTCACTTGATTTCTTACGTGCTTCTTCACTGGCTTTCATGGCATTCTCTAATTTGCTCATGAACTTT
>JANMRZ010000163.1:0-125035 GCA_031388805.1 Chryseolinea sp.
TTATGGAATTATTTGCATTTATGGCAGGAATTGGTTTCGGAGAAATCATTGCGTTACTAGTAATAATATTATTTTGGATTGGGCTTTTTCTCCTCTTGAGGTCAGTTATGTTGTGGTATTGGAAAATTGACACAATAATCACACTAATGAAGGAACAAAAAGAGCTACTGAACGATATCTATATTCAACAAGGCGGACATAGAGGAAAGTATTCAACCGATTCAACGGACGAATTAGCAAGAAAAGCAAAACTCTTTGATGAGTCACAAAAGAAATCATAATTGATTACTCGTGTGGAAAGGTTGGTATCTGCGGACGAACACTTCGTCTGACCTTAGACAAGTCAGTAAGCTCGGGTTTATTTTCTTGCAGATATTTAACGAACAACGAGAACCAACCAATTTTAGAAGATTGAAAAACGCCCAGCCCACAACATGGGAACTATAAAACATATGCTGTATTGCAGGTTCTTAACGTGTGCTATTAAATTTCGTTAGCAACGCGGGACGGAGATGTAGGTATTTAAACGCATACGTTTTATAGCCGAGCGTTGGTGGCAATGTGGCCGGACAAGCAATCAACTATCGGGCGACAATCTACTAACTAAGATTTCTCAAGTGGACAATTTAGCGACATCTAAAACGTTTGAAAATACAAACACTGTTGAACGTAGGACTCAATGAAAAACAAAGACTGATGAGTACTCGCATTAATAAACTTTTGAATGTTAGAATTATCGGAACAGTTATTTTTTTGTTCAGCAGTCAGTGGTCTGTTGCTCAAGTATCGGATAGAACTAGTAATAGTAAATTTAGATACTTAGTGGTTCTGGGCGTAGCACGTTCGACTTTTGAAGTGCGAGATGTACCTTCATCACCAAAGTATCCGTCACTTGAATTAAGATTGGGTGTTGGACTAGTAAAGCCATTGGGTAAGTTCTGTGAATTGAAGTCAGGTCTTTATTTCGGTGTTAAAGTAAAAAGAGAATCTTACTATTTTGGGCCAACAAAAAATTTCACATACGAACCCAGCGTAATCCCTAGATTAGATGAAGCTGCAAGTAACCGTAACCATTTTGTTCTCGATATACCTTTAATTTTACAATTTAACATATCTCACAATAAGGTGGGTATTAGAACAGGTCTGAATGCTCGATTGTGGAAACCCCATAATGACGATGTAGATGTTCTGGCTGCGCTTCATGAGATAGGCATTTTATCTGGAATCACTCACAGAATTACTCAGAGAATAAATATAGGTTTAGATTTATATCTTGGGTTAAGTAATATTTATCATGGTGGTATTATTTCAAATTCTGGCTATCCTGTTTCATTAAAGGTTACAAATCAGTTCGCACAACTAACAGTTGAATACTCTTTGTAACTAGCAATCTAGCGACTAACTAGATTGGTAGTAATTAGCAGGGGACAAAAAGACAAACCCTAAAGGAGATTAGGAGACGACCACACAGCCACCAACAATGAACTGTGCTAAAAACCAAGCAAGCTTAGGATGAACTGTGCATAATCTATGGCGAGGTTCAGTTTAAGTTTGTAGTTTTATTCTTCAAATTACATTTGGTTTCCCTGCGAGGCGTGGAGCAGGCTCTGGAACAGTGAGTCGTATCTTAATCCCGCCACCTATGCACAAACATTAGGCGAAACCCATATCAAACAAATAATAATTTCAAATGACTGAAAAGAAAACAAAACTGGCTGAAATAAAAACAAAACCGACTGCTGCAAACGTAGGGGATTTTATAAATAATGTTAAGGATGAACAAAAGCGTAAAGACAGTTTTGTGCTTTTGGAAATGATGAAAAAAGCAACGGGGGAAGAGCCCGTATTATGGAGCAGCTCAGTCATCGGTTTTGGTAATAAACGATACAAAAGCCCCACCACTGGCAGGGAAGTTGATTGGCTCCGGATAGGTTTCTCTCCCCGTAAAGCGAATCTATCATTGTATATTAGCGTAGGTATTAAGGAGCATGCTGCTGCTCTTAAAAAGCTCGGCAAGCATAAAACTGGTGTTGGTTGTCTCTACATAAATAAGTTGGAGGATATCGACTTGAACGTTCTAAAGGAAATCATTGATACATCATTAAATCGAAAGTAGAATACTTTGTCAAATGAGACAACCCCTGTAGTTTAGTTTTTAACAGTTACACTAAAAATGAACGACAACGATACCAAGCGACTTTCACGACTGACGGCAATTCTTCTACAATTACAAACTAAAAAACTCACTACCGCGACAACGCTTGCACAGAAATTTAATGTCAGTGTAAGAACAATTTACCGAGACATCAGAGCATTGGAACAATCAGGCGTCCCTATTCTAACAGAAGAAGGAAGAGGTTATTCCTTAATGGAAGGCTATCGAATTCCACCAGTTACCTTTACTGAAGGCGAAGCAAATGCATTAATTACAGCAGAGAAATTTGTCTTAAAAAATAAGGATGCTTCGTTTGTGAAAGAATACACTGAAGCGATAAGTAAAATAAAGTCTGTATTACGACAAACCACAAAGGAGAATGCAAACTTACTTTCCGACCGAATCGCCATTAGCCAAAATAATTCATACGACAGAACAAGCAATCATTTAGCTAATCTGCAGTTAGCCTTAACAAATTTTAGTCTAACAAAAATAGAATATCAAAAACCAGACAGCAGCGAAACTACTGCAAGAACTATCGAACCCTTTGCCCTCTTGAGTACGCAAGAAAACTGGTTGCTGGTAGCCTGGTGTCGACTGCGAAAGAGTTTCAGAATTTTCAGACTTGACCGGATCAGAAAATTAGAAATTCAAAATGAAAAATTTGAACCTCACAAAATCACGTTGAAAGAATATTTTGAACTTTCTCAACATTAAAATTTACCCCTGACATAGGGCTGTCATACCACCACTTTAATTTTGTTTCACGAACTTAAAAACAAAGAAAAATGGAAACAAAACATGTTCTACGGGGTTTGGCAACTGTCAACTTTTATGCAACTAACCACGAGGCAGCCAAAAAATGGTATAGCGAATTTTTAGGTATTGATCCCTACTTCAATGTTCCAGGCTATAGCGAGTTTCGCATTGGCGACTACCAACACGAACTCGGAATAATTGATGACAGCTATGCTCCAAAAAGCTACTCGACCATACCGTCAGGAGCTATTGCTCATTGGCACGTTGACGATTTAAAAGCAACTCTTGACAGGCTTATTTCGATGGGTGCAAAGGTGTATCAACCCATCACAGATCATAGTCAGGGAAAAGGAACATTTGTAACCGCTTCTGTGGTTGATCCTTTTGGAAATATACTGGGCATAATGACCAACGTTCATTATCTCGAAATTTTAAATCAAAAGCATGAATAACCTTGCAATGGAAACAAAAGATGGAAAACAAGCTGTCTCTGCCAGAACAAGAGCAGAATGGCGAAAATGGTTAGCGCAAAACAGTCAGCAGGAGAAATCGGTGTGGCTAATCCTGTATCACAAAAAAAGTAAAGTACAAAACGTAAATCTCAACGATGCAACAGAAGAAGCTTTATGCTTTGGTTGGATAGATAGTCTATGCAAAAAGCGTGATGCTGAAAGTTTCTACCTGACTTTTACACCTCGCAACCCTAAAAAAAGTAAATGGAGTAAGCCAAATATTGACCGGGCAGAACGGATGATCGATCAAGGTTTAATGACTAAACAAGGACAACAATCAATTGACATTGCAAAGCAGACTGGAAAGTGGGAATCAATTGTTAGAATATAAAAGCATGTACCAATTCTGATTCTCCTTTCTATCCTCCAACTTTTTTTGTTACTGAAGTGTCTAAAGGCTAAAGACTCCGGTCATGAAAAAAATTATTGCAATTCTATTTATAGCATGCGTAGTCAACACTTCATTTCAATGTGAGTCACCTACTCCGGGTGATGCTGAACGAGCCAGCACTTGTGGTACTCCAGAATGGTTAGCTACCATTATTTCGAACGCAGAACAAAGCGGGAACAAGGGAGAGGTAATTCATTATCAGTATACTGGTGAAACCGTATTTGCTATTAATACTTGTGTTGGTTGTGCCGATGCGATGACCGTTGTTTACAATTGCGCTGGCGAAACGAAATGTCAGTTTGGTGGAATTGCCGGATTGAACACCTGTCCTGATTTTGAAGACAAGGCAACGGACAAGAAAATAATCTGGTCGAATTGATTTTAGGAATTTCTAAAATTAATTCGACTACGACAAACTCTTAGGGTCGATAAACTTGCTGAGGTTCTCTTTAAAATGTTCGCTGATGGGTATGGTAGTTTTTAGCAAACTAATTCGACCCTTGCGAATAGATGTAATCTTACCCAGTGCCACAATAAACGATTTATGTACACGCACAAACTGATCCCCTGGCAACGTTGCTTCCAGCGATTTCATACTCATCCGTGTGATGACAGGTCGTTGTGCAGACAACAAAAATATTTTAACATAATCTTTTAAACCTTCTACATAGGCAATGTCTGCAAAGTCGATGCGAACTAAATTGTATTCTGAGTTAACAAAAAAATAATCGGCCGTTGGTACTGTAACAACAGGAGCTTTACGCAACAGAAATTTATCGTGTGCTTTATTAACTGCTTTTAGGAACCGCTCAAACGGAACGGGTTTCAGCAAGTAGTCAACTACATCTAATGAGTAACCTTCCAATGCGTACTGTTCATACGCTGTATTAAAAATAACAAGGGGTGGAGTTTTGGACAATCCCTGGAGAAACTGAATACCCGTAAGACCGGGCATTTGAATGTCAAGGAAGATAAGATCTACTGGTTGTTCATTGAGAAAGGCATTTGCTTCTAATGCATTCGCGCATTTCTTCAACAACTTCAGGAAAGGAATTTTACTGATGTTGTCTTCCAACAAGTCTAACGCGAGCGGCTCGTCATCTATTGCTAGGCAGGTCATCATTGGGCGATGATGTTTAGTTCCGTAATAAACCAGTTCTCTTCGTTCTTATAAATCTTGAGTGTGTACATATCCTTATACAACAAATCGAGTCTTCGTTTTACATTTTGCAAACCAATGCCAGAGCTTTCATCTTTTACTTCAACACTGGATGGATCAAACTTATTGCGTACGCTAAAATTTATTCCATACGCACTGCCTTCTAAGGTAATATTAATTACAGGATCGTTCATTAAACCTACACCATGTTTAAAAGCATTCTCCACAAAAGGCACTAAGAGCATTGGCTCGATGGCAATGTCTTTCTTTTTAATGTTTACGTGAAAGTGCAATTTGACTACACCACCAAAGCGAAGCTTTTGCAATTCAATGTAGTTGCTCAAATAATCTGCTTCCTGATCTAACGTTACTTTTTTATCAGTATGGTAGAGGGAATACCGCATAAGCTGCGAAAGTTGAATAATGGCCGGTTCTACATCGTCTGATTTTTTACGTGCCAATGATGCCAGGCTGTTCAGCACATTAAACATAAAATGCGGACTGACTTGCGAACGAAGAAAAGAAAGCTCTGATTTTAATTTTTCATTCTCTTGTTCTTTCAATACAGCCTCCATCGCAGAGCGATCTTGCATAATACGCAGCGCGAGACTCAATCCAAACACCATTAAAAAATTAGGAATACCAATAAAAACAGGTGGCCCACCAACAAAAAATGACGGACCGCCAGGGCGGTTCAATATACCTTGCGGAATAAAGTTTAAGCGAATGTAATATCCCGCGAAGAGATAGAGTGCAAGCGCAGAAAGTACCAGCAGTGCGTAAGGTTTCCAACCTTTCTGGTTCAATACTTTAGGTACTAGCACAAACATATTGGTGTAAAAGAAAATGGCCAGCAAACAATTTGTTACAAATGCTTCTACCCGGAACCATGTAGGATCGAGGGGAATTGATTGAATCGTTCCTGCAAAGCCTTCGTGAGATTGAATTATCCCTCCTACTGTATCTTCATTCGGTGGAGGGAATATAGCGCGTTCCGTTCGCTCACCACCGAAATGAGCCGACCTCGAAAGAAACCGAAAGGGCAACATAAACAACAGTGCCCAGCCAAATACGTGCAAGGCAACAACTAAAACTTTATTAATCGGTTTTTTATTCACGGTGATTTGAAAAAACTGAAACGCACATGAGCTACCACTTGCTCATCTTCAATTTTAAATATCTCTATTTTTAAATCGACATCAAAAGAAAGACTTCTGCCATTTGACAGAAGTTCTTGCCACTCGAAAAATGGATGGGCTATCTCGTTTTTCGGAACTTATGAAATTCTAGTTGTCTTCATCGTATTCTTCTGTTGGCTTAAACTCCCACACATCATCGTAACGACTCGATCCATTCTGGCCAGTACCAACAAAAATCCGGTCACTCAATGCAAAGCCAACAGCCAGGCTTCGCGCTGAACCTTCGAATGATGTGAGGTCATCCCAAAGAAAGGTAGTAGCATCAAATACATACACGCCTCTGTCAATCGCACCACTTGATGCTACTCCTCCTATAATATATGCTGATGTACCCACAGTAATAGCCACAGCATCGTAGCGGTACATTGCCAATTTAAATTCATCGTAATCAGATGCATCGCTATCGGGTGTACGTTTTGTCCAGGTGGGAAGTATGTCATCTGCGCCAGGAGTAAATTCCCAGAAGTCAAGACTGAAAGATCCATTTTCTCTACCGGTGCCGATATATGCTTTTCCATTAACCACAAATGCCAATCCCGATTCGATTTTCTCTCCCGGATAACTTACAATTTCTTGCCACTGATCGCCAACTTCAGCTGTTGGATCAAATTCCCAGAAATCACTATTGGTATTATCACCGTCATAACCTGTACCTACATAACCTTTCGATCCAATTGAAAATCCAATGGCATTGTAACGTGCAGTTCCTGCGAAACTTCCGATTGAAGTCCATTCGTTCGTTTCAGGATCATACTCCCAAAAATCTCCCAACTCTTCTTCATCTAAATCACGGTTGTAACCAAGGCCTACATATCCTTTGCCATTAACACTAAACGAAACAGCACGTTCGCGAGGTGTGCCCGGAAAAGCTGTCTTCGTTTCCCAGTATCCTTTTGTAATATCAAACACATACATGTCCGACAAATAGTCATCGCCATCATAACCTAAACCTACAAATACACTGGTACCAATCGTAAACGAGAAAGCGCCAGATCGCTTCACCCCTTTGTAAGGTGTTACTTTTGTCCAGTTACCGAAGGTAGTGTCATCATCATCATCGCTTGTGCATGATGATATCATGAGGACACTAACAAGCAATAGAAATGCTGTGGTTATTTTTAGGTTTTTCATTTTCATCTCATTAATTATTTACAGTGGCGTAATACAATATCAAACGTGTTTTATATTCTGAATTTTTGCTGGCCGCATATAATCGGTCTACTGATGTACCATAATCTGTACTCAGCATAAATACCAATCCATTTTCATTGAGTGCCTGCAATTCCATCTGTTCGTTTACAAACGATGTTACGTCCAGTGTGTAACGTGTTTCGCGGTTCAGATCAATATCCTCTATCAAAAGGGGAACATTCACAAACTCCTCATAAAAGGAATTATTTTTATCTGCTTTATAAATGGAAAACGAAGTAGGAAGAGGCGTTAATGCATCATACGATTTGCGTACTACATATATTTCAAGAATGGCTTGTTGTACATAGAAGTTACTTACCTGTTTTAGTTCTCGCAGATACGGCATATCGACACGCAAGGCAAGTCCTGCTCCAGCTTGAATATAAGATGCATCATCAGAGTCAGTAGATGATAGTTTTTCTTCACTGGAAGTGAGATAGGCTAATGCCGTGTTTTGTTGATTAATATGAATGTTAGAAAATACAATCCCTCCTGTAGAAACAGAGATACTAACATACTTCTGTTCCACTGGTGTAACACTTCTATCGGTATAATAAAGGCGTAATTCTGGCGTTTTTGAAAAACCAACAATACACGATGATGAAGTGGTATCAGGGATAACAGCCAAGCCATAAAAGTATTTAAGGAATTCAGATGAACTACTTAAATCATCATCACCCTCTACGGCCTTTGTAAAAATTTCTTGCCCAAGAATATCCGAAAGTTTTATCTCAACAGAATCATTTCGATTCGGTCTTGGTAAAAAAGTAAGTTCACCAAGCGGTTCATCCGCTAGTGAGAAAGTATTAGTGGTATAGAGATAACCATCGTCTTCTGTTTCCATTTCTTCTGTTACCTGAAAAACCCGTAACGTAAGACTGGTGGCAGTATCATAATAGGAGTATTGATCGTAAGTTAAATTGAGCGCGAGGTAATCAAAGGTAATGTCTTCGTCTTGCAAATTAATTGAAGATCCAGGTCCTAGCTGAAAAAATGATGAAGCTGTTATCCGACCTAATTTTTCATCTACATGTGTGCCTACTAAAATTCTGCTACCAGTACTGGTTTGCAGTTTTTCAAACTCGATAGTAGAAAGTTTGACAGAAGACGTATCCGAGAAGGAATAATCGAGCACACCATCATTGAAGAAATCCGCACCAATTTCAGATGAGTCTACTCCACACGACAATACTGTTACAATCATCAAAAGCCAAACCAATTTCTGCATGTACTCACATCAATGAAACACAAATGAAACGCTTGCAAGTGATTCGGAAAAGTATTGTAGACCAATGGATGTTTTTCGTCTACAACAGAGGAAGGCAGAACTATAACTCAACGTGAATAATACTCCATTAACTCGTATTCAATAAACCGATCACGGACTTCTGCTATCACCTGCAATACCTTATCACAATAAAAACAGGTTATGTAGTTTCATTCTCTTGCTTTGTCGCTAATTGTTGTTGATTAAATACGGGTAACCGTAGTTTGTTGTCTGATGAATTCTGATAAGATGAAATTTCGGTTCGCATTGCTGACGGTACTTTTTCTCACGATGTTGTTGCCGCTGCACGCTCAAAATATGTTTACCTCTCCCTATTCTGTTTATGGAATAGGTATGCTCAACTACCGAACTTCATCATTGAGTCGGGGTATTGGAGGAACGGGTATTGCTGTTCAGGATGAATACAGTATCAACCCAATTAATCCGGCATCGTATGGTTCCATTAAATCACCCATAACTCATATCCATGAAATTGGTTTGTATGTAGAATCAAATCGATACGCATCACAATCTTTAATGGAATCGAAAACTACGGGAGGGATTACCAATCTGAACTACTGGTTTAAGTTTGCTCCATGGTGGTCAGCATCAGCAGGGCTTACTCCATTCAGTACTGTTTCCTATAAAATTAAAACAGAGCGAGAACTTGCCACTTCCTCCCTTGTAAACTATACCTATGAAGGTAGTGGTAACATTAATCAACTTTATCTGGGTAACTCATTCAACATCGTTAAAAATTTATCAGTGGGTGTTCACGCGTCCTATTTGTTTGGCAGCATTCTCAAGTCGGAGTCAATTGACCTATCGGATGAATCCAGTTACCTTACTTACGAGAACAAAATTGTTGCACGCAAATTCCATTTTGATTTCGGATTACAATACAAAATTGATTTTAAAAATAAGTCCTTGGTCATCGGGGCTGTTGCCGATAATGGATTAACCCTAACCGGCAAGCAACAAAATGCTTTATACGATCAGAACAATGATACCTTAAGCAGTGCTACCGGAAAATCGGTCTACTACAAACTTCCAAGAAATGCAGGTGTAGGATTATCCTTGCAGTCGAAACGTTATACTATTGCAGCTGACCTTAAATATGAAAATTGGAGTAAGGCGAGTTACGCAGAAGAGGAAGTGAAATTTCAGGATACCTGGAAATTTTCTGCCGGGTACATTTACAAAGGAAATCCTGATGCTGAAAATTATTTTGGATTGATTTCATTGCGTACCGGATTTAACGTTCAGCAATATCCTTTAAAACTAAAAGGTACAAGTTCACCCTTATGGGGAATATCTGCAGGAATTTCACTTCCAATGTTTGATGGGAAGTCTGCGTTTAATCTAACGTATTCATTGGATCAAATGGGAACAACGGAAAACAAATTAATTTTACAACGTTCTCAGAAAATTATGCTCGACATCGTGATCCGCGACCTGTGGGGTCGTACAAGAAAAATAGATTGAGATTGAATTTTGATTTTACCGAATACTGTAGAATGAAATCCAGCTTATGCGATCTCTGGAATTTCCATTTTAACAGTAGTACCTTTACCTACCTCTGATTCAATATTAATTTTTCCATGTAGTTTTTCAATAGTCTCTTTCACAATATAAAGTCCGAGTCCGGAACCTGCACCATCATCCGTTGCTCGATAAAACATTTTGTACACGTTCGGCAAATGGTCCTTTTCTATTCCCTTGCCGTTATCTTTTATAGCCAATGTTACGGCATTCTCTTGTATATCCACATCAACCTGAATAACCGGATCTCTTCCGTTGCGATACCGAATGGCATTTGAGATGATGTTGTTCAGAATAACTTTCAAGCGCCAGCGATCAGAATAGAAAGGCTTCTCCTGCCGGATGTTTATTACCTTTTCTACAGATTTACCCGTACTCGTTGCAAATCGCAACTGATTAAATGTTTCTTCAATCAACGGCTCGAAAAGAATTTCTTCACGCTTCACTTCCAATCTTGAGTTGCGGGATTGATCCAGAATTTCTTTTATAAAATTATCCTGCTGTAATGCACTCTTATGTACCATGTCAAGGTACATATCTTTCATAGTCCCATCTGCATCTTTCTTTGCCAGGTTTATCAATCCAAGAACTGAAGCAATGGGTGCACGCAGATCGTGTGAAACACTATACACAAAATTATCTAGCTCTGTGTTTCGCTTGCTTAATTCGTGATTGGTACGATGAAGTGTTTCTTCTGCTTGTTTTCGAGTTCCGATTTCATCGTTCAGTTCTTTGGTGCGTTCCTGAACCATTTCTTCCAGATTAAAATTAAATTCCTCAAGTTTAAGTTGAGCTTCCGCCCGTTCTTTTACTGTTGCCGAAAGAATAATGGTAGAGATGCTTACAACACCAATAAAAATCTGAAGTAATAACATGGAATCGTATGAATCAAGTAACACAAATGGGCCGCGATCAATGATCGTTACATAAATCGAAAATAGAGATGTGACAAGCACACCGGAAATTGCAATCATCAGATCAAAACGAAAGGCAAGCCACAATAAAAAAGGAAGCACTAAAAAAGGAAGCGCATGCTCTAACGTTGGTCGCAGATATTCAACTTGCAGCATCGCATAGATGCCTGTGATTAGAATTAAGAAAATACCAACCTCGATACCTTTCTCGGAAGTGAACTTAAGATTATGTTTTTGAGCAATCGCCAATACAAAAGGTGTGAACAGTAAAATGCCCACTACATTTCCAACCCACCACGAAAATCCGGCTTTCAATAAATTTTCAAGAAGGGCTACATTGTTTAAATATAAAGTCAACGTACCAATACCTGCTCCAATCATGCACATCATCATGGTGACAAATAAAAATCGAAAGGCATTCTTTGTATTACTAAAAGGATAGGCATCTTTTATCCAGGCATGCACTAAATAATTTCCAATTACCGCTTCAAGTGTACTGCCTATGGCGATAAAACTACTGATGGCGATAATGGTTTGAGGCGGAAGGTTTGGCGCATTCCAATACGCCATAATGTTCGCCACTAATGCACCGATCGTGATGCCCGGCCACGAAGACCTCCCCAATAAAATAATCAGCGCAAAAGCGATTCCAGATGGAGGCCAGGCAGGTAAAGCGTCTGTGTTTTCAAATGCCAAAAAATAACCTAATCTGGCGAACAGGTAGTATAGCAAGGCAACTCCTATAATTTTTAGGTCAATGCTATACTTAAGTGGTAATTTAATGTTCATAAATAATCAGCTCATTATCAGATAAATATATAATTGAAATTTAAACTTATCTAACCCTATCGGAGGGGGCAGTGTTTTTAAGGATGGGTGGCTGATTTTACCGGTTCAATCGACATTTCAGATACTGTTAATCGAATCATACAGAGTACAAATCCTTCGATTTGACATTCCCTGTGAATGTGTTTTGAGTGTTGTTTGGCATGAACCGAAAACCCTATCTTCACGAGGATTTTAATTCAATATGGACCTTACCATTCTCTTTTCACCGGTTGATGAATCGCTTTACGCAGACATAACCTCACCATCATCATTTTATAAAAACATCCGCGCATTCACTGAAAAGATGCCGGATTACAGAGGCTCACACATTGCCCTCTTTGGCATAAAAGAGGAACGTGGTACTCTTTCGAATATTGGAACGTCCAACGCACCAGATGAAATCCGAAAAAAATTATACAACCTTAAAAAAGGCACAGGCACCAGCCATATTGTTGACTTAGGGAACCTAAATGCAGGGCATGACCTGGAAGAAACCTATGTACGCATTAGTGAAGTATGCCGAATGCTATTGGAGAACAATGTACTTCCGATCATATTGGGAGGGTCACATGATCTGGATTACGGACAATATGCAGCGTATGAAACAATGGATAAGCTGGTGAGCTTACTCAATGTTGATGCGTTTCTTGATCTGGATGAAAAAAAAGAATCGGGTGCAAGTCAACATCACATTCATAAAATATTATTGCACGAACCTAATTTTCTTTTCAGCTATACCCATTTGGCATATCAGAGCTACTTAATTGATCCGCTTTCTATTTCAATATTGGAGAAATTATACTTTGAAGCATTTCGCATTGGAGAGATGCGTACGAACATGAAAGAAATTGAACCCACCATTCGAAATGCCGATATGTTGTCGTTTGATATCACAGCCATTCGATCTTCTGATGCTCCTGGAAATAACCGAGCACAACCGTTTGGATTGACGGGGGAAGAGGCATGTCAGATTTGTTGGTATGCCGGGCAAAATGAAAAACTCAGCTCAATTGGTTTTTATGAATACAATCCTCGGCTTGATGACGTACAAAAGAAAACTGCTTCAGTAGTCGCTACGATGATCTGGTATTTTATTGAAGGCTACTATCATCGTAAGAACGAACAGAACTTCAGAAGTAATGACTTCTTAAAATATTCAGTATCGATGCCGGTAGAACCTGAAGTGATTACATTTTACAAAAGTAAGCTCAGCGAAAAATGGTGGATGGAAGTACCTTATCCGAATGGTCGCGAACGGTACGCGAGAAACAGCATCGTACCGTGCAGCTATAGCGACTATCAAACTTCAATTAAAGGTGAAGTGCCTGAACGTTACATCAGTACAATTGCCAAACTGATTTAATAGTCACAAGTATCTTTTGCCTTAAATCAGTTTTATCAGAACTGCTTTACAATACATTATTCAATTGTTCCTTAATCTTCTCAAGCTCTTCTTTCATAGTCACCACATGCTTTTGGATATTAGCATCATTTGCTTTTGAGCCGATGGTATTTATTTCACGACCAATCTCTTGCGCGATAAACCCTAACTTCTTTCCATTGCTTTGTGATTCACGAAGTATTTGAGTGAAATAATCAAGATGAGATTTAAGTCGGACTTTTTCTTCGTTGATATCAAGCTTCTCAATGTAAAAAATGATTTCCTGTTCCAATCGATTGGTATCATAACCCTCTTCACCAAAGAATGAAATAATATTACCCTTTAGTTTTTCGCGTATACGCTCAGCTCGTTTGGGATCAAGCAATTCAACATTCTTTAGTTCCGCAGCAATTACTCCAATGCAGTCATGAAGCATTTTTTCTAACACATTTCCTTCTGCCTTGCGGAAATCATGACACTTGAAGATGGCTTCTTCCAGGCAAACTCTTACCCGCTTCCATTCTTCATCATCACCGGTTTCTTTTACATTACCTTGAATAACATCAGGAGAGTTAAGCGCGAGTTGAAAAAGCTGATCGTAAGGCGCCACTACCTTATCAGCCAATTTCTTTAATTCAGCATAATATGCAACAAATAGTTTTTCGTCATAGGATTGCTTTATCGTAGAGTCGCCATGACGCATGTGTTCGATAGAAAGAGAAACTTTTCCGCGCTCCAGTTTTTCGCTAATGAGGTTGCGCACTTCAATTTCTTTGTCAGCAAAAATTTTAGGTAGACGTAAACTGAGATCAAGAAATTTTGAATTAAGACTTTTTATTTCAACATTAATCTGCACCTGGCCATCATCAAAATTCGACTGACCGAAACCTGTCATGGATTTTATCATGAATGAATACCCCGTTGTTATATTTAGTAGGGATCGCAAATTACAAAATCACAAACAGAAACGAAGGAAGAAAGCTTGCATTCTCTTCTGCATTCTAAAAATCAAAACCTAACGAAAGATGGAAACGTGGATTTTGTACCTGATAATTTTCAACTGGCCATGCGAGATCCGCTTTGATATAATACCCCAGAAGCACCGTGCGTACACCAAAACCGTAGCTGTATAACCATGGATTGAGATAATTTTTTATTTCAGCCTTGAAAGGTCCACTTACTATTTCTGAAACACTTACACTATTGCCAGAAGAAAAGGGAGGTTTCCCACTCCAGCTTGTTCCAATATCATAGAAGCCAACCAACATCAGGTTCTTCATAAAATTTGAAGTAATTGGTCCATTTGTCAACGCCTTAACAAAAGGGATGCGCAGCTCGATATTACCCATCATGACGTTGTTTCCAAATAAGGTTGAAAGATCAAACCCACGGAGGCCAGTGGCATACTCTACAAAAAGTATGTCTTGAGTCTCTCCCTCTACACCCAATGGATTAGGTTCACCTTCACTAGTTCGTCCGCCCACCTGAGTAGTGCTGTAGAACCAACTGTCCATACCTCCTAATAAATATTGCTTAGGCGAATTCCCAAAAAAGGTTCCGGCATAACCGCGCGCGGCAATCACAATTTCTTTATAAATTTTCTGATAATGACGTACGTCTATATATGCCTGACTAAAGCTTAAATCAGCATTACCTAAACCCTGATGATGTTGAAAAAATATTTTACCCCGGGAACCTTCAATCAAATTCAAACCTGTTGAAATCGAATTATCATAAACCAATTCAGCCTGAATGCCTGCATAATAATTAATGCTTGGTGTTTCGGTTACAGGTGTGGTGGGGAAATCGGTTTCACCTAAAAAAATTGAGCGGGCAGCTTCAGCAAATGGTTTTAGCGCAAAGCGTATCCGGTCTGTGACTGGAATAGATCCACTTATCTCAATTCTATTCAATGTGTACTTGTATGAATCACTCGGATTTTGTTGGGGTAATGTTTCCCAGCGGATTGCCTTTCGGTCATATCGCAAACTAAAATCAATAAGCGATGGAAGGTATTGAAATTCAAGATATACATCGCCTCCTCTCAGATTCAGCGGAGTATATAAGCCACCCTGTAGACGATAGTTCTCCAACATATCATTCATCTGCGTTTCGAGCTGGATACCAAAGCCTCGCATATTATCAATGGCGAAAGATGTAACAAGATTATCAGCACTGAATTTTGGTTCATATGGAAACGGACCTTTTACACGGGTCTTATCACGAGCTTTAGTATAGCGGCTTAAAAATGATTCTGTCGGTTTAGCAGGTTTGGTTACCTCATCTTCAAACACATAATTATCAGTATTGACATTTTGTTCTTTCACTGGTGGAACCTGAACAATAACCGTATCTACCTTAATTGAATCTGATTTCAGAGCAAGTGAGTCCAGGCCTGGTTCTGCAGCCTGCTCATCCTTTGCCTCCTTCAATCGACTATTGAGAAGTTCTTTCACACTCATTGTCTTAGGCTCTTCTTTCTTGCGCTTCTCGCGGATAACGCGCGCTTGTTGAAGTTGCTTACGTGTAGTGGCTGGTGTAAAGACTTGTTTGCTTGCTGTAAAATCACGGCTCACAAAAATATTTTCTCTTAAGTTCTTTGATGTAACCCACGCCATCATGTTGTTGGCATAGTTTAAATCGTACACTTTAATACTGGTAGCAAAATTTGTAACCTGAGAATAAATACCGGTGGTACGATTAAACTTAAAGAGGTTAACAATGCCGCGTTGATCGGTGAGGTATAAAAAATTATTCTCATCAATGGCAACAGGCATGATGTCCTTACTCACTGTGTTCGTTACACGTGTGAGTTTAAGATTGGTGCTATCGAGGTCGTAAATAAATAAATTGTAATTGTTAGTGAGCTGTTGAAACTGAGGCTTAATAACACTTCGTAACGTATCGGTAGAACGGTTCGAGCTAAATACAATTCGGTTGGAATTCGGGATAAAGGCAGGATCTAGGTCATCAAACAAATCATTAGTCAATCGCTTTACACGATCACGTCTCGTACTCAACAAAAACAAATCACTCTTGCCTTCGAAGTCGGCACTCATAATCACTAATCTTCCGTTACCCGAAAAATCAAAGCTTCTTATGTTACTGAATTTCTCAAGCTCGCGTGGTAATTTTGTTCGCGTACTTAGATCGTATAGCCAAAAAACATATTGTCCATATTTCACTGCAATAACACCCAATGTATTCGCGTCTGACCAGGCAATAATAGGTTGTCGATAATCAACGCGTTGACCTATGACTTTACTTCCTCCTGAAATAATAGTTCGTTCCCTACCATTTTCTAACGAGCGAACTTTTACCACATATCGCCCACGGTCATTTTCTGCATATGCAATGTTGCGACCATCGGGACTGATTTTTATAGTTGTAAATTCTGTTGTTCGATTGTCTTGTCTTGTAAAGTGTAATGAATCATCAGGTTCTACATATGATTTAGCCACTACGCCTTCCATTTCAGAATAATATCGTTGCCATTCAATCAGCAATTGCCTGAAGCTAATGCCCAGCGTAATCATAATGCTCTTCTCTTCGTTGCGTGTAACACGGGTATAGTTCAAAATATTGGCCATGCTGCTTTTACCATACTTCTCTGTGATGAAGTTCCAAATCGATTGCCCCACATAGGCTGCCTGCTTTCCGGAAAGTTTAGTGGCATGTTTGGCTTTGCGTGTTTGAATGAGCTGACGGATGTAATCATCCATTTCAATACTCCATCCTTTTGCTACATACAATGATGCACCCTGGGCAAACCAATCCGGTAAATTCTGTAAGATGGCACTCTGAAAAATATCTTTCAGATTTCCACCGTACATCATCTCATTGATCATCAACTCCGACATTTTGAAGAGCAACTCATCTTTAAATTCTTGAGTAGTACCCAAATGCGCAACCTCTACGTATGGTTTTATGAAATTCGTTTCGCCCCCGGTTTTGTATAAGCTCCTATTCAAGCCAATGTTGCTCTGACGCAAATCAGCCAACGAGTTGTAAAGAAATATCTTGGTTTTAAAATACGGTGGATAATCAATCTGATCTGTAATGCGATCGAACTCGGCCTCCAAAAATTCGAGTGCTTCTTGTGCCACGCCTTTACGCGCATCGTAATAATAAACGTCAAAGTTTTCGCCACTTAAATACTGCCAATCAAACTGACGGTATTGAATGCGGTTCTTACCAAATACTTCTTTTGATCTTTGCGCCTGTGCCTCTAAAATGGTGATGAATGTTACCGCACAGATCAACCCAAACGCAACGAAACTTCTTCTTGTAAAACTCATAGCTATAATGACGAATTCGAATATACTGATTTATAACGCTCAATATCCACCTCTTTGTTTACAGGCACCTGTTTTTCGGTTAAGCGGATCAAAACCATTGAAAAATAGGGTGCCAGACTAACTCCTTTTGTTCCTAAACCATTAAAAATGAATACTGATTTTTTCTCAGGATGTTCCCCCAGAATTGGCCTTCGATCGGGAGTAGTGGGGCGAATACCCCATTGCTGGTTTATTACAGCGTAAGGAAGCTGAGTTATGGCATTTACTTTTTCCTCCAATTCTTTTCTGGAAGTTTCGGTAATAACTGGCTCACTGTCATGAAAATTATAGGTAGCACCAACACGCCATCGATTTTCCGGGAGCGGCAAAACATACACTCCCCGATTGATAATAGTGGACGATGATACATCCGATTGAAGGGTTAAGGTCTCTCCTTTTAACGGTTTTACAGGAAGCCAATTGAACATCGGGTTCTGATGTGTGCCGTTGCAAAAAATGATTTTATTGGCTTCGAAATTTTTATACAAAACACTTCCCAGCTTCACAATCAAATCCCTGAAATCAAATTCTTCTTGTACGTAATGATTGGTTTGTTTAATGTATTTACGAACAGCCATCATATACTTAATGGTATCTAAATAACCACATTGCTTTAAAAGCAGGCCACCGAATTGATCCTTCGCTTCTGAAAAAGTTGCCTTCATCAAAACCTGATCAATGTATGGTGCAAATGCTGCCTCTGCACTTTTAGCCATCCATTCATTCTGCTCCTCTACGGATATAAAAGGGCGATAGAGTGGCATGGGATGAAAAAAAGAAGAGTGGGTTAGCGCTTCTGCTTCGCGGTAAAAATTATGGAGGTAGGGAAATAATGCATCAGCCAGCCACGTCTTTACCATTTTTTTTCCGGTAACAGGATTAAATAAACCAGCCGCCACAGTTGACGAAATATTCTTATCCGTATTATCTATAACCACTATCTTCTTACCCAGCTTTGAAAGTTGAATGGCAACGGCAGAACCCGCCAATCCCTGACCGACAATAATGTAATCGACTTTTATTATGTCATTCATATTTAAGGCTGCAACCTACTGAACCTTCATCAATATGTAATGGAAAACTAATGTAGTTTTTATGAGATATAAAGTCATAGCAAGTAAGAACACAAACTATAAATTTATTGAGCAACGGGTCACTGATTCAGAACATAAACCTGTTCATGCGATTTAAAATATTAACATGAGTCTCCTGATAAAATTCACCTATTTTTGCAGCAAATCGACACCATGCTAACTGTTCATACTTTTGTTTTTAATCCCTTTCAGGAGAATACCTATGTTTTGTTTGATGAAACGAATGAATGTGTCATCATCGACCCGGGATGTTTTGTGGATAATGAACGAAAAGAACTAACCGATTTTATTGAAGCGCAGAATTTGCATGTAAAAATGTTGTTAAACACCCACTGCCATATCGACCATGTGCTGGGTAATTATTTTGTGAAAGAAAAATATAAAACAAAACTATACATCCATTCAAAAGATGAACCTGTTTTAAAGGCAGTTAAAGTCTATGCACCCAATTACGGCTTTGCTACCTATACTGAAGCAGAACCTGACGTCTATTTAGAAGAAGGCGACAGAATATCATTCGGCAATCAACACTTTACCGTGTTCTTTGTGCCCGGACATTCACCTGGACACATTGCGTTTTATAACGAGAAGCAAAAAACAGTAATGGCGGGTGATGTATTGTTTAGAAATAGCGTTGGTCGGACAGATCTACCCGGAGGTAATCATGCTACTTTGATCAACAGCATTCATCAAAAACTTTTTACGTTGCCTGATGATGTAACGGTATATCCCGGGCACGGTCCTGAAACAACCATTGGGTTTGAAAAAAGAACCAATCCGTTTTGCGCGCTTGAGGAAAATCAGAATTTAGAATCTAGTATATAGAATTTAGAAGATAGTCGATGGTCAATAGTCTATAGAGTTTTGTAGAAACAACTAGATGTTGTACACATTCGAAACTTTAAACTCATAAATCAAAAATCTTAAATAGTAATTCATGGCAAAACACATTCCTAATTTTTTAACCTGTTGCAATTTAATATGTGGCTGTCTGGGCATACTTTTTCTTTTTGAAGGAAGCTCAATACCTGCTGCTTATTTTGTTTTGATCGCCTGTGTTTTTGATTTCTTCGATGGTTTTGCTGCACGCTTGTTCAAGGCAAATTCTCCAATTGGAAAAGAACTTGATTCCCTTGCTGATATGGTGAGTTTTGGTGCTCTTCCTGCGTTGTTTATGTATAAGACATTAAGCATTAATTCACCCAATGCTTACCTCCCTTATCTCGGTTTATTAATAGCTGTTTGCTCCGCATTACGCCTCGCAAAATTTAACATTGACGAAACTCAAAGTGATTCCTTTAAAGGCTTGCCTACTCCAGCCAATGCCATTTTTATAACTTCCATTCCTTTTCTAACGCTTCCCATTTTTGATGCTGTACATAGCCCTGTTGTTTTATCTGTTATAACCCTCGTTTTTTCGCTTTTAATGGTATCCCGATTTGATTTATTTGCCCTGAAGTTTAAAAATTTTAGCTGGGCCGATAACAAAATCAGGTTTACCTTCCTTATACTTTCGGTATTGTTAGTGGCACTCTTACATTGGGCTGCGCTTCCGTTGCTCATACTTTTATACATCGCTATGTCGTTGGGCTTGCAGTCGGTTTTAAAATAAGGGTTAATTTTCGGTTTAAATCAGCAAGGTTGAATTCGGTTAATACCATTCGCGCGTTTCTAGTGTGGTTTTGTGCAGTTGGATGTATTTCCGCTACTGCCCAGTCCTCTATGTTAAGCCAGGGAAGCTGGTCCAAAGTATCGGTCGAAAAGAATGGTGTCTATAAAATTACCTACGACCTGTTTAAAAACATGGGCTTCGACCCGGATAAAACCGATCCCCGGAAAATAAAAATTGTTGGTAACGTAGGTGGCGTGCTCCCTCAGTCAAACAGTATATCAAGACCTTTCGATCTTACCGAAAGCGCTATTTTTGTCAGTGGCGAAAATGACGGTGTATTCAATAGAGAAGACTTTATTCTTTTCTATGCAGAAGGTGGAAATGGAGTTCGGTTCAAGATTGCGAAAGAAATCATAGCCTATGAACACAATTTTTATGGTGATAAAAATTTTTACTTCGTCACCATTTCAAATGATAACGGGAAACGAATTGCCCCTTCCGGAAATCTGGGTACTGGCTTTCCTGTGGTTAATACCTTCAACGATTTTCTTTTTCACGAGCTTGATGATTACAACGAACTCAAATCAGGAAGAGAATGGTTTGGTGAGCGGTTTGATTTTACCACCGAACAAATTTTTCGGTTTGATGTAAATGGTATCGCAAACAATACATCCATTATGTGGGTGTCCGATGTAATGGCGCAATCCTTTAATGCTGCGTCATTTAAATTATTTTTTAATAATACTGAAGTCGGCGCGCAAGCAGTTCCTACAATACCCAATTCTACTTATGGTGCAAAGGGCAGACACAAAAGAGACACCCTTTCGTTTAGCTCTGCAACAGTCGCTGCCACTGCTTCATCAACACAAGAAATAAAATATCAATTTTTAAAAGCGAGTTCCGGAAAATCGATTGGTTTTCTTGATTTCTTTCTGATCGGTTTTACCAGAAACCTTTCACTCTATGGAGATCAGACTATGTTCCGCTCAGCTTCCAGTTTAGATCAACCAACATCACAATTTGAAATTGCTAATGTTAATAACACCTGTTCCGTTTGGGATATTACCGATGCATCAAACGCAACGTTGCAAAGCTTTAGTCTTCAAAACAACAGTGCTTCATTTTCAACAGCAACCAATTCATTAAAAGAGTTTATTGCTTTCAATAGTAACATTCCATCGCCAACAGTGGTTGGTAAAATCGAAAATCAAAATTTACATGGCAGTTCAACGCCCAACGTGATTATTGTTACACATCCGGATTTTAAAACAGAAGCCCAGCGTCTTGCACAACACCGACAAACTAATAATGGATTATCAACAATTGTTGTGACCCCCGAAGAAATTTACAACGAATTTTCTTCGGGCCGACAAGATCCAACTGCCATTCGTGATTTCGCAAAATACCTGTACGACAAAAATCCTTCTACTTTAAAATCACTATTGTTTTTTGGTAGAGGATCATACGATTATAAAGCACGCGTAGCCTACAACACTAACTTTATTCCGACCTATGAATCGCGAAACTCCCTTTCACCATTAGAAACGTATTCATCTGACGACTACTTTGGTTTCCTTGAAAACAGTGAAGGCAATTGGGGAGAGAGCCCTGCGCAAAATCACACGCTCGATATTGGCGTTGGTCGCTTACCTATAAAAAGTGCAGAAGAAGCACATAATGTTGTTGATAAAATAATTTCATACGACACCAATAAAAAGAATATTGGCGCATGGCGAAAAGAAATTGCCTTTGTGGCCGATGATGGAAGTCTTTCCGATGGATTTTCAAGCGTACATCAAGTACAGGCAAATAGCATGGCCAATCAAATTGAAGTGGCAAATCCAGCATTTAATACAAAGCGAATTTTTCTGGGCACCTATACTAAAACGGTTAAGCCCAGTGGTGAAACTATTCCCGAAGCAAATGAGGATATTAAATCCCGGTTCGATCGTGGCTCCATCATTATCAATTATACCGGACATGGTAATGAAAACCTTTTGGCTGATGAAAGGGTCTTTACAGAAATCGATATTGATGAGCTCGACAATACATTGTACCCCTTCATGGTAACAGCAACATGTGAATTTGGTCGTCAGGATGATCCTGCACAAATTTCAAGTGCTGAACTTAGCGTTATCCGTCCAAAAGGAGGAGTGATTGGGCTGGTGTCGACTGCGAGACCTGTTAACTCCAGCACCAACTTTGAATTGAATGAAGCATTTTATCAAGCTTTGTTTCAAAAAGAATCTAACCGTTACCTAACCTTGGGCGAGATTTTTCGCAGAACAAAAAACAACAGCACCAGTGGTGTTTCCAATCGCAACTTTTCATTGCTGGCCGATCCATCTTTAACACTCGCCCTACCTACCAACAACGTTGTAATGACTGAATTGAAAACAGCTTCGGGGTCTGATACTTTAAAAGCCCTATCACGCGTAATTGCAAAAGGTGAAGTTCGGGATGAGGATGGTGTTTTACTTTCAAACTTTAATGGAGTACTTCAGGCAACACTCTTCGATAAAGAAACTGAGTTTGTCACCGTTGGTAAAAATAATCCTCCCTTTAAATTCAAAGAATGGTACAATACACTTTTTCGCGGTCAGGCTGAAGTAGTAAATGGTGTGTTCGAATTTGAATTTATTCTTCCAAAAAATATGGAATACGAAGTGGGTGCCGGCAAATTCAGTTTATATGCTGCTGATCCATCTCAACGAATCGATGCAGCCGGATCGGCGACTGATTTTTCCGTTGGCGAAAGTGAACCTTCACCTACACTCGACAATATCGCACCAACATTACTGGCTTTTATTGGCGATACCACTTTTATTAACGGTGGCATTACCAATCCAAATACAACACTGCTGGTACACCTGCACGATGAAGGCGGCATCAACATTTCAAGTTATGGTATCGGCAATAATCTAATGGCCATATTGGATGGTGACGAAACTTTTAATTTGAATGATTATTACACAACTGAAATCAATGATTTCAAGAATGGATGGATTGATTTTCCACTCAACAATCTCACACCTGGCAGACATACCATAACCGTTAAGGCTTGGGATACATCCAACAATGGTGCGGAAACCAGCCTGGATTTCATGGTTACCGATGGCGAACAAATCGTTATAGAGCAATTCGCAAACTATCCTAATCCATTCAATCAGAAAACAACATTTTTCTTTACCCATAATCGCTCGGGCGATGACCTCGATATTGAACTTTCCGTGTACTCCGTTCATGGACAAGAAATAAAAACATTCGCATTTAGCCAGATTTCCAGTTCTTATCAGGTTAATTTTCCAGAATTTGATACTGAACTTGAATTTGGGAAAAAACTTCCGCCAGGTTTATACTTGGCAAGGCTGGCTATTCGTTCGCTAACCAATGGTTCTAAAAATGAGCAAGTTGCAAAACTTATTGTCGTTAATTAACTACTTTTACCACTTGAAAAATACCTTGATGAAGTTCGCAATACTCTCTTTTACTATTGTGTTGGGATTAACACAAACTGCTATCGGACAATTTACGGGGGTGGATCAAAATGCAATCACCACCGCCGTTCCATTCTTACTCATTTCTCCTGATTCCAGGCATGCTGGACTCGGTGATGGCGGAGTAGCTACCACTCCAGATGCCAATTCTTCCTATTGGAATGCTGGTAAACTCGTTTTTATAGAAAAAGAATTTGGCGGATCGCTTTCGTACACCCCTTGGTTAGGGAAGATTGTGAACGATATGTCTGTAAGCTACTTATCCGGATTTTACAAAATCAATCGCGAACAAGCAGTTTCCTTCTCGATGAAGTATTTTGATATGGGACTCATCTCCTTCAGAACCATTACCAACGAACCTGCTGGCGACTTTAATCCTTATGAAGTAGCAGTGGATGCAACATACTCCAGAAAACTCACAGAAAACTTTAGTCTGGGTATCACGGGGCGTTTTATAAATTCAAATCTTACTGCAGGTTATATTGGTTCAGATGCCAAAGCAGCAAATAGTGTAGCGGCTGATATTGGCGGGTACTATACAAAAGATCTGAAAGGAGCAAAAAGCTCAAACCTTTCACTGGGAGCCACCATTACAAACATTGGTGCAAAGCTTACTTATACAGATGAAAACAATAAAGAATTCTTGCCCACCAATCTTCGCATTGGTACAGCGTATAAAATTGATCTGGATGCATATAACACCTTTACTTTTATTCTTGATTTTAATAAACTAATGGTGCCAACACCGGATTCTACTGATACTGAAGAAGTGCCACTTCTGAAAGGTATGTTTGGTTCTTTTGGTGATGCACCCGGTGGAGCAAAAGAAGAATTTCAGGAGATCATGACCTCCGTTGGAATTGAGTATTGGTATGACAACATGTTTGCCGGACGTCTGGGTTATTTTAATGAATCCAAGTACAAGGGAAACAGAAAGTATTTTACAGTGGGGCTCGGATTCAGAAAAAAAGCATTTGGATTTGACGTGGCCTATCTAGTACCCGTCAACAAACGTGAGAGTCCTTTGGCAGAAACCATTCGTTTTACGCTTCTTCTCCAATTCGATAAGATCAGAGCAGAGGCAGAAGAATCGGTTACAGATTAATCTGATGCTGAACCGCAAACTTGCACCGCCCTTTAACAAGAGCACTGCTTTCGATTTACTTTCCCCTGAAAAACAAACGCTTCAAAATGGAGCCGATGTGTATTTCGTTTCTGGCGGAAATCAGGAAGTAGTTCGCGTTGAACTTGTCTTTAATGCCGGAAGATGGTTTGAACAGACACCAGGCGCAGCCTATTTCTCCGCTAATCTTCTTTCCAAAGGCACTACTAACAAAACCAGTTTTGAAATTGCCCAGGCGTTTGATCGCTATGGCGCTCATCTTGAAATAAGTCCCGGGTTAGACGCTGTTTCTGTTTCGTTGTTTGTACTAAACAAAAATGTAGAACCGGCCTTGTCCTTATTGTTTGAATTACTAACCAGCTCAATATTTCCTGAGAAAGAAATAGAGCAGATCAAATCCATATACCTTCAAAACCTGAAAGTGAACAATGAGAAAACAAGCTATCAGGCTTCGAAGCTCATTCGTAAAAGTTTATTTGGGGAAGAATACCCGTATGGAAAAGAGCTTGAGGAAGGTGATGTAACTTCTATTACAAGAGACCAACTTCTCGCACACTACAACCCATTCTTTAAGGATGTAACTATTTTCGTCTCCGGAAAGGTAACAGCACAGAATAAACACCACATTTCTCAAACGCTTTCTGTATTACCTTTCTCACGAGTGACAGATAAAATCATTGCCACTCCTGATCTTGGAAAGAATTCACAACGTGTCGAGAAATCAGGTAGTGTTCAATCTTCGATCCGCATGGGAAAAAGAACGATCGATCGGAAACATAAGGATTATGCTGATGTATTATTACTCAATCATATTTTGGGTGGATACTTTGGTTCGCGTTTGATGAAGAATATTCGGGAAGAAAAAGGACTGACATACGGAATTTATTCATCGCTCAGTATCTTAAAGCACAACGGATACCTTGTTATTGGGGCGGATGTCAACAAAGAAAATCTTGATCTCACGTTCGATGAAATTCGGAAAGAGTTAAAACGATTGCGCACAGAAAAAATTGATCAGGAAGAATTAGACACGGCACGAAATCATTTTATTGGAAGCTTGCAATCCGAAATTACCACACCGTTTGCGCACGCTGATAAAATCAAGAATATTATCATGTTCAACTTATCGGATCAGTATTATCAAAATCTGATTACAAAAATTGATGCTGTGACATCCGGTGAACTCCTGCGCATTGCGAGTGATCATTTTTCAGAAGAAAGTTTCACAGAAGTAGCAGTTGGATAGAGGTTAATAGCTAATAATCGGTGCTGTTAATCTTTAAATAACGACTCCATCAATGCCTCAAACCGCATTCTTTGCAAAATTTCATTTTGTTCGGTGGGCGCTTTTTTGGTGGACGCTTATGACCGAAATACGATGGGTCAGAATACTGCGGTTTATCCAGCATCTTTTCATTCTTCCTCCGCGTCTTTTGAAGCTCCGCTATGCGTTTATAATAATCTTCTTCTGATCCATAGGTAGGCTCCACCAACTTTCCTTTCTTCGATTTTTTAGGACCATACTTTTTATCAGATGTTGAAGGATTTAATGAGGTTGGTTGATTCCCTGATTGAACCGTTTCAGCTTGAGTGCCTTTCTTTTTGCGCTTCAACAACTGAGCTTGAGTGCTCACCAGGAACAAGGAAAATATGATGATTAAGAATATTCTCATAGTGATGGTAAAGATATGATTAACTGTTAATCGTAATAAAAATTTTACAATTAACGATCAACAACATCTAAAGACGTTTAATGTATTTACAAAAGAGCTGAAACAAAACCGCCCGAATTTTCTCCTGGCAGTTCTTGTACGTTGTATGTCAAATCAATTAACTTGATTTTGGCTGAAGCATGGTTTGCTGTCTTCGGTAAATCCACGGTGCAGTTGGGCTTTCTTGCTTCCAAAGACCTTTGTTTTTCTCGCGTGCCTTTTCTTTATATTCTTCGAACTCCGGAAGTGGATTCTTCTCAGCCGTCCACGCTAAACCTTCTTTTAATAATTCAACCCTGGGATCAACATCATTCTTAAAGGTTACAATGGCGAGGTAATTTCCCCAGCGATCCTTACCCTGAAGTTTAACCGTTACATCCTTTTCAAGAATCATCTTTTCCAGAAACTTCTTTGCCTTATCGCCATATTCCTGGCCGAGCTCGGGGCAATCAATACCTACTAGCGATACTTTTATGGTTTCGTTATCATCACCAATCACTTCAAGTGTATTACCGTCAATTACGGTAACAACCCTTGCGGAAATTCCTTCATTCGCCCAAACAGAGCAGATCAGTAATAAACAAGCTAGTGTACCTAAGACTTTTGTTTTCATAATTTCAAACATCAAGTTTCCGACACTTCAAAACTGCACAAAGAAAGGCGAGTGTATGGTGTAGCATGATAACCCTCCTTTCCCATGTAAGTTTTTAATGAAACTTACATTTCATGCCGATGTTAACAATTGTTGCAAAAATTCAACCAGAATAAAAATGATGGGATTGCACTAAAATAAACGAAGCAGTGAGAATTCAATCACTGCTTCATGTTCCATTCTGGGATGTGATGAAAATTGAAATGAGATTATTTACAATACTGATCAATCTGGAAACGCGCTTTTGCATCACCATACTCAACAGCCTTGCGCCAATCAAAGCAAGCCTTATCCTTGTCTTTTAACTGATAATGAAAATTTCCACGTTGCTTGTAATACGTTGCATTTTTTGGTTCAATCCGAATGGCTTCATCCATATCACTTATACCAGCACCATAATCCTCTAATTGTGATTTGCAGGTTGCACGATTGTAATACGCCAGACCGTCATCTTTGTTCAATTGAAGTACACGGTTGTAATCCAGAATTGCTCCTTCATAATCTTCAATTGCTTCTTTGATGAGTGCACGATTGAAATGAGCATCAATATTTTTAGGATCGATATCCAATGCCTTATTTAATTCCAGTACAGCTGACTTCGTATCTTCCAAACCAAGATAAGCACGCCCCCTGTTTACGTACAGAGCAACCGAATTTTCACCAGCTGTCTTTGCATTATCAAAATCACTCAGTGCTCCCTGAAATTCTCCTTCTTCCAATTGCATCATGCCGCGTTTAAAATACACGTCTTTATCTTTTACACCAGCAGCAATTACCTTATCATAATATTCACGAGCAGCAACAAATTTCTCCATGCTATAATACGTGTCACCTAACAACCGGAACAATTCAGGACTTGGTTTCTCCGTGAGCTTTTCTACTTCACGAAAATCGCGAACTGCTTCTTCGAATTTCTTGATGGTATAATACGCTTGTCCGCGATTCTCAAATGCCTTTACATAATCTGGTTTCTTCGAAAGCGCATCTGTATAATCTGCAATGGCAGCCGGATAATTTTCTAATTTGAAATACGCTTTACCTCTATTATTAAATAAAGTAGCATCGCGCACACCGAAATTAATTGCCTGCGTATAATCCTGAACCGCGCCAGCCAAATTATTTAAACTAAATTTTGCGTCACCACGATGAAAGAACGCTTGCCCAAACTTTGCATCCTTTTCAATCGCCTGATTAAAATCACTGATGGCTTCCGCATAGTTTTTGTTTTCATATCGGCAATATCCGCGCATATCAAACGCTGCGGCATCCGTGGTTCCGGAAGTGATGGCTTTATCCAAGTCAGCAAGCGCGCCTTTGTAATCTTTCAAAAAGTACTTTGCTGAACCTCGTTTGTAAAACAACTCTGTATTTGTCAAACCTCCTTCAATGGCTTTGTTGAAATCGGCCAATGACTTTTCGTACTCTTTTGTTTCGAACAACGAGTTTGCACGGGCTACAAATACATTCATATCCTTACTTCCAGATTCAATTGCTTTCGTTAAATCAGGTACTGCGCCTGCATAATCTTTGATTGAATATTTTGATATACCCAGCGCTGCAAACTCCTCCACACCCGCTTCATTGCGAACGACAACAATAGCAAGGTCAGCAATCACTCCCGGATAATCTTTCAGTTGATATTTTGCAGAAGCGCGATTCTTCATCGCTTGTGTATAATCTTTTTTCAAACCCAATGCCCGATCAAAATCTGCAATGGATTCTTTTGCCTGGCCCGCATTGAGTTTTGCTTTACCCCGATTGTTATAAATCACCTCATCATTCGCACCTAATGCAATGGCCTTGTCGTACGATTCGACTGCTCCTGTAAAATTATTTTCTTTGAAACGGGCATTTCCCAATTGATAATAAACATCCTTGTTCTTCGTGCCCAATGATGATGCTTTTTCCAGATGAGGAATAGCTTCCTTTTCTTTTTTCGAAAAAACATAGGACATACCCAAAGCTTCATACACTCCTAAATCTGCTTTTCCTTTTTGAACGGATTTATCAAGATCAATAATAGCCGAGGTGTAGTTCTGCATTTGAAAAAATGACTTACCTCGTTTGGAATAAATATCATCTTCCTTTTCTCCACCCATCTCTGCGTTGGTCAATGCTTCAATAGCGCCTTTGAAATTGCCTGCATCAAAACGTAAGTATCCAGTGTATAAAGAAACTTTACTGTCTTTCAATCCTGATTGTAATGCCTTTTCTAAATAGGGTAATGCTTGTTCTTTTTTGCCGAGGTTGTAATTCGCAATACCTAACATCTTCAATAAGTCTGGTGTTTCACCTTCTGTTGGCTTTGCTTTTTCTAAATCGTCTACTGCACCCGCATAATCTTTCAATGTGAATTTTGCAGTACCGCGATTAACAAATGCTTTTCCATAGGTAGGATTGAGTTGAATAGCTTTATCAAAATCTGCAACAGAACCAGCAACATCTGTTGAATTCATTTTCGCTTTGCCTCGATTGTTGAAAACAACAGCATCGTTCATTCCAAGTTTGATAGCGTTGTCATAATTCTTAATGGCGCCAGCAAACTCATTCTTAATGAATTTTATATCCCCTATATTTTTAAATGCCTCCGCATCATTAACTCCAAGGGATGTGGCCATTTCCAAATCTTTCAACGAATTGTCATAATCCTTCTGCGCAAACTCGGCATTACCTTTATAGAGAAATACCTCCTTCGTATTAACACCAGCATTGATAGCACGACTAAGTGATTCGATTGATGCGCTGTATTCATTATTTTTATACTGACATGTTCCGAGTTGAGTGAATACATCTTTATCCGTAAGCCCAAGGGAAACAGCTGCGGCTAGACTTTTTACCGCTTCAGTACAATTACCTTGTTGCGCGAGACTCAATCCTAACATCTTGAAGATGTCTTTATCCTTTACACCCTTCTGAACAACTTTGTCCAGTGTTTCAGATGCTCCTTTGTAATCGTTGAGTGTATATTTTGCTGTACCTACCTTTTGATAAATCTCAACGTCTGATCTTCCGCTCGCCAATATCTTTTCATAATCCGTTACACTACCTTTCCAATCTTGTGATTTGTATTTTGCTTCCGCACGATTTTCTAATGCCTTATCGTAATCGCTCTTTAATTCTAGCGCTTTATCGAAATCGGGAATAGATCCTTTAAAATCCTGCGTGTTAAATTTTGCTTTACCGCGATTGTTAAAAACAATGGCATCATTCAAGCCAAGTTTGATGGCATTGTCATAATTCTTAATGGCCCCGGCAAAATCATTCTTGATGAATTTTATGTCACCCATGTTCTTAAAAGCCTCTGCATCATTCGCACCAAGTGATACTGCCTTTTCTAAATCTTTCAATGCGTTGTCATAATCCTTCTGGATAAATTCAGCATTACCTTTAAAGAGAAATACTTCTTTCGTATTCACACCTGCATTGATTGCTCTGCTAAACGATTCAATTGAAGGAGCATATTCTTTATTGTTATACTGACAAGTACCTAATTGAGTGAACACATCTTTATCAGTAAGTCCTAAAGAAACGGCAGCAGCCAAACTTTTTACCGCTTCAGCACAATTACCTTGTTGAGCGAAACTTAATCCGAGCATTTTAAAAACGTCTTTATCCTTTACACCTTTCTTCACCACATTGTCAAGGCTTTCTGAAGTGCCTTTGTAATCATTCAGATTGTATTTTGCCGTACCTACTTTTTGATATATCTCTACATCCGATCGTCCACTCGATACTATTTTTTCGAAGTCAGCGATACTACCTTTCCAATCTTGTGTTTTGTATTTAGCCTCAGCGCGATTTTCCAAGGCCTTATCGTAATTACTTTTCATTTCAAGCGCTTTATCAAAGTCGGTGATTGAGCCTTTAAAGTCCTGAAGATTATATTTTGCTTTTCCGCGATTGTTATACAATACTGCATCCGCCTTTCCCGATGCTATAGCTTTATCATAATAGGTAATGGATTCTTTATAGTTCTCCATCCTGAATTTCGCATTACCCAGGTTGGCAAACGTTTCGAAACTATTGGCGCCCATGCTTACGGCTTTCTCTAAATCAGTTGCTGCACTTTGATAGTCGTCCAGGTTATATTTTGCATTGCCACGATATTCAAAAAGTTCGGCTGTGTTTATGCGCGCTTTTACGGCCTCATCCAAATCTGATTTTGCTTTTGCGTAATCCTTCTGTTCATAATACGCAACACCTCGCTTTACAAAAACTTCTTTATTCGTAAACCCGGAATTGATGAGCTGACTAAACTGAACGGATGCATCACCATAATCTCCTGCCTTCAATTTTTTCAGACCCGACTCCCACTGCACCTGCATGAGTGAATCCGTTTTCTGAGCAGAAGCTTGCGAAGCAATAAAAAGGATACCAACAGCCAAAAGCATTATTCTCATAGTGACAAGAAATTGATCTGTTGTAAAGTTATTAAATCTGATTGGGATTTAATGCGCTAAGAATTGAAGCTTGAAAGCACCAGAAGGTAAGATTCAGGAAAGAAAAAGAGAATTATCCCTTCACTACCTCGCCTGCCACTTGCATGGTTTCCATTGTAGGCGATGGCTTACCTCCACGCGGCTCTATTGTTACAGCAAAGACTACGGCACCATTACCAATATCTTTCATTTTAATCAAGCCGGCTATATTATCAAATACTCCTGCATCCACTGGCTTTCCATCAACAATGGCCCAAAGCTGGTACTGATTTTCTTTTGACAACTCGCGCATATTTTGGATGCTGAGGTATACCTCTTTTGTGGATTCATTCCAGTAGACATACGCCATCGATTCAGGCGCAATCTCTTTACCCTTCATCACTACGCGTTTAAAATCCGGATTATCAACGATCTTCAAATCGCTTTCGATTTTATCGAGTCGTTGGTTCACCTGATTATAATCTTGTGCTACGCGTTCATTCTGTGCAATCAGTTGAGTTAACTGACCTTGAGAATTAATCCACTTGCCACGGTAATCATACGCAAAGTATGATGCGACCATTGCTATGGTAACAGAGGCCGCCACTGCGAATTTCCAGAAACTTGAATTAGATTGATCTGCCTGAAGCAAAACTACTTTTGTTTCAGGTTTCTGCGCATCAATTTTTTGAAATAGATTTTCCTTAACGGCCTTTCTTGGCACGATTGCCATTTGCATCAACAATACTTCCTGAACTTCCTCTACGCGCTGAAGTTCTGCGCGAAGTTCAGGATATTGCGCGAGGTTTTTTTCAACCACAGCACGCTCCTGCTCCCCAAGCTCACCGAATGCATACGCTTCAAGTATTCCAGACGATATGTATTCTGCTATGTTCACGTTGTTACACCAAGTGTTATTCGTAATTGTTGCATAGCCAGCCGTAAGCGTGTTTTTACAGTACCTAGCGGGATGTCAAATTCTTCTGCCAGCTCTGATTGTGAGTATCCTTTAAAATATAAATACTCCACCACAAACTGCTGATCGGCCGAAAGTACCTTCAGAATTTCATTCACACCAATGCCATCTATGCGTTGTTCAATGTATTCTTCGTTGTCGATTCTACTTACGACCTTTTCTATCGGGGTGGTTTTCTGATCTTTACTTATTTCTTTCGATCGTGTTTTATCAATAGCCTGATTGCGCGCTACATTTAACAACCAGGTAAAAAGCTTTCCTTTTGAGGCATCGTAGTTTTCAAAGCGATCCCAGATTTTCAGGAACACATCCTGCAAAACTTCTTCTGCAATTTCTTCTTTTTTTAGGATACGGAAGATCACACCATACAGAGCACCCGAATAATTATCGTACAAATATTCCAATGCTGCTTTGTCTTTCGCCTTGAGCCGCGCGACTAAATCAATTTCGGAAATATGGAGTTTCGATGCGCTGATAGAAATCTATTTGATGAAAGTAAATTAATTAGATGGGAATTGGCAAGACTTTTTATTTGCGAACAATTAAAAGCAAGTCGAGCGCTTTACTCCCATCCTCTACTGTAACATAATCCTGATGATGAATGTTTGTAACCAATCCAGTATTTCCGGTTTGAAGTTTATTGCGATTGTAACGATTCAATATTTCATAAGGTATCCGGAGAATTGAAGCCGGCAACTTGTACTGAAGGTTGAAAATATCAAATCGGGTAATGCGGTTCACCGATTTTTTATTCTGGTCGTAATATTCCATTACCTTTTCGTTACCTGTAATACCTTTCATTTCTACTTGCTTAAAAATTTTGGCGGCAAGTGCCCTAAGTTCATCAGCAAGGTATTCTCTAACGTGCCATGGATTACGAGAAAGCGACATCTTTCGATTCGGTGTAGTGAGCAAGGCAATACCTCCGGGCTTTAATACCCGATGAATTTCTTTCAGAAATAGAAAATCATCTTCAATATGTTCGATCACCTGAAAACTCACGATGCTATCATAGGTATTATCTTCCAAACCACCCAGTGGCGGAATGTTCATACTGATAAATTTCCCGGAAGGATGTTTTTGCTGAAGATCGGCTATTACAGTTTCGATTTTGTCCACAGCCGTAAAAGAAGAAGCAAGCTCCATTAACGTGCTTACACCCCGTCCCTCGCCACATCCTACCTCCAATGTATTCCCTTTAACATAATCGCGGGCTACAACATAGGCCTTAAAAAGACGTTGATGGATGGGATTATCTGAGGTAATCTCCTCACTGGTTATTTCGGTCGTGTATATTTTTGCCATAAGAGTGGCAAAAGTAAGAATTTACCAGATGAACCTTCGAACCCCGAATGTCTAATTCGTGCCTTCCATGCAAACGATTCAAAATTCTTCCTTAATTTTCAACCTATGATACGATACCTAAAACTTCTTATACTCTTTGTTTCCATATCGGCACAGGCTCAGACTTTGCGCGATATCAATTATAGTTACGTCTATAACATTGCTGAACCGATTTCTTTCCAAATGAAGCCACAGCGTTCGGCAACAGGATGGAATGTTCATTATCGTCTTGAGGTACGCGATACTTCTTTGCGTACAGATCAATTTGTTATTCAATGGGACATCCGAAAAGATCTTGGTGCTAAAGAAGGCATTGCTATCCGACAAGACCGCATTGCCAAGTCGATTGAGGCTTCTGTAATTGAAGGTAATGTAGGTATGGATGGAAGTGGTGATCCCCAAATACTGACAGTCAAAATATTAAACAATACAGCGAAGCGCGCCTGGTTATTTTGGAAGTTAATCGATCCAGGATTTCCTGTTGATGGTATGGTGATCGATCAGTATAAATCGGTACTGAACGGTTACATCAGAGCCGGTGCAAAAGCACTTATTCAAAGTGCCGATACAGCAAAGGTAATTTCATATTATGATGATAATTTTCCTGCATCTGCTCCGGGCTTCTCAGAAGGCCTGGCCAGAGTTTCACCCATGATGAAACCCGATTCTACTTTTACAATATCAACCAATACTGAAATTGATTTTGCACTGAAGGGACTTTACCTTGTTCAGAAAGACACGAATGAAACCCACGGTTTTTCTTTTCGGGCCGAACAGGATTATCCACGATTTGAGAAGGTAGAAAGTCTGGCTGACCCATTGATTTACATATGTACCAAACAAGAGTTTGATCGCGTGAAACTTGCAAAAGGCGATAAGAAAGCTTTTGATAAAGTGATTCTTTCCATAACAGGTGACGTGGGCCGGGCTAAAACATTAATGCGCAGCTATTTCAAACGAGTTGAGGTAGCCAACCAACTTTTCACCTCTTATAAAGAAGGATGGAAAACCGACCGTGGCATGATCTATATTATTTTCGGTTTGCCGGATGAAGTGTATGCTTTCACAGATCGTGAAGTATGGACGTATAAAAAGCAATTCGACATCAGTTTCAACTTCACTAAATCCAGTACCATTTTCGATCCTGATAATTTTGTACTGATCCGCGATAAGAAATATACTGAAACATGGTATGAGGTAATTGATCTTTGGCGGAATGCCCGATTCTAGCGTTTCGGGTTGTGCAAAATTTGATTATTTCTGCGAACTTCTAAGGACTACAGACTATCAACTATGGACTTTCTACTAAATTCTATATTCTAACTCCTATATTCTATTTTATCAATACTATTTAGGAATTTGCGTGCCAATGGAAAAGACTGAGATGATCTATGGCACCCGTGCCGTAATGGAGGCCGTTTTAGCCGGAAAGGAAATTGAAAAAGTAATGATTCAAACCGGACTGGCCAATGACCTCATTAAAGAACTAATGGGCGTGTTACGTGTGCATAATATACCCATGAGCTTTGTACCTCTCGAAAAACTTAAGCGCTTATCAGCCAAAAATCATCAAGGAGTTATTTGTTTGCTTTCTTCTGTTACCTATGCCTCTTTGGATAATATTGTCGATAAAGCATATAGTGAGGGCCGCGAACCATTTATTTTGATGCTTGATCGCATCACTGATGTGCGAAATTTTGGAGCAATTGTACGAACAGCAGAATGTGCTGGCATGGATTGCATCGTTGTAGCGGATAAAGGTAGCGCACTCATTACAGGCGATGCTATGAAAACTTCGGCAGGTGCTTTAAATCACTTACCTATTTGCAGAGAGGATTTAAAAAAGACAATTCAATTTCTGCATGAAAGCGGCATCCGCGTTGTGGCGTGTACTGAAAAAGCAGAGCAGAGCTTACATCAAGTTTCTCTTACCGGACCACTCGCTGTACTGATGGGTTCTGAAGAAGATGGCATTTCTGATGTACTCTTAAAGAATGCAGATGAACTTGCTAAAATTCCAATGAAAGGAAAAATTGGTTCTCTTAATGTTTCAGTAGCCGCAGGTGTAGCGATTTATGAAGTAGTGAGGCAGAGAGGAGTTGTGTAAGTAATTATTACTTACAAAAACTCCGTTCCGTTCATTGCCTTCACATCGTTCACAAATCTTCTGAACTGTTCTTCTTTATCTTTTTCGCATACGATAATCACGTTGCCAAACTCACCAATCAAGTAACCATTGAGGCCTTGTGCTACAATGAGTTTATCAGGAGAAGCTTTTATGATACAGTTGCGTGTATCGTATAAAATGGATGTAGCTCCTACCGCGTTATTATTTTCATCCTTTTCTGAAATTTCGTGGATTGAGTTCCATGATCCTAAATCAGACCATGCGAAATCGCCCAAGCATACATATACATTCTTTGCTTTTTCCATGATACCATAGTCGATGGAAATACTTTTACACTGCGAATACGCGCTGACGATGGCATCTTTTTCTTCAGATGTTCTGAACTTTGATTTCGCTTCATCAAAAACTTCTGCCATTTCAGGAATGTATTTGTGTAACGCTTCAACAATAGATTGCACTCCCCAAATAAAAATACCTGCATTCCAAACAAAATCACCGCTCTCTAAAAACTTTTTCGCTAACGACAATTCTGGTTTTTCTGTAAAGGTTTTTACCTTCTTCGCAAAACTTTTTTCAGTGTGATATTGAATATAGCCGTAACCTGTTTCAGGTCGTGTTGGAGGAATACCAAGCGTTATTAATTTATCCTGACTTTTTGCAAGATCGCTTGCTTTTTTAATGACATCCTGAAATTCAATTTCGTTTAAGATCAATTGGTCAGAAGGCGTAACGACAATTACCGCTTCTTTATTTATCTCTTCAATACGATAACTAGCGTACGCAATACAGGCCGCAGTGTTCTTACGCATCGGCTCTTCTAAAATCTGCTCTTGTGATAACAGTGGAAGCTGAGTCCTTACCAGTTCCGCATGTTCTTCATGCGTAACCACATAAATGTTTTCTACCGGACAAATCGATTGAAACCGATCGAAGGTGGATTGAAGAAGTGTTTTGCCGGTGCCAAGTACATCTAAAAATTGTTTCGGCTTTGAGTTTCTGCTGTAAGGCCAAAAGCGAACTCCGATACCGCCAGCCATGAGTACTACGTATAAATTCTTGTTCATTTCCTTTTTAGATGTAAGACGTTTTGCAAAAGACGTAAGTCACCGAATTGTTTGAAAGTATTTTCACTGATATTACACTATTCCTTCTTTGAGCAGGTCATGAAGGTGAATAAAGCCGGCTACTGTATTGCCATCGACAACCACCAATTGTGTAATTCCACCCGCTTGCATTTGATGTAAGGCTTTGACCGCATATTCATCTTTTTCGATTTTTTTTGGTGTGCGGGTCATAATATCAGAGGCCACAGCTTTGCGGATATCAATCTCTTTTTGAAGCATCCGTCTTAAATCTCCATCGGTTATTATGCCTAATAACTCATTTTGAGGGCTAATTACGGCAGTGCAGCCTAACCTCTTGGAAGAAATTTCCAGAATAACATCCTTTAAAGGTGTTTCTGGAGCAACTGTTGGAATTTGATTATTTAATATAACGTCTGATACCTTCAAATAAAGTTGTTTTCCCAATGATCCGCCTGGATGATATTCAGCAAAATCACGACTTGTAAAATCACGAAGTTCCAACAAGCAAACAGCAAGTGCATCGCCCATCGCCATGTGTGCTGTTGTACTTGTAGTGGGTGCTAAGTTGTGTGGACAAGCTTCTTGTGCAATCGTTGCATTCAATACAAAATCGGCCTGCTGTGCTAAATATGAATTTATGTTACTCACCAAAGCAACAAGCTTGGACCCTCTGCGTTTTAGGAGCGGGACTAATACTTTTATCTCAGGTGTATTTCCGCTTTTCGAAAGACAAATCACAATATCATTTTGTTGTATCATGCCGAGGTCTCCATGAATCGCATCGGCTGCATGCATAAAAATAGAGGGTGTGCCAGTAGAGTTAAGCGTTGCAACAATTTTATTGGCCACAATGGCACTTTTGCCAATGCCTGTAACGACAACGCGGCCTTTTGCAGAATAAATTTCTTTCACGCAAGCCTCGAAATCGTTATCAATAAAATCGGCTAAATGAAGAATTGCCTGAGATTCATTTATTAATACCTCGCATGCAATTTTTTTGATATTTTTTACTAAATTCAATTCCTTTTCAAAGTTAGCTTTGCCAATATGGGCAAAGATACAATTTATAAAGACGATACGATGTTGGTGGAAGAGAAAGACGCGCTGAAAGAGAGACTCAAAGAAGTATTCGGATATAGTCAGTTCCGGGGTGGGCAAGAAGTAATTATTCGAAACCTGCTGAATGGACGAAATACGTTCGTGATCATGCCTACGGGAGCAGGTAAATCATTGTGCTACCAACTACCCGCCATGATGCGCGAGGGACTGGCCATCGTGATTTCGCCACTCATCGCCCTAATGAAGAACCAGGTTGATCAAATGAATGCGTACGGTGTAAACGCACGCTTCCTTAACTCAACCTTGAGCAAGGGTGAAATTACCAGACTGAAAAAAGATTGTATGAATGGTCTCGTAAAACTTCTTTACGTAGCACCAGAATCATTGAATAAAGAAGAGACCATTGAGTTCTTAAAGAAAGTCAATGTATCGTTTGTGGCCATTGATGAAGCACACTGTATTTCAGAATGGGGTCATGACTTCCGACCAGAATACAGAAGAATCAAAACAATGATTCAAACATTGGGCGATATGCCCGTGATTGCTCTTACAGCAACCGCAACACCTAAGGTTCAACTTGATATTCAGAAAAATTTACAGATGGAGGAAGCAGACGTTTTCGTTTCTTCTTTCAATCGAAAAAATCTTTACTACGAAGTTCGCCCTAAAAAAGAGACAAAGAAGCAACTCATCAAGTTCTTAAAAGAACACAAAGGTAAGTCAGGTGTAATTTACTGTCTTAGCCGCAAGAAGGTAGAAGAGATTGCACAATTGATCAACGTTAATGGATTTAAGGCTGCTCCTTATCACGCTGGTCTTGATCCTGATGTGCGCATGAAGAATCAGGATGACTTTTTAAATGAAGAAGTCGATATCATCGTAGCAACCATCGCCTTTGGTATGGGTATAGACAAACCAGACGTACGGTTTGTGGTTCACTACGATGTGCCCAAATCATTAGAAGGATATTATCAGGAAACGGGTCGTGGTGGTCGTGATGGACTGGAAGGCGTTTGCCTCATGTTCTACAGTCACAACGATTTGAACAAACTTGAGAAATTCAACAAAGACAAACCTGTACAAGAGCGCGAAAACGCTCGTGTCTTATTGCAGGAGATGGAATACTATGCTGAGTCTCCAGTTTGTAGAAGAAGACAATTGCTCCATTATTTTGGTGAGGAATACACACAAGATAATTGTGGCATGTGTGATAACTGTGTTCATCCGCGCGAGCGTTTCAACGGCATGGAATCTGTGAAGCTGGTACTTCAGGCAGTGAAACAAACCAATGAACGTTTTGGTCTTAACCACTTAGTCAATGTAATCCGTGGTGTAGAAGATGAGTATGTAAAAAGTTACGGACACTTCGACCTTGCAGTATATGGAAAAGGTGGTGATGAAGATGCTGACTATTGGAAATCGGTAATTCGTCAGGTGCTGATCTATCAATACCTTGATAAAGACATCGACAACATTGGCGTGTTGAAGATGAATCATAAAGGTGAAGAATTTTTGAAAAAACCTCAACCAATCGAATTAGCACGTGATCATGATTTCACGACTGAACTCGATGAGGAAGAAGAGTCAGCAGAACGTATTCCGGTAAATACGAAAGCATACGATGTACGACTTTTCGAAATATTAAAATCACTTCGCAAGAAGATCGCAAAAGAAAAAGATCTTCCCCCTTATGTAATCTTCCAGGATCCATCATTGGAAGAAATGGCGACTACCTATCCAACTACAAAAGATGACCTGGCGCAGGTAAATGGTGTAGGTATGGGGAAGGTGAATAAGTTCGGAAAAGAGTTCATCGAAGTCATTCAAAACTATGTAGATGAAAATGACATTGAGACCGCGAATGAGGTAATTGTTAAGAACTCCGTCAATAAATCGAAAGCCAAGATCATTATCATTCAGGCAGTCGATCGCAAAGTTGATCTTGAGGAAATTGCGGAGACGATTAAGATGTCGTTTGACGACATGCTCACTGAGATCGAAAATATTTGTTATTCGGGCACGAAGCTTAACCTGAACTATTACATCGATCAGATTATCGACCCACATAAGCAGGAGGAAATCCATGATTATTTCATGAATGCCGATACAGATAGTTTGGAAATGGCCTTATCTGACAATTCCATTGCCGATTACTCAGAAGAAGAAATCCGGTTGATGCGCATTAAGTTCATGTCGGAGTACGCCAACTAAACCGCGTCAAATTTCACAACAAAGCGTTCAGGCTCTTAATCCTGAACGCTTTTTTTATGTATTTTATTTAATGGATTTCGCCGCTATCTTTGAAGTTCAGCGAAATCTGATTGCCTCAAATACCCGGTATTTGATACACTCAGACACGAGGCGATGGGCAACTCATTTAATACAGCAATAAAACCAACGACTACATGAATATTCTGGTTATCGGCAATGGGGGCAGGGAGCACGCGATGGCTTGGAAAATCAGGCAAAGTGCACATTGCGATAAACTCTATGTGGCACCCGGAAATGCCGGTACTGCATTAGTAGCAGAGAATGTCGACTTGGCAATAGATGATTTTGAAGGATTAGGTAAATTCTGCCTGGCAAACAACGTTGAACTAATTCTGGTTGGTCCTGAAGGGCCATTAGTATTAGGTATCCGCGATTTTTTTGAACAGAGCCCTGCTCTTAACTCCATTTTAATGGTTGGGCCTGGCAAGAACGGTGCACAGCTAGAAGGAAGTAAAGATTTTTCGAAACAGTTTATGCTTCGCAATGGAATTCCCACTGCAAAAGCCAAAACATTTATGGCTGCTGATCTCAACCAGGCCTTAGATTACATATCCACTTGCAAACCTCCTATCGTTTTGAAGGCAGATGGTTTGGCCGCTGGCAAAGGTGTAATCATCAGCTTAAGTCAGGCGGAGGCCAAGGCCGTAATAGAAGACATGCTGGTGAACAAAAAATTCGGGCAGGCCAGCGCCAAGGTTTTGATTGAAGAATTCTTAACTGGTATTGAACTTTCTGTTTTTGTATTAACCGATGGAAAGGATTATGTCATTCTTCCGGAAGCCAAGGACTACAAGCGCATAAACGATGGTGATCTCGGGCCAAACACCGGAGGTATGGGTGCCGTGTCACCTGTAGTTTTTGCTGATGCAGCCTTTATGAAAAAGATTGAGGAGTTGGTGGTGAAGCCAACCATTGCCGGACTAAGCAAAGAAAAAATTGAATACAAAGGCTTTGTGTTTGTCGGCATAATGAATGTTGGTGGAATACCTTATGTAATAGAATACAACGCACGCATGGGCGATCCGGAGACACAAGCGGTGATGCCTCGGATAAAAAGTGATTTTGTTGAGTTGTTAATTGCAACAGCAAAAGGTGAGTTAGCCAATTCGAAAATAGAAATTGAAGATCATCACACAGTTACCATCGCACTTGTATCGGGTGGTTATCCGGGGGATTATGAAAAAGGCAAAAGTATTTCAGGATTAAAGGCTGATGAAAAAGCGTTGGTCTTTCATGCCGGCACAAAGAAAAAAAACGATACTATTCTTACCGATGGTGGTCGTGTACTTGCTGTTTCCGGAACAGGAAAGTCATTGAGTGAGGCGCGCGACAAAGCGTATAAAGCTGCCGCACAAATCGATTGGGATGGATTGTATTTCCGAAAGGACATTGGAAAAGATTTAATGGATTATAAAGGTTAAGCGGGATGGGATGTTCATGTGGATCGACTAAAGACGGCCAGGTTTCTGGCTGTAAAAATAACGGGGCTTGTAACACGGGTGGTTGTAACAAAATGAATGTATTCGACTGGCTTTCGAACATGGATATGCCCATGCAAGATAAGTTTGATGTCGTAGAGGTACGTTTTAAAAATGGACGTAAAGAAGTTTATCGCAATAGTGATAAACTTGGATTAACGACTGGCGATGCAATTGTAGTGGAAGTTCCGAACGGCCATCACATCGGTCACGTATCGATGCAGGGCGAATTGGTACGTCTTCAAATGCAGAAGAAGAAAATCGCCAACGATGGTGAAATCAAAAAAATATATCGACTTGCTCATCAAAAGGATTTAGAAAAATTTGAAGAGGTAAAAAAACGCGAACTGCCTACGCTCTACCGCACACGCGAAATTTTACGTGACTTGAAATTACCGATGAAACTTTCGGACATTGAATACCAAGCCGATAACACAAAAGCCACTTTCTTTTATTCAGCCGATGACCGCGTAGATTTTCGTGAGCTGATAAAAATACTAGCAGGTGATTTTAAAATACGTGTGGAGATGCGTCAGATCAGTTTGCGTCAGGAAGCCGGAAGATTAGGAGGGATTGGAGTATGCGGTCGTGAATTGTGTTGCTCAACATGGCTTACCGACTTTAAGAACGTAGCCACCAGTGCAGCGCGTTATCAAAATCTTTCACTCAACCCGAGCAAATTATCAGGACAGTGCGGCAGACTTAAATGTTGTTTGAATTACGAATTGGAAACGTATATGGATGCGCTTGAAGGTATTCCAAAAATTGAAAAGCCATTACTCACAGAAAAAGGCGAAGCCACTTTACAAAAGACTGACATCTTTCGCAGAATTATGTGGTTCGGTTTCCGTGAAGAGAATACCTGGTATCCTTTGAATGTAGATCGTGTAAATGAAATTCTTAAGTTGAATGCAGAAGGTAAAAAGCCGGCTGATTTAAATTTAGATGTTCTTCAAGAAAAGATATCTATTCAGACCTTGAACAGTGACCTTGAACGCATGGATAAGAAGTTCAAGAGCAAACCGAAAGGCAGTGGTAGTGGCCACAATGCTGGCGGTGGTCATAACGCTGGTGGTAGCAGTAATTCAGGAGGAGGAAACAACAGACGGAATAGTAATCCCAACAGCAACAAACGCAGACCTGATAATCGCGGTAACCGCAATCCAAAACCAGAAGGTCCAAAACCAGGAGGTCCTAAGCCATGAGAAGATGGTCTGTATATGTGTGGAGCATTGCTCTTTTCTTTTTTTTAGCCGGCTGTGATTCTGATCGTGTGTATGAACAATATCACGATTTTGACAATCGCTTTTGGGCAGTAACGGAGACTCCTGAATTTGAATTCAATATTGATCAGCCTGGAGAAAAGTATAATCTGTATTGTAACGTGCGCAATTCAAGTGATTATCCCAATGCCCGATTTTTCTTTACTTACTACTTTCAGGATTCTACTGGAACAGTATTGAAGCAGGAATTAAAAACAGAGGTATTGTTTGATAGCAAAACAGGTAAGCCGTTTGGTAGTAGCGGGCTTGGCGATATCTACGATCATCAGTTTAGCATTGTTGAGAATTATCAATTTGCACAGCCCGGAAAATACAAAGTGAAGTTTGAGCAGTTCATGCGCACGGATACACTTTCAGGAATTTTAGCAGTAGGATTACGGGTAGAAAAAGTGAGTAAGTAATCATCCTACATTCACATCGCAGTGGAATTTTTTCGTGCTACATATTGCGTAGCCAAGCTTGAGGATCAAGCGGAGTGAAATTCTTTCTGATTTGAAATTTCAATTCAGTAATACCTTCACTATTAGAAAACACTTTTCCGATTTCCTGATTGACTGTTACCTTCTGTCCAGTTTTTACAAATACCTCTTTCAATCCAGCGTAAACAGTAAGAAACTCACCATGCTTAATGATAACAGTACTTCCTAATGTTGGAATAAAAGCCACACGACTTACCTCTCCTTCGAAAATGCTTTTTACTTTTTCGTTTTCCTTTGTTTGAATGTTCACTCCATCATTTTGCAAAATAATACCTTTCAGTACGGGGTGATTTTGTTTACCAAATTTCTGAGATACAAATCCAGAAGATACAGGCCATGGAAATTTATTCTTATTGTCTTCAAAGGAAGATGACAGCGCAATGCTCGCCTCAGAAGTTTTAGTGTTCGCTTTTGCTGCGCGCGCCATTTCCTCCCGAATCATGTCATCAATTAATTTATCCAACTGCGCAATCACTTTCTTTGTGGTCTCCAAATCCTTGCGCAATTTCTTCTCTTCCTTCTCCAGAGACTTCACAACTGTGTTTTGCTTTTTTCTCAAAGAAGCCAGATTATCATTCTCCCGAAGTTCTTCATTTAAGAGTTTGCTTTTTTCTGTTCTGCGATTTTCAATTTCCTTCACCTGCCCGGAAAGCTGATCTTGTACTTTAAGAATTTGATCCGCCTGAAGTTTCCGTGTGTCAGTGTATTGTTCCATGTAACGCATGCGCATAATCAACTGATCAAATGACTCTGCGGAAAAGAGAAACGTTAATCGCGTTGTGCTGTTGTTGGCTTTTTGTGCAGCATATAACATTGCCACAAACTCTTTCCTTAGTTTAGTAAGATCATCTTCCAGTGCGACAATAATATCGTTGTTCTCGCCAATCTCTGAATTGAGAATCCTGACTTCATCTTTGATGGAGTTAATTAACTCCTCTTGCTGCTGAATACGTTGTTTGATTGCGTTTAACTCGCCCAGTGTATTTTTCTTCTGAGCCGATGTTTCGGATATGATTTTCTCTACTTCCTTAATCCGCTCAATGTTCTGCTGCTTCTCCTTTTGAAGTTGGTTTTTCGATTTTTGAGCAACGGCTGAAAAAGTGAATAGGATACAACTAAAAAGAAGTGCACACTTACCTGCGCTCATATTTCTTGGGAATATTAAAAGGAAAATTAAGCTCACGCGTACCTACCTCTGCTTTATTGTATTCAAAAATGATCGTTGTGTTTAAAAGTCCGGCGAGGGTTTTATAGAACAGGTTGATTGTTCCGTTATACGGAAAAGTCTTATTACCCACTGGCTGAAAATTAGAATAGTTCACAATAAACGAATTGCTGGTGTTGCTTTCTTTCAACTCAACCTTTTCGATTTTCATGCTTGCTGCATTTATGAAATTCTGAACATCAATAGTGCCACTATGTTGATTCAGTATAAAGAAGGAAGGATCTTTTACAATAACATCTTCTTCTTTTATGGGCACAATGAGATTGCCCAACATAGCCGATTGAATAACGTGATAATTGATTTCAAAATTGTATCGCTTGGAAAGCTCGGCATATTCAAAGACATAATACTCTTTATCGACATTGCTGACGATCGTAATCGAGTCTTTGTTAATAAGGGCCTTACCTCCTTGTACACCGATTACAGAAAAGGTCATCCAGATAACACTGTCTTTTCTCACACGAATATTAGCTTTCACTTCTCGCTCTTTATTCGCTTCGCGCATAATCATACGAGCCTTTCCGTGAAAATACTCAAAATCAATTTCTTCAATATTTAGTGTTGGCTTTGGGGGAGTTACTACCGCTGCCGGGGTTGTAATTTTTTTACTACAACTTGCTGTCAGCAATACTACACCAAGAAGTACAATGCAAAGACGACTATTCATAGATTTTTCGGTTCGCGATTTTTTTGTTGAGCAATTCACTATTTGCATTTAGTCCGCGTGCTTTTTCCCATTGGCGCACGGCATTGTCTACTTCGCCTAACTGATATAGAATATCTCCATAATGTTCGAAGTGCGCGGCATTTGCATGACCAGTGTCAATCGCGCGCTCCATCATTTTCTTTGCCTCCTTATACTTCTCCCGCATAAAGAGCACCCACGCATACGTATCTAAGTAGGTAGCGTTTTCAGGATTGTTTTTTATTAACAAGGCCGACATCTTCTCTGCTTTCTCCAGGTTAAATTTCCGTAAAGCAAGAAAATAGCTGTAGTTATTCAATACCGCATCGTAGTTCGGTCGAATCGCCAATGCATCGTCATACGCCTTGTCTGATTTCTCATATTGTTTTGTGGCATTGTATGAATCACCCAACATGCTGTTCAGCTCACAAACTAAATTCGGATTAGATACTGATAATTTTTTAGCGTGTTCGAGGGATGTGATGGCCTCTTCATAATGATGCTTGCGCAAATTTGCGTATCCATTAAAGTAATGAATCATACTTTGGTTTGGATACATCTCCAGTGCTTCTTCCGAATGCTTTATGGCAAGATCAAATTGCTCGAGTTGGGTTTCAAGGTAAAGTAAGTTTTCCCATACTTCAAAGTTCACCTCGCCCGATTCAACGGCCAACAAATATTCGCGTTGCGCCTCTCGTATCTTTCCAGTAGATAAGTAAATGTCACCACCAACAATATGTACGTCTGGATCAGAAGGATTACTTCTTGTCAACTTATCTAAGAGGGCAAGAACAAATTTCTCCTTTTCAGAATCGTTTATCTTTCTCGCTTTATTTTGACTAAGCTCAGCATTGTATGTTCCAAGTATGATGAGCTTGCTACCCATCTCAACTGAATTATCATCGAACAACTGCTCTAATAAAGGTCTTGCTTTTTGTTCCTGACTATTGTCCCGATATATACCCGCCAGCAACATTTTCACATTACCTGCATCTGGATTATCTAAACAGAATTTTTCAAGGTATTGAATAGCTTCGTTTCGCAATCCTTTTTGTGAAAGCACTTCGGCAAAACCCATGATGTAACGTTGATCATCAGGAAAAGCATGAATTAGTTTTTCTCCCTCTGCTATACCTTCTTTCGTTTTACCTTGTTCTAAGTAAAGGCGCTGTTTTTGAATGGATGATACCTCGTTGATGCCAAATATACTTTCCGCACGATTATAGGTCTTGATAGCATCCTCCACTTTATTTCCATATTGATACACTGCCGCTAAGTCGTAGAGGTAATCGTCAGTTCCTTTAACATTGCTGATTAGTGATTCGTAAGCCTGTGCTGCTTTATCAAACTTAGTGAGACTGCTGTAGATGGATGCAGCCATCAGATAAAAATACTTGTTGTTCTTTTCCAGCTTCAGTGCTGTTTCAATACTGGCCGCTGCCCGCGTCTGATCTTCCGGTTTATCACTTCGTGAAAGTACCTCTGCTATTTTATAATGAACTGTCGCATTGTCAGGATTGATTTCGAGGGCGCGCTGATAATAGAGAAGTGCCTTGGCATAATCTTCCAGAATAAAAAACTTCTCACCTTCAGTAAAGTAAAATTCAGCTTCACGCAATCGTATGCCCGAAGCCTGAAGTTGGTCTTCTGCTTTCTTTTTGCGCTGGGCCCAAACCGGTGACGGTAAAAGGATGCCAAGCATAACAGCCAACCCAACTACTCCACAAATTTTGTTTAGACTCACGTTCACTTTAGGGTATTAAAATTGCCAGGGCTTAATCGTTCGGCAAGCCTCAAAATTAACGAAAATCCTCAACAATCAGACCCTACAAAGTGACCTAAAACGAGGCCTGTACTATTTTGCGGTGGATGATGGCATTAACTCTTTACGCTCTAACAAATAGGCAAAGAAAATGAAGGTCGTTAGCACCAAACCATGAAAGCAGGTAGCAAGCCATTGATTTTCAATAATAACCTGGCCAGTGACAAACACCAGGAAGGAAGCTACTAAGATATAACCCACATCTTTTAGAATGCGATATGGAATAGGATAGAATCTCTGCCCGAAAAAATAACAAGCTGCCGTCATACTGAAATAACAAATGAATGTTGCCCAACTACTTCCCATATATCCGAAGTGTGGGATGAGAAGATAATTCGCTGCGAAGGTGATGATTGCACCACCTATGGCAATAATGGTCCCATAATATGTTTTATCAATCAGCTTAAACCACACCGACATATTGTAATAGATACCGAGAAATAGATAACCAAGCAATAAGATCGGCACGATCGACAAACCTTCCCAATAGGATTCCTGTCCTAAAAAATATTTCAGTAAATCAAGATTAGTGCTGACACCTAACAGGATGACACAACACACAATAACAAAGTAGTGATTTACCTTCGCAAAAAGTTGAGGTGAATTTTTATCCGCTGCATTCGAAAAGAAGAAAGGTTCAGCTGCATAGCGAAATGCCTGTATCACTAAACTCATGATCATAGAGAATTTATAGCATGCACTAAAAACACCTAATGCATATTCAGAAGTCTTACCAGGATAGAAATTCTCCGGAAGCCACCATTTCAATGTGAGTCTGGAGAAATTTTCATTTGTCATTCCTGCTAAACCTGTAATCATAATCGGATATCCATAGCTGAACATGGTAGAAGAAATTTCTTTCTCGTAAGTCGGTCGCCAATTGATTAACGTTCTGGAGAAAAACAAAAGGTAAAACACATTCGCGGCAAGATTGGCGATGAAAACAAAAGCAACACCAATGGAAGCATCGTAAGCGAACATGAGAAAGTAAACATTAAGGCCAACTAGAATAAGAATATTCAGTATCCTGCCTAACGCAAATTGCAATGGTCTTTTTTGAAGACGAAGACGTGCAAAAGGAATGGCCACTGCTGAATCAATAAAGAGAATGGCCACCATCCAAATAACGAAATTGGATTTTCCTTTTATATCTAAAACACTCGCAATAGGATCTGCAAAACCAATAATGACAATAGACAAGACAAGACTAATACTGATAACAACAGTTTGAGCAAGGTTAAAAATTTTGTTTTCATCTGCACCTGGCTTTGTGGCAAAACGAAAGTATGCAGTCTCCATTCCAAACATGAAGATTACATTGATGAATGATACATACGAATAGAGGTAGGAGATAACCCCATACTCTGCTGGAAGAAAAACGCTGGTATGTAAACGCACCAACAAGAAATTAAGAAACTTAGGTAAGATGCTACCCACTCCGTAAAGCACTGTATCGCCTGCAAGTCGTTTGAGTTTACTCATCAGTTAATGGTTAATCGGGGTAAAATAAATATCAGTTCACAAATAATAAGTCAATAATCACAAGTCTTAAATCGGCAGTCACTATTAACCATTAACTTTTAACAATTAACCATCAAACTCCTTTAAAATTGGCCTTGCGTTTCTCCATAAACGCATTCGTGCCTTCTTTAAAGTCTTCTGACGCAGCGCAAGCTGCAAAACTTTCAGCTTCTGTTTGATATCCCGCCTCTTCACCGTTGAAGCCTGCATTTACCGACTTGATGACATGCTCAATAGCAATAGGTGATTTCGAAAGAATTTTCGTCATCATCTTCGTGGCAAATTCCATCAGGTCATCACGATTTGCTACAACATGGTTTACCAAACCAATTGCTTTTGCTTCTTGTGCCGAAATAAGATCGGCAGTCATAATCAGCTCTAGCGCCTTACCCCTACCTACCAATTGTGCTAACCTTTGTGTGCCCCCATAACCTGGGACAATTCCCAAATTCACTTCGGGTTGTCCAAATTTGGCATTTTCTGTGGCAATACGAATATGGCATGCCATAGCCAGTTCACAACCTCCACCCAACGCAAAACCATTAACTGCTGCGATAATTGGTTTGGGGAAATCTTCAATCTGTTTAAATAACTTTTGGCCTTTTTGTGCCAATGCAAACGCATTTTCTTTATTGAGCGATGAAAGTTCTTTTATATCTGCTCCGGCAACAAAGGCTTTGTCTCCTTCGCCGGTAAGTATTATTCCTCTAACGTTTTCATTCTGGTAAGCTTCTTGTATTATTTGGGTGAGCCCATCCAGTACACTAAAGTTTAATGCGTTTAGAGATTCCGGTCGTGATATAATTACGACCAGGGTTTGATTCGTATGACTTGTGGTGAGGACAGGCATGACTTTAAATTTTTACAAAAATGCAAAACGTCATCGTGAAAAGAACAGTTTTAGTATTTTCCATTGCGTTATTTTCTTTAGGATCAGCAAAAGCAACTACTTATTATACCGTTGCTAATGGTGCCTGGGGTGATGCAATTTGGAGCTCATCGTGCAGCACCTGTGCTGGTAGCACATTGCCTGCTTTAAGTGCGGGAGACGTATTGATTATTGATGATCAAATAACAATAGCTTCTGGCACAATAACTATTACCCCCGCAGTCACCATAATTTTAAGGACAGACAACTCTCCGAATACTTCGTCTAATCCTGCAAAACTAATATTTGTTACGGGGGGTAAATTGAGTCTTACTTCAGCCAGCTCATCCGTGAAGTTAGAAAATGTAACAGGTAACGCAGCAAATAATCCTATTATTGATGGTTCTGGTTCAGGAGGGTCGAATACCATCACCTTGGGCGGCACAGAACTCTGGAGAGCGAGTGATGGTGATATACAGGGAGTTGGAACGCTGGGGCCTGGAGCGATACTACCTGTTAAATTGATTTCCTTTATTGTGAACAGTATATCCAGTACCTCTGTTAGTTTAAAATGGATCACAGCTTCTGAAACGAACTTCGATTATTTCTTGCTGGAACGTGCTGGTGCAGACTTGAATTTTCAAACCATCTCAACAATTCAGGGTAAAGGTGGGCTGGATATTACTTCTACTTATAATTATCAGGATAATGCACCGCTGAGTGGCAAGAATTACTATCGCCTGAAAAGTGTTGATCTCGATTGGTCTTACGAATACTCGGATGTTGTTTATGCGGATTGGAATTATGGTGGCAAAAATTCGGAAATAGCAATTTACCCGAACCCAATTGTGGATCATTCTTTTACGCTTGAGGTAAATCATGAGATTCCATCTAACACAAGCATGACTTTGTTAAACAGCATGGGTAAAGAAATTATCCAGCAACCCGTTTTAAGCAACAAAGAAGTAATTGCTGTACGGAATGATTTGGAATCAGGAGTCTACTTCCTAAAAATTGCAGGAGCTGATTTTAACCAAACGATTAAAGTAATTATCCAATAATTTTTAACAAAGCCGGAAGAAAAACACTAGTGTGTAATCAAACCAATAAGAAGTTGAGAAGCTTCCATAGAATGCTACCTAATCCGTAAAGTACAGTATCGCCTGAAAGTCGTTTGAGTTTCCCCATTAGTTTGGTAATCGGTTATCCGCTAATGGTACAAGCCATGACTAACTCACAACTACCACCCAATGCAAAACCGTTCACAGCTGCAATAATAGGTTTGGGCCAATCTTCAATCTGCTAGAATAATGTTTGGCCTTTTTGTACCAATGCAAACGCTTGTTCTATGAATAAGTGAAGAGATTTCTTTTATATCTGCTCCAGCAACAAATGCCTTGTCTCCTTCACCGGTCAGTATTATTCCTTTAACGCTATTGTTCTGGTGAGCTTCTTGCGTATTTTGTGCAGCCCATTCAGAACTTCAGCATTTAATGCGTTTAATGATTCCGGTCGTGATACGGTTACGATCAGGGTTTGATTAGTATGATGAGTGGTGAGAACAGACAGGCTTGTAAGTTTTTACAACCCTGCAATTAATTAAGACCCAAAGATTTGTATGAAAAGAATTTTTCTTGTTTTGTTTATTTCAATTCTGGCCAATGCTGTGAAAGGGCAGACTTCAACTACTGCTGGTGCATGGACAACCGGAGGAAACTGGAGCAGTGGAACAGCGCCAAGCACTGGTGCGTTATCCACAAGCGTGATCATCGATAAAGCGATGACCTTTAATTCCGGATCCATTACAGGTTGGGGCAGTACTACAATTACCATAACCACTGGCGGTTCACTTACTGTTACTGGGGATTTTGCATTAACCGGAGGTGGTGTTAACATAACCGTGCAATCAGGTGGGTCACTTTCAGTTTCTGGAACCACATCAGTAAACAATGGTGCCCGAATAACCATAGCGGGCGGAGGTACTCCGGGGTCAGCATCGTTTGCTACTTTGTCTGCAACCAGCAATGGAATGGTCACGATTAATTCGGGTGCTTCAATAACCGCCACATCATTAACAACCTCGAGTAACGCTGATGCTATTATTAATAATCTGGGAACATTAACCGTTAACGGGAACGTATCATCCTCCGGAGTAATAACCAACTCAGGCACGATGCAAGTAAACGGTAACTACACCCAAAACAATTCGGGAAATTCAACAACAAACTCAGGGAATTTAAATGTAACCGGAAACGTGACTGCTGATGGACAAATCCAACTAAACCCAGGAGCAACAACGGACTCGAACATGATCATCAATGGTACACTTACAGTGAACGCCAATCCGTGGATGATTGTGGGTACTACTACTGCATCTCCGTGCGGTACTACTATGACAATCTACGCCAATCTTGTTGTTAAATCAGATCTTATATTAACAGGAAGTGGTGATGTTACTGTAAATCAAAATGGGAGAATGGCAGTGTTTGGTAATATAAGCGGAGCTTCTTCAACGGGCACACTTTTAACTTTATCCTGCGGTGCACAAGTATACGTCAATGGGAATATCAACCTTGGCTCTGGTGGAGGTAACACTATAACCAATTCAAACAGCGCAAGTTCACCAACAGGAACCAATGGCTCTCCAATTATTGGATTATATGTAAATGGAACAACAACCGCGCAAAACGTAAGCGGTACCGTTGGAACAAAAAGTGACTTGCAAGCAAACGACCTCGCCTTTTTTAATTGGATTGGAACAATACCCAATAACCCACTACCTATAAAGTTATTATACTTCAAAGTGAAAGAGGTTAACACTGCTGGTGTTTCATTACAATGGGTTACTACAATGGAAAAGAACTTTGAAAAGTTTTTGATTGAACGTGCTGATCAGAATCTGGATTTCGAAGTCGTTGGAGAGATTAGTGCAAAAGGTGGATTGGATATAATAACTCAATATAATTTTCTAGATGTATCACCTAAACACGAAAAAAATTACTACCGACTGAAGAGTGTTGATTTTGACAGAACGTTTGAATACTCGGATGTTATCGTTGCACATTGGGATGTCGAAAATCCTGATATTATTGTCTATCCAAATCCTGTTGTAAATCATACGTTCACATTAGCAATAAACCATGAGGTAACTACGAATACCAACATCACATTGCTGAACAGCATGGGTAGAAAAATTTCGCAACAATCTATTCTGAGTAACAACGAGACGATCTCACTTCAGGATGATCTAAAGCCTGGAGTCTACTACTTACAAATTGTTAGAGCTGATTTTAAAAAAACAGTAAAAGTCTTTATCCAATAATTTTTAACAGAGGCGGAAGATTTGTTAAAATTTCTTCCGTCATTTCTTCCAATCCAAAAGCAGGTTTCCATCCCCAGTCGATACGGGCTACCGAATCGTTGATTGATTTCGGCCATGAATCAGCAATGGCTTGACGAAAATCAGGATTGTAGGTAATCTCAAATTCCGGAATATGCTTCTTTATTTCAGCTGCAATTTCTGCCGGACAAAAACTCATGCCGGCAACATTATAACTAGATCGGATTTTAATTTTCTCTGGTGATGCTTCCATCAAATCAATGGTGGATTTTACAGCATCATCCATGTACATCATCGGAAGATAGGTGTCGGGTTTTAGAAAACACTCAAACTTCTTTTCAGTAAGCGCTTTGAAAAAAATATCAACAGCATAATCCGTTGTACCACCACCTGGTTTGGTTTTATAACCAATCAAACCAGGATACCGAAGACTGCGCACGTCCAGTCCTTTGTTTTTAAAATACCACTCGCACCAACGCTCACCGGCTTGTTTGCTGATACCGTAAATGGTGGTTGGATCCATTACCGTGTCCTGAGGTGTTTTAATTTTTGGAGTTGTTGGTCCGAAGGCAGCAATTGAACTCGGCCAATATACCTTCCCTATTTTATATTCAACTGCTGCATCAAGCACAGTGATCAATCCATCCATATTCAGTTGCCACGCAAGTTTTGGATTTTTCTCTCCTGTTGCAGAGAGAACAGCTGCAAGGTGAAAGACTTGCGTGAACTTATTTTTTTTGATGAAGTCGTGAAACTGGTCTTGCTTCAGTACATCGAGTATCGCAAAGTTTCCAGTTGCTAAAATGCCTTGCGGATCTTTAATGTCAGTAGCGGTTACATTTTCCTTTCCGTGCAAATTCCACAAGCCTTGTGTTAACTCCGAGCCCAACTGTCCGCCTGCTCCAATCACTAGTATTTTCTCGCTCATACGTTGTCTGGTTTAACCAAAAAGTTTGGGTTGTTCTTATTCACCGCCACTTATTTAAAATCGTGGGGGCGAAATTACCAAAAATTACCATTCACCTACCATGCGTTAGGAGTCATTTTGATTACCTTAGTGCCCGTGAATTTTGAAGACTATTTAATATCGAAAAAGATTGATTCTGCTGCCTTTCGTCAAGCAGAACCAACAATTTGGGAAAGTTGGAAAGTGGAGTTTGAACAAATGCATCCAAATAGTTTTACTGCTCAGAAACTCTATCTTATCAATCCGATACGCAGAAAGTATATTCTGAAAATCGAGCCTATTAAAGTAGAAGCACCAAAGTCACCTGTTGCTACCGAAAACACTTCTACTGAAAAACCAGAAGTAGTTTCAAAACCTGTCGCACTGAAACCGGTGTTCAGACCCAAACCGAAAATGAATTAATATGTATACGAAGTTAAAGCCTGTTCTGGAAAAAGAACTTGCATCAATTCAAGAGGCTGGTCTCTTTAAGAAGGAGAGAATTATTATTACACCTCAAGGTGCAGATATTAAAACAAGTGAAGGTAAAGAAGTGATTAACTTTTGCGCCAATAATTATTTAGGATTATCATCCCATCCACGTGTTGTTGAAGCAGCAAAACGTGCGATTGATACCCACGGATTTGGCATGTCATCCGTTCGGTTTATCTGTGGCACGCAGGATATTCACAAAGAACTTGAAAAAAAGATTTCTGATTTTCTTGGCACAGAAGACACTATATTATATGCCGCTGCTTTCGATGCGAACGGTGGTGTGTTTGAACCATTGTTCGGAAGTGATGACGCCATCATCTCTGATGAGTTAAATCATGCTTCCATTATTGACGGTGTTCGTTTATGTAAGGCCATGCGTTATCGCTACAAGCATAATGATATGGATGATTTGAAAAAACAACTACAAGACGCAAAGCAAGCAGGAGCAAAACAAGTTATTGTCGTAACCGATGGCGCATTCTCTATGGATGGAACCATCGCACAGTTAGATAAGATCTGCGATCTTGCAGATGAGTTTGAAGCATTAGTGATGACAGACGAATGTCATTCTTCGGGATTTATCGGAAGGACTGGACGTGGCGTACCGGAGCATTGTGGCGTCATTGGTCGTGTTGATATCATCACGGGAACATTAGGTAAGGCTTTGGGTGGTGCTTCGGGAGGGTTTACTTCGGGGAGAAAAGAAATTATTGAATTACTTCGTCAACGATCAAGACCGTATTTGTTTTCCAATACTTTGGCGCCTTCTATAACCGGAGCATCCATTGAAGTATTCAACATGCTTTCCGAAACAACAATACTTCGCGACAAACTTGAAATCAACACAACGTACTTCCGAAACGCCATGACAAAAGCCGGGTTTGATATTAAACCAGGCATACATCCAATAGTCCCCATCATGTTATACGAAGCTACACTCGCACAACAATTTGCTGAGCGCTTGTTAGCAAAGGGAATTTACGTAATTGGATTTTTCTTTCCGGTAGTTGCAAAAGGAAAAGCGAGGATACGGGTCCAGATTTCAGCAGCTCATGATCGACATCATTTAGACAAAGCGATTGCTGCGTTTACTGAAGTGGGGAAAGAGTTAGGAGTACTAAAATAGAATACAGAATTGAGGAGACCGAATTTAGAATAGCAAGGAACAGGAGCTCATTTAATTCCGTGTTCCTTCTTTCTCTTCTCAACAATGTCACCCATTTTCGAGGTGTCCGTGGCAAGAATACCAAACGCAGGATCTATATTTTCCGATGGAAAAAAATAGATTGGATCTTTCTTTCCTTTTATGCGCAGCTTGTACAAGTGAACGAGTGGAATAATTTTAATTGACTTTACTTCAGGCCATTCAAATCGCGTGTTGCGATGCCCTTCCAAAATCACGATTTTATTCTTGCCAATAGCAACGCGTTTAATTTTCTCTGACACTATAGAGAAGATAATCAGAAGGGTTAGTCCTAAAACGAAGAAGATAAGAGAGATAAAGAAGTTCTTGGCGCTGAATTCGAAACGGAGGAGCAAGCTGGCGGCAACAGTCCACTGTATAAATGCAAAGCCTAGAAAAAAGTACTTTGCAAAATAGAACTTGGCGGGATTAGCTTCTACCATCGGTGACCAGCATAGTTAGATTTTGATTCTAATTTACGATAAAAACTATAGATTGTTACTTTTCAGGTTTGGTAACCCTTTAAGTTCCATCCATTATCATGGAAGGGCGTAGTGTTTCACTCCGTAGAAAAGAAATGCCTGTAGCTTCAGTGTAGCAAGCTCGTAGCTTCAGTGTAAGCCCACCGGCCCGGAAACCCCCTAAAAAGAAAGTAAGTGAAGCGCAGCGCAACACCCGCGTTACATTCCAGGAGGCTACACAATGGGCACAGGTAATTTTGCTCAACCCTGAAAAGAAAGCCTATTACCGGCAGCGTGCGAAAGCATTAAAATTGTCTAATGCTTACACAGCAGCCATTACCGATTACATGCGCAAGCCTAAAGTTAAGAAGACGCAGGATAGTGGTACAATTACCTATCGTATTAATAAACCTGGATTTGCATTAAAAGAGGGAATGAATTCAGAAATAACTGACACAGATTCAACTTCGTAAACTCATCACTGCTTATATTTTCCACGGACAGTTTGACCAATGACATGCAAGATTTATTTTCGCTGATAATTAAACGACATTCATTAACTTGGACTTATGAGTATTTTGAGGAAAATTCTATCAGTAATTTTCTGGATTACCTATATTCCATAAATACTAGGACAAAATTTTGAAATCTTAAATTGATGCAAAAATTAATTTTATTAGTGCTCACAACTTTGACAATAACAAGTTGCAGTAATTCAGTATCTGAAACCGTTACGTTGAACTTTGAAAAAGACTTAATACCCGAGGGGATAGCAATTGATGTAAAGTCAGGAAGGATATTTTTAAACAGCCTTAAAAAAAACAAAATTGTAACTGCTAATATTAACGGAAGTAATGCAGCTAATTTTATTGAGAATGACCAATACAATTACTTATCTGGTTTTGGAATGACGATAAAAGGCGACACTTTATATGCCCTTAGCAATGGGTTGAAAAAGAAAGACAATACATCCGTTCTACTATTATTAAATATCAAAACAAAGCAATTAATTGACAAGTATAAAATTAGTATCCATCCTTATGCTTATTTAAATGGTTTAGCTATCAGCTCAGGTAATGAAATTTTTATCACCGATTCAGAAAGTAACAAAGTATATAGAATAAAAAGACCGAATATAAATCTTGAAGTTTTTTTGGATACGGTAGAAGTGCCACACTCTAACGGAATTGCAATTTCAGATGATAATTCCAAGCTCTACCTGGCTTCTGAAAAAGGAATTCGAGTTATTGATATCCAGACGAAAAAAATCCTCAATCAGCCCAACATGGAATCTTCAGGTATAGATGGAATGAAATTCTATAACAATAGTTTAATAGGTATAGTCGAAAAGGGAGTTTTTAGATTTTACTTAAATGAAAATGGCACCGAAATTAAAAACAAGAGGGCAATCCTTCTATTTGATAGTACCTTCAAATCACCGACAACCTTTGATATTTTAGGCAACTCATTCTACTTTATTAAGAATACCCAATTGGACAACTTTAATGACATTACCAATGAGGTGATCGATAGGGATAAATTAGAATCACTTATTTTATTGAAAAATAAAATTGAGTGATTCTCAGAAAATAACTAAGATCGGAATTTGAGCAAAAGATTTCTCTTACTGAAATTATTTTTCAACCGCTCTCTTTTCTGAATTACTTACGAAGGCAATGTATTTACTATCGGGTGACCAGGATGGTACATTGATGGTTCCTTGTCCTCCATATAAATACGCAATTACTTTTGGCGCGCCACCCGATACAGGCATGAGGCGCAACATTACAGGTTTATAAAAGGGATGATCATCTACCTCAATATCCGGAAGAAAAGAAATGAATACCATCCACTTACCATCCGGTGAGATGTGTGGGAACCAATTGTTGTATTCATCAAAGGTAAGTTGCTCTTTGTTTGAACCATCGATTTTCATTCTCCATATCTGCATGGTACCTGATTGGTTTCCATTGTAATAAATGTATTTAGCATCAGGCGAGTATTCAGGTCCATCCACGTGCGTGCCCTTGTTATGCGTGAGTTGAATCTCTTCTCCTCCATTGATTAACATTTTATAAATGTCATATACCTTTCCATCACGTTGGGCAACGTAAGTCACTTCTTTTCCATTGGGTGACCATCCATGCCAATAGCTTGGTGTTTTTTCTGTCACCAGTTTAGGAGTTCCACCTTCTAACGGAAGTACATATATTGTAGAGCCTCCACCGGGCAAACCATTGCGATGATGACTGATGGCCAGCATTTTTCCATCGAACGATATACCGTGATCGTTGTTATTTCGATCGGCAAATCCAGTATTAAGTTTTTCAATCTTTCCACCTTCAACCGGAATTTTATAAAGTGATCCACCTTCGTTGCACAGTAGCTTCTTTCCATCAGGCATATAATTCGGTGCTTCAAAACCTTTGTCTGATTCGTGGATTACTTTACGTTTGCCATCCATCACATTCATAGTTTCTATTCGCGTACCGATACGGCCATCTTTGTATCCATCATAACCCTCCGAAACTGGTTTGTCAATGCGTACATTCCAAACGCGTGCTTCCTCTTTTGCATCAGCATTGTGCGAACAGATATAAAGTCCAGCTAACACTTCATCACTCATGTGCTCCATTTCAGTAGTGCCAATGACTTGAAGGGGTTCACCTGGATGTGCTGCACGCATGATTAATTTTTTATCAATGCGTTCCAACTGAATGACTTGACAATTTTTCTTTGCCGCAAAAATTTCATCTTCCGGATCGCGCATAAAGGCTCCCTTCATCATGCGCCATTGAAGTACTGTCAATCCATCGCCATGAAGTACTGCGCTGTAATGTGTTGCATCAGGTTCAGTCGATGCGCGAACCATCCAACCAATTTTACGATGTGCATCCACACCTTGTCCAACAAATTCAAAATTGGCGGTAAGCAGAAAATTGCCTTTTATCTTTTTATACGCATACTGAAATTCATCGCGGCCAAACCAAATGTTATACCCCGCTCCTTTTAAAGTATACGTTTGAGTACTTTCATCATAGGTAGTTGTGCCCGCAATTTTTGGATTACCTATATCGGCATGATCTTGAAATACACCGACTGGATTTTGCTGTGCGTGCGAAATGGTAAACATCAGGAAGCAGAGAAGGATCAGATAAGGTCGCATGGTTTGGGGTTTCGTGGGAAGTTTAAATTACAAAATCCCGTTACTCGCATAACTACAAATTTCAATTTTTTTACAAACGGAAGAATTTGCATGGACTAAATTACCAAGCTCAGACCAAAGTTTGAACTCATAATCTAGAGATGTATCATCAGTTTACGCCATGCATTTGACATAATCGTTAATCCTCATTCACGAATGGCAATACATGCTTAATGTATCTGTGATTGCAGCAGAAATTGCATTTATCCATAATAACAACATGCCCAATTGCGATAAAGGAAAACGGTGTTCACGTGTGAAGTATTACGTTCGCTTATAATTAAACCAAAAACACAATGAAATGTCACAAGCCCACACTAAGACAAACTCTTTTCGGTTTGATTCTCGTGGTTAGTTGTAGTGGTTGCGCAAGTGTTTATGTTCCCCCAGTGCGCAATGTTCCTTTGTTTACCAAGCGAGGTGAATTTCAAATTCAAACCAGCTTCGGAAATGGTACCAATGCTAATGTGGCCTATGCACTTACCAATCACATTGCAGTCTCGGCAGGAGCGATGTATGCCAATAATAAACTATTGCTTAAAAATGACTGGCGCATTCATCAATCTGCTGAAGTTGCATTAGGTATCTATGGCACGAAGAAGAAAACGACATTCGAACTTTTTGGCGGATACGGAATTGGAGAAGGTCATGGTGAGGAGGTAATTTTCGGTTGGTTCTTTTTTACCAATTCCAGAGAAACCGCTAAAGCGAGTTATAAGAAGTATTTCATTCAACCATCCGTTGGATTTACACATAAGCGACTTCAATTTGTGGGCACCGTGCGCGTAAGTCGTATTGATTTTAATACAATAGAAGTTGGGGCTGTTGGTGGCCAGTTTTATGATGTGCGAGAAAGGAGTTTTATTTCCTTCGAGCCTTCGTTTACATTAAAACTTTTTCCTGTAAGAGTATATCCGCCATTGCATATTTTTTGGCAAGTAGGATTTAATTTGATCGATGACCCCAAAGATAACATTGAGTTTCGATACTCTATACTGCATTACGGTGTGGGAATTGGCCTGAAATTTAGGAGGCATACTGCAAAATGAATCTGTCCGCGATCAATACATTCTTGATTTGAATGAACTATCTTTCGTACTCTGTGTTCAATATAAAATCAAACTATATGCATCGCATTAAAACAGCAGTCTTATCCCTCTTCCTATTATTGATATTTATTCAGTCGGGATTTGCCAAAAATCCGAAGCCTGAGTTTTACTCCCTTATTGTTTACCGCGTAAAAGATAAAACTCAGGAAGAAAAAGTGGATCAATATTTAAAACAAGCTTATCTGCCTGCTTTGCATCGTGCGGGAAAAAATAAAGTAGGTGTTTTTAAACCCGTTGCTTCAGACACTGTCGCCTTTGGAAAAGTAATTTATGTGTTGACTTCTTTTCAGTCGCTGGATGAATTCACTAAAATCACAACTGATCTTACCAACGATCAAAAATTACTGACTGATGGTATTACCTATCTCCATTCAAAATATAATGAAGCACCATACGAAAGAATGGAGACCATACTGATGCGTGCTTTTACGAATATGCCTGTAATGGAAACACCTCCATTGACCGGATCCCGCAGCGAACGAATCTATGAATTGCGCAGCTATGAAGGACCCACTGAGAAACTGTATCAGAGCAAAGTAAAAATGTTTAATGCCGGGGGTGAAATCGATTTGTTCAAGCGTCTGAAATTTAATGCTGTATTCTATGCAGAAGTATTGGCTGGAGGCCGCATGCCAAATCTCATTTACATGACAACATTTGAAAATCGTTCAAGTCGGGATGAACATTGGAAAGCTTTTGTTGACGATGCGCAATGGAAAAACCTTCTCATGATCGATGAGTATAAGAACACGGTTTCGAAGGCTGATATAATGCTGCTCTCCCCTACTAATTATTCTGACTATTAAAAAACTGAACAACTCCTCCAACATGCAAACACAAAACGATCTCTTCATCAAAATGGCGTTAGACACCTGGAATGTTTATATCAGCAGAACAAATAAATTAGCAGACAGTCTTACAGATGAGCAACTCCAACAAGAAGTTTCTCCAGGCCGCAACAGTGGTGTTTATTTATTGGGACATCTTGCTGCCGTTCACGATGCGATGTTGCCACTTTTAGGTTTAGGTGACAAACTTTATCCAGAATTAGAAAACATCTTTATCAAGAATCCCGATAAGTCAGGATTACCAAAACCATCCGTCAAACAAATCAGGGAAAGCTGGAAAGCAGTAAATGAAACACTCGCTTCCCATTTCGCTAAAATGAGTGCAGACGATTGGTTCACAAAGCATCGCGCGGTTTCAGAAGAAGATTTTAAGAAGGAACCCCATCGCAATAAGTTAAACCTGGTGATTACCATTTATCTGGTCATTATAGGCAAATGGTGTTTCTGAAAGCTTCTGCTAGCGAGTAGTCTAACAATGGGGCAGTAATAAATTTTTCAAGATTTCGAAAAGGTCACTTACATTATTGGAGAGAGCAGTGCCAGTATTATTTCCTTCTTGCTTCGATTCAAATGCAAGACTTGTTCCTTTGTTGACTATACCGCATAATGTTGTTACCATCGGCATCAGTCGATGGCAACTCGAATTTACGTAAACCGAAAGCGATTGATCCTGATGACTGTACGTAACATCAATTACTAAAAAGATAAATCGTTTCACTGTTCAAGAATCAGGTTACTCTTCAGGATAAAAGAATCATTGCTACTGTTTTGTTGAATCGCGTTTCAGGTGAATCTGAAATTTCAGACCCTGATACCCCGTTAAAAGTCTCCTTGTTCAAAATTCTCAGTCCACGCCATTTTAAAAAATCCACTAAAAGGGGGATGCCCGAATACCTGCCTGTGCACTACATTCACATCGGATTTCAAAACTAAATGCGAGGCGGTCTACCGTTCGATATAGAGATAAGTTGAGTTATCCAATCTTAATAATCAAGCTCAGAGCTTTACAAATATCCCCTATGAAATACATCTGCGTTTTATTCATTTTGTTTTATTCAATCGCATCAAGCGGGCAAGAGAAATCCATTACTGTTGGCAGCGGTGGTGGTTTTGCAGGAGGCGCTACTGTTTACAAAATCACTGCATCTGGAAAAGTTTTAAGAGGCAAAGGTATTGGTGAAATAAAATACACAGAGTGTAGTAAGATAAAAAAATCGAAAGCGCTCAACTACATTCAGTTGGTTGCAGATCAAACTCAGTTAAATACGCAGTTCAATCATCCCGGCAATCTCTATCATTTTTTAGGATATGCAGAAAATACGATACAGCATAAGATAACATGGGGAGACGCAGCACATCCCGTTCCTGAATCCATTCAAAAATTGTATCAGGAAATTAATACCATCATCGGATCACTCCGATATAAACCGATAAAATAAACCCTCTCTGAAAACCCCCTCGATATGAAAAATTTATACACATCCGTTTTTTTTCTACTTCTTCTACTCATTACCTCTGGATCGCTTTATGCACAACGCTCTTTCGATTCCAAGAAAAAGAAAGATGCTCCTGTAAACACATCTTCCCTGCAAGCGAAAAAGATTAAACATAATGCATCGTTTACACAAGGACGCAGCAATGCATCAGAAAGATTATCACAGAGCAGGAGTTTCAATCCAGTAATCAACAATCATCGAATTTTACAAACAGGTGAAAACACGTTGCCTTCTTTTATCGAAACAAAACGCGATTTAAATTCTGCTCATTCGTCTGCAAGAAAAGATTTTCGGGTTGGATGTTACGATTATTTAAAAGAGCTGCAACCACTCTTGAAGATTGACCATCCGGAAGAAGCTTTTATTATTCAGCGTTCTAAAATTGATAGTTATAATCTAACACATGTGCGTCTGCAACAAGTTTACAAAGGCATTCCGGTTTATGCTGCAGAGGTAGCCGTTCATTTGAATGCTTCGGGAGAAGGTGAGGCATTTAATGGGCGATATCTTAAACTACCAAATGACATTGATATTAATCCATCCGTTTCGGATCACTCCGCTATTGAACGTGTGAAGCGTGATCTTGCAAAAGGCGCATCTCTTCATTCGTTAACTGAGATAGAAAAGAAATTAGTAGAGCATGCAGAACCAAAAGCTACCCTCTATATCTATGAAAGCAAAGGATTGGTGAGTATACCTACATTAGCCTATCATATTGTTTACTGTCCATCCATACATGCACGTTGGGAATATTTTATTGATGCGCATACCGGCAATGTGTTGCATCACTTCAATAGCACATGTTTTGTAGACGGCCCACGCACAACAAATGCCAATGATTTGAATGCAGTATCGCGTCTCGTCAATACCTATCAAAAAGGCGCTACTTATCTTATGGTAGATACATCACGTCCTATGTTCAACGCTGCAAGCTCTACCCTTCCGGATGATCCGATTGGTGGAATTCTCACGATCGACCTCAACAATACTTTTGGAGACAACCAATCTTTTCAACATGTAACATCCACCAACAATGTTTGGACAAACGCCACTGCAGTATCGGCACATTTTAATGCAGGTGCGGCTTATGAATACTATCGCACAAAACATAATCGAAATTCAATTGATAGTGTGGGAGGAACTATCATTTCGGTTATCAACACACCGGATGAAGATGGAAGCGCGCTCGATAACGCATACTGGAATGGAAAAGTGATGTTCTATGGAAACGGAAATGTATCATTCAAAAAGCTCGCAGGTTCCATGGATGTTGCAGGACATGAGATGACGCACGGAGTGGTTCAGAATACCGCTAACCTGGAATATCAGGATGAGTCGGGTGCAATTAACGAATCCATTGCAGACATTTTTGGTACCATGATGGATCCTGCTGATTGGCTGATTGGTGAAGATATTGTAAAGACTTCTGCGTTTCCATCCGGAGCGTTGCGTTCATTGTCTGACCCACATAATGGAGGTACGAATTTGAGCCATACAGGATATCAACCCAGTCATATGAACGAAAAATATACGGGTACAGAAGACAATGGCGGAGTACATATAAATAGTGGAATTCCAAACCATGCTTTTTTTCTTTATGCCGAAGTCATCACACGTGATAAAGCTGCCAGTGTTTTTTACAAAGCATTAGATGATTACCTCACAAAATCGTCACGATTTATTGATCTTCGGTTGGCAGTTATTAAAGCTGCCGGAGATTTATTCGGAACATCTTCAATAGAGGCAACACAAGCCGGAGTAGCGTTTGATGCTGTAGGCATTACAAACGGACAAGGGGGTAACTATAGTGAGAGTTTACCTACTAATCCCGGAACAGAATTTTTATTAGTCTACAGCACCGATCCTGCTGATCCGAATTCTTTATATAGAACATCGTCTGCTGGTGAAACGCCTTTGTCTACCACTATCTTCAACAGCAGACCCAGTGTGACGGATGATGGAAGCGCAGCCGTATTTGTTGCAGGCGATCATACCATTCATGTGATTATAACTGATCCGGGAGAAACGGCAAGTGAATTTGTTCTACAAGATGAACCGATTTGGTCAAACGCTGTCATCTCAAAAGGGGGCAATCGATTAGCCGCTGTTACATCAGCTGCTGATAAATCGATTCACGTTTACGATTTTACATCGGAGACCTGGGCAACATTTGAATTATACAATCCAACATTTTCAGAAGGTGTTACTTCCGCAGGGCCACTCTATGCCGATGCGTTGGAGTGGGACTATACAGGTGAATACTTAGTGTACGATGCCTTTAACAGTCTGGCAAACAGCAATGGTGCAGACATTGAGTACTGGGATGTTAATTTTATACACGTCTGGGATATTGAAGCAAATGACTTTTCAGATGGTGAGGTTGCTAAATTATTTCCCAGTTTACCCGATGGTGTAAGTATTGGTGATCCATCGTTCTCCAAGAACAATCCTAACATTATAGCTTTTGACTACATCGATTCAGGAACAGGTGAATATGCCATTTTGGGTACGAACATTGAAACCAACGAAACTAATTTTATTGCAACCAACAATTCATTGGGTTGGCCATCTTACAATAAAGGTGACACACGTATTGCCTTTACCAGCGACAATGGTGCAGGCAACTATGAAACGGGTTATGTAACATTAAACAGCGATAAAATTTCATCAAACGGAGTAGTCACTGGTCTTTATGCATTAACATCATGGCCCGTATATTTTTCGGTTGGTGATCGTGGTGTTGGCGAAGACGAAGTGACCGGAGTTTTGGAAGAGAAGAAACGCGTTTCAATTTCTTGCTATCCCAATCCGTTCACGGATGAAGTATCGTTTTTACTCTCTCAGGAATTTATAGGTAATGGCAAAGTAGAGGTTATGAATTTACTCGGGCAAAGCGTCACCGAGTTTAAAGTTGACCATTCTGCAAGTGGTTCGCTGTCGTTAAAGACTCCCAATCTTCCTGCTGGTCAATACATCGTGCATTTCCAAAATGGAAGAACGGCTGGAACTTGCAAAGTAATGAAGATGAAGTAATGAAATTGTATTGGAATTAGTTTCATTGGTTTAGGTTGATTCAGCAGAGTTCGAAAGGCTCTGCTGTTTTTTTTGTATACCAAATACAATATTTAAAGTTCCAATTTTCAGATCAATCCATAGGATAAGTTAGCGGTGACATTTAACTTAGAATTTAATAATAGATTTTGTTACCTAAAATGCGACCAATGCCCACAAAAAAATTAGAAACTCCGCGAAAGACAACCATCAAACTTTCAGACGAAGAACAGGTAGCGAATTATATGCACGCTTTAAAACATCCGCTGAAAGCAGAGATGGAAGAGCTTAGAAAAATTATTAAAGGTGTAGATAAACGAATAGGTGAACGCATCAAATGGAATGCACCGAGTTACTATTACCTGCAAGACATGGTAACGTTTGGCCCTGCAAGACCGAATACCCCAAATGGGGATAAACTTCTCCTTGTGTTTCATCATCCCTTCATTGTTCAAATTAAATCAGAACTCCTGGAAGGCGATTACAAAGACAGACGTCTGGTCTACTTCACAAACATGAAAGAAATAAAATCAAACAAGAAAGAACTGTTAAGAATCATCACGGAATTAATCAATGGAATTGAAAGCAAATAGATATAACAATTATTGTTGTCGCAATCAGCCGACTACATTGTCGTTTTCAACCTACCTTATTTATCAACAATGACAATAGCTTTGACATATCAGCAAGGAAAATAGGACATTGAATAACATATGGCAAAAAAAAGTAAAGTAACACCAACAAGTAAAAAACGCACCGCACCAGTAAAAAAGGGAGCCACTATTTCTGGTGAACTCACCGCGAAAGAGTTTGTCATACACTTATACAAATACCAATCAGCCTCAGAGCTTGAAAAGATTCAACGCTATTTTAAATCAAATGACGGTAAGTATGGTGAAGACGATAAGTTTATAGGTGTCCGCATGGGTCAAGTATTTGCGTTAGCCAAAGAGTTTATTGATATGAATCTCACTGAAATTGAAAAATTACTTGAAAGTGAGATTCATGAAGTACGAGCCGGTGCCGTTAGCATCATGGACTTTCAGGCCCGGAATAAAAAAATATCAGCAAGCCGCAAAAAAGAATTGTTTAATTTATACATCAATCGCCATGACAGAATTAATAACTGGGACCTGGTTGACCGATCAGCGCCCTATGTAGTGGGTGGTTATTTGTTTAATCAGCCGCGAGCAATTCTATACAAACTTGTCCGATCTAAAAATGTTTGGGAGCGAAGAACTTCTATTGTCAGTACTTACTTTTTTATCAGACAAGGTCAGATCGATGATACCTTTAAGATTGCAGAACTCTTACTAAAGGATAAACATGATTTAATCCATAAAGCTGCAGGAGGATGGATTCGAGAAGCCGGAAAAAGAGATCCTAAAAAACTGCTAAGCTTCTTAGATGAATATGCAGCTACCATGCCGCGCGCTATGTTGAGGTATGCCATCGAACATCTTTCTAAAAAGCAGCGTGACTATTACTTAAGCTTGAAGAAATTATAGCAATCATGTATTGTTAAAATATTCATCTGCATATACTTTTTTGAAAATCATTGCGTTTTATCGGCAGGCGTTAGCACCAACCTTAAACCTGTCATGAAATACTATATATTATTTTCTGCTTTTTTATTGTTTGTAATCAATTCCTCAGCACAGCGAACTTTCCAAGCAAAGGTCTATCAGAACACGGATTACTTTAAAGTGAGTTATTACAACTCACAAACAAATTCAACAACAAATTCAAACAACGTAAACTTCAGCAGGATATCACTCGCTTTCGCCATCAATACAAGGAAAAATTTTACACATGAGTTCGAGATTCTAATACCCGAACTATCTAAATCAATTTACAATGTTAAACTGCCGCTGAACTATAGTTTTCAAGATGATGAAGCAAGAGAGGGCACCATCAACACTTATTCACTTCGATATGAATTGAGTAAAGTACTCTCCGACCCGTTTAAAAAAATTCGATTCAACTTAGGGCTAGGTATGAACCCTTATTTCACAGAAACAGAATATGAACCAAAAGCTTCGTATGCTTATTATACAAACACTAAATTGTTTGGAGTCTCTTTTAACTTAATTCCCAGGATTAATTATAATATCACAGATAGGATTCTCATTGATCTGAATATTCCATTTAAACTGTACGATCTGCAATTCGAAGACACTCGAGTTAATAACCCTTCTCTTCCCATTAGACAACAAAGCTCAAATGAATTTACAGATGTGTTTTTCGAGAATGCCTATACCATTCGACTTGGTGTGAGTTACGTTTTCGAATAGTTATAGACACCAAATCTCCCCAATAGCACGTAGATCGTGTTAGCCTACGTACTGAAGGCGAATTAGCTTATTTTAAATTTTTTTAAACGTACTTGCGTTTTAGTATTACCCCTCTCAACGCAAGCATGATCAGTAAACTCTTTCAAAAAATAATTTCATTTAGTCAGCGATTTCTGATCTTCTTCAATCGACAATCGCTCATTAGAAAGTTATTTGTAGTGTGTGGATTGGTTGGAAGCTTTCTAAGTGCTTTTCTTCTATTTCTATTTCTTCTTGTCTGGAGTGGAATTCTTAGCGATGTTCCCAATCGTGAAGAGCTCAGCCAGGTAGATAATCCGGTTGCTTCTGAAGTGTATAGCGCAGATAGTATTTTGCTGGGCAGATATTTTATTCAGGAGCGATCTGATATTCAGTACAATCAAATTCCTTCCCATGTTGTCGATGCACTATTGGCAACGGAAGATATTCGCTTTTATGATCACAACGGAATTGACTACAGAAGTCTTGTGCGCGTTTTATTCAAAAGTCTTTTACTTCAAAACGATGCTTCGGGTGGCGGAAGCACATTAACGCAACAACTCGTTAAGAATTTATATCCGCGCAAACACTATTGGATGTTCTCACTTCTTATCAACAAAATGCGTGAACTCATTGTCGCTTCACGATTGGAAAAAATATACGACAAGAATACCTTAATGGCATTATATCTCAATACCGTTCCTTTTGGAGATAATACATATGGAATTGAATCGGCTGCTCAACGATTCTTTTCACAACCAACAAAAAAACTTTCTGCGGATCAAGGTGCCATACTGATCGGTATGTTGAAGGCCACTCATTCATACAACCCCAGGATTTTTCCGGAGCGTGCAATACAACGAAGAAATGTAGTGCTCGCACAAATGGAGAAATACGGCAAACTAAAAACAACAACTGTCGATTCTCTAAAATCGCTACCCTTAGTTTTAACGTATAACAAGATTACGCATCATTCAGGATTAGCTCCCTACTTCAGAGAATACATTCGGAGTGAATTGCTTGCATGGTGTCGCGATCATAAAAATGAAAAAGACGAACCCTTCAATCTTTATACCGACGGATTAAAAATCTACACCACGATTGATTCAAGGTTACAAAACTACGCGGAAGTGGCAACAACAAAACAAATGGCATTGTTGCAAGATCAATTCTTAAGGCATTGGAGTAAGAGGTATCCATGGCATAACCAGCCAGGTGTATTGGATGAAGCAATAAAGAATTCTGATCGATATAAAAGTTTGCAACAATCTGGTTTATCTCATACGGAGATTCTTCAAGAGATGAAGAAGATAAACGTAATGAGTGTGTTTACCTATCAAGGTGAAAAGGAAGTTGAGATGAGCTCCATTGATTCGATTAAACATTATTTAAAATTTTTGAATGCAGGATTGTTAGCGATGGATCCTCAACAAGGTTCCATTCGTGTTTGGGTAGGAGGCATTAACCATCATTACTTTCAATTTGATCACGTAAGAGAAAGCACCAAGCGACAGGTTGGCTCCACTATCAAACCAATTGTTTATGCTGCTGCATTAGAGAATGGTGAAAAGCCTTGCGATTTTTTCTCTGCGGAAAAGACAACCTATGAAGGAGCTGAAGAATGGACACCGTTAAACACAGAGGAGAATTATGATTTGAAATATTCAATGGAAGGTGCATTAACCTATTCAGTAAATACAGTTGCTGTACACGTACTCGAGAAAGCGGGCATTGATAATACAGTATCGTTAGCGCAAAAAATGGGAATTACAAGTGCGTTGGAACGTGTTCCATCCTTGGCATTGGGCACACCGAGCGTATCCATGACAGAAATGGTTACAGCATATTCCTGCATCGCAAACAATGGACGTTCTGTTAAACCATATTATATAACTTCCATTTCTTCGCGCGATCATGTTGTGTTGGAAAGTTTTGAGCCCGCAACGGGGGAGCAAGTATTATCCAAAAATACCGCTCAGATGTTGGTACACATGTTAAAGCGTGTTATCAATGAAGGTACAGGTGCCAGCATGCGATTGAAGTATAACATTGCAAATGACATGGCTGGAAAAACAGGCACAACACAATCCAATGCCGATGGATGGTTTATCGCGATGACACCCAAATTAGTTATTGGATCGTGGGTTGGAGCAGATGATCCCCGAATCCGTTTTCGTTCCACAGCCTTAGGACAAGGTGCTCACACTGCATTGCCTATTGTGGCATCGTTTTTTCAACAAGTCAATGCAGATAATGAACTTGGGCAATTAAGTCAGGCACATTTTGCCGAATTACCTGCAAATCTTGAACGCAAACTTTCCTGCGATCTCTATAAGACAGATAAGAACGTGTTGGAGAAAATTTTCGGTAAGAAAGACAGAGATTCAACACGAGCATTTGGTGAGAAGGAGAAAAAAAAGAAAGGATTCTTTAAAAAGTTATTCGGTTTATAACACTAATTTAGTGTAGTACAAAATCACACGGGTACTGCCTGATCGAAGATTATTTTCTTAACACCTAACTTTCGGAGATTCAAAGAACATTTTATGAAATATTCCTACGCATTTTTCATCACACTGATCAATACACAAATGGTGTTAGCGCAAATTCCATCCACTGAAATACAAATCAAAACTGCAGTACTTGCGGCACCAGAAGATAAACGAACAGATGCTATGGTCTATGGTTATGATGTGAAAGGTGAATTTGCCATTCTTCGAAAAGGAAGCAATGAATTGGTTTGCATTGCAGACAATCCCAAGCAAAACGGTTTGAGTGTTTCGTGTTACCATAAAGATTTAGATCCTTTTATGGCACGTGGCCGAGAATTGAAAGCCGCCGGAAAATCGTTTCAGGAAATATTTGATATTCGTGAAGCAGAAGCAAAGTCAGGAAAATTAACAATGCCAAAGCAGGCTTCCAATTTACAAGTTTATTCTGCTCCAGCTGAAGCATACAACACGACAACCGGTGAAGTGACGAAAGGTAATTTCAGGTATGTCGTTTATATTCCCTGGGCAACCGCTGCCAGCACAGGGCTCCCAACAAAACCAGAAGCGCCCGGTATGCCGTGGATCATGGATCCGGGAACGCATCGCGCGCACATTATGATTGATCCGCCTTCGAAGGATTGAAGTTTGCTTTGCAGTCCATGTAGTCTGAGTTTTCACGCCACCTCTTAAAAGTATAAGCGTTGGTCAAATTGATAAACCATTTGTGCTATATTAAAAATATGCCGATATTTTTTCACAAAAGTGTGTGGTACTCCATACACCCAAAACATTACTTGATATCTGATGATCTGGTGACGAAAATATTTTGGCACAGTTATAATAGATTTATGAAATAACTTTTTTTGAGATACGATCATTTATTATCATTATAGACCAATATACCTTTCTCAAAATCGGGTTAGAATTTAATTAAGAAAACTAGATTATGGATTTTTTAACAGTTGACGTTCTAATAAGCCTCCTAACCCTTACATTTTTAGAAGTTGTGTTGGGAATTGATAACATTGTGTTCATCTCGTTGGTGGCAGGGAGAATGCCCGTAAGCAATCAAAGACAAGTCCGGGTGATCGGATTAATATTGGCTTTGGTAGGAAGATTGTTACTGCTTTTAGCCATCCAATGGGTTATCGGTTTAAATAATCCTATTATAACAATCAAAGAATTTAGTCTCAGTTACAGAGATCTGATTTTAATCGCGGGAGGTTTATTTCTTGTAGGAAAAAGTACATCTGAAATACACCATAAGGTAGAAGGTAAGTCAGATGATGGAAATCAAAAAAAGCCACTCACTGTGAGAGGCGCAATTATTCAAATCATTCTTCTTGACCTGGTTTTTTCCCTTGACTCAATTATTACTGCTGTTGGGTTGGTGGATAAGATATGGGTAATCATTACTGCCATTATTATTTCAATGGTTATTATGCTCAGTTTCGCTAGGTCCATTAGTAATTTTATTGAGCGGCATCCGGCCATGAAACTATTAGCTATATCCTTTCTATTCATGATCGGTACCGTGTTAGTTGTGGAAGGCTTGCATGTTCATGTACCTAAAGGATACATCTATTTCTCGATGGCATTTGCCCTACTGATCGAAATCGTAAATATGAAGATTAGAAGAAATACTACGAGATAGAAGGCAGAAGAAATACATTATTATTACTATTTCGATTGCTTTAACTATTGTCTATGTATTGTCAATCTGATTCTATATTTGCCTGACAAAAAATTCTTGCTATGGACGATTTTCTTGCGGCCAGATCGCAGATGGCTTTATCGCTGGGCTTTCATATTATCTATGCTTGCATTGGTATGGTAATGCCTTTCTTTATGGCAGTGTCTCATTACCTATGGTTGAGAAAAGGTGATGAAGTATTTAAGAACATTACCATCGCGTGGAGTAAGGGTGTAGCCATATTTTTTGCAACAGGAGCTGTGTCGGGTACCATGCTATCGTTTGAACTTGGTTTGCTCTGGCCAGAATTTATGAAACACGCTGGTCCAATTTTCGGAATGCCTTTTTCATTAGAGGGGACTGCCTTTTTTATTGAAGCCATTGCACTTGGATTTTACCTCTATGGTTGGAACAAATTCAATCGTTGGTTTCATTGGTTCACTGGTGTTGTGGTAGGCGTGAGTGGACTGGCTTCTGGAATATTGGTTGTATCGGCAAACGCTTGGATGAACAGTCCTGCGGGTTTTGATTTTGTGAATGGCGAGTACATCAACATCGATCCCATAAAAGCAATGTTTAATGATGCCTGGCTGTTTCAGGCATTGCACATGACACTCGCGGCCATTGCTGCTACCGGCTTTGCTGTAGCAGGTATACATGCGTTGATGATTCTAAAAAAGAGGAATGTCATATTTCATACACAGGCTTTCAAGATCGCGATTGTATTTGGATCTGTAGCGGCAATACTTCAACCTCTCAGTGGCGACTTGTCCGCCAAAGATGTAGCAAAGCGACAGCCAGCAAAACTTGCTGCAATGGAATCACATTTTCACACCGAGAAATCAGCTTCATTAATTATTGGTGGTATTCCGGATGAAGAAAATAAGAAAGTGGATTATGCCATCAAGCTTCCAGGCATGTTGAGTTTTTTAGTGCATGGAAATTTTACAGGCGAAGTAAAAGGATTAGATGCGATTCCGGAAGATGAACATCCTCCTGTAACCATTACCCATTATGCTTTTCAGATTATGGTTGGCATCGGAATGTTTATGATTCTTCTCGCGATACTATATTTCATCTCTTTCCGAAAAAGACACTGGATACAATCACCCTGGTTTCTTAAACTTTTTGTGTTGGCAACACCATTAGGTTTCATGGCCGTTGAAGCGGGATGGACCGTGACTGAAGTAGGTAGACAACCGTGGATCATCCATGGCATCATGCGCACTAAAGATGCCGTTACTCCCATGCCTGGCATTGTGTATTCGTTCTATCTTTTCATTGCGATTTATATTTCCTTATCGGTGATGGTGATTTTTTTATTGAAGCGTCAAATAAAGATGGTGCCTGAATTACACAGTGAAACAAAAAACATACACTCCTAAAGTATGAGCACTGTCATTGTTATTATTTTTCTGTGGCTCTCTATTCTCCTCTATCTTTTATTAGGTGGTGCCGATTTTGGCGCGGGCATCATCGAGCTATTTACTTCTTCAAAGAACAGGCAGCGCACTCGCAAAACACTGTATTATGCTATCGGGCCTATCTGGGAAGCCAATCACATGTGGCTTATTATTGCCATCGTAATTTTGTTTGTTGGTTTCCCCTATATCTACACAACACTGTCAATCTACCTTCACATACCGTTAACCATTATGTTGCTGGGAATTATTGCACGCGGTACTGCATTTGTATTTCGCCATTACGATGCGATAAACGATGATATGCAATTCTGGTACAATCGCATTTATATTTCTTCCAGTTTTATCACGCCATTATTCTTAGGGATCATTGCCGGAAGTACGATATCCGGCCATATCAATCCACAGGCCACTGATTTTGTATCGGCTTATGTATTGGGATGGTTTAATACATTTTCCTTTTGTGTAGGATTGTTCACGGTATCACTCTGTGGATTTTTGGCTTCCATCTATTTAATCGGTGAAGCCGGGAATAAAGAAGACAGCATTCGCTTCATTGCCAAAGCAAAACGAATGAACATCTTTGCCGTGGTATGCGGTGCCCTGGTGTTTATCGCAGCAGAAACAGATGGCGTTCCATTACGACAATGGGTAATTAATGACAGCGTAGGACTCACTGCAATTCTTCTTGCTACCATTTCACTTTTTACCTTATGGTACTTTGTAAAAAAAGGCAGAACGATTATCATCCGTGCATTGGCCGGCTTCCAGGTTACAATGATATTATTGGCCATCAGCTATGCACATTTTCCCGATTTAATAATTTTAAAAGACGCTTCTAACTTATCCTTACTCAGATACCAGGCTCCTGATAAAACAATGGAAGCATTGAGCTGGGCGTTGATATTGGGTAGCGTTTTCATTTTGCCTGCGTTGTTTTATTTGTATTACAGTTTTAAGAAGAAGCCAGCTTAATAAGCAATCCGAAATTCCGCCATCTCACTTACCCCTTGGATTAAAACTATAAAGAGAGATAGTGCATCATAGTACATATCGTTAGGATGATCTCTTTTGAAATCTAAAATCAACATAAAATTGAACGCTTTCACAGTACTCATTGTCTGTACTGCTCTTTCATGTTTTGCTCAGAAAAATTCTAAAGATTATTTTTTACCAGCAGCGAAAAAGAACAAAGCAACTTTCAACATGCCCGATGCCGTAGGAAAGCAATCCGAATTTGCCCGCGTGATGTATTATTTAAAAAAAGGAGATCAGTATGAAGTTGTAGATACAACGCACTATCAGAATAAACCCGTGCGAATTGAAAATCGCACCATTGAATTCACACCAACCGAAGTTCATCTTGTTAAACTAATATCTACAACTGAAACAGAAAAAAACAAGATAACACTTTACGATCCACCAAAAGCTATAATGAAAGTGCCAGGTTTAGGTCAAACACTTACGTGGTCATACAAAGAAGCTCACGGACAAAAAACCAATTTTATTGCAGAGTGGGTGAAGTTTAAGTTGAACAATGTAAACACGCGTGCAATACGAATCACCGAAACCATAACCCTTCCAATCGGTCTACTATTTGAAGCAAAACGAATTTACTATTATATGGAAGGCACCGGTCTTTGGAAGATGGAAGGAGAAACGAGAGAACTTCAACACACGATATGTGAGTTTGTGAAGTTGGAGTATGATTCTACAATTAATTATAAATAGGGTTGTAGTTTGCTCAGTTGATCTCTGAATCTATAAGCCGTTATACTGAATCGAGAATAGGATGCGATTTATAAAGCGCTACAAAAGAATTGCACTCCACTGGGAACTCCATCCTTGAGAAATTGTATCAATACACTTAACTTTAAAGTACCCACGCTAAAGGTTGATCTCTATGAACAGAAGAAAGTTTATAAACCAGTCCATACTCGGAGCGACAGGACTTGCCCTTGGTAACGCTGCTTTTGCGAACATCATTATTCCTCAGAAGAAAAAGAAACTCGGCGTTGCCTTAGTTGGGCTAGGCTATTACAGCACCGACTTGCTTGCACCTGCGTTACAACTTACCACACAATGTTACCTGTCAGGAATTGTAACTGGCACACCTTCCAAAGCAGAACAATGGAAGCAACAATATAAGCTCACTGACCAAAACATTTACAACTACACAAATTTTGATTCGCTGGCAAACAATCCCGACATCGATGTAGTCTACATTGTGCTTCCTCCGTCTATGCATGCTGAGTATAGTATTCGAGCAGCCCAAGCAGGCAAACATGTTTGGTGCGAAAAGCCCATGGCCATGACGGTTGCAGAATGTAAGAGTATGATCGATGCCTGTACTAAAAACAAAGTGACGCTTAGCATTGGCTATCGTATGCATCACGAACCCAACACCAAAAAAATTATTCAATTCAGAAAGGAGCTGACGTATGGGAAAGTAATAAAAGTCGAAGCGACCGCGGGATACTTTGATGGCCGAACCCATCATTGGAAGCAAACAAAAAGTTTAGGGGGTGGCGCCATGTATGATATGGGCGTGTATCCTTTGAATGCCGCGCGCTATAGCACCGGACTTGAACCCCTTGCTGTTACAGCAAAAGCTTCAACGACACGACCTGCTATTTATACTGAAGTAGAAGAGACCATGGCATTTGATCTGGAATTCCCTCAAGGTGTAACAGCAAAATGCGAAACCAGTTTTGGTAAAGGCATGAACGATCTTGCGGTAACGTGCACCAAAGGCTGGTATAAACTCTCACCCTTTCAGGCCTATAATGGCATCAATGGCATAACCAGTAATGGAACAAAATTGAATGCTACGATTAACAACGAGCAGGCCCAACAAATGGACGATGACGCTAACGCCATCTTAAACGGTACAACACTGATGGTTCCGGGAGAAGAAGGTTTAAAAGACATTCGCGTGGTCGAGGCAATTTATCGATCCGTTACTGAGAATAGACGTATGAATATTGTATAGTAGGATAATTTACATTCTTACAACCGCTTCGGGTTCTTTTAAAGTATTCTGTGTCTTGTTCATGTGTAGCCAACTCCGTCAAATAACTCTGCGCTCAATTTGTATTAAGACAAACGAGTTTATCTCAAAAGATTACGATTTTGAAAGAAGGATGAGGAATATGTATCTAAAGACATTAATTCTTCTACCCTAACAAAGGGATCTGGTTAATCCAATTAGAGTCTATTAAAAAGCTGATTATCCGAAGAGAAGTTGTAGTGTTCTTTTTATATTTATAGAATTACTTCCTTTGATAACCAAGATTGTTGTATGAGAACCCTGATAAAACATTTTATGAACTACATGCTTCTGTTCGCAAGCATATTTGTGATCTCTTGCGAGGACGGGCCTGATAATTCATCCCCTATCGTAAGCTTTGAAACGTTTTCCCAGGAAGTGAGTGAGGCTGATGATATAATATTCATTCCATTTTCTATCAATAGAGGAGAATTTAATCTTGTAACAGATTTACAATTTACGTTTTCAGGAACGTCCATCCTGAATACCGACTATGAAGTGAAGGAGTGGACGCGGGATGGACTATACCTCAATATTCTTGATGATGAAAACTGGGAGCAACGGCAAACAATTGTCATTACTTTAAAGAAGGTTACAGGCGGCGAAATCAGTCTAATCGATAATACTCATACGGTACAACTGGTAGACGATGATGTAACCATCATCGGATTTAAAATACTCAATGCAACAATAAAGGAATCACAAATCTTTAAAACTACTATTAACCTGACCCCATTACTTGAAGGCGATATTATTGGTTCTTCACTTTACATTACAGGATCAGCAAGTCCTTTTGTGGATTTCGAAAATATTGGTACACTGATTGAAAACGGTAACTTCTATATAATTGTAAAGGGTATTGAGGACGGGGTAGTAGAAAGCCCAGAAACGATAATCATAAATATTCAAAATATTTCTCATGGCAATGCAATGTTATCCAACATAACGAATGAACTTACCCTTACCTTAACTATAACGGATTAACCCATATGTTTCGGAAATGGGTCACGACCGAAGAACATGTACCTACCTTAGAATGAAACAACCATAAAAGAAATCGACTAGGTTGGTTACCAAATTATTATCTATCATAAACCAAATAGATAAAATAAGAGAACTATCCATGGCTAGAATTAAGCTTTTCGTTCTCATTCTTCATCTTCCAATTTGTTCATGTAACTCACAAAAAGCTGACAAAGTTGATTATGAAACATTAATTCAGAAGCCTACTCCTCGATCACCACCGGAAAATCCTGCCCCCTGCTAAATGTGTATGGATATTGTGGTTTGCCTTTCAATTTGCGCGTCATCTCCGGCACCTGATCATCTATGTAGGATTTCAATTCGTAGATCGTCACCTTTCCATCTTTCGGTGCACCATCGGCCTCACCTTGCAGTGCTTTAATTAACACATAGGTAAACAGTCCATGACCAAGTTCGGCAAACTCAGTGGCAAATTGTTCGCTGCCGGCAGATGCCATTACATGTATACCTGCACTTCGCGAAAGTTGTGCGATGGCTTTCTCTTCACTTGCACCACGGGTTGCCAGTAATTCAACTGATCCACCCGATTGACACGCATCCATAATAATCAATTGTTTCAATGCATGAATGCGACTGAATCGATCTTGCAACATGCTCGCCTCAATCGCTTCTTTATTAAGTGAACTTGCATCGTATAACCGGAGGCTTTCGGTGGGGATGAAATAAAATTTATCATCCACCATTGATCCATGTCCAGCGTAATAGAAAATAAAAACATCTTCCTGGCTTGCCTTGCTTGCTAACGCATCGAGCTTTGCTAATATTTTTTCTCTGGTAGCATCTTCATCGTATAAAGTATGCAGTTCAATTTTTTTGAAGAGGCGTGTACTTTTCTCATCCATCATAGAACTGAACGATTGTGCATCTGGTTTGGCGTAATTCAAATTCAGTTTGCTGTTTTTGTATTGATTAATACCTACGGAAAGAATGTAACACGTACTGCTCTTCGAAGCGTGATCCGAAACCAGCTCAACAGGTTGTGCATCTGATTCTACTTTTTCTTTATTATTTGCTACTGCAGAAAATGTATTAACACCACCAATCAAATCAACAATATGTTTATAGGTAGTGAATTGATTCTTTGCTGATGGATATTTTAGCGTTTCTTTATTTAACACAATACTCTTTCCATTGTGTAGCACGCGAAGGTCCTCAGCACCATTGCCATTGTCGGTCATACGCACGTACACTTCGGCTTTGTTCTCGGGAGCTGCTATTACCGCAACCCGCACCGTTGGAGGTGGTGAACTTTTTAATTTACCCTGAATCCCTTTTGAATCATCATTGCCACCTCGGTTCTGAAATATTTTTGGAAGAAGATCGGGTCTGTAAAATTCATTAAAGAACTGATCGACAGAGTACGTCTTTAATCCATTTACAAAGTGAATGTATTTGCGTGCATCGTCTGTTCCATTAAAATAACCTTCGGGATTTTTCACCATCCAGTCTTTTTCACCCAAATGAATATGTTCAAAAAATTCGCGACCACTCGTCAAGTCCCAAAACTTCGTTACACCATCTACACCATGACTGATCAATAATTTACCATCCGGACTAAACAACAGTGAGGTTACCTCTGCTTTATGTCCATCGAACGTGCGAGTAACATTTCCAGTATTAATATCCCACACGCGAACAATGCGATCTGCACCAGCGGAGTAAATTGATTTTCCATCGGCACTAAAAATAGCAGTGTGCACTGCGCCGTGATGTCCTTTGAATTTTTTTATAGCCAGGCCAGTGCCAATATCCCATAAACGAATCGAACCGTCCCAACTTGCACTCAATAATGTGCGTTGATCATTGCTCAATTGAATCGAAGAAATAATATCAGTATGTCCTACAAAATTTCTCACCTCTTTCTTTGTATCAATCTCCCAGAGTTGAAGTGAATTATCCAGTCGGGCAGAAATAAGATAAAGATCATTCGGATGAGGAGTAACGGCATAAGCCGAGTATTTTTCGAGATCAAAATAACTCAACATCTTCCCGCTTTTGATGTCATGAATTTTCATCGAGGCATCCCAACTGCACGAAATGATTTTCGTTTCATCATCGCTGAAATGAATATCGAAGATCGGTTCACGATAACTTTCAATCACTATTGACGAATCACCTGTTTCTACATTCCACAACATAATTTTTCCATCGCCTCCACCCGTCAACATCTTCTTACCATCTTTTGACAGATCATAGCAAAGCACCGCTTTCTTATGACCTACATATTCCATTTCGAGTTTACCTGTAGCAATATCCCAACGTTTTACTTTCGTGCCGAACTTTCCTTTGATAAGGGTTTTGCCATCATTCGAAATGAGAATTGAATTTTTGAAGCGCACGTATTTCGCAATGTAAGACTCCCAATAAAAATTCGGATCGTAATTTAGTCCACCCTGATCGCGTTGATTCAGAAATCCCGTAAGGACAATATCTTTTTTCTTCTTATCAGCCAACCATGAAAACACAGTATTGTCATCACTGGTCACCAGAATATTTTTTCCGTTAAGCGTAAATGCAATCTCACGAAAATCACCTTTCTCATTCGCGGCTATTGAATCAAGTCGTTGGCCAGTTGCTTCGTTCCAAACTTTAAGATCTTTCTCCGTAGAGATCGCCAACCGCTTTCCATCCGGGCTAATTGCCAGTCCAGTTAAGTCATCAATTTCTCTTCCGTATGATTTGATCAACTTAAAAGTCGACAACTCATATTTCTGAAGCACATCATTATGTGAAGCTTTGTATAAATATTTACTATCCGGACTGAAAACCATACGCGTGCCACAACCTCCACAAAAGCCATCGACAATTTCAAAAGTCTTCACTAACTTCCAATTGCTGGTTTGAAATAATCGAACCACACGATTGTCTTCACCAATGGCCAACCATTTTCCATCCTTACTTATTGTGGCTTCTGTACCTGTACCCAAACCCTTGTCGGGATTAACAGAAATTTTAGTTATTACTTTTTTTGATTTGAGATCGCAAACAACAAGTGAATCTCCATTGCCCGTATCGATTAGTCCGGTATAAAAAAAGAATCGCGACTGCGGATCGAATCCAACGCTGCGAATGTATTCGGGAGCAGTAACTACATACAATTCTTTGCCGGTGACAACGTCCCAAAGGCGAACGGTTTTATCATTGCCTCCTGTCAGCAATAATTTTCCATCTGCACTGAACTCAATACTCGTAACACTTGCCTCATGACCAAGAAAACTACGCACTTCACGACCCGTATTGATCTCCCACAACTTCGCTGACTTATCACGACTTGCAGTGGCTACATAATTACTATCAGGACTAACAGCAACAGCCAACACCGCCAACTCATGACCTTTCTGAATAACAGTCTCGAGTGATTGGCTATAGAGAACTTGTGTGAGAAGCAAAACAAATAAAAGAGTACGGATTTTTTTCATGAAGAAAAGTTTGTTCAAGTACTAAAGCACGAAGTGTTGAGATTTAAACAAAAAATCTCTGCGCTCCTCCGCGACCTGTGGTTAAAATTATTCAAGATGCTTATGAAAATACAAAGTATAATCCGGCAGCAATTCAGGATGAGCAATCTTAACCAGATCTTGCAGAATCATATCCGGACGCAGATACCCAAGTTCTAAAAACTCACTACCTCCTTTAGCTCCTTTACGACCATCATAGGTATAAACTTGTTTTTGTTTAAGCGGTTTAAAGTTTTCGTAGCGATGATCTGCTTTTTTAATTTCATCCAAAGAAGCATACGATGCTACACCAATCCAAAGATCAGCATCGTGTGCTTTTTCATACACCGATTCAAAACTTAATTCCAAATAACCATTAGATGTATCATCACTCCAGAGGTAATGACAGCCAGCATCTTCAAGAAGTCGTGCTGCATAATTTTTTCCTCCTGGCAAGAACCACACGTCACCATATACTATCCCGCTTACTACAGTTGGTTTGGTTGCAACTTTATCGGCCAACGTTTTTGTGTCGTTGTATTGTTTTTCAATAACTTGAAATATCGAATCAGCTTCTTTCTCTTTATTAAAGAACGCAGCCATGAACTTAATCCATTCTGCTCTGCCAAGAGGGTGCTTTTCCAAATATTCTGAGTTGATTACCACCGGAATGTTCAACTCTTCAATTTTTTTAAACTGACCAAAATCGCTGCTCATGGTGTAACCCATCACCATATCGGGCTTCAGCATGGCGAGCACCTCAATGTTCAAACCTTTATCAGCACCCAATTCCTGAACTCTACCAGAATCAATTAAGGCGCGCGTTTTTATTGAACTGATATAATCGAGACTCGGAAACCCCACGAGTTTATCACTCTCATTTAAATAATCCAGCAAGGGGATATGAGTAGTGGATGTACATACAATAGAGGTTATCGGTGTACGGATAATTTTTACATCAGCATCATGTGCCGGAATGCTATCACCTTTCGGAACCAATAAATATTTATAACCAGATGTCGCTCCTTGAAAGGGATAGGTAACTTCAACCAACTTTACATTACCTTGATACTGTATAGTAAAACCGCTTGCATACTTGGTAACCGTTTGAACTTGTTGATTTGCAACTGCTGATTCTTTTTTCTCGCAAGCGAACAGCACTACAAAAAGAAGAAGGAGAGATATTTTTTTCATAGCGCAAGATAGCAGTAATCAGTTATTGGTTAATTGTTAATAGTGAATTGCAGAAGAATTTGTGATTATTGATCAGTTAACTTTTTATGTCCTGATAATAGGCTTTCAAAAGTTTATGTGCTGCCGAATAAGCAGAAACTTTCTGTTCAGCAACATCGTGCTCTATATTCTTTAGCGCTGATTGAAAATGATGAAGTCGCTGAAAATCTGATTTTAATAACTGATCAAAGTACTCATGAAACCACGCGACATGTTGTGTACTTCTGTTTTGTTTGAGAAATCCTGAAGTAGTAGTAAGGTTTTGATATTCTGTGATCATCTTCCATACTACATCAATACCCTCTCCTGTTAATGCTGATGCCGTAACCACTCGCGGTTGCCAACCGGATACTGTTACTGGAGACAAATGCAAGGCATGTTGGTATTCGGCTTGAGCTCGCGTTGAATGATTAATGTTATCACCATCTGCTTTTGTAATCACCATGGCATCGGTCATTTCCATGATACCTTTCTTGATGCCTTGAAGTTCATCGCCCGCACCAGCCAACATCAGCAACAGAAAAAAGTCAACCATGTTTTTGACGGTCACTTCTGATTGTCCTACTCCTACCGTTTCAATAATAATCACATCATAGCCAGCGGCTTCACAGAGTAAAAGTACTTCGCGAGTTTTATTAGCAACCCCACCCAATATATTACCAGAAGCAGTGGGTCGAATAAACGCCATTGGATTTTTGGAAAGCTCTTCCATGCGTGTCTTGTCTCCAAGTATACTTCCTTTCGTAAGCTGACTGCTCGGATCAATCGTTAGCACTGCAATCTTTTTTCCTTGTTCAGTAACGTATTTCCCAAACGCTTCAATGAATGTGCTCTTACCAACGCCAGGCGCACCAGTAATCCCCAACCGAAAGGCATTACCGGAATGAGGCATTATCTTTTCCAACACTTCGGTACTTAATGCCTTGTCAATCTCAAGATTACTTTCAATTAAGGTAATGGCCTGACCGAGCATAACACGGTCGCCCGATAAAATACCGGTTGTGTATTGATTAGATGTAAGTCGTGGTTTAACAGTTTGCATCAACGTTGTTTCGGAAAGCCCGTCTAAATTTCTAAATTTACTTGATACATATTTCTGAAAGATGAGAAAATTCTGGATTGATTGTTTGTTCGCTACCATCTTCGTATTCCTGGTGATGGTTGGTGTTAGTAAGATTACCTCTTTCAAAGTTTTTAATGCATTCGATCCAATCTCAAATGCATTGTCAGATTTTGAGTTAAGTGATTTTGCTTTCAACTCCATTCGCCCCGAGCCTACGGCAAAAGAAAGGGTTAATATGGATCAAATTGTATTAGTCAATTTGAGTTTATTAGAACGGATTGATTTCGCGCAAGAGCTCCAAATCATCGCCAAATACAAACCAAGGGTAGTGGGTATAGATGGTTTTTATAATTGTGAAGGGGGATTATATAATCCCACAGATTGCACCCAACTATTAGATACTTTGGGGAATTTAATGTTGGCTAATGCCATGCAAGAAATTCCCAATCTTGTATTGGTTTCTAAACTTCTTCAATCGGATTCGATGGAAGCAGCAGCGGCAATCGATGTGTATGACTCTATAGAATATTCAGATTGGATGTTTCGGGAGAAAGCCCACTCTGCATATGCTAATCTGGTGACCGATGCTCAGTATCAGGAAGGTATTAAAATCTGCAAATCATTCGCACCCAAGTGGGATGTTAAAGGTAAAGATGAATTAGCATTTGCTATACAGGTTGCGATGCTCTATGATTCTGTCAAAACAAAGAAATTCCTTGAAAGAGAAAACGAAACAGAAGTGATTAACTATCGGGGAAATTTCGAAGTAGAAGATGTGCGTTTAAAAAATTTAAAGAAGCTAGACCTAGGGAATACCGACATTTTAAGAAAAGTGTCCTTTACTGCGCTTGATGTTGAGGATGTATTGCAAGAAAAATTTGATCCTTCAGTTATTAAAGATAAGATTGTTCTCATTGGCTTCTTAGGGAAACAATTTGGAGATCCTGCCTGGAACGATAAATTTTTTACACCTCTTAATAAAAAGATAGGAGGCAGAGCCAACCCCGATATGTTTGGACTCGTTATTCACGCCAACATTATTGCTGCTATATTAAACGAAGATTATGTTGATCAATTGGACGCATGGCAAGAGTATGCGATTGCTTTTATTATCTGTTTATTAAACGTGGCATTATTTTCGGTGATAAACCGGAGGTGGCCTGTGATGTATGATGGTATATCAGTCATCATTCAGATCATCGAAATCGTATTATGCTCTTTTGCCGTAGTGTTGTTATTTGCCTTTTTCAATTTTAAGAGCAGCCTGGGAGCAACCATGGGAGCTATGGCTTTGGTTGGACCTTGTTTTGACGTGTATTATGGCTTAGTTAAACCAACACTTTTAAAATTGCCAGGATTAAGGCTTACCACCAAACCTAAGGAAGTATAAACGGGTTAAGAACAATAAATTAACTAATTTCGAAGTCTAAACGTTGAATTCAAGGAAATGAAAAAGATTCACACAACCCTCCTCGCGGCCCTCTTTCTAATGAGTGCCTCTGCTTTTGCTCAGGATTATGCATTTAAAGTATTGGCCAATAAAGGTACAAACGAAGTAAAATCGGGTGATGCATGGCAGCCATTAAAGACAGGTGCCAGCCTGAAAGCTACTGATGAAGTAAAACTAACAGACAACGCCTACCTGGCATTGGTTCACTCTACAGGTAAACCAATGGAGTTAAAAACAGCCGGAAATTATAAAGTTTCTGATTTAGCTGCTTCCGTAAAGCCCGGTACAAGTGTATTGAACAAATACGCTGATTTTATATTGAGCAGCAACTCTGCAGAAGCAAAGAAAAACAGATTGAGTGCTACTGGGGCGGTACACAGAGGTGATGATCGTTACGCTATTCAGGTGCTTTTACCTGAGAATCAACACTCTGGAATTTACAACAGCACAGCCGTAATAAATTGGGATGGCAGCAAAGTGGCTGGTCCTTACATTGTAAAACTCATGAATATGTATGAGGAAGAGCTTGCAGTGGTAGAAACTCCTGAAACTACATTTCAGGTTGATATTACTGATGCCAAGTTTGCAAACCTGACGGCAGTTTTGGTTGAGGTGAGTTCAAAGGCTGATCCGAAACAAATGTCAACTCGCCATCTGATTAAAAAATTACCTACTGCAGAAATTGAGAAGGTAAAAGGTTCACTGAACGAAATCATTGGTGAGGTTGGCGAACAGACTGCACTCAATAAATATCTGCTTGCGAGCTTCTACGAAAATAATAATCTCTTTATTGATGCTATTTCGGCATATGAAGAAGCTGTAAAATTAGCTCCAGATGTTACCTTCTACCGGGAAGCATACAATGAGTTTTTACTTCGTCATGGTATGATGAAATAGTATAGAAGAGACTAATGAACTTCGAAAAGCCGCCAAAGCAGCGGCTTTTCCCTTTTGATGTACACGGTTAATTTAATAGGAATATATAATTTCGTCACTTATTCAAAGAATTCTAAAAAACCCGATTATGAAAACAAGGATGTTGGCTTTAGTAATACTTGTCTGCGTTGCCTCAATAGCAACCTATGGACAAAAGGATTATACTTTTAAGGTACTGGTTAACAAAGGCAAAAACGAAGTGAAGGCCGCAGATGGTTGGCAACTCGTTAAGGTGGGTGCTAGTCTGAAAGGAAGTGATGAATTAAAGCTTTCTGAGAACTCCTATATGGGACTAGTCCACATAAGTGGTAAACCTATGGAGTTAAAACAAGCCGGAAAATATAAAGTAGATGAACTCGCTTCAAAAGTAAGCGGTGGTACAAGTGTTTTGAATAAATACACTGACTTCATATTGAGTTCAAATACAACCAAGCAAAATAGTATGACTGCAACTGGGGCAGTTCATCGCGGGCTAGATGTAATCGAGTTGTATTTGCCTGAAGCAGAAAACCCTGTGGTGTACAACAATGAGATCATCATTAACTGGGATGCTACTAAAATCCCCGGGCCATACTTTGTAAACTTCAACAGTATGTTTGGAGATGAGTTGGAAAAAATTGAAGTAAAGGAAAGTAGTGTAAAAGTAAATTTAAGCAGTAAAAACTTTGAGAATGAAGATAATATTTTGATTACTGTGACTTCAAAGTCAGATCCAAACAAAGTATCGAAACAGTATACTTTGAAAAAATTATCAAAAGCGGATAAAGAGAGAATCAAGAATTCATTGAATGAAATCTCCAGTTCGCTTACAGAGAAGACTGCTATGGATCAATATATTTTAGCTGGTTTTTATGAAGAGAATAAATTGATCATTGATGCCATTACTGCTTATCAGGAAGCGATTCGTTTAGCCCCTGATGTACCGTCCTTTCAAGAAGATTACAGTACATTCTTAATCCGCCACGGATTAAAGGAAGTGAAAAAGAAATAAGATCAATCTTAACTAAACAAGAAAAGCTGCAATTGCAGCTTTTCTTGTTTATGGCCAGGTTTGGCTAAAGCGTTTATTCTCCTATTTTTGTGCTTCTTAACAAAACTCCAATGAGCGTACTTGTCAATAAAAACTCCCGCGTTATAGTTCAAGGTTTCACCGGTTCTGAAGGAACATTTCATGCAGGACAAATGATTGAGTACGGAACCAATGTAGTGGGTGGTGTTACACCTGCGAAAGGTGGTTCTGAGCATTTAGGAAGACCAGTATTCAATACCGTTAAGGAAGCAGTAGAAAAGACTGGTGCAGATGTCAGCATTATTTTCGTACCTCCTGCGTTCGCAGCTGATGCGATTATGGAAGCCGCTGATGCAGGTATTCAGGTCATTATTACAATCACCGAAGGTATACCAGTTAAGGATATGATGATCGCCAAGGATTATCTGAAAGGCAAGAAGATTGCTTTAATTGGACCGAACTGCCCTGGTGTCATCACTCCGGGTGAAGCGAAGGTGGGTATTATGCCCGGTTTTGTTTTCAAGAAAGGAAGAATTGGCATCGTCTCTAAATCAGGGACGCTTACATATGAAGCAGCAGATCAGATCGTAAAAGCTGGCTTGGGAATTTCTACTGCTATCGGTATTGGTGGTGACCCGATTATCGGAACCCCGACAAAAGACGCTGTAGAATTATTGATGAATGACCCTGAGACTGATGCAATTGTAATGATCGGTGAGATCGGTGGAAATTATGAACCATTAGCCGCACGATGGATTAAAGAAACAGGTAATAAGAAACCTGTTGTCGGATTTATTGCTGGTCAAACTGCACCTGCAGGAAGAAGAATGGGACATGCCGGGGCCATTATTGGAGGAGCTGACGATACTGCTGCAGCCAAGATGAAAATCATGCAGGAATGTGGAATTTTCGTAGTGGAGTCACCTGCTGAAATTGGTGATACAATGGTTAAGGCACTTGCTAAAAAATAAAGTTTGAATCATTTCAAAGAAAAGGGACTAGTTGAAATTCAACTAGTCCCTTTTTATTTGTAAACCACTCAGGATAAATCCAATCGTTATTAGAAGCTGGTCTTAAATTCTCTCTCCAGATAACTGTTGAGGTTTTTCAAGCCCCTAAGCATATTTACGCTTTCGGCTGAATCATTAGTATTGTCATTTTTGTAATGCACCTCAACAAATAGATCGCGAAGCATATAGGTATACACTTTACGGTTATCCTTGGTACGAGTACCAATCATTACACCTTTTTTTTTCAGGTAGTTAATCTGCTTTTGCACTGACAACTGTTGGAAAAAGAACTTCAGGATCATAAAACTTTTATTGGTTTTTCTTCCTGTTAACGCCAATTTCAGGCCAGTCCTATATTCCTCCAAAACAGCTCAAATTCAAGGGTGGATTACTTTCAAGTTTCCAGTATTGGGAGAAAATTACTTAATCGGAATTAGAGAAGTTCGTTTGCCAAATTTGCCAGTTCAGAACGCTCCCCTTTCTCCAAAGTAATATGGGCATAAAGTGAATGATCCTGAAGGCGATCGATCAGGGTTGACAAGCCATTACTTTGTGAATCGAGGTAAGGTGTATCAATCTGATAAATATCTCCTGTGAAGATGATTTTGGTGTTTTCACCTGCCCGAGTGATAATTGTTTTCACTTCGTGAGGTGTCAGGTTTTGAGCTTCATCTACAATGAAACAAATGTTGGATAAGCTTCTGCCACGAATATAAGCCAAAGGGGTAATCATCAGTTTTTCTGTGGCAACCATCTCCGATATTCTGGAGTACTCTTTATCCGTTTCGTTGTATTGATTCTGGATGAACTTGAGGTTATCCCACAATGGCTCCATGTACGGATTAACTTTTGATTTGATATCACCAGGTAAGTATCCGATGTCTTTATTGCTAAGCGGAACGATCGGTCTTGCCAAATAAATCTGCTTATATTCTTTTTTCTGTTCAAGAGCAGCAGCAAGTGCCAGCAATGTTTTACCTGTTCCGGCAACACCTTGTATTGATACCAATTTAATTTCGGGTTTAAGCGCAGCGTGAATAGCAAAAGTTTGCTCAGCATTACGCGGCTTTACTCCATACACCGATCGTTTCTCAACGTGTTCCAACATGCCATTGAGCGAGTTGTAATATGCCAGCGCTGATTTTTTTCCACTTCTTAAAATGTAGTAGTGGTTTTTTACCGGAACTAGTTTACCAAGCAACTCCTTTGGCTCGCAGTATCCTTTCTCATATAGCAAATTGATCATGGAAGAATCAACTTCTTCAATGATCGTACTGCCAGTATAAAGTGATGAAATATTTTGAACCTTGCCCGTTGTATAATCCTCAGCATAAAGCCCAAGCGCTTTCGCTTTAAGGCGAAGGTTAACGTCTTTCGACACAAGAATTATTTTTCTACCCTTCTGCTCTTTCTGTAATTGAAGTGCCGAGTTGAGAATGCGATGGTCCGCTTTTTCTTCGTTGAATATTTTGTTGGCATCCACCGCGCTATGAGTGTCCATCAACACCTTGAAACTACCCTTCGTTTTACCATTGATGGGGTTCCAGTCGTGGAGCATTTGCCCTTTCGCAAGCTTATCTATGAGGCGAATAAATTCGCGGGCTTCAAAATTTTTGGTATCGTTTCCTTTCTTGAAATTGTCGAGTTCCTCTAAGACGGTTATCGGGATGCCGACATCGTGTTCGTCAAAGTTGAGGATTGAATTGTGTTCATAAATAATAACAGAAGTGTCGAGTACGAAGATCTTCTTTTCTTTTTTGGTTTTTGCCATGCGCACAAAGAACTTGGTTTACGAAATGTAATGAAACGCACGGAAAGGAAAAGGAATTTTGGAATTATTTTTTGTTACCTTTTCTTCCGAAAGCAAGCGTGAAGATGTCTCCCTTTTCATTCGGTGTAATGCGAAGCACATCCGCCAGCACCAGAATGATTAATTTCTTTGAAGCATAAAATTTTTTCAGTCCGGTTAGCGCAATAAACTCCGTTAATGTAATAGAGGTGTTTTTATCGAGGTATTCCATCAGGAGCTTCTCGTGCTCAGCATACCAAAACTTGATGTCCTTCTTTTGTTGTTCTCTTCTGATGATTTCCCGTACCTCACGACTTGCCTTTATACTTTTGTCTTCTACGCGAACAAAGCTTTCTTTCAACGCTTCTCCATTCAAAAGGTAGTGTGGCTTCCTTTCGCTCTCAGTAATTTCGTATTGAATAACCGTTCGTGAATTTCCGATAGGTATAAACGTCTCTTCATATTGTAATGCAGGCTTTACTTTCTTAAGCGCTTCCTTCATCACAAAGATTTCATCCTCAGGATATTTTAATCCGGGTATGGTGCCGTCATCACCAATGCCTAATAAGAGAATTCCCCCTTTTGTATTGGCAAAGGCAATCATCTCGCGCACTATTTTTTCTGGATAGGTAGCCTTGCGTTTAAACTCCAACGTAGATCCTTCTCCTATCGCGACCAATTTTCGAAGTTGCTGAACTTGCTGCGGACTATAAGCAAATGATTCCTGAAGCTTGTTCATCATCATAATGATAGATTAAAAGGTTACCAGTTGCCGGTTACTAGTAACTGGTAACCGGCATCCGGCAACTAGTATTTTCCTCCTGCTACTTCATCATCGTCATCCTCGTCTTCTTCACCCGACTTAGGTAATGTAAACATGGAGCTAAGTAAATCTTTGAACTGAAGGCCTGCGGATAAATTATGTTTGCTGATCAAACTGTATTCTGCCAATCCATGCAAGGCAAACTCCATCATGAATAGTTTCGTCATTTGATCCTTGCCTTTATGAAATTCACTAATCAGATCAGATAAACCCGGAACCGACTTAATTGATTTTTCAAAATCCTGTTGCGACATGTCGTGCAACAAATCAATAGTGTTGCCATCACCAAACCAATCGGTTATTTTTTTGTAAGGACTCTTTTCTTTCTGCTTTCTGAATTTATCCGGATCGGGAAAGTAATTTACAAACTGTGTGCGCAATGCTTTACCTACTAAGTTTTGTGCAACAATACCAGGACCTTCTTGTTCACCTTCATAAACTAATTCTACCTTTCCTGTTATAGACGGAATAATTCCAACAAAATCTGTCACCCGGATATTCGTAGTTTTCTCGCGGTTCATGATGCTCCGTCTTTCAGCGGCAGCAACTAAATTTTCATACGCTGAAATGGTGAGGCGTGCAGATACTCCACTCTTTGCATCTACGTATTCACTCTTGCGTGCTTCGAAAGCCACTTGCTCAATAAGATCTTTCGCGATTTCATTTACGCTTACCATACTGCGTTGAGCATCTTTCAGTCTTGCTTCCTGCTGTGTAATGCGCTTGCCAATATCCAATGTTTTAGGATAGTGCGTTATGATTTGACTATCGATACGATCTTTCAAAGGTGTAACAATGCTACCCCGATTGGTATAATCTTCCGGATTGGCCGTAAACACGAACTGAATATCCAATGGCATTCTGATTTTGAAACCGCGTATCTGAATATCTCCTTCTTGTAAAATATTAAAGAGTGCTACCTGAATTCGTGCTTGTAGATCAGGCAATTCATTGATCACGAAAATACTTCTGTTCGACCTGGGAATTAGTCCAAAGTGAATAACTCTTTCATCTGAATACGGAAGTTTAAGTGTTGCTGCTTTTATTGGGTCAACATCACCAATCAAATCGGCAATGGAAACATCAGGTGTCGCAAGCTTTTCTGAATAGCGTTCATCGCGATGCATCCATATAACTGGTGTGTTATCACCAAGCTCTTTAATCTTATCAATTCCGAATCGTGAAATCGGACTTAATGGATCGTCATTTAATTCAGAGCCTTCAATCACAGGAATGTATTCATCCAATAAGTTCACCATTAACCTGGCCAGTCGTGTTTTAGCTTGCCCACGTAAACCAAGAAGATTAATATCATGACCAGCAAGAATGGCACGCTCCATATCCGGAATAACCGTTTCTTCATATCCCCAAATTCCAGAGAAGACCGTTTCTTTATTTGTTAATTTCTTAATCAGGTTTTCACGAAGCTCTTCTTTCGTTGATCTGGATGTGTAGCCAGACTTCTTCAATTCACCTAATGTCTTTATGTTCGTCAGCGTCATTATTGTTTTGGTTTTTCGTAGATGATTTACTCCGCGAGTAAATCGTTATAAATTCTTTCTTCTGTTTCGTTTAAAATCTTCAAACACCAGATTACCTAATCCTTCCAGGTTGCTGTAGTAAGCATTGCCATTATTTGCTTTTGTAAAGTCACGCACAAATGTTTTCAAGTAAGGATCGGTGGCAATCATAAAGGTAGTAACGGGTATTTTGATTTTTCTTAATTGACCGGCAAGATTCAATGTCTTAGCTAAAATTTTCGGATCAAGTCCGAAAGCATTTTTATAATACTTAATGCCTTGTTTGATGCAAGTCGGCTTGCCGTCCGTAATCATGAAGATTTGTTTGTTGGTATTTTTTCGTCTGCGAAGAATATCCATCGCTAACTCCAATCCAGCTACCGTGTTGGTGTGATAAGGTCCAACCTGAAGGTAAGGCAAGTCTTTAATTTCAATCTGCCATGCATCATCTCCAAACACTAAAATATCCAATGTGTCTTTTGGATATTTTTTAGTGATGAGTTCAGCCAATGCCATCGCCACCTTTTTGGCTGGTGTAATGCGATCCTCACCGTATAATATCATAGAGTGCGAAATGTCAATCATCAAAACTGTAGACGTCTGAGTTTTGAATTCACTCTCCATCACCTCAAGGTCCTCCTCCGTCATGAAGAAATTATCGAGACCATGATTGATCTGGGCATTTCGCAAAGAGTCAGTAACTGAAATTTGATCCAGAGTATCACCAAACTGATAGTCGCGTCTTTCAGTGGTTTGCTCATCACCTTGTCCGCTGTGCGGTGTATTATGTTCGCCTCTTTTTGACTTTTTCAGCTTTCCGAAGATCTCTTCGAGCGCAGACTGTCGTAAATTCTGTTCACTCTTCGCGTTTAACTTAAACTCACCCTTCGGACCTTCATCCGTAATATATCCATTTCGCTTCAGGTCTTCAATGAAGTCACCCATACCATAATTTGGATTGGTCAACCCATACTGCCGATCAAGTTCCGTAAGCCATTGTAGCGTTTCTGCAACGTTTCCGGCGGTGATTAAGATCAATTGCATGAAGATTTTCAGTAGCTTTTCAAAGTCACTTTTGGCTTCATCAGGTGGTGGTGTATATTTTGAAAATCGATATCCGAGCATGATGTTGAGGGGTGGAATGCTATCTAAACCATTAATTTCTCAATTCTGTTTCGTGTTCAAAATTTAATTTTCAGAAAGTTTAGGCTTACGTGTAAGAATTGGCATAAAATCTGAAATCTCAATCGGCAATTGCTGATACATTTGTATCAACAAAAACAAACAAACCTATGAAAAAGTCTACAGTCGTTTTAATCTTAGTGGCGTTCACACTATCATCTTGTTCATTCTACACATGCCCTACGTATGCGAAGAAGGAAGTTAAGAAAATGGAGAAGCCTGCAAGAATCTAGTTGTCGGTTGATTGATTATCGTTGTTGGCGAATCACCAATTACATCGTCTCATTAATCTAAAAATAAAAAGCCGTCTGGGATATTCTCTCAGCGGCTTTTGAATTTATCTACCTGTTCAATTCTTTATCATCACATCATCGCTTGTGCAGATGTTTTCTCCATCACCCTTTGATAGTACGCTTCATAAAGGGGCAAAATCTGAGTAATATCAAATTCTTGTGCGCGCTTTAATGCGCTTGCTTTAAAACGTGGCAGGTGATCTTTGTCCAAAATGTACAATGCATTTTTACTCATGTCCTCCACGTCCCCCACATTACTCATAAAACCGGTAACGCCTTGAACATTCAACTCAGGAATACCTCCGGTATTAGATGATATAACCGGAACTTCACAAGCCATGGCTTCCAACGCTGCTAATCCAAAACTTTCCTTTTCAGAAGGCATCAGAAAAAGATCGGCTACTGAAAGTACTTCTTCAACTGCCTCTAATTTCCCAAGGAAACGAACATCATCACAAATATTCATCTCACGGCACATTGTCTCTGCTTTTGTGCGCTCTGGTCCATCACCAATCATTAAAAGTTTGGATGGAAGTACATTGTGTATGTTGTTGAATATTTTAATGACATCATCAATCCGTTTTACTTTTCGAAAGTTTGAAGTATGTACAATCAGCATTTCTCCATTAGGACAAATGGCTTTCTTGAAATGATCTTTCTTTTGCTTTTTGAATTTTTCTAAATCGATGAAGTTGGGAATTACTTCAATCTCATTGGTGATTTTAAAGGAGTGATACGTTTCCTTTCTCAGATCTTCTGAAACAGCTGTAACACCATCTGATTGATTGATACTAAAGGTAACTACGGGTTCGTAAGAAGCATCTTTACCCACCAGCGTAATATCTGTTCCGTGCAACGTTGTTACCACCGGAATCATAATGTTGTGGGTTTTTAATATTTGCTTGGCCATATAGGCTGCGGATGCATGTGGAATAGCATAATGCACATGCAACAAATCTAACTTCTCATTTTTTACAACACTCACCATTTTACTGGCCAGTGCTAATTCGTACGGAGGATATTCAAACAATGGATACGACTGGATCGAAACTTCGTGATAAAACAAGTTCTCATTTAAGAAATCCAAACGATGCGGTTGCGAATAGGTAATGAAATGAACTTTATGACCTTCTTTGGCAAGCGCCTTGCCGAGTTCTGTGGCAACAACTCCGCTTCCTCCAAAGGTGGGGTAACAGACGATTCCGATATTCATGGTGGCGTAGATTTAGTTTATATGTGGTTCACAAGCTATTAGTGAAGGAAATCACGTGGTAGACGTATATATTTCCTCTTTATTGTCTCACTAAGGGCTGCTCTGCACTTTTACAATATTCAAAGATGGATTCGTAAATCACATCTTGTATGCGAGAACGGATATTGACTTGATTTAGTTTATTGCTTCTATCCGGAAACACACGATTTGAGACAAAAATATAAACAAGATTGAACTCTGGGTCTATCCAAAGGCAAGTTCCGGTAAAACCAGTGTGCCCAAACGTGCGGTGTGAAGCACGCAACGAGGTAGGACTATTCCAATCGCCTTGAATGGGCTTGTCCCACCCCAAACCTCTTCTTCCTTTTTCAAATTGTCTGTTGGCGAAAAGTTGAACGGTTTCGGGCTTATAGTACCGAGTTCCGCCATAGCTTCCGTTTTGTAATAACATTTGTCCTAATTTGAGTAAATCATTGCCTGAGCTAAACAAACCGGCATGTCCGCTGATACCTCCCATCATAGCGGCACGTTCATCGTGCACAGTTCCAAGCACTAATGATTTTCTGAAAATTGTATCAAGCTCAGTTGGCGCTATTCTTTCTTTTGGAAAATGTGTTAATGGTAAGAAACCAGTGGTACTGGCACCTAGTGGCTCATATAAATTCTGTTGCAGAAAATCAGCAATGGGTTGGTTCAACATTTTTTCAGCCAATTGCTTGAGCATCATAAAACCGAGATCGCTATATCGATATGGGTAGGCTGTACGAATTGGTTTCTCTATCATCTTCGACTTACCGATCCACAACCAAATTGAATCTTGAATAACAGGAGACGCAAATAGATTTGGCGAAACCTGAAGTGAATATTGATCATTCTTCTCAAGACCATAATAAACAGGTGAGAATGCTTTCTCAATCATAGTGGATGGCCACATCGGAACAAACGGAGTCAATCCTGCTTGATGAGTGAGTATGTCATAAATGGTAATATCTTTCTTGTTGGTGTTTCTTAATTCAGGCAGGTAAATGGATATTTTTTTATGAATATCAATCATGTCTCTTTCATACATGAACATCACTGCTTGCAGCGTGGCTGAAACTTTCGTTAGCGAAGCAAGATCATAAATTGATTCGTCTGTAACCGGAGTTTTGTTTTCGTAATCCAGATAGCCAAATGATTTTTCATAGATTACTTTTCCATTGCGTGCTACTATGACATTGCAGCCCGGTGTTGCTTTAAGGGCTAATGCTTCCTGTGCAATGGCTTCAATTTTTTGCAAGACTTTACTTTCCATGCCGACATCTTCCGGAATGGAATACGAAAGACGGTTTATGTTTTTTGTTTCAATACCCATTCCTTCCTTGCAGAAGAATGAAGTTGTAAATGGTAATATGCCATTAGCATCCAGGCCGCCAAAAATAATTTGAGGAACAATCTTCAGTGTTTCACTGCTATTAACATAGCTTGTTAATAGTGTAGGATATTCACCAGCCGATTTTAAAAATGTCTCATTCCCAAAATCGCAGGCAATGATTTCGCGATTTGGCTGCAGTTGTTTGAGTACCATGTGCAGTTTCTCAACTACAAGCTGAGGGGTTTGTGGAAATACTCCTACAATAATAATCTCCTGATCATCCAACGCATCAGTCAATTCCACCCAATCGGTTTTAGCATCAACCGTAAAGTAGGCGATATCGCGATACTTACTCAGATAATGATAGAACTCATTATTCGGTGCTGTGCCATCACTGGTAATATAAGCAACATGATTTCCTTCCAATGTTTTTAGAGGAAGTATACCACGATCATTGTGAATTACAGTTACAGCAGACTCATACAATTTCTGATTCAGAACATTGGCAGATGGTGAGTTCAATCGCGCTACCAGATTATCGGTGTTGATAATTTGCTTACGAACCAATCCGGCATCGTATTTAGCAGCCAGTATTTTTTTTACAGATACAGTCAATTGTTCTTCATACCTTTTATCACGCTTGTCACGCTGAATTAACTTTTTGATTTTGCGAATGGCTGCACCAACATCTTTCGGATTCATCAGTACATCATTGCCCGCCTGAAAAGCAAACATCTCTGATTCACCCGCTCTATACTTTTCGGTAAGGCTTTGTGTATTTTGAATATCAACAAACACCAACCCGCCATAATTGAATTTCTTCCGAAGCCAATCACCTGTAAACAACGAAGAAAGTTTGGATGAGTTAAATAGATTTTTGCGGATCTGGCTTTTATTCTCATAAAACAATGGAAAGTCAGCCGGAGCCAACAATACACCTGCTATATTCTTCTCAAAAAGCTTTTGATACGGATACGATTGAATACTATCCACATTAGTCTGAAGAATAGGTAAACCTTTTTGAACATCGGTTACCGTCAAACCTTTTATCGGGAAATGTTTGGCACAAGCCAACACACCGTGATCCTGCATACCTTGCATAAACGCAACGGCTTTGGACGCTACATTGAATTTATTTTCACCGTATGACCGATAACTGATAATGGGATTTTGAGGATTGTTGTTTACATCGGCCACGGGCGCAAAGTTGATGTGAATGCCCATACATTTCATTTGCCTGGCAACCTCTTCGCCTAAAGTATAAATCATTTTATCATTTCGGATGGCGCCCAAAACCAATGCACGTGGAAATTGAATGGTGCTATCGAGGCTCATGCCTAATCCCCACTCTGCATCTTGTGCGACAAGTAATGGAATTTCGGCTGACCGCTGAAACCGATTGGTAAGTCTTGCCTGCTTCACCGGAGAGCCTTGTGTGAATATTACGCCACCAATTCCATGACTTTCAATTTCGTTTTCAATTTCTCTACTAACCGATGCTTCATCTTTAGAAGAAAGAGTCATCATAAACATCTGACCGATGCGCTCATTCACACTTAAGGTATTGAAAACACTATCGACCCAACGATTTTTATCGGTCTGCGCAGAAACCACATCACCTACACTCATTCCGATTATAAAACACAAAAAAACTTTTCTCATCAGCACGCTGTTTGTTCTGTGGTTTGGATTTTAATCAACTCACTTTGCGGACGAAGTTACCGCTTAAAAGACAGAAACCGCAAAGGACGCAGAGGTTCGCAGAGGATTTTAAAGAAACAAAAGATTGTAGTGTAGGAATCTCTGGAATCATAAGTAAAGGACAAGCGGATTTTAACTTTGCGTACCTCTGCGCCCTCCGCGGTTTACTTCCTAGTTTAGTATGAAGTTGCTTTTGGGCTTAACGGTAAAATGAAAGGATGAATTATTGTGTTATTCTCATTTTTCCTTCTGTTTATCTCTATTTAAAATGTAGAAAAATCAGGCAGTAATTATCACCTTTGCATCTTTGTTTATTGTAGTTCCATACATGCCGGATATTATTCAGCTATTGCCCGATGCCATTGCCAACCAGATTGCCGCTGGAGAGGTCGTTCAACGTCCGGCTTCGGCTGTAAAAGAGTTGATTGAAAATTCTATTGATGCCGGTGCCAAAAGTATTATGCTCATTGTAAAAGATGCCGGCAAAACGTTATTACAAATCATCGATAATGGCAATGGCATGTCGCAGACGGATGCTCGAATGAGTTTAGAACGCCACGCTACTTCCAAAATTCGCAAGGCTGAAGATTTATTTACTCTACACACCATGGGCTTTCGCGGAGAAGCGCTTGCTTCAATTGCTGCAGTTGCCCAAATGGAAATGAAAACGCGCCTGGCTGATGAGGAATTGGGAACCTTATTGGTGGTAGAAGGATCGGAAGTGAAGAAACAGGAATTGATTGCGTGCGAAAAAGGAACCAGCATCAGTATTAAGAATCTTTTTTTTAATATTCCGGCACGAAGAAATTTCCTGAAATCAAATCCGGTAGAACTTCGGCATATTCTCGATGAATTTCATCGGCTCGCCCTTGCACATCCTGATATTTCATTTTCATTTGTACAAGGTGATGAGCTTATTTACGAATTACCGGAAGCCAAACTAAGTCAACGCATTGTTAATTTATTTGGCAAGACGTATCAAAATCAATTGGCACCTTGCCAGGAAGAAACTGAATTTGTGCGCGTAACCGGATATGTAGGCAAGCCCGATTTTGCCCGAAAAACACGTGGTGAACAATTTCTGTTTGTAAACAAGCGCTTCATCCGCAGTAATTATTTAAACCATGCGGTGATGAATGCGTTTGAAGGTCTATTGACTGATAACAGCTTTCCCTTTTATGTTCTCTTTATCGAGATTGATCCCAAGCATATTGACGTGAATGTTCATCCCACCAAAACTGAAATTAAGTTTGATGATGAACGTGCAGTATATGCCGTTGTGCGCTCGGCCGTACGGCAAGCCATTGGTTCACATAATCTTACTCCCGGCATCGATTTTAATTCGGATGTCAACATGATAAGTAAATTGAGCAACGCTACTGCTCAATCGAACGAAGCGTATTTTGATGAACGCTTCAGCAGTTCCGTAAATCGCAGCAACCTCGAAAACTGGGAAAAACTTTTTGGTGGAAATGAAGAAAGCAGGTTAATGCTGCAGCACCGAGATGAACCGGTGCAAACGCTTCGCTTCGAAAGCGCTGTGAATCGACCAGAGGAACTTCAAACTCCTGTAGAAGAAAAAACAGTATTCCAACTGCATCTCCGTTTTATCGTTAAACAGGTGAAAGCAGGGATGATGATAATCGATCAGCAAGCCGCACACGAACGGATTTTATTTGAAAAATTTTCAGATCAGCTCAAACATAAATCGGCCGAAAGCCAGCAAAGTTTGTTTCCACAAGCCATTACCTTTAGTGCATCCGACTTTGCGTTAGTATTAGAAATGCAACAGGAGATTGAAGCATTGGGTTTTCGAATTGAAGTGTTTGGAAAAAATACGCTGGCGGTTAACGGTGTACCTGCTAATATTTCAAGTGGCCAAGAAAAAGAATTATTTGAAGGGTTGATTGAGCAGTTCAAGATCAATCAAGCCGAGCTGGCCATACCTATCAGCGAGAACCTGGCGCGGTCGCTGGCCAAACGGGCATCCATCAAAACCGGACAACGTTTAGAACGAGAAGAAATGCATGCACTGACCGGGCGTTTATTTGCGTGCAAGACACCAAACTATTCACCTGATGGCAAGGCTACATTTTTTATTTTTGAATTGAATAAAATAGAAAGTTACTTTCGATAGACTATACATTAGAAACTATATCCGTATGCAAAGAGTATCACCCGTAGTGCGAAATTTAATCATGATAAACATCGTGGTGTTTATCATTCAACAGTTTAAACCCGAGGTTACATTCTTTATATCCTTGTTTGGTATTGAATCAGAGTATTTCAAACCCTTTCAGCTTTTCACCTACATGTTTGCACATGGTGGCTTTTTCCATATCTTTTTTAACATGCTGATTCTGGCAACAACTGGTCCAATCCTTGAAAATTTTTGGGGACAAACAAAGTTCTTAACCTTCTACTTAGTAACGGGTATTGGCGCAGGTGTTTTTCATTTATTGATTCAGTCGTACTTCTTTCCAGGTGAGGCAAATATTCCGATGTTGGGTGCTTCAGGTGCGATTTATGGAATATTAATGGGCTTCGGTATGATGTTTCCCAACATGGAATTGATGTTGCTTTTCCCTCCCATTCCAATTAAAGCAAAATATTTGGTTTGGGTTTTAGGTGGCATGACGTTTTTGATGAGTGGTGCAGGTGTGGCGCATTTTGCTCACCTTGGTGGTATTATCTTTGCGTTTATCTTGTTGCGCATTTGGCGCGGCCAGGGAGGCAGCTACTTTTAATCTATGCTTGACGAATTTAAGAACGCTTTTCAGCGACATAACAACGCACACATTCAGTTGATCATCATCAACGTGATTGTGTTTGCTGTTATGGGTGTGTTAATGGTGATCAGTGAGATTGGAGGATTTCTAAGTTTTTACGAAGTCGTCCATAATCAGTTTGCTATTCCGGCAAGAATAGAAACCTTTATCACACATCCCTGGACTCTTATTACCTATGCTTTTGCACATGCAGGTATCTGGCATATTCTCAGTAATATGTTAGCCCTCTACTGGTTTGGGCGTTTATTCGTTGAATACCTAGGTAGTGATAAACTAATCGCTGTATATTTTTTAGGTGCAGTAGCTGGAGGATTACTATACCTATTGGCATTCAATACTGTTCCTTATTTTGTTAATCAATCAAATGCTGTTACCATTTCAATGGTGGGAGCTTCCGCTGCCGTAAATGCCATTATAGTAGCAGCAGCAACTTTACTTCCTGAGTACACATTCTTTCTTTTACTACTAGGGCCAGTAAAAATAAAATACATCGCTGCTGTAACTGTTTTCTTATCATTCTTAGGAACAGTAGGCGGAAACGCAGGAGGTAACATCGCTCACTTAGGTGGAGCATTGATGGGCTTTGTCTACATTAAGCAATTGCAATCAGGCGTTAACTGGGGCGGTTGGATTACTGCTACTATTGATTGGTTTAAAAATCTATTCACGGCAAAACCGAAAGTAAAAATTACCTATCGCAACAAAGAAACACCCTCGCCTAAAAAATCGTCAACAAAATCATCTGTATCTCAAGATGAAATCGATGTTATCCTTGATAAAATTTCCGATGGTGGTTATGAGAGTCTGACAAAAGACGAGAAGGAGAAATTATTCAATGCGAGTAAGAAGTAATTTGTGTTTTGGTGTTCAAGTATCTTGGTGTTTTAGTTAAACTGATATTCAGCACAACATAAAGACCAACACACCTGAACACATACACACCTTTCTTCTCTACGCAATCCACTTTGCAATCAAGAAGGCAGCCGTAGCAGCTGCGCCTCCAACAAGTGTTACATGTAAAGCACCTTTAAATAAAGGCTGTCCCGTTAATTTACTTTTAATCAAACCAAAGGTTATGAGACAGAAGAACGTGATGATCGAAGAGTAAATTAATCCTTGCTGTGTTGAGTCGTTGAAGAAGTATGCACTTAATGGAATCATCCCTCCCACAACATAACTTGCACCAATCACCAACGCACTTTGATGCGCACGATTTTTATGAGGTCGTTCTAAGCCCAATTCAAAACGCATCATAAAGTCAACCCACTTCTTTGGATTCTTGGCCATTTCGCGGGCGATGGTTTCCTGAAGGTGTTCATTGATACCATACTCAGCAAAAATTTCCTTTGTCTCCGCTATCTCAATTTCATGTTTATTAACAATCTCATCATGCTCACGCTTCTCTTCTGAATCGTAGTGTTCAATTTCCGTACGACCAGCAAGGTAGCCACCCAATCCCATGGCAATGGAACCTGCAGCAATTTCTGCCAGACCTGCAGTAATTACGATAGCCGTTGAATCTACCGCTCCGCTAAGGCCCGCTGCCAGTGCAAACGGAACCGTAAGCCCATCGCTCATGCCAATTACAAAATCGCGTACTTTTTCAGAGGATTGAAAGTGTTGCTCATCAGTCATGCAATGAAATTTTCTTCCATGCGAAGATAGGAATTGCTTCGATGTAATTGATTCTAAAATATTTCTAGTGAACCTTTGTGTCTCCGTGACTTTGTGGTAAAAACCTATTTCACATTCTTCCGAAAGAACGCTTCCAATGCATCTGCAATTTCGATTGGATCAGTTGAATACATCAACAGCCTGTTTTGCTCATTGAATTTTGCCAACAAATTATAATATGCATCTTCCGAAAGATCAAGCTCATACCTAATACTTTCCCGAAGCATCTGATCATTGACTACATCAACATAGGTCTTAACCCGATCGTTTTCATTGATGAACTTTACCAACTTTCTTTTCTCTTTTTGCCATTTTGAAAAGTAATCGATGGGAGAGGAAAATCCCTGACCTTTTTCCATAACAGCCGTGGGCATGGTCCGTTTGGTACGAATAATCTCACTGGGCAGAATACGGCTTGCCGTAATACTCACTTCATCCAGCATAATCACCTTTTCAGTCATGCGGATTAAAATATCCTCCTCTTCAAATAACAGTGGAAGTTCAAGCGTGTAATATCCCACGAAAGTGAGTACCAATGTATCAGCAGGAGATGTAGGCAGAATAAAAACACCTTCACTATTTGTGGTTGTTCCACCCGTCTTATTTTTTATTCGAACGTGAATACCCGGAATAGCCTTCAATGAAAGTGAATCCACCACAATGCCACGTGTGCGCTTTTGCGAAAAGCCCTCCGCTCCAATAAAAAGAAAGAGAATTATGAAAAAGGTAGAACGGACAAGTTTGTTCATGAAAAGTCAGACTTCAGGATAATAGATGCCTTACGATGAATGAAACTGTCATTAAGTTTTATTTGCCAATTGACCGCAAGCGGCATCAATATCTTTACCACGACTTTTCCGAATGCGTGTAGTAATACCCTGGCTTTCCAAAATCTCCATATACATATTGAGCGATTCTTCAGCAGCTTGCTGAAATTCTCCATCATCAATGGGATTGTATTCGATGAGGTTCACTTTTGAAGGAATAATTTTGCAAAACTTCAGCAAGGCGCGGGCATGTTCTTCATTATCGTTAATGCCTTTCCACACAACATATTCATAGGTTACTTTTCTACCTGTCTTTTCATACCAATACTTAAGTGCATCGCCTAATTCTTTAAGCGAGTTGGTATCGTTAATCGGCATAATGGAAGAACGTGTTTTATCAATTGCCGCATGAAGCGAAACCGCTAGGTTAAACTTCACGTTATCATCCGCCATTTTCTCAATCATCTTCGCGACACCAACGGTGGAAACCGTAATGCGTCTTGAGGCCATGTTCAATCCTTTCTGTGAAGTAATCTTATCAATGGCAGATACTACATTGGCATAATTCAGCAAGGGTTCACCCATGCCCATAAAAACAATGTTAGTAAGCGGTCTGTTGAAGAAAAGTTCAGCTTGTTCTTTTATCGCGACTACCTGATCATAGATTTCATCTGGCGTCAAATTGCGTTGACGCTTAAGGCGTGCCGTTGCACAAAACTTACAGGCCAGACTACAGCCAACCTGAGATGATACACAGGCAGTAATTCTTTTTTCTGTGGGGATTAGTACGGATTCAACCACCATCCCGTCAAACAAGGTCACAGCGTTTTTTATAGTGCCATCGGCACTGCGTTGCATGTGGTCAACCTTAATGTGGTTGATAACGAAATGTTCTTTCAATAAATCACGAAGACCATTCGAAAGATTGGTCATCTGATCAAAACTCTTGGCGGATTTGTTCCAAAGCCATTCGTACACCTGTTGGGCGCGAAAAGGTTTCTCACCCAGCTGTACGAAATACTCCTTAAGCTCTTCCTGCTTCAATTTCCGAATGTCCCGCTTAGAACCTGCCTCTACCATGGGGCAAAGGTAGGGAAAGAAGAGCAACTACGATAGTGAGTTTGACATCTTTGAAAATGGGTTTACAATTGAAAGGGTATAAACCGCAGAGAGCGCTGAGGTCCGCAGAGGGTTTTGTGAAAGTTTTAAACTTTACGCAGATACAGATGATACAAAAAAAACTGTGGGTATTAACTCTGCGTTTCTCCGCGTCCTCTGCGGTTTGACCTATTTGATCCTAACAAAAATCCGTGTTTCGCAGGCGCGTGATGTGTTGGAGATAATTAATGAATCACTGGCAAGTTTTTCTACTGAAAAGCTTTCGATAATGGTGCGGGATTTTTTATCCAAAAAATAAAGGGACTCACCATCAAACTTGTACAGGAACGATTTAGAGTTATACGATTTTTTCTTGTCAATAATCTTGGTGTTTTCTTCGCCCTCGTTCTTCTCTTTTAAAGTGAGTATTTGGGGCGTTGCACCCGACATACCTTTCATATCGGCAACCAGATCTTCTGTTTCTGAATTGCTCCCTCCAAGCTCATCCTCCACGCAACTGCTCTGTCTTACCAACTGCCAGCGTCCTATAATGGATTGTGCATTCACGCCAATCGCCAAAAGGCAACATACAGAAATGAGAATGATCGTTTTCATTGGAGTCGGGTTTAAACAAATTTACTCAAAATTTAAGGAGGCTGTCATGCGCAAACGGTATTTTAGCGGCTTAATTGTTGATATGAAATGTCTATTCATTATCCTCTCTGTTCTTGCATTGGCGTCTTGCAAACAAACGATCAAAGAAGACGAAAATTTTCTGGAGAATCTGATGCGCCAGCAACCTGAAAAGTTTGATTCGATTTTACTGAATAAAGATAAACTGGAGGTTCAAATTATTTACACCCAGATTGACAGAGATGAAAACAATATACCCTCTTTCAAGTCATTCTACTACAATGTTGATTCTACACGATATTTCTATCCCGCTTCTACCATAAAGCTGCCGATTGCCTTATTAGCGTTGGAGAAACTAAATCATCTTCAAATTCCGGGCTTGAATAAATTCACACCGATGTTTAGCGATAGTGTTTATGCCGGACAGCTTTCTGCACACAAAGATTCTACATCTGAGAATGGTTTACCTTCTGTTGAGCATTATGTGAAGAAGATTTTAGTGGTGAGTGATAACGATGCTTATAACCGTCTGTATGAATTTATGGGACAAAAAGCCGTAAACGAAACTCTCCAACAGAAAGGATATTACATGAAGGTACTTCACCGGCTTGAGCGACCGCTTATTCCGGATCAAAACAGACACACAGAGACTGTACGATTTGTGAAAAATGACTCCATAGTTTATCAACAGCCCATGTTAGTTAACGCAGATTCAATTCTACCTTATTCTGTTTCCCTGAAGGGCAAAGCGCATTTTAAGAATGATTCACTGGTTAACGGACCTTTCGATTTTACTTATAAAAATTTCTATCCACTCACTACACAACAAAAAGTATTGCGTGCTCTTCTCTTTCCTGAAAGCGTTGCCGCATCCAAACGCTTTGATATAAGTGAAGAAGATCGCCACTTTGTTTTAAAATACATGTCGCAGTTGCCTGCTGAAACTTCCTACCCAGCTTACAAAAGCGATACTACTTATTACGATGCCTACTGCAAGTTCTTTATGTTCGGTGAAAGTCGCAAGAAGATACCTTCATCCATTCGGATATTTAATAAGGTAGGCGATGCTTACGGATATTTGCTAGACAATGCCTACATCATTGACACGGAACATAATGTTGAATTTATGCTCACTGCTGTGATCAATACCAATACGGATGAAATCTACAACGATGGCGTTTATGAATATCATACTATAGGTTATCCCTTTATGCAGAACATTGGCAAGGCAATTTACAACTATGAAGTAAAGCGACCCCGGAAAAACAAGTCCGACCTTTCTGCTTTCAAACTTACCTACGACAAACCATAATACTGTTCTGTTATTTTTTTGAAAGCTCAATTTATTAATCGAAATTTTCGGCCTTTAAATTAATGTATGGAAAAGAGTAACGCGATCATCATTACCGGAGGATATCTTAACACCAGCAGTGCCAAAACAGCTCATGGATTAATCCGCGGTACCGACCGTTTTAAGATTGTTGGTATCATTGATGAAAAAAGTGCTGGCAAAGATGCAGGCGAAGTGTTAGATGGCAAAAAACGGAATATCCCTGTTTATAATTCGATTGCGGAATTTGAAAAAACATCCACTCAGAAAGCAAGTTATTGTATTGTTGGTGTTGCAACCAAGGGTGGCGTTATTCCCGATTCGCTTCGTGTCTTTTTGAAGCAGGCACTTGAAGCTGGTTATCATTTGGTGAATGGATTACACGAATACATTGCCGACATACCTGAGTTGGCCGACCTCGCAAAACAAAAAGGCTTGACTGTAATTGATGTACGCAAGCCAAAGAAATTCAACGATCTTCATTTCTGGTCGGGTAAAATAAAAGAAGTGAAGTGTCCAAAAATTGCTGTGCTTGGAACCGATTGTGCTTTAGGTAAACGTACAACCACTCGCTTTTTAGTTGAAGCAATGCGCAAGGCAGGTTATAAAGCAGAAATGATTTACACCGGACAAACCGGATGGATGCAAGGCGCGAAATATGGTTTTGTATTCGACTCCACACTCAATGATTTTATTTCAGGCGAAATGGAGCATGCTATTGTTACCTGTTACCACGAAGCCAAGCCGGATATTATTTTTATTGAAGGACAATCTTCACTTCGCAATCCAAGTGGCCCTGCTGGTGCTGAGTGGTTGGTATCGGCTGATGCGGATGCTGCTGTGTTGCAACACCATCCGGCACGGAAACAATACAAAGACATGGAATACTATCCAGCCTACCTTCCGGAATTAAAAGATGAAGTGGCACTGATTAAAATGTATGGCACGTCGACCATTGCTATTACTATTAACTCAGCGAAGATGAGCGAACAAGAAGCACGTTCAGCTGCAAAGAAGTATCAGGATGAATTAAACATACCGACTATTCTTCCACTAGAAGACAGTGTAGATAGTTTAGTTCCGCTCTTTGAAGCGATGATCAAGAAATCAAAAGCATAGTTAAATTCAAGAACACGTACTTGTGTCTTTCACATAAAAGAAATTCTAAACATTAATACTCGAAGACGATGACAAAAATTAAAGACATTAAAGTGTGGAGTGAGGACTTGGGGAATACGAAACCCTACACCATTGCCTTCAAAACGATTGACGAAGTACGAAACGCCTTTGTTGAAATTACACTTGACAATGGACAAACCGGAATAGGTGCGGCTAACCCAAGCGAATATGTAGTAGGCGAAAACCTTTCGCAATGTCTGGAGGCACTGAAAGAAAACAACATTGAATTTCTAATGGGTCGCGACATTCGTGAGTTGAATCGACTGACCTATGAGGTGTGGAATAAATTTCCGAAAAATCCTTCTGCCCGTGCTGCGTTGGATATTGCCCTGTATGACGTATTCACAAAATATTTGGATGTCCCTCTTGTTTCCTTTTTAGGACAAAAAATAAAAAAACTTCCTACCTCAAATACCATCGGCATCAAGAATGTTGAAGAAACATTAAAGGAGGCTGCTGAATACATTAAAAAAGGATTCAAAGTATTGAAAGTAAAACTGGGCAAAGACCTGGATGAAGATGTAGAGCGCATGTTTAAGCTTCGTGAAAAATTCGGCAGCGGGCTAGTCCTTCGCATCGATGCTAACCAAGGTTACACCACAGAACAAACTATTCAATTTTATGGTCGTACATACGACCTGAATATCGAGTTAATTGAGCAACCGCTTCCGGCTAAGTCAATTCATGAAATGAAAAACTTGCCGAAGGAAGTGCGCGCTGTTATTGCTGCTGACGAATCGCTCATAACTCCACAAGATGCTATCGAACTAATCAAACCACCAAAAGCAGCCGGCATCTTCAACATTAAGTTGATGAAATGCGGTGGTGTTAGTCAGGGATTAAAAATTGCTGACATTGCCTTGCATGAAAGCGTTGATCTTTTCTGGGGATGTAACGATGAAAGTATTGTAAGCATCACCGCTGCTCTTCATGCTGCTTACGCATGTTCTAATACTAAATACATTGACCTTGATGGAAGTTTTGATTTGGGAAAAGATGTAGTGAAAGGTGGGTTTATTCTGAAAGACGGCTACATGTATTGTTCCGACAAACCAGGTCTTGGTGTAGAACGGATTTGATTAATTCATTCCAAAACCGAGGAAGGATTTTGCTTTAGATAACGCAGAATATTTAAACAATCAGATCACTTGTTTACAGAAAAGCTTCTTCAAGCATTAGATAAAATCTCTCAACAAAAAATCCTTCTAAAAGGAGATTTTCTTTTGAGGGAAGGGAAGGTGGAGAACAATATCTATTTTGTTAAGTCTGGTGCGTTACGTGTTTTTCTGTTATCTGAATTTGAAGAGCTTACAATTCGTTTTGGCTATGAAGGTTCCTTTATCACTTCACTTTCATCTTTCATAAAAGGAACACCTTCTGAATTTTATGTGGAGGCCATCCGGAAGACAACGTTAAAGGTAATTTCAAAAGCGAGCCTCCTGCAATTGGTCAATGAAGACACTGAAAGTTTAAAGCAATATATCGCCTTACTTGAAAATTTGATCACCCAACAAATTGAAAGGGAGATTGATTTGCTTACAGTCTCACCTTCCGAAAGATTAAAACGGGTTTTGGATCGAAGTCCGAACTTGTTTCAGCAGATTCCATTGAAATACATTGCTTCCTATCTTCGAATGACGCCAGAAACATTGAGTAGAATTCGTAATTCTTGATTTCAATCAATTTTAACGAACATGATCTTATTCAACTTTGCATAAAACAAAAACAACTATGCAAATCGAAAGCAACGTATTAATTGATGATCTTCTAAACAGAACGGAGAACGCTACCATTGCTGTGCAGAAATTAAAAGAACTTTCAATCGATCAACTGCAGTTTAAACATAATGCTGAAACCTGGAGCATACTTGAATGCGTTGATCACTTGAATTTATATGGCGACTATTACCTTGTCGAAATTGAGAAACAAATCCTTGCTCAGAATGCCAAAGCCAAATCAACCGTTTTCAAAAGTGGATTGATCGGCAATTATTTTGCAAACCTAATGCAGGTTAAAAATGGAAAGATGACGAAGATGAAGTCACCTAAAGACAAAAATCCCATTCATTCCAAACTGACCATAACAACCATCGACCGATTTCTGAAACAACAGGAGCGTTTAAAATCATTGCTGATTCAAGCCAAAAATGTTGATTTAACAAAAACCAAAACAGCTATTTCATTAACCAAATATATTCGGTTACGACTTGGAGATACGTTTCGATTTTTTATTTACCACATTGAGCGTCACATTCTTCAAGCGGAGAGAATACATCAGAAATAGATAATTCTGTATTTCAGAAAAAATGCAAAATAAAAAGGCCCCGGGAACCACCCCGAGGCCTCAAACCAAACCCCTCTTCCAACACATCCCGCAATTCGCGGGAATCACTATCCTTAAACCAATTCTATAACACCATCTGTGTCCTGAAGGTTCTCGAAAACAAAATCAGTTTCATTTTTTAAGTCAATAAAAATTACGCCTTGTTTATGAACATTCCCAGACAATATTTGTTTCGATAATTCGTTTAGTATTTCGCGCTGCATAATTCGTTTTAATGGTCGTGCACCAAATTGTGGATCGAATCCAAGTTTTGCTAAACGATTACGCGCCTCATCCGAGATCTCAATTCGAATTCCGGCTTCCTCCAGACGCTTGCGAATTAAGTCAACTTGAATATCCACAATCTTGCGAATGTGTTTTCTGCTTAGCGGACTGAACATGATAATCTCATCAATGCGATTCACAAATTCTGGTCGAACAGTTTTACGCAACAACGTCATCACTTCATCCTTTGTGTCTTCCAGTATCTCGAAATAATTTTCGTCTGTAATCTTCTCAAAATTTTCCTGGATAATGTGTGAACCAATGTTGGTAGTCATAATAATGATTGTGTTCTTAAAATTAGCAACACGTCCTTTATTATCCGTTAACCTACCTTCATCAAGCACTTGCAATAGAATGTTAAAAACATCCGGATGTGCTTTTTCAATTTCATCCAATAAAATGACAGAGTATGGTTTTCTACGCACACTTTCCGTTAACTGTCCCCCTTCATCGTAACCTACATATCCCGGGGGTGCACCAATCAATCGACTAACACTATGCCGCTCCTGATATTCACTCATATCGATGCGCACCATAGCACCATCATCATTGAAAAGATATTCAGCAAGTGCTTTCGATAATTCCGTTTTACCTACTCCAGTTGTTCCCATAAAGATAAACGAACCAATAGGACGTTTGGGATCTTGCAATCCTGCACGACTCCTGCGCACAGCATCACTCAATGCCTGAATGGCTTCTTCTTGTCCTGCGACACGCTTACCTAATTCAACTTCCAGGTGAAGTAATTTTTCACGATCACTTTGCAACATTTTTGAAACCGGTATACCCGTCCACTTCGCTACCACTTCAGCAATGTCTTCGCTATCTACCTCTTCCTTCATCAGTGATTTCTCACTGTGCATTTCCTTCATCTTCAGTTGAGCTTCATTAAGCTTCTTCTCCGCCTCTGTTACTTTTCCATAGCGAATCTCAGCTACCTTTCCATAGTCGCCAGCTTTCTCAGCTTGCTCGGCTTCGAATTTTAATTTATCAATATTCTCTTTCTCTTTTCTAATGCTGTTCACCACTTCCTTCTCACCTTCCCATTGAGCTTTAAGCGAATTGCGCTGCTCTGCGAGTTCAGCAATTTCTTTACTGAGCACCGCTTCTTTGTCTTTATTCTTTTCTCTGCGGATAGCTTCACGTTCAATTTCCAACTGCATGATTTTGCGGTTGAGTTCATCAAGCTCTTCTGGCAACGAATCCATTTCAAGACGAAGTTTCGCTGCGGCTTCATCCATTAAATCGATAGCCTTGTCTGGGAGAAAACGATCGCTGATGTAACGGCTTGATAATTCTACCGCTGATATTACAGCATCATCTTTAATGCGAACACCATGGTGGAGTTCATACTTATCTTTTATACCACGCAAGATTGAAATCGAATCTTCAACGGTAGGTTCATCTACCATTACTGCCTGGAACCTACGCTCCAATGCTTTATCCTTCTCAATATGTTTTTGATATTCTTTTAGTGTTGTTGCACCAATCGCATGAAGTTCGCCACGAGCCAACGCAGGCTTCAATAAGTTCGCAGCATCCATCGCTCCTTCACCACCACCGGCACCAATCAAGGTATGGATCTCATCAATGAAGAGAATAATCTCACCATTCGAATCGGTCACTTCTTTGATAACCGATTTCAAACGTTCTTCAAACTCACCTTTATATTTTGCACCCGCCACCAACAAACCCATGTCAAGTGATATAAGCAATTTTGATTTTAGGTTTTCTGGCACATCTCCATTTACTATGCGTTGTGCGAGACCTTCAACAATAGCCGTCTTACCTACACCGGGTTCACCGAGAAGAATCGGATTGTTCTTTGTTCTGCGTGAAAGAATCTGAAGCACGCGTCTGATCTCTTCATCACGGCCAATAACCGGATCGATCTTTCCTTTCTTTGCAAGATCATTTAGATTTTTACTATATCGCTCAAGCGATTTATATTTTGACTCTGCATTTTGATCGGTTACGCTTGATCCACCTCGTAATTCTTTTATTGCTTTGATTAACGATTTTCTCTCAAAGCCTGAATCTTTCATGATGGAGGCTACCTTGTCTTTTGAATTGAGTATCGCCAACAACAAATGTTCCACAGCAATGTATTGATCTTTAAATTCGCTTAGTTCTTTCTCTGCGTTTTGAAGAATGGTATTTGTTACAGATGACAAATACGCTTGCTGCCCTGAAACTTTTGGATAGCCATTGACAATTTCCTCCAACTTGGTTTCTAAAATAGTAGCATTTACACCAAGCTTTTTAACAAGGTAATTCGATACGTTTTCATCCGTTTCGAAAATAGCCTTTAGTAAATGCCCTGGTTCGATAGCTTGTTGCTGTAAACCAGATGCAATCTCAGCCGACTTCTGTAAAGCCTCCTGAGATTTTATTGTAAATTTTTCAAAGTTCATAATGTAACGATCCTCCGCGGCTTGTTTATCAAATACTCAACCACCATAATTTAATCACTCTTTTCAGAAATTATGGCACTGAATTCGGGATAAATCCACTTGTTTCGGTCAACATGACCTTGATGTATGACAGAAAGATCGCTACAAAATCAGGCAGAGTTGAAATCAAAACCAAATAGTGTGCTTATAGCACATCACCGTTGACATAAATTCTAAACTTCAAAAGCAGGGATATCTGTATATTGAAATCATATCTTAAACCCAGGATTAAAATTTTAACCGCCATGACAACTTCAAGACGAAACTTTTTAATGACAGGCGCATTGGCTGTTGCCGGTGCTTCACTCCTTTCAAAGAGTGCATTTGCTACAATTGCAAAACCAACGGAACTTTTAGGCTTACAATTGTATTGCGTTCGCGAAGAAATGAAAGCAGATCCATTGGGAACTCTTAAGCAACTCGCGGCCATTGGATATAAAAATGTTGAACACGCCAATTACGTTGATCGCAAGTTTTATGGTTATCAAGCATTGGAGTTTAAAAAGATATTAACCGATCTAGGAATGAGCATGCCCAGCGGACATACCGTGTTAGGGAAGCAGCATTGGGATGGAACAAAAAAAGATTTTACAGATGCCTGGAAATATACAATTGAAGATGCGGCTGTGATGGGGCAAAAATTTGTAATCAGTCCGTGGTTAGACGCTACTCTCCGCACAACCTATGACGATCTGTTAAAGCAAATGGAAATCTTTAACAAGAGTGGTGAACTATGTAAGAAATCAGGAATGAAATTCGGATATCACAATCACGATTTTGAATTCAGTCAAAAGTTGAACAACATAACCGTTTATGATATCATGCTGAAAAATACCGATCCATCTTTAGTGATGCAGCAATTGGATACTGGTAATTTATATAATGGTGGAGCGAAAGCAATTGATATTGTGCGTCAATATCCGGGCAGGTTTGAATCACTCCATGTGAAGGATGAAATAGCAGTCACTGGCGGTCATGAAAAATATGAAAGCACAATTTTGGGTGCTGGTATTGTTAGCGTTCGCGAAGTGATTGATCTATGTCGCAAATCAGGAGGCACTACTGATTTCATCATTGAACAAGAATCCTATCAAGGCAAAACACCAATTGCGTGCATGAAAGAAGATTATGAAATTATGAAGAAGTGGGGATATTAATCTCTCACTAACATCAATAAAAAAGACCTCAGCCTTAAAAGCTGAGGTCTTTTTTTATTTATCAGCCTTAGCCATTTCCCAACCAATAATACTTTTCTTTCGAATCGAGCTCCAACGATACTCACCTAAAATTCCATCCTTACGAATTACACGATGGCACGGAATCAAATACGCAATATGATTTGATCCCACTGCAGAGCCAACGGCCTGCATTGCCTTCGGATTTTGAATATGCTCAGCAATACCTTGATAGGTTGTAACATCACCCATTGGGATTTTAAGTAAAGCTTCCCACACTTTAATCTGAAAGTTAGTGCCCTTTACAAATAGATGAAGTTTCTTTTTTGATGCTACATGATCTGGAGCAAAAATTTGTTGAGTAAAAACAGAAGTCAATTCCTGATCCAGATGAAAAACAGAGTTGTGCCAGTGTTCTTTCATTTGATCTAACTCCATTTTTGGATCTTCATCTGCTGAAAAAAAAGACAGCCAACAGATGCCACGCTCTGTAACTCCTATCAGACAAAGGCCAAATACCGTTTCGTGAAAACCATATTCAATGCGAATGCCTGAACCTTTAAGTTTATACTCCTGGGGTGTGACGGCTTCAAGTGTTGTGAAGAGATCATATACTCTTGACTGACTTGACAGTCCTGCAGACTCTGCTGCTTCCACTAAATTTTTAGACTGCTGCAATTTATCTTTCAAAAAATCGACCGTAAGATATTGTAAAAATCTTTTCGGACTGATGCCGGCCCACTCCGTAAAAATCCGCTGAAAGTGAAATGGACTAAGATGCACATTTTCCGCTACCTCATCCAATTCAGGCTGACGTTGAAAATTTTTCTCCAGGTATTGAATGGCTTCTTCGATACGCTGATAGTTAATGTTAATTTCTTCTGTTGCCACTGTCATAAAGCTATGCATTTTGTTGAATCAAAATTGAAGGTTCATTGAAGCTTTTTCAACCCGCTTCTTGCTGACTTTGCAATTTTCATAACTAGCCTTATGAAGGCTTTCAAATTTATATTAGTCATACGCCTATTAATTTTACTTTTGGAATCTCTTTAACCAGGCTTCCGGTAGCACCTCGAAAGAAAATTCGGAAATAGGGTGGCACATGGCAACCAGTTTGTGCAGTAATTTTTTACGATCTGTTTTTGAATTTTTCTATCGGAAACTTTGTCAGATAATCACTCTTCTGGCTTGTCATGGCTTATCCTCCATGTAAGCTCTATGATAGCTGTATGATAGCTATACTGTCAGTATATGCTGAGGGGTGATACAGTTCAAGATTACTCAGCGTTTTTCAGCCAGTCTCTTACTACCATTTAAGCTTCCTGTTTATATTTATACAAAATCAATTGTTATGAAGAATGCTATTGTGGTTTGTTTGATACTTGCCTGCATCAATACATTGGCTCAACAAAATTTCGACACAGTAAGAATTAGACCGATAAAGGTTACCGAAAATATTTACATGCTCATGGGATCGGGTGGTAACATTGGAATCATGACTGGTAAAGAAGGAACGTTGATGATTGATAACCAGTTTGCTCCGCTATCCAACAAAATTAACGGTGCTATCAAAACACTTGATCCAGGTGATATTCGCTTTGTAATCAATACTCATTTGCATGGAGATCACTCTGGTGGCAACGAGAATTTTAAAAGAATGGGTTCTACAATTGTAGCACATGATCTCGTTCGCGAAAGAATGAAACAAGGGCAAGTCACCCCACAAATGAACCGCACCACTCCTCCTCGTGAGAAGGATGCATTACCAATAATAACTTTTTCGGACAGAATGAATTTTCATCTGAATGATGAAGATATTGAACTAATCCATTTTGATCGCGGCCATACCGATGGTGATGTGATTGTGAGATTTAAGAATGCCAATGTGTTTCATACGGGTGATGCTTTCGTGCGTTATCGTTTTCCATTTATCGACCAATCGAGCGGAGGTTCTTTTGCAGGGTACATCTCGACACTTGATAAAGTACTCTTATTGATGGATGATCATTCGAAAATCATTCCCGGGCATGGAGAACTATCCACCAAAGCAGATATAAAAAAATTCCGTGATCAGTTAGTTGATATCCGTGATCAAATATCAATTGCTCTAAAAAAAGGAAAGAAAGTAGAAGAAATTCCTTCTCTTGGTATCACAGATAAGTACGATGCCGAATTGGGCAAGAACTATATAAAGGGCAAAGACTTCGTACTAATTGTTGCAGAAGAATTGAAGAGTGCAATGCCAACTAAAAAGTAGAACGTCTCTTCCACTCTTTGTACTGTTCGCGCATGCAATATCCGCAAGGACGAAAACCACAGGTAATTGCTTCTGCCTCATTATTGAAGAATACTCTATTTTCTTTCCTCATTCGCTTTCCTGAAATACAATTCAACTGGCCATAGATTTTTAATTTTCTATTTCCGGCAAACGCTATTACTCCTGTTCTTAAAAGTTTGAATACCTTATACTGCGATAGATTATCATGTCGTATCATTTTCAAATCATCAAATCAACTCATCATCGAATTATCAAATCAACTTGCATCATGAAAAATTATCCCCAAAGCATATCGCTTTCCTGATTTTACTTCGCTTACGCCATGTCTCATATTGCTTCGATAATACCCGCGCGTACCTTTCACTGGCCTGAAGTTGGTGGTGATAATAATGCCATCGCATTGTTTCGGACGAACTACCTCTGCTTTTGATTGCGCTCTTGGCACTTGCTCTGTTAGTACTAGTTCACCACCAGTATGGTCACGGCCATCTTGCGTCAGCACAATCACAACTTGAAAAGGAAAATATACTTCTCCATACAAATCCTGATGCAAGGTATTGAAACCCCCGGATCCATACTGAAGAATGAGTGGTGTTGGTCTTTTTTGATTTTTACTATGACACTGGGCAATGAAATCAGAATGATGGGTTGGATACTGATTATCAATGGAAAGTTTTTGCATCCAATCATTTGCAAGTGGCGCCAATCCTTCATACATGTTTTCTCTAGTAGATTGAATTATAGAAGGCAAAGGATAATTGAAGTATTTGTATTCTCCTTTACCAAACCGATAGCGTTGCATGTTAATAATGCTGCGGTATCTGGAACTATCACCATACATTCCAGCAAGATTATCACAGTCATCCTTTGATATTAAACCAGGGACAATGGCATAACCCTTTTCATTCAGGGCGTCATATTTATCATTCCATTTTAAGTTGTCCATAGCGTACTTAATTTCTTTATCAAAAGTGATAACAGATTGGTACGAACTCAACCTGAAACTTGCTAATTGCTCATTTGGGTGAGAATATATGATCATCGTGTATTACCTTCACGTCATTAAAAAAAAATATCTATGAAACCGTCTAGTATTCTGGCTTATGTCTTTCTCGTGTTAACCATATCGTGTTCAACTCCAAAAGAATTGGCTGTTGATACCGAAGATTGGATATCCTTGTTCAATCAAAAAGATTTAAGTGGATGGGACATTAAAATTGCCGGATATTCCGTGAACGATAATTTCAAGAACACCTTTCAAGTGAACGATAGTATACTGCACGTTTCGTACAATGATTACGACACGTTCACCAATGAGTTCGGTCACTTGTATTATCATCAACCTTACTCGTATTATAGAGTACGTCTTCAATATCGGTTCTATGGCGAGCAGTTGAAAGGTGGTCCAGACTATGCACGATTGAACAGCGGCATTATGGTGCATTCACAATCTGCAAAGTCGCTTGTGTTTCACCAATCATTTCCGGTCTCACTTGAAATGCAATTTCTGGCCTCTGATTCAGCCAGACAAAGTCATACCGGAAATTTATGTACACCCGGAACCGAGTTTGAGCAAAATGGAAAATTAGTAGACGTACACTGTCTTGACTCTGATTCTAAATATTATGATGATGAATTATGGGTTAACGCTGAGGTCATTGTAATGGGAGACTCCATTATCCACCATGTCATTGAAGGCGATACTGTGTTAACGTATGAACATCCTACTGTAGATCGAAATTTGACCAATCGATTTATGAACTGGACAAAGCAAGATGTTGCTGATTCAATTCAATGGATGCAAAAGCAAGGAACGCGACTAAGTGAAGGATACATCGCACTACAAGCCGAAAGTCATCCCATTCAATTTCGAAAAATAGAATTGCTGAACTTGAAAGGATGCATGGATGCGAAGGCATTGAATTACAAATCATATTATAAAAAAGCAGACAATAGTTTGTGTCAATATAAATGAGCTTAGTTCGTTTGCCCATACCAGATGAATTTAGTTTCGATCTGGCCCTTACTTTCTTAAAGCGATCTCCTCGCGAACTGTTGCATACCTTAGATGGAGATAAAGTTTACAAAGCACTTCGCATTGATAATACAGAAGTACTCCTCTCTATTCATCAACACGAAAAAAATCTACTGATCAAATTCTTAAACACGAAACCAAGTGCTTCATTGAAAGCCGGTGTACTGGAATACATCAGAGAATGGTTTGATCTTGATACAAACCTGAAGCCGTTTTATGCCATGGCTAAAAAAGATGAATTGCTTGCTCCTTTAATTAAAACGTATCACGGCTATCGCATTGTTGGCCAACCTGATTTATTTGAGTCGTTAGTGTGGGCTGTATTAGGACAACAAATCAATCTGGCATTTGCCTATACACTCAAACAAAGATTTGTTGAACAGTTCGGAGAAAGTCAGGAATACAAAAATCAAAAGTATTATGTATTCCCCAAACCAGAAGTTGTTGCACGCCTTACTGATGATGACTTATTACCTCTTCAGTTCTCGCGACAAAAAAGCAAATATGTCGTACTCATCGCGAAAGCATTTATGGATGGTGAAGTTTCGAAAGAAAAATTAAAAGGTTTATCGTTAGTTGATGCAAAAGAAAAGCTGATGAAAATAAAAGGCGTTGGCAATTGGACTGCCAACTATGCCTTAATGAAAACATTTCGTTATCCGGATGCATTTCCATTGGAAGATGTAGGCGTTCACAATGCCATCAAAAATCAAATGGGATTAAAATCCAAACCAAGTATTGATCGGGTAAAAAAAATCTTCAAGCGATACAAAGGATGGGAAGCGTATGCGACTTTGTATTTGTGGAAAAGTCTTTGAAAGTACGCGGTATAAACTACGATGTACGAGACGCAAAAAAGAAGATCAAGAAACCAATTGTAGAAATCAATAAACAAAGTGGCGAATAATATTTAGAGTCCATCCCAGCGAATGGTGTTTCGTGAATGCGTTTGAAGAATCCTACATACTTAAAATCACCCACCGCCCGCATCAGAAAGATGATACTAATAAACATATCGCCATACTGAAAATACTGTCGATCAATTCCGAATGGTAAAGCGATTGTATTGCCCAATGTAGTTATTGCAAATACCACCAAACCAAACGCCACAACAAGTGTTGCCATAATCGATGGTTTAAAAAGAAAATCCTGTGTTGAAGGATCAGATGGTAGTGATAACGCAAGTCCCCACTTACCTCCTGCTAACCAATAAAAATGAATGCCACTTAAGGCAACAAAAATAATCGTGTTGATCAAGACAAGAATTAATAGCATGGGTAGGTTAGTGAAGTGCCTCCGTCAGAAAATCATTTAACGGCTTCAACGTTTTATAGGAGTCCGTTATGATCTTCATGAATTTTTTATCCTTCACTTCAACATCAGAAAGTGGGCGTGTCATTATAAAACTTTTTAACTTAAGCCACTCAATATATTTACTATCCTCTTCAAAACCTTTTGGTGCTCGTTTCAATTTATCTTCATCCCAAAAACCAGGAAAGCTTTTCTTAAACTTCTTATCGTTCACAATCTTTGCAAGCTTATCGCCATTGTAATCAATTTCTTGTCGAACCTTTACAAGATTTTCAGGCTCAGGCATAAAGAGTCCACCCGCTACAAAACTTTTATTTCCGGGTTCGATATGTAAATAATAACCCGGCTTGCCCATTCCTTTTCCGGCTGGAGAAAACGAAGCACCAAAATTTGTTTTATACGGACGTTTGTCTTTACTAAACCGCACATCGCGATAAATACGAAACGTTAATTTTTTTGGATTGAGACCTAATAACGAGCTATCAAACTTGATGAGTTCTTCTAACAACGGAGCAACGAATTCATCGAAGCTATCTTTGGCGGCAAGGTATTTTGATTTATTTTTTTCAAACCAGTCGCGGTCGTTGTTCTTACCAATGTCTTTTAAAAATTTGAGAATGAGTTAAAAGTTCATGATGGTTCATTATATTTTATTCTAAATAATCCAGTATTGTTTCCAATCCGATGCCGCGAGAAGCCTTCACTAAAATAGTTGAATTACTGATCGGTTTCTTCTTCAATTCCTCAATTAACAATGCCTTGCTTTCAAAATGCATGGCTTCGGGTAGTTCCGTTTTAGCTGAGGCAACTAATTTACCACAGAGGTAAACACGATCAATCTTTTTCTCCTTTAACAACCGACCAAGATTTCGATGTTCTTTTTCGGCTTCACCCTCCAACTCAAACATATCACCAACGATAGCGACCTTATGAGTTGCATTCATGCCCGCTAAATTCTCTATGGCGGCCTGCATGGAACTTGGATTGGCATTATAAGCATCAAGGATAATGGTGTTACTACCCTTCTTCATTACCTGGGATCGCATGTTGCCTGGTGAATACTCCGCAATCGCAGCATTAGCTTCTGCAGCATCTACTCCAAAATATTTTCCAATACATAATGCCGCTGCCATGTTCTCAAAATTATAACCACCAATGATCTGAGTTTCTATGGTGGCATCATTCTCTGCCTTTATTTTCACAAATGGATCAGCACCAATTAATTCACAATGATAATAATCGCCAGCAGCAGGATAATAAAGCGGATTCTTAAACCGCTTGGCCATATTAGAAAGAACCTCGTTTTGTGAATTGATGAAGACGACTCCATTATTCGTAAGGAGGTGTTGATATAATTCTGATTTTCCCCGAACAATATTTTCGAAGCCACCAAACGTACCAATATGCGCTTTGCCAATGTTGGTAATAAATCCATGTGTGGGATTGGCAATCGAGCATAAAAGGGCAATCTCACTAAGATGATTCGCCCCCATTTCAATCACCGCTACTTCAATTGTTCTATCAATCGACAAAATTGTAAGCGGTACTCCAATATGATTATTCAGATTTCCCTTGGTGGCAAGTGTCTTAAACTTTTTACTTAACACCGCATGTAGCAATTCTTTGCTCGTGGTTTTGCCATTCGATCCGGTTAAACCGATAAAAGGAATAGTAAATTGATCGCGATGATGACGTGCCAACTTTTGCAAAGTAGATAACACATCGTCAACTAAAATACATTTGTCACCAACAGCAAAACGTTCTTCATCCACAATCGAAAACATTGCTCCTTTTTTCAGGGCTTCCTGTGCAAACTCATTGGCGTTAAAGTTGTCACCCTTCAAAGCAAAGAACAATGAGCCAGGCTCAATCTTGCGGGTATCGGTGGAGATTTTTCCAGATGAAAGGTAATACTGATATAATTTTTCTATTTCCATTTTACAAAATCAGGATGGCAATTTAAGACTTGTTTCAAATCATATACTCCAAATGGCAAATCATATATTTAAGTATCTTGCCAAGATAACAGGCATGCCTGAGTTAACGTTAAGTAGAAAAGAAAATAATTTCGAATGCGTAGGATCGTACTGCTGCTGACTTTGCTTTTCCCCATGGCACTTCATGCGCAGTATACCTATGTACTTGATCAGACCGTTCCGGTTAAAGACCTCCAGGGAAATTCATTGGACATGGCGTGGGCTGGGGGATTGAATGCCGCTCAATACAATTCAATCGATCTGAATGGTGATGATAAAGATGATCTCGACATTTTTGATCGGATGGCAAATAAAGTCATCACTTTCGTAAATGAAAATAATCAATACCGTTATGCGCCGGAATATGAAAAATTCTTTCCTTCTGAAATTACAAACTGGTTGTTACTGCGTGATTTCAATTGTGATGGCAAGAAGGATATTTTCACCGGGGATATTTTTGGAATGAAGGTATACACCAACACCACAGCATCGGGCGAAAATATTTCGTGGAAACAATTCTTGTTTTTTGTCGGATCCAGTAATCCTAAAAGTGAAGCATTGCTTACGCTCGGGTTCTCTGGAAAAATAAATCTTCAACTTCAGTATGACGACTTACCTTCCATTGTAGATGCCGATGGCGATGGAGATCTCGATATTTTTAACATGCGCTACCAGGGAAAAGGCACCATGGAGTTTCATCAAAATTTCAGCAATGAACGTTATGGCACTTGCGATTCACTTGACTTCGAACGCCAAACGCAAATCTGGGGAGGTTTTACAGAATGTGAATGCGGGGAATTTGCATTCAACAATGCAGACTGCCCTCCTTCAACAGGGGGTCGCACTAAACATGCCGGCGGAAAAAGTCTGTTGATTATGGATACGGATGGAGATGCAGATATCGACATATTATTCTCGGAAGCCGATTGTACCAATCTTTATCAATTGAAAAATGAAGGTAATAGTACGAATCCCATAATCAATTCTTCCGTTATCTATCCCTCTGCAAATCCTGTTGACTTCGTGATTTTTCCTGGCGCTTTTTTTGAAGATGTTGATTTCGATGGAAAGAAAGATTTAATATCAACTCCTAATATTTTTTCGAGAGTATTCTTTGATTCGGATCTTAAACAATCAAATTGGTTTTACAAAAACAATGGCTCAACATCGAGTCCCGCCTTTACATTAACTCAGAAAAATTTTCTCCAGGATCGAATGATTGATATTGGAGACAATGCCATACCTGCTTTTGCCGATTATGATGGTGATGGTGATTACGATATGTTTATTAGTCAATATGTATCTGATAATACCATTGCAACGATTAGTCTTTATCAGAATTCGGGCACAGCAACAATTCCTGAATTTACATTGATAGATGACGATTACCTTCGATTCTCTGAAGCATTTTTAATCAACCTCAAAATTCATTTTGCTGATATGAATAGCGATAGCAAAACTGATCTTGTCTTCACAGCCACATCATTAAACACCGGAAGAACAAATCTTTATTACCTGCCAAACAAAAGCAACTCAATACTCGACTTCTCAAATCAAACAGCGGAGTTCGTTGATTTTGATCTTAATATAAGTGAGAATGTTCTGGTTGCCGATATTAATCTTGATGGTCTTACGGATTTGCTCGTGGGTAAAACTAACGGAGCACTGCAGTATTGGAAAAATAACGGACCAGCAGGTTCTCTGAATTATTCATTGGAGAATGGATCATACCTTAACCTTGGATCAAGTGTACTTCGCCAAAATTTATCATCTTCCATTAGCGATCTTAATGGTGATGGCAAAAGTGATTTAATGTTGGGCGATCAATATGGACAGCTCACGATTGTCCCCGATTTTCGACAAGCTTCTGATTTGAGCAATGCTGAAACTGAAATTATTTTTAATCCCATTACATCTTTTTACCAATCTCAAAATCTTGGAGGAAGAATTTGGCCAACGGCTATTAATCTTTTCAATTCGACCCGACCCGTTATTGTAGCTGGTACAATTTTAGGCGGCATTCGTTTATTGCGAAATGATGAAGCTGTGGCGTTACCAGAGAACCCTGAAATTCAAATTTATCCCAATCCAGTTTCGCGACAAGCAGGTACGGTAACCATCATTTCCGATAGGGCTATACTAATGCAAGTCTATTCCTCTCTCGGTCAAAAAATAAGTGAACCCATCCGGATTGATGGGGGTGAAGTTTTTCCGTTCAATGTTTCTCATTTATCTCCAGGCATGTATGTCGTTCGATTCTCTGTTAACAATACCTTTGTGGCCAAGAGAATTATCATTTACTAATTGGTGTTACTCAAATTGATTTTGACCTGATTGCCTTCGGTTTTAATATTGCCACGAATGCACGAATATTATTTTAAATGGCATGTCCAATCAACTTAAGTTATTCCACCAAAATCAAGAATTGTGGCAACTTAAAAACATAAACACCTAAACACTCCAACACTTTAAAATGGATTACGCCTTTATCTTCGACATGGATGGTGTGCTGATAGACAGCAACCCTTTTCATAAAATTGCCCTTCAACAATTTTGCAAGCAGCACGGGCATGATTTGAATGAAGTCCAGCTTCGTGAAAAAATATATGGCCGCACCAATAAAGACTGGCTCAGAAACCTTTTTGGCGATATCGACAAAAACCTTCTTCTTCAATATGCTGATGAGAAAGAAGCTCTTTTTCGGGAATTATATAAGGAGGATGTTCATCCGTTAGAAGGGTTAATTCCTTTTCTGTCCAAATTAAAAGAGCGTAAAATCCCAAGAGCCATTGCTACTTCTGCACCACGGGAAAATGTTGATTTCACCCTTCAGTACGCTGATATGGAAGGATTTTTTGACACTATTTTGGACGAATCATTCGTGAGCAAGGGCAAGCCGGATCCTGAGATCTACTTGAAATCAGCGCAAGCTCTCGGTTTTGAGCCTGCCAACTGTATTGTCTTTGAAGATTCCCTATCAGGAATTGAGGCAGGAAAGGCTGCGGGCTGCAAAGTTGTAGGTGTAACCACCACACACAGCCGCGAGGAGCTTAGTAAAACCGATTTTATTATAGATAATTTTAATGGCATAACGCCTCAATCGCTTATTTCAAGGCTTTTTTAACGGAGGGTTTCGGAATATTTTCAAGTGCCTTTGGAATATTGAAGTCGTTTTGACGATATTTGCAATCCCTTTTCAAAGGGGGTTTAAATAATAGAGCAGCTATGGCACGAGTTTGTCAAATAACAGGAAAAAGACCTCAGGTAGGTAATAAGGTTTCGCACGCGAACAACAAGACGAAGAGAAAGTTCTTTCCGAATCTTCAGAAGAAGCGTTTTTTTATCCCTGAAGAGGATAAATGGATCACTTTGAAGCTTACCACTAAGGCGATTAAGACCATCAGCAAGTATGGTATTTCAGCTGTATTGAAAGACGCAAAGGCTAACGGTCACTTAGTATTGTAATCAAAATCAGGTTAATAGTTATCGTTAATGGTTTCTTCCAAAAGCGATTGACAATTACCAAATAACATTTAATAGTCAACACAATGGCAAAGAGAGGTAACAGAATTCAAGTGATACTCGAGTGCACAGAGCACAAGACG